>NZ_SMOD01000029.1 GCF_004353905.1 Paraburkholderia guartelaensis | reverse complement strand
CTTGCGGCCCATGCTCGCGGAGTCGCGCCACCAGCCGCCGGATCTGCCGGGTCGTCAGCCCGAGACGTTCCGCGGCGCGCGTTGGCGTAAGCCTGCCGTCCACCACGTCCTCAATGACCTTGAATCTGTCCAGCTCGCACATCGTCATGGTTATCCGTTCTGTTGCAGCCATCGCAGCTCCGGCGCTGGACCTCCAGCGGCCGGTCAGGCTACGGGCAACTCGAAAGCGGACATTTGAACTTGGCCAAAAGCGGACATTTCTACTTAGCCACTACAAATCAAAAGTTCGATAATTTATCTTATGTTAAATCAGAAAAATCCACAGACGGCTCTGTCTGGCAAGGATTGTCGCCCGTCAGCAACCCGGTCCCGATCGCCCCGCGATCATCGGGACCGGTTGCTCGCGCCGCCCGGTCATTGAGCTTCCTCGAACGAAGGCCGCGCGGCAGCCGGCTCCAGTTCGATTTGCTTCGCCCCGGCTTTCGGATGGAACGCGAACGTCGACGCGGCGAACGACGGCGCCAGATTCCAGTGGTACGTCACTTCGTGTCGGGGCCTCGAAGGCTGAGTCGTGTCGGTGACGACCAGATGGCACGGCAGCGGCCGTCGACCCTGCTCGATCCAGATTTCCCAGTCAGCGCCGCGCTGCTGAAAAGCGTAATGCGTGCACCAGCGCGTATCGATTTTCTCAACGCCGAGCACCTGCGCCGCCGTGATCGCCGCGTTGTCGTCCTTGCCGTTGCCCCAATAGAAAAGCTCCGCGAGCGGCGCTTCGATACGCCAGGTATTCGCGAGTTCGCGCACGAGGCCATCGAGCGTCGGTGGTGCGTCATTGCGTGTGTAAAAGCCCTTCTTTTCGTTGAAGGTCATGAACTCGCGGCCGTCATAGACCAGCCCGCGCACGTTGCCGTTGCCCGTGATTTCGGCGCGCAGCCGGTCGGGGCGCTTGACCTTGAGAACTGTATGGCGCAGCAGCGCGGCGTTCTGGCCGCTATCGAGCACGACGTCGGTTGATGTTTCCGCGTTGACCTCGAAACGGTGCAGCGTGCGCAGATAAGCGCCCATGGCATTGAGCGCGTCGATTGCCTGCTGATCGACGGCGGGCTGTGCGGCATTCGTGGCGGCGGTTCCCTCGACGGTGCCGAGATCGGTGAGCGGCGATGGAACATTCGATTGCGCCTGCGTGTACCCCGCGCTCTCCGGATGGGCACAGCCGCCCAAAGCGATAGCGGCGCCGAGCGACAAGGCGAACGTGGCAGGAACGACTCCGGGAAAAGCGTTCTTCTTCACGACGTCTCCTGACTGAGCATCCGCACAAAACGAAGGGCTGGAAGCAAACGACATGCCCGGCTAGCCACCAGAAGGCGGCCCTATCTAACACGTGACCACCGCCCTCTCCCTGCAGGTGTGTCGCAGTGCTCTCAGTAAAAGCCCTGGTCGGTTGGCTCAACGCCTCGCAGTATCATCGAGCCATATTTTTAGAACGATGTTCTGTTAGATAGAACGAACAGACACGCAAACGAAGAGTTCAGGAGATTCCAATGTCCAGCTTGCCAATCGGAGCGACGCGCGCGCCGCTCCGGGACGATGCCGCCGCGCCCGCGAGTGCGGCCGAGATCAACGCGCGCATCGACCGCCTGCCGGCCACGCGCACCATCTGGACGCTCGTGCTCCTGCTTTCGTTGGGCGGCTGGTTCGAGTTCTACGATCTGTTCTTCACGGCCTATGTCGGGCCGGGCCTCGTGAAAAGCGGCCTCTACTCGACCACTACGGCTTCGTTCTTCGGATTTTCGGGTCTCGGCGCATTCGTGGCGGCCTCGTTCGCGGGGCTCTTCATCGGCACGTTCTGCCTGACGGGTCTTGCCGACCGCTATGGTCGCCGTACCTTGTTCACCGCATCGCTGCTTTGGTATTCGGTTGCGACCTGCATCATGGCGCTGCAGACGAGCGCACCCGGCATCAACTTGTGGCGCCTCATCGCGGGCATTGGCGTGGGGGTCGAACTCGTCACCATCGACACCTATGTGAGCGAACTCGTGCCCAAGCACATGCGCGGCCGCGCGTTCGCGTTCGTGCATCTGGTGCAGTACACGGCGGTGCCGGCCGTCGCGTTGCTCGCGTGGTGGTTCGTGCCGCGCGCGCCGCTCGGCTTCGACGGCTGGCGCTGGGTCGTGATGTTCGGCGCATTTGGCGCGCTCATCGCCTGGGCGATCCGCCGCCGCGTGCCCGAAAGCGCACGCTGGCTCGCCCAGCGCGGCCGCACCGAAGAAGCCGCGCGTATTCTCGCGAGGCTCGAAGCGAAGATCGAAGCACAGCACGGGCGTTTGCTGCCCGCGCCTGTCGTCGAATCGGCCAGCGCGCAAACGCTCGCCAAGGCGCGCTTCGCCGAGATCTGGCAGCCGCCTTACCGCCGCCGCACGATCACGCTGCTCGTGTTCAATCTGTTTCAGGCCATTGGCTTTTATGGCTTCGCCTCGTGGGTGCCGACGCTGCTCGTTTCCAAGGGCGTCACGGTCACGCACAGCCTGCTCTATTCGTTCGTGATCGCTGCATCGAATCCGTTCGGCCCGCTGCTCGGCATGGTGATCGCCGACCGCATCGAGCGCAAGACGCTCGTCGTGCTCTCCGCGCTCGCCATCGCCGTCTGCGGCACGCTGTTCGCCATGCAAACGTCGGCCGGCATGCTCATGTTCCTCGGTGTGCTGATCACGCTTGGCGGCACGCTGCTCTCGGTCGGCTATCACGCGTACCAGGTCGAGCTGTTCCCCACTCGCATGCGCGCCACCGCCGTGGGCTTCGTTTATTCGATGTCGCGCCTCTCCGCGATGTTCTCGGGCTTCATGATCGCTTTCGCGCTGCGCCACTTCGGTGTGCCAGGCGTTTTCGCGCTGATCACCGGCGCGATGATCGTGGTGATGGCGGCCATCGGCATCTTCGGGCCGCGCACGAAGAATCGCGCGCTCGACGATATCTCCCGCTAATTTTTCAATACGAGGCTGTAACCATGCTCCCGTTAGCCGGCGTGCGCGTCCTGGATCTGTCGAATGTGCTCGCGGGTCCGTTCTGCGCCTATCAACTCGCGCTTTTTGGCGCCGAAGTCACCAAAGTCGAGCATCCTGAAGGCGGCGACCTGGCGCGCCGCCTCGGGGCCGACAAGGACGCCGCGGCACGCAATATGGGCGCGTCGTTCGTGGCCGTGAATGCGGGCAAGCGCTCGATCACGCTGAACCTGAAAGACCCGCGCGGCAAAGCCATTCTGCGCGATCTGGTGCGCAACGCCGACGTGCTCGTCGAGAACTTCCGGCCCGGCGTCATGGATCGTCTTGAACTCGGATACGATCAGTTATCCAAAGTGAACCCGGCGCTGGTCTACTGTGCGATTTCCGGTTTCGGCGACGAAGGCGAGCTGTCGCGCCGCCCGGCTTACGACCAGATCATTCAGGGCATGTCCGGCGTGATGAGCGTGACCGGCGACGCGCACAGCGCGCCGTTGCGTGTGGGTTATCCCGTCTCCGATACCGTGGGCGGCCTCACCGCTGCGTTCGGCGTTTGCGCGGCGCTCGTCGACGCGCGCACGAGCGGCCGCGGGCGGCGGCTCGACGTTTCGATGCTCGAAGCGACGCTCGCGACCATGGGCTGGGTCGTGTCGAACTATCTGAACGCCGGGGTCGAGCCCGCGCCGATGGGCAACGAAAATTTCACGGCTGCGCCCTCGGGCACCTTCCGCACCGGCGCGGGCCTGCTCAATATCGCGGCAAACGAAACGCGCCAGTTCGAAAGCCTGTGCGAGGTGATCGGCCGCCCCGACCTGCCGCGCGACGAGCGCTTCTCCGCGCGCCATTCGCGCAAGCAGCATCGCGAAGCGCTCAAGGCCGAGATCGAATCCGCGCTCGCAGCAGACAGCGCGGCCAACTGGGAAACGCGCCTGCTCGAGCGCGGCGTGCCCGTGGGCCGCGTGCTCTCGGTGCCCGAAATCCTCGCGCATCCGCATCTGGCCGAACGGCGCTTCATCCGCGAGTTCGAACCGGCACAGGGCGAAGCCGCGCAACGCGTGACGCGCGCGGGCCTGCGGCTCGCCGATGCCGATGCAGCACCCGCCACTCCCGCGCCGACGCTCGGCGCGCACACGCGCGAAACGCTCGCACAACTCGGTTACGAAGCCGAGCAAATCGACGCCCTCCACCACGACGGAGTGATCTGACATGCCGACGACGAACACCACCACGCCCGATCTCGCAGCCCTTTGCGCCGACTACTGGAGCACCTCGATCATCGACATCCATCCGTGCTCCATCAAGGTGCGCGGCTATCCGATCCAGGAGCTGATCGGCAACGTGAGCTTCCCGCAGATGATCTGGCTGATGCTGCGCGGCGAGCTGCCCGGCGACGAAGAGGCCACGCTGCTCGAAGCGGCGCTCGTGGCCTCGGTCGATCACGGGCCGCATGCCCCTTCGATCGCAATCTCGCGCATGGCCACGAGTTGCGGGTTGCCGATCAACGGCGCAATGGCCTCGGCGCTCAATGCACTCGACGACGTGCACGGCGGCGCCGGCCAGCAGGCGGTGGAACTCTATGCCGACATCGCGGCGCGCATCGTGGCAGGCACCCCGTTCGACGCGGCAGTCGAGGCCGGCGTAGACGAGTTCATTGCCACTCACGGGAAGTATCTGCCGGGCTTCGGCCATCGCTTTCATCCCGTCGATCCGCGCGCAGGACGGCTGCTCGCACTCGTCGACGCACGTGTGGCGTCCGGTACGATCAAGGGCCGCTATGCCGCGATTGCGCGCGGCATCGAAGACTTGCTGAAAAAGCGCAAGGACCGGCCCGTGCCGATGAACATCGACGGCGTAACGGCCGTCATCTACGCCGAACTGGGCTTTGCGCCCGAACTGGCGCGCGGCGTGTTCTGTCTCTCGCGCGCTGTGGGTATCCTTGCGCACGCATGGGAGCAGCGCGGGCGCGGCGAGCGTAACAAGGGACCCATGCCGCGCCAGATTCCGTATGCCTATACCGGCGCGCCGGAGCGACATCTCTAGCAGTCCTGATCAATGCACCGTGAAAGCGCGCACGTGCAGGCGGCGCCTCGCGCCCGCCGCGTTTGCGCTAGCCGCGCGCGGCTTCAGGCGTCCTGACGTGCGTGCGCGGCGTGCGCACGTTGGGCGGCGCGCAGCGCGCGCGAGTCGCCGCCGAGCGCGTCGGTAGCGCGTATCGCGCACTCGAACAGCGCGTCGAGATAACGCTCGACGAACGCCCCGTCGATGCGCGAACTCGGCCCGGCGAGCGTGAGCACGCCACGCAAGGCGTCGTGAACGCCGAACACGGGCATCGATACGCCTGCGGTCTCGCGGTCGCGCTCACCGATCGAGATGCAGTAGAAGTCGTGACGAATGCTCTCGAACGGCTCGCCCGGTTCGCCGCCGAATGCCAGCAGCGCGTGGCCGCCGGATCCGCTTTCGAGCGGCAGCACGTCGCCCTCGCGCACATGGTGGCGCACCACATGATGTGAATCGACGCGATGCAGGCACACGCGCACCGCGTTGTCGCGCACGTAGAACGAAACGCTTTCCCCGCTCGCGGCGGCCAGTTCTCGCATGAGCGGCAGCAGAATATCGCCCATGTTGAGGCTGCGTTGATAGAGCGCGCCCAGCGCGAACGTGGCGGGGCCGAGCTGGTAGCGTCCGTCGTCGAGGCGCAGCAGCAGGCGATGCTGAATTAGCGCGCCGGCCAGCCGCAGCAACGTGCTTTTATAGAGGCCCGTGCGCGCCGCGAGTTCGGCGAGCGTGAGCGCGCTGTCTCCGGGGCGAAACGCGAACAGGATGGCACACGCGCGGTCGATGACGGCGACGCCTTCTTCTTTCTTGACCGTACCAGCCGGGTCTTGCGCGGGCATGAATGGAAAACGTGGGGATTGGGAGTGCGTTCGATTTTACGCGACTTGCCGCCTCCCGGGTGCAGCTTCCCCACCCTCACCTTCGCTTCCACCACTGCTATTCGATGCACGCGACGTGCGCGTTACTTTGCCCGCGCCACCGATTCACGCATCGTCACGCTCACCGGGAACGTGCGCTCGATCGGCCACTGTGTGCCGTAGCACTGGTTGATGAGCCAGCGCACCGCATTGCGCGTGAGTTCCGCGGTGGGAATGTGCACCGAGGTCAGCGCCGGCGCCATGTAGGCTGCTGAATAATCGTCGTCGTAGCCGATGACGGAAACGTCGTGGGGCACGCGCAACCCTGCCTGCTGCAGGCGCGCGAGCGCACTCATGGCCATCGTGTCGTTCGCGCAGAAGAGCCCAGTGAAGCGGTGCTTGCGTTCGAGAAGCGCCCCCGCCGCAACATAGCCGCCTTCGGGCGAGAAGTCCGAGACGATATGCGGCACGGTTCTGCGCTCGATGCCGTGACGCGCCAGCTCGGCGAAAAAACCATGCAGACGCGCCGCATTGTCCGATGACGTCGACGGCCCGCCGATCACCGCAAGCTCGCGGTGCCCGTGCTCGATGAGCGTGCGCGCAGCCATCTCGCCGCCATGAAAGTGATCGGCGCAAAACGATGCTTCGGGTAACTGATCGAATGATCGGTTCAGGAAGGCCATGCGCGGGTGCATGGCGTGCAGCATCTGCAGGTCGTCGTCGTACAGATCGTGGCTGATGACGACCACGCCGTCGCAATCGCGGCCGATCAGGAAGCGCACGGCCTCGATGGCCTGTTCGCGCGGCGAAGCCTCGCCGCAACCGGTGGCCACCACCACGTGGCGCCGCACGGCGCGCAGCTGCGTGTCGGTTTCCTTCAGGATGGTGCCGTAGTACGAGCCGAAAAACGTCGGTACGAAGATACCGATGATGCCGAGCGACTTCGTGGCCATCGCCCGGCCGATGGACGAAGGCCGGAAATTGAGCTGCTCGATCGCAGCCTGCACGCGCGCGGCCGCCTCCGCCGACACCGGGCCGTTGCCCGATATCGCCCGCGAAGCCGTCGAAAGGCCCACGCCGGCCAGCGCCGCCACGTCTTTCAGGGTCGCCACGTTCCTGGTCTCTCTTTCTTTATCGGTTGTATGCATCAAATGCGCGCGCCGGTTTCTTCGTCGAACAGCGAAACGTGCGCACCGTCGATGGAGAACGGCACCGCCGCCTCAGTCGCAAGCGGCGTCTTGTCCTGATCGATCGACGCGATCTGCCCCCCCTGATGCTCGATCCACAGGACACGATGATTGCCCATGGGCTCCACGAGCGTCAAGCGGCCTTCCCAAGCCGTTTCGTGCGGGCGCACCGCACCGCCTGCACGCACGTCTTCCGGCCGCACGCCGAGCACGCACGCACGCGTCGGATCCGGCGTGCCCTTGAACGCGTAAGCGGAAACATCCACGTCGAGGCCTGTCCCACGAAAGCGCAGCCGGCCTTCGTCGGCTTCGAGCCTGCCACGCAGCAGGTTCATCGGCGGCGCGCCGAGGAAGGTCGCGACGAACAGGTTCTCGGGGCGCGCGTAGACTTCGGCCGGCGTGCCGAACTGCTGGATCGCCCCGCCCTTCATCACCGCCATGCGCGTGGCGAGCGTCATCGCCTCGACCTGGTCGTGCGTCACGTAGATCATCGTCGCGCCGAGTTGCTGGTGCAATTGCTTCAGTTCGCGGCGCAATTCGGTGCGCAACTTGGCGTCGAGGTTCGAGAGCGGCTCATCGAACAGGAACACGTCTGCCTCGCGCACGATTGCGCGCCCAATCGCGACGCGCTGGCGCTGGCCGCCCGAGAGCTGTGCGGGTTTGCGCGAAAGCAGCGGCCCGAGTTGCAGCATGTCGGCGGCGCGCTTCACGCGCCGGTCGATCTCCGCCTTCGGCGTGCCATTGATACGCAGTGCGAACGAGAGATTGCGCTCCACGTTCATGGTGGGATAGAGCGCGTACGACTGGAACACGAGCGCCACGCCCCGATCCTTCGGATCGGCCCAGGTCATATCCTCGCCGCCGATCTCGATGCTGCCGTCAGTCACGTCGACGAGGCCGGCGATGCTGTGCAGCAAGGTGGATTTGCCGCAGCCCGAAGGCCCGAGCAGCACAACGAACTCGCCTGCGCGCACATCGAGATCGAGTTCGTCGATCACCGTGTTCGCGCCGAGGTCGATGCGCAGATTGCGTACGGAAACATTCGTGAGATTGCCCATGTCCTGCTCCTAGCCTTTCACCGCGCCCGAGGCGATGCCGCGCACGAACCAGCGCCCCGAAATGAAGTAGATCGCGAGCGGCACGGCCGACGTGAGGATCGTCGCGGCCATGTTGACGTTGTAGATACGCTCGCCGGTCGTCGTGTTGATGATGTTGTTCAGTTGCACCGTCATCGGCAGGTTTTTCGTGCCCGCGAATACGAGGCCGAGAATGTAGTCGTTCCAGATGCCGGTGACCTGCATGATGATCGCCACGACAATGATCGGCACCGACATGGGGAGCATCAACTGCACGAAGATGCGCCAGAAACCGCCACCGTCGATGCGCGCGGCCTTGAACAACTCCTGCGGCAAGGACGCGTAGTAGTTGCGGAACAAGAGCGTCATGACCGGCATGCCGAAGATGGTGTGAATCACGACGATGCCCGGCAGCGAGCTGAACAGATGCACGAAGGCCAGCACGCGCACGAGCGGGTACACCATCACCTGCACGGGAATGAAGGCGCCCGCGAGCAGAATGCCGAACAGCACGCCCGCGCCGCGCGGCCGCCAGAACGACAGCGCGTAGCCATTCACGGCGCCCACGGCGATAGAGAAGATCGTGCTCGGCACGACGATGCGCACCGAATTCCAGAAACCCACCCGAATGCCGTCGCAGTCGAGGCCCGTGCACGCGGAGGCCCACGCGTCGCGCCACGGCGCAAGCGTGAAATGCACCGGCAGCGCGAGCAGATGACCTAGACGGATCTCGGTCATCGGCTTCACCGAAGTCACCAGCATCACATAGAGTGGCAGCAGGAAAAACAGCGCCGCCGTGAAGAGAAACGCATACACGCCGAGCCGCGCGGGCGTGAAGCGGCTGCGCGGCTTGCGCCGCTTTGTCGCCGCACGTGCTCGAGCAGGCGCGGGACGCAGCGAATCGGCCAAAGGCGTGCTCATGCCCGGTCTCCTTTGAGCGCCGCGCGGCTGCGCGCGTAGAAGAATGGCGCGAGTATCGCGAGGACGGTCGCGAGCAGCACGATCGACGCGGCCGAAGCGAGCCCGATGTTCGCGCGATTGAACAGGTAATCCATGATGAATTTCGCGGGCACCTCGCTCGCGGTGCCGGGGCCGCCCTGGGTCATCGCGACCACGGCGTCGTAGAGCTTCACGACCATCACGAAGAGCAGCACGAATGCCGTGGAAAGCGAGGTCTTGAGCATCGGCACGACGATGCTCGCGTACACGCGCCAGCGCGGAATGCCGTCGAGGCGCGCGGCCTTCCATATTTCGTCGTCGATGCCGCGCAGGCCCGCGAGCATGAGCGCCATCACGAGGCCCGAGGCCTGCCACACCGTGGCGATCACGAGCGTGTAAATGGCAAAGCGCTGCGTGACGATCCAGTCGAAACGCGCTTGCTCGAATCCCATGTGCCGCAGCACGGCCTGCACACCGAGTTCGGGGTTGAGGATCCACTGCCAGACGAGGCCCGTTGCAACGAACGACATCGCATAGGGATAGAGAAACACGGTGCGCAGCGCGCCTTCCGCGACGACACGCTGGTCGATGAAGATCGCGAGCAGCAGTCCGATCACGAGGCATGCGGCGATGAAGCAAGCGCCGTAAATCACGAGATTCTGCAGCGACAGGATCCAGCGGTCGTTCTGGAAGAGCCGCACGTACTGTGTCACGCCGGCGAAGGTGTTGGTGGGCAGCGAGCGCGAAAAGCTGAGCGAGACGCGCGCCGTCCACAACATGGTGCCCAGATACGCGAACAGGACCGTCGCCACCATCGGCGCGAGCGCGATCCAGGCGGCGAGCGAGAGCCGCCGCCGTGCGGGGCGCGCGCTGTGCGCTTGCCCCGCCTGGCGTTTGGCCGGGTGCAGCTTGGCGGCGTACATGGCTGAGCTCAGCTCTGGATTGCCGTGGCGAAGGCCTTCTGCGCGTCTTCGGCCGACTGGTTCTTGTTCCAGAAGTTCGTGATGACGTCCTGGAGCGCGCCCTGGACATCAGGCGGAATCAGCATTTCCGGATTCGGCAGTTGCCTCGACTTATCCTTCATGATCGCCATGCCCTCCTTCGCGCAGATGTCGAAGCCCGAGGTGTCCACGTCCGGGCGAATCGGAATCGAGCCCTTCTTCTGGTTGAACGCGACCTGCGCGGCAGGCGACGTCATCACCGTGGCGAGCAGCTGCTGCGCCTTGACCTGCTCGGCATTGTCGGTCTTCGGGAACACGAACACGTCGCCGGCGATCATGTACGGCGACTTCGGGAAACCGGGGAAGCATCCGAAGTCCTTGCCCGCCACCTGGTTCGCGGCCGAAAACTCGCCCTTGGCCCAGTCGCCCATGATCTGCATGCCCGCCTTGCCGGAAATCACGAGCGCCGTGGCGTCGTTCCAGTTTCGGCCAGGCGAGCCCGGATCCACGTAATTATGCAACCGCTTGAAGGTCGTGAGCACGTTGCGAAATGCGGGCGAATTCACGGCGTTCGCGTCGCGGTCGCGGTAGACCTTCATGTAGAGATCGCGGTCCATGTCGGCGAAGATGGCGTCGAACGTGATCTTCTCCTGCCATGCCTGGCCACCCAGCGCGAGCGGAATCAGGCCAGCCGCCTTGAGCTTGTCGAGATCGGCGAAGAGTTCGTCGAAATTCTGCGGCTCGCTCTTGATCCCGGCCTTGGCGAAGGCGGGCTTCGAATAGAAGAACCAGTCCTGCATGTGGATGTTCACCGGCGCCGCGTAGTAGTGCCCTTTGACCTTGATCGCCGTGAGAATCGATTCAGGGAAGGTGCCGCTCCAGTTCTCCTTCGCTGCGACCGCATCGACATTGTTCAGGAGTCCCTGGTCGATGAGATCGTGAAACTGCTTGGACGTATTGAACTGCGCAGCGGTGGGCGGATCGCCGCCCACGATGCGATTGATTGCCGTTGCGCGCGCCTGGTCCGCACCGGCGATCGCGTTGTCCACCCACTTCCCACCCGCCTGATCGTAGGCAAGCGCGAACTGCTTGATTGCGGCCGACTCGCCGCCCGACGTCCACCAGTGAATCACGTTGGCCTTGAGCGGCTCCGCGGCGTGGGCCGCGAGCGCGCCGGCCAGCGCGAGAGCGGCGACGATGCCGCGCAGAACGGGTGCGTTATGCTTCATTGCGTCTCCTGTCGATCCGGAGCTGGCGCTTCAGCTGTCGCCTGGCGTCAGTGCATCAGCACCGACGTCGGGCCCATGCAGGGCTCCGGTTGCTCCGGGTTGGTCTGCAAAAGCTTTTGGTTTGGAAGTTTCCCGTCCACGGCGCATCAAGCGGCATGCCCGAGCGTCGCACGTCGTGCCGTGGTTGTCACGCTAGTTGTTGCCCTTGCTCGGTAACCCTGTCAAGCGAACTTGCAGTGTCAAGCGCCGTCGAGCGCACGCCGCTGCGCGATGAAATGCGCAATGAGTTCCGCGCTGCGCTTGGGCGTGCGGACCTGCGTGTCGTAGTCGACATGCACGACGCCAAAGCGCCGCTCATAGCCGAACGCCCATTCGAAGTTGTCGAGCAGCGACCAGACGAAATAACCGCGCACGTCCACGCCGGCCTTGATGGCGGCGTCCACCGCGGCAAGATGGCGCTTGAGGAACGAGATGCGCTGCGTGTCGTTCACCTCGCCGTTGCTCACGCGGTCGTCCGAGGCCATGCCGTTCTCGGTGATATAGATGGGCGGCAGGTTCTCATAGTTGCGCGCGAAGCCAATCAGCAGGTCGCGCAGACCGTCGGGGTGAACCTCCCATCCCATCTGCGTGCGCTCGACGTCCTTCAACGGCACTTCGACGAAGCCGTGCGCACCGTCGCTCTTCACGTTGGTGCGAAAGTAATAGTTGATGCCGAGGAAATCGAGCGGTGCCGAGATGGTCTTCATGTCGCCTTCGAGCACGAGCGGCTCGGTGCCTGGCCACAGCTCGAAGAGTTCTTCGGGATACGCGCCCTTGAGCAGCGGATCGAGAATCCACGCGTTGTGCTGCACTTCGAAGCGGCGCGCGGCGCGCACGTCTTCCGGCGATGAGGAATCGGGCGTGCCGCGCCCCACGTTCGCCACGATGCCCTTGGTCGAGCCGGGATCGTTCGCGCGCAGAACACCAGTGGCCAGGCCGTGGCCGAGCAGCAGATGATGCATGGCCTGGGTGGCGTAGCGGCCGTTAGCGAGGCCCGGCGCATGATGGCCGCTGCCGTAGCCGAGGTACGCCGAGCACCACGGCTCGTTGAGCGTCATCCATGCGTCGACGAGGCCGGACAGTTCGCGGCTCATGAGGTCCGCATAGTCGGCGAAGCTGTATGCGGTATCGCGGTTGAGCCAGCCGCCGCGATCTTCCAGATGCTGCGGCAGGTCCCAGTGATAGAGCGTGGCGAAGGTACGCACGCCCTTCTCCCTCAGGCGCTCCAGCAAGCGCTTGTAGAACGCGATGCCTTTGGCATTGGGCCGCCCCGCCTCGTCCATCACGCGCGGCCACGCGATCGAAAAGCGATAAGCCTCGAAGTTCAGGCTTTCGAGCAGATCGAGATCGGCCTCCCAACGGTGATAGTGGTCGCAGGCAACAGCGCCCGTGTCGCCCGCGAGCACCTTGCCTGGCGTCGCGCTGAAGGTGTCCCAGATCGACGGCAGGCGGCCGTCCTCGTGGATCGCGCCTTCGATCTGATACGAGGCTGTGGCCGCGCCCAGGAGGAAGTCGCTGCGCCACAGTGCGGAGCTGGCGGGCGGCGTGAACGGATCGTCGGCAACTGCGGCGGCGGAATGCGGCAATGCGGTGTCCTGAGTCACACAACCTCCTGCGCGGGAATCACCGGCGCATGCGTTTTGGGCAGCCGGATCGGGTTCGAGTGGAAGCGCTTCCACAGCGCTTGAGCCGCACAATAGCAGCGGCCAATTCCGGCGGACAATCGGGGTTTCTCTGGACGTTTTTATGTAGCTGCTTCACACGTTTTCCGCACTACATGGCCTTTCGGCTTGTAGCATGGCTACACGGACGTCACGCATCCGCGCGCGACTCCAGATCGGGACGCACCGCCGCGAGTGCTTCGTGCAGGGTCGGGAAGATGTTCGCACGGCCCACCACGGGCGTGATGCCATGCCGGTCCATGTCTGAAAGCAGATAGCGGTTCACGCGACCGAAAATCACCTTCACGCCGCGCTCCGCGAGCTCCGAGCAAAGGTCGATCACGGCCCGCCCCGCGGAATAATCGAGGTCGGTAATCGCCCCCGCATCCACGACCACGCAGTGCACGGGCGATGGCGCCCGATTGACCAGCTCGCGCAACTCGTCGACGAACAAATGGTCGTTCGCATAGAACAGGTCCGCACCGAAGCGATAGACGATCAACCCCGGCGCCGTGAGCTGGCCCGCCTCCGCGGGTTCGGGCAGCCAGTGCCCCTCCGCGTTCGGCACGAGCACCATGGTGTGCGGCCGGTAGCTATGCCGCACGTGGCGCAGCAATGACAGGCCGATCGCGATGAGGATACCGTTCTCGACGCCGACCACGACGACAGCGATCGCCGTCGTTATCGCGAGCCAGAATTCGCCGGGACTTTCGCGGCGAATGTCGACCAGTTGGCGAATATTCACGAGTCCCACGGCAATCGTGAAGACGATTGCGGCGAGCACGCAATGCGGCAGGTATTGCAGCAGGCGGCTGAAGAACAACAGCACCACGAGCACGACCCCTGCAAACACGAGCTGCGCGAACTGGCTGCGCGCGCCGGCCTGATCGGCCATGGCGGTCTGCGTGAGGCTGCCGTTCACGACGAACGCGCCGCTCATCGAAGCCGCCGCGTTGGCCGCCGCGAGGCCGAGGAGATTGGTGTCCTCGTCGGTGCGCTCGCCATAGCGCTCGGCAAACGCGCGGCTCGTTGCAGCACTCTGCGCGACGATGATGACGAAGCACGACGCCGCCACCTGCAGCAGATCGATCATCTGGAACCAGCCCACTGCGGGAAAACTCATGCGCGGCAAGCCGCCCTGCACCGGGCCGATTACCGAAATGCCATGGCCCTCGAAGTTCAGCATGGCGCTCGCCGCGATGCTCCCCACCACGGCGACGAGCGGCACCGGCCAGCGCGGCCGCAAGGCCTTGAAGACCAGGATGGCGGCCACGACGGCCACGGCGATGCCAAGCGTCGGCCAGTGTATCGCGCCCAGTTGCGTGACGATCTGCTTGATTTGAAGGACTGTGCGGCGGGAATTGACAGTAATGCCAAGCATGTCGCCGAGCATCGCCACGCCCACCTGCACGCCCACGCCCGTGAGAAAACCTGCGAGAACGGTGCGCGAGAGAAAGTCCGCGAGAAAGCCGAGACGAAACACGCGTGCGATCAACAACATCACGGCCGTGAGCAAAGCGGTCATGCCCGCGAGCGCGAGGTACTCTGCGCTCGAAGGCGCCGCCATGGTCGTGAGACGGCTCGCGAAAATGGTGGCCGTGGCGGAATCGGCAGCAACCACGAGATGGCGCGACGCGCCAAAGAGCGCGAACGCAACGAGAGGCAGAAAGCCCGTGTACAGACCGGTTACGGCAGGCATGCCCGCGATGCGCGCATAGCCAAGCAGTTGCGGCACGTTCATCGACGCAAGCTGCACGCCGGCGAGCGCATCGCGCAAAGCAGACGTGCGAGAAAGCGGCCGCACGCCGCGAAACAGTTCAAACGCCATTACGCCATCCTTTCGAAATCCGCCTCTACGTGCGGTGTCTTTTAGCTTGTTAGTTCACTGGCGCAGTATGTTAGCGCGCGTGGGCGTTGCGGTACGTGTTCGATTGCAACGTCGTTGCACGCGCATCAATGAAAGAGGCCAGCCCGCAGGCTGGCCTCATGACTTGCACGCTCAATCGCGTCACGCAATGAGATGGCTATACCCGAATCGGCGGCGGCATATAACGGCATTCGTAGCGTTTTCGGACCGTGCCGTTCTCGTCCACGCTTTCGAGGAACACGTCGAACTGCCAGAGGCGCGCCATATGGCGCAGCACTTCGTCAGTGTCGCCCGAAAGATGGCGATTGTCGCTCATGAAGTGACGCAGCGTGAGGCTGCGATCGCCGCGCGTGTTCACCGACCACACCTGGATATTCGGCTCGCGGTGATGCATGTCGTACTGACGCGAGAGCGCCTGGCGTACGTACTGGTAGCCGCTTTCGTCGTGGATGGCCGAGACTTCAAGCGCGTCGCGCATGTCGTCGTCGAGCACCGAGAAGAGCCGCATTTCGCGGATCAGATGCGGCGACAAGTATTGCGCCACGAAGCTCTCATCCTTGAAATTGCGCATGGCATAGTGCAGCGACTTGAGCCATGGACTGCCGGCCAGCTCGGGGAACCACTTGCGGTCCTCCTCGGTGGGGTTCTCGCAGATGCGGCGAATGTCGCTCATCATCGAAAACCCGAGCGCATACGGATTGATGCCGCTGTAATACGGCTTCGTCACCGGCGGCTGATAGATCACGTTGCTGTGCGAATGCAGGAACTCCATCATGAAGCCGTCTTCCAGCTTGCCCTGCGTATAAAGCGTGTTGAGCAACGTGTAATGCCAGAACGTGGCCCAGCCTTCGTTCATCACCTGGGTCTGCCGCTGCGGGTAGAAGTATTGCCCGATCTTGCGCACGATGCGTATGACTTCACGCTCCCACGGCTCGAGCAGCGGCGAGTTCTTTTCGGCGAAATACAGCAGGTTTTCCTGTGGCTCCGGCGGAAAGCGCTCGTCGATTTCCTCGGCAACGGGCATTTGCTGCTTGGGCAGCGTGCGCCACAACTCATTGACCTGGGACTGCAGATAAGCCTCGCGTTCCCGGCGCAATGCGGCCTCGCGTTCGAGCGACAGCTTTTGCGGACGTTTGTAGCGGTCCACGCCGTAATTCATGAGCGCGTGGCACGAGTCGAGCAACTCTTCCACGCGGTCGAGACCATAGCGTTCCTCGCATTCGGCGATGTAATTCTTCGCATAGACGAGGTAATCGATGATGGCGTGCGCGTCCGTCCAGAGACGGAACAGATAGTTGCCCTTGAAGAACGAGTTGTGCCCGTACGCGGCGTGCGCGATCACGAGCGCCTGCATCGTCATGGTGTTCTCTTCCATGAGATACGCAATGCAGGGGTTGGAGTTGATGACGATCTCGTAGGCGAGACCCATCTGGCCGCGGCGATAGCTCTTTTCGGTGGAGAGAAAGTGCTTGCCGAATGACCAGTGGCGATAGTTCACCGGCATGCCAACGGACGCGTAGGCGTCCATCATCTGCTCGGCGCTGATCAGTTCGAGCTGGATCGGATAAACATCCAGTTCGTATTGCTCTGCAACATGCGAGATATGTGTGTCGTACTCCTCGATGAGTTCGAAGGTCCAGTCGGAGGGGCACGGCAACGGCCGTTTGTCGGCTACGTTCATTTGCACTTCCCTTTGCTGGGCGAGCCCATGCTCCTTGTGGCGAGCAGCCCCGGCGGCATGTCCGGGCGCTTCGGCGTCTTCGCGGTGGCCGGGCTTGCGCTCGTCACCGTGTTCGCCATGATGCCCTTTTTCGTGGCCGCTCGTCTTCCGACGCTCCGGCTGATAGCCGCGCGCCTCATTGTGCAGGTGGCGTGTCGTCATGAGTGCTCCACCTGCTTTTCGAAAAGCTCCCGGAACACCGGGTAGATGTCCGCCGCGGTGTCGACTTTTTTCATCGCCAGATGCGGTTCGGTGAGTGCGAGCTGCGCGTATTCAAGCCAGAGGTTCTGCTCCTCCGGCGTCACCTGAATATACGCAAAATAGCGCACCTGCGGCAGTATGTCATCCGCGAGAATCTTGCGGCATTTGGGCGAATCGTCAGTCCAATTGTCGCCGTCCGAAGCCTGTGCGCCGTAGATGTTCCAGTCGCTTGGCGAATAACGGTCCTCGATCACTTTTTTCATCAGCTCCAGCGCGCTCGACACGACCGTGCCGCCGCTTTCGGTGGAATGAAAGAAGGTGTCCTCGTCCACTTCCTCGGCGCGCGTGTGGTGGCGAATGAAGACCACCTCGATCTTTTCGTAATTGCGCTTGAGGAACAGGTACAGGAGGATGAAGAAGCGCTTGGACAAGTCCTTGCGCTGCTCGTCCATCGAGCCCGACACGTCCATGAGGCAGAACATCACGGCCTGGCTCGACGGTTGCGGCTGCTTCACGCGATTCACGTAACGCAGATCGAACGGGTCGATGAACGGAATGCGCCAGATGCGCCCACGCAGGTGATGGATCTGCTCTTCGAGCACCGCGATCTCTTCGCGCCGGTCGGCCGGGTCGGCCTTGAGCGCTTCGAGTTGCTCTTCGAGTTCGTGCAGTTCGTTGACGAGCGGCGCACCGAGCGCGATACGGCGGCCGAGCGCGCTGCGCAGCGATCTCACGACGTCGATGTTGTTCGGCGTGCCCTCGGCAGCCCAGCCCGCGCGGATGCTCTTCCACGTCGGCACGGCCATGAGATGGGTTTTGACGAGGCGCGGCAGTTCGAGGTCGTCGAAGAAGTACTGCATGAATTCTTCGCGGGAGAGTTCGAACACGAAGTCGTCCTGACCTTCGCCCTCGTTGCTCGCCTGGCTGCCGCCACCGCCACCGCCGCCCTGTGGGCGCGGAATGCGGTCGCCGCGAATGTAGTCCTCGTTGCCTGGGTGAACCATTTCGCGCTTGCCGCCGGGGCCGTGCCGGAACGACGGCTCCGCAATGTCCTTGCGCGGAATGGTGATGCTCTGGTTGCTCTGTATGTCCTTGATGCTGCGGTCACGCACCGCTTCCGAAACGGCGTGACGAATATAGTTCTTCACGCGGCGCAAAAAGCGCTCGCGGTTAGCAATGCTCTTGTTCTTTCCGGCTAGCCTGCGGTCGATGATTTGATGAAGCACATCCAGTCTCCCGCTCCAGTTGCGAATGGGCGAGGTGCGCAGTGTTCATTGCCGCGTCTGCCATCGTGCGTGCCGCGTTCACCCGCTCATGGCCACGCCGCCTGCGCCCCGCCGGGGGTCCTTTTGCGCCGCCGCAAAACTGCGGCAGCGCACTCGGACGGTAAAGCCTCTTCGTTCACGACGACTTGCGCACCCGCAGATACCAGTCGCAGAGCAACCGGACCTGCTTCGGCGTATAGCCCTTCGCCACCATGCGGTTGACGAAGTCTTCGTGCTTGCGCTGCTCTTCCGCCGATCCTTTCGCATTGAACGAGATGACCGGCAAAAGTTCTTCCGTGTTCGAAAACATTTTCTTTTCGATCACCACGCGCAGCTTCTCGTAGCTGATCCACGCGGGGTTCTTGCCGGCGTTGGCCGCACGCGCGCGCAGCACGAAGTTCACGATCTCGTTGCGGAAGTCCTTCGGGTTGCTGATACCCGCGGGCTTCTCGATCTTCTCGAGCTCGGCATTCAACGCCGCGCGATCGAAGCTTTCGCCCGTATCGTGATCGCGGAACTCCTGATCCTGAATCCAGAAGTCGGCGTACGTGACATAGCGGTCGAAGATGTTCTGCCCGTATTCGGAATACGACTCGAGGTAGGCGGTCTGGATCTCCTTGCCGATGAACTCCGCGTAACGCGAGGCCAGCACGTCCTTCACGAACGACAGATACTTCTGCTCGGTTTCCGGCGGGAACTGTTCGCGCTCGATCTGCTGTTCGAGCACATACATGAGGTGCACCGGATTCGCAGCCACTTCAGTCGAATCGAAGTTGAACACGCGCGAGAGAATCTTGAACGCGAAGCGCGTCGAGACCCCGTTCATGCCTTCGTCCACGCCCGCGAAGTCGCGGTACTCCTGGTACGACTTCGCTTTTGGATCGGTGTCCTTGAGGTTTTCGCCGTCGTACACCTGCATCTTCGAGAAGAGACTCGAGTTCTCCGGCTCCTGCAGGCGCGTGAGCACCGACATCTGCGCCATCATCTTGAGCGTGCCCGGCGCGCACACGGCCTCGGCCAGCGACGAATTGCGCAACAGCTTCTCGTAGATCTTCATCTCTTCCGAGTAGCGCAGGCAGTACGGCACCTTCACCACGAAGATACGATCGAGCAGTGCCTCGTTGTTGCGGTTGTTGCGGAACGCCTTCCACTCCGACTCGTTCGAGTGCGCGAGGATGATGCCGTTGAACGGAATCGCCCCGAATCCTTCGGTGCCCTTGAAGTTACCTTCCTGGGTGGCCGTGAGCAGCGGGTGCAGCACCTTGATCGGCGCCTTGAACATTTCGACGAATTCGAGCAGGCCCTGATTCGCGAGACACAGGCCACCCGAGTAGCTGTACGCGTCTGCGTCGTCCTGGGCGTATTGCTCGAGCTTGCGGATGTCCACCTTGCCGACGAGCGACGAGATGTCCTGATTGTTTTCGTCGCCAGGCTCGGTCTTCGCGATGCCGATCTGGCGCAGGATGGACGGGAAGCGGCGCACCACGCGGAACTTGCGGATGTCGCCGTTGTATTCGTGCAGGCGCTTCACGGCCCACGGGCTCAGGATGCTGCGCAGGTAACGGCGCGGTATGCCGTATTGCTCTTCGAGTATCGGGCCATCTTCGTCGTAGTCGAACAGCCCGAGCGGAGACTCGTTCACGGGCGAGCCCTTGATCGAGTAGAACGGCACGCGCTCCATGAGCTGCTTCAGACGCTCGGCAATGGAGGACTTGCCGCCGCCCACCGGACCGAGCAGATAGAGAATCTGCTTCTTCTCTTCGAGTCCTTGCGCCGCATGGCGGAAGTACGCGACGACCTGCTCGATCACGTCTTCCATGCCATAGAACTCGCGGAATGCGGGATACACCTTGATGACCTTGTTCGCAAAGATGCGCGACAGACGCGGATCGTTGCGGGTGTCGATCTGTTCGGGTTCGCCGATTGCCGTCAGCATGCGTTCGCCAGCCGTGGCGTACGCATTGGGATCTTCCTTGCAGAGCGCGAGATACTCCTCGAGCGAGAACTCCTCCTCTCGCGTTTTTTCGAAGCGGGTCGCGAAGCTGCTGTAGATATCCATGCTACCTCCTCGCCGAGATCTGCGACCGATGTCGTGCGCGGCGCGCTATTCGGAAACGACATCGCTCAAATTCATCCTAAACCCTTTTGAAATTTTTCGCACCGTTAAATCGCGCCGGATGTGCCCTCAAAAGCTAAGCATTATTGAGCGCTTGGAGGCCGCCACACAACGACTTACAATGATCTTCCCCACTGGTGCAAATTTCAGACCGGGGTCACGCTCCCTCTCAAATGCTGTGCCCACATGTTGGCCAATTTCGTCGGGCCAGGCACTCGCAGCAATAAAGCCATTTACCTCGAGTTCGACCGGTTTTCGCCTTGTCGTCCGGCCTGTCCGGCGCTACGGCATACACAGCGCCTCTTCATCAAACGCATCAGTGCAGCGCCGGTGCACACCCAGTCGTTACGAATTGTTCGCTCTCCCGCATAGCGCGCTCGCATTGCGCACTGCCACGCGGATGTTGTGAGCACGCGTCAATGCGATTTTTTTCCCGTTTTACGCGTCGAATTCTCCATCGTCGGTGACCTGCCGCGCATTCCTGCGCGTATGCGTACCGGCGTTGCGAAGCCTCGTTGACCAGCCCTTTTGCCAGTAGTGGTTTTCCCGCTCCAATCAGACGACGCGCACACGCACGATGAAGATGGCGCGCGTGACAGGTTGCCAGGTTTACACCCATGAGACGCACAACGCGTACAAAAAAATAAAGCCGCCGCGCAATGCGCGCGGCGGCTTTTCATTACAGCAAATGTGACAGGTGCGACAGTTACATGATGTGCCCCTGGGCGGCCTAGACGAACTCGACTTCGACTTCTCCCAACCCGTCGATATGGCCGTGCAGGAGGCCCGGCGTATCGATGCGGTGCGCACCGACATAGGTGCCGGTCGTGATGGTCCATTCCGGCTCGATCGTGATGCCCATTGCGGCGCAATGATTGACGAACCAGACGAGCAGCTCGCGCGGATCGCCAGCAGGGTTGCCCGAGGCCTCCGGCACGAGCGAGGCGCCGTCGAACGTCAGTTCGAGCTCAGGTGCGACGAAATCGAGCACGCGGGCAAGCGCTGGGTAGGACTGCGCATGGCCGGTCACGAGTGCGCCATTGTTCTGTGCATCGGCGAGCTGGGCGAGCGGCGCGATGTTGGGCCACTGCGCGAAACGGCTGTCGACGATTTCGATGGCCGGCAGGATCTGGCCGACGCGCGAGAGCACCTCGTCGCGCGCATAGGCTTCGGCGCGCGGGACGATCGGTTCCGAAAAACGAAAGGCGATCTCCAGCTCTACGAGCACGCGGAAGAAGTGGCGACGCTCGAAGCGCGCCGGTGAGGCGTGCACGAGCGGCGCCGGGATCGGCGCGCCGGAAGCGGGGCCGCCCGGGGCGCGTGCGCCCACCTTCCAGCCGCCCGTGGTCGTCTCGAGCCCGGCGAGCACTGCCTGCTGGATCGCGTAGGCCGTGGCCGCGTCCGGCGGCACACGCTCGGGTTCCAGCGTTTCGATCAGATGATGATGCCGGCGCGCATTTACGAGGCGTTGCGCGAGATCGTCATGCGTCATGTCGGGTTCCTTGTTTGTGCTGTCATGCGGCGCCGGCGCGTGATGCCGGCGCAATTCGTCCTGCCTGGCGCTGTGCGCCCTCCCTTGCCCTGCGGCGCGGGTCCTTCCCGTTGCGGCGCCACCCCGTGCGGGCCGCGCTCGGGCACGGGCGCAGGCTGAACCATCCAGCACGACGCCATGCCGCTCGCGGGCGCCGCTGGGCGCCGCAGTGTAGCGCGCCTACCGGGCCGCGCAGATGACACGGCTGACAATGTACCGTAACGGCGCTCGTATGGCGCACGGCGGGGCCGCACAACGGGGTCAAAGGCGTAAAAAAGCCGCTGGGAGCAGCGGCTGGCTTTCTCGCGCGGTCGGCCCGCGCGCCTGTTTAGATGAACTTCTTCAGAAGGTTTCCCAGTCGCCGCTCGAGGCGGCGACCGACGCTACCGCGCTGACGGGCGCGCTCGGGGCAGCGGCCGCCCGTGTGGCCGGCTGGATGGCAGCGGGAGCGCTGCGTGGCGCCCGCTTTGCCGCAGGCGCAGAAGCCCCGCCGGCCGCTGCCAGGCGCGTGACGGAACGGGAAACAGAAGCCGCCTTGGCCGCTGCCCGCACGGGCTGCGCCGGCGCCGCGCCGTGTGCTGCGTCATCCAGATTGAACACCGAGACGGCCTCGCGCAGGCGTCCGGCCTGGTCCTCGAGCGACTGCGCCGCGGCCGCCGCCTCCTCGACGAGCGCCGCGTTCTGCTGGGTGACCTCGTCCATCTGCGTGACCGCGCGCGCGACCTGGTCGATGCCGCCCGACTGCTCCTGCGAAGCCGCTGCGATCTCGCCCATGATGTCGGTCACGCGCTGCACCGCGGCGATGATCTCGGTCATCGTGCGGCCCGCCTCGTCGACGAGCGCCGAACCCGCCTGCACGCGCTCGACCGAGGTGTCGATGAGCCCCTTGATTTCCTTGGCCGCTGCCGACGAGCGCTGCGCGAGGCTGCGCACCTCGCCCGCCACCACGGCGAAGCCGCGCCCTTCCTCGCCCGCGCGCGCCGCTTCGACGGCCGCATTGAGCGCGAGGATATTCGTCTGGAACGCGATGCCCTCGATGATCGTGATGATGTCGGCGATCTTCGCGGAGCTGTCGTTGATGTCGCCCATCGTGCCGACCACCTGATTGACGACCGAGCTGCCCTTGTTGGCGATTTCCGAGGCGTTGGCGGCGAGCGCGCTGGCCTGGCGGGCGTTGTCGGCGTTCTGCTTCACGGTGCCCGTGAGCTGCTCCATGCTCGAGGCGGTCTCCTGGAGAGCAGAAGCCTGCTCTTCGGTGCGCGACGAGAGGTCGAGGTTGCCCGCGGCGATCTCGCGCGTGGCCGTGGCGATCGATTCGGTGCCCGAGCGTACCGAGCGCACCGTTTCGGTGAGGCTGCGCTGCATCTGTGCGACACCGCCCAGCAGTTCGCCCATTTCGTCGTTGCGGCGCACGACCACGGGCCGGCGCAGATCGCCGGCGGCGATCGCATGGAAAGCGCCCAGCGCTTCGCCAAGCGGTTCCGCAATGGCGCGGCGCAGCGAGAAGAACGAATAGGCGGCCGCGCCGATGCCTACGATCAACGCCGCGATGCACGCGATGCGCAGTTCCGAGAACGCGGCCTGGGCGTCGTCGAAGCCCTGCTGCGCTTGCGTCATCTGGAGCTTGTCGAGCTCGGCGTCGGCCTTCGAGAGCCCGTCGTAGGCCTCCTTGAGCGCCTTGGCGCCTGCCACGATCTTCGCCTGATCGCCTGACTGGACAGTCGTCATGAACTGATCCGCGATCTGGTGCAGGGCGTCGCGCCGGGCCCCGACATCCTGGGCGAGGCGCGCTTCCTCGCCGTCGTGCGGCAAGGCCATGTACTTCTTCCAGAAGTCGTCCGATACGCCACGCAGCATACGCGCACGGTCGATCGTCGCGGCGGCGTCGGACGTACCCTGTTCGAAGGCGGCGCGATCGAGCGCGAGACGCTCGCGCGCCGCGTAGATCTCGGCCAGGTTGACCGCG
Source organism: Paraburkholderia guartelaensis (assembly GCF_004353905.1). Classification (GTDB taxonomy): domain Bacteria; phylum Pseudomonadota; class Gammaproteobacteria; order Burkholderiales; family Burkholderiaceae; genus Paraburkholderia; species Paraburkholderia guartelaensis. The sequence continues at coordinate 84,821 of NZ_SMOD01000029.1, read as the reverse complement.
TGCGAACTGGGCATCTGGTCGGTGAAGGTCTCGCGATACGCGTCGTTCGAACGCGTGAGACCCAGCAGGCCGACCGCACTGATCGCGACGATCAGCGTTGCCAGGAAGCCCATTGTGATGCCGATGCGCGCCTTGATACTGATGCCCTTGCCCATGAATCCCCCAACGCTTGTGGTGTGGTCGGGCCCTGCGCCCGACATTGAGCTATTGCTCTAACAGGCGTTTACGGCACAGGTTTTCATGGTCTTGAAATGTGTATATCGTATGAAGTATTCGTCAGATAGATTCATGCACCGCAGCAATCAGCGGCGCCGCGGCCGGTCAGCGCTGCAAGACGCGCAAATACGCTCAGCCCGCGAGTTCGGCGAGCGTTGGAATGGAAGGTTGAGCGCCCGCACGCGTGACGGAAACCGACGCCGCACGCAACGCGAAAGCGATGGCTTCGAGCGCAGGCGCACCGGCGGCGAGACGCGCGGCCAGTCCGCCGATAAATGTGTCGCCGGCCGCCGTCGTGTCCACCGCAGTGACGCGTGGCGCGGGCAGATGGGCCGGCGCGGCGCCGTCGAGCAGCACGCATACGCCCTGCGCGCCGAGCGTCACCAGCACGTTGCAGGCGCCTGCCTCGCGCAGCGCTAACGCCGCGCGCGCCGCCTCTTCAGGCGTGCTCGCGGGCAAGCCGGTGAGCGCGGCGGCCTCCAGTTCGTTCGGCACGAGATAGTCGATGAGCGGGAGCCACTGCGCAGGCAGCGGCCCCGTAGCGGGCGCTGGATTGAGGATGGTGATCTTGCCGAGGCGCCGTGCGGCGGCGAGCGCGGCCAACACGGCGTCCGTGGGCGTTTCGAGCTGGCAGACCACGACGTCGGCCTGCGCGAGCACAGCCTCATGGCGCGCGATCGTTTCAGGCGTCACCTCGCCGTTGCTGCCGGCCACGATGACGATGGCGTTCTGGCTCGCGTCGTCGACGATGATCAGCGCCACGCCGGTCGGCGCATCCGGCGACGTCTCGAGCGCGCCGCAGTCGATACCTTCTGCCATCAGCCCCGCGCGCAATACCTCGCCGTTGCTGTCGGCGCCGACCCGGCCGACCATCGCCACCTGCGCGCCCAGGCGCGCCGCGGCCACCGCCTGATTGCCGCCCTTGCCGCCGGCCACCTGCGCGAACGCATTGCCCGCGAGCGTCTCGCCGGGAGCGGGCAAGCGCGGCGCACGCGCGACGAGATCCATATTCAGACTGCCGACCACGGCCACGCGAGCGCGCGTGCCGGTCGGCCTTGCTGCATCAGTCGTCACGATGCCTCCTGAATGGCTTGCGCCTGCGGTGCCGCCGCCGCCCTGCCTCAGGCCGCGAGAGGCGCGTACTCCTCCGCGCCGACCCAGGGCCCCGTCGATTCACGAGCGAAGAGCGTAGGCGGCATGACGCGCCGCCGCGCCCTCGCACCTTCCTCGCGCGCGTTCGCGATGCGCTCGATCAGCGTGAGCGCCGCCATGTCGCCGAGCGCACGCGCCGGCTGGCCGACCGTCGAGAGCGCGGGCCAGGTGAAGTTGCCAAGCTCGATATCGTCGAAGCCGATGATCGAGCAGTCGCCCGGCACGCGCAAGCCGCGCTCGGCGGCCGCGCGCAAGGCGCCGATGCCCATCATGTCGTTGCCGGCAAAGATCGCCGTCGGCCGCACGCTGTCGAACAGTTGCGCCGCCGCGCGGTAGCCGCCCGCCCCGGAAAAGTCGCTTTCGACGATCGCCTCCGGCGCGATCTCGACGCCCCGCTCGGACATGGCGCGCAGGAAGCCGTGCATGCGCATCGCGCTCACTGCGGTCGTCACCGGCCCGGTGATGCAGCCAATGCGCGAGTGCCCGAGTTCGAGCAGATGCCGCGTGGCGAGCCAGGCGCCGCGCTCGTGGTCGATCTGCACGAGATCGGCGTCGAGGCCCTCGATGTTGCGGTCGATGACGACGATCGGCTCGCGGGTATCGGCAAGCGTCGAAGCCAGCACGGCATCGTCGCCGGCCGAGGCGACGATGAGCCCGTCGATGCGCTTTTCCTGCAGCACGCGCAGGTAGCTGCGCTGCTTGGCCGGGTCGTCGTCGGAGTTGCAGAAGAACACGCAGTAGCCCTTGCGCGCGCAGGCGTCCTCGACGCCGCGCGCAAGCTCCGCGAAATACGGGTTGGTCCCGTTCGGCACGAGCAGACCCACGGTCGCCGTGGCACGCGCCTTGAGCGAGCGCGCCACCGCCGACGGCACGTAGTTCAAGTCGCGAATCGCACGCTCGACCTTGGCCCGCACGTCCGCCGACACCGGACGCGAATTGTTCACCACATGCGACACCGTCGTGAAAGACACCCCCGCCACGGCGGCCACATCCTTGATCGTCGCCATATTTATGTTGCTCCTGCTTTTTTGCTGCCCTGTTGCTGCCGGCTCTCTGCGCGCCCGTTGTTGGTTTGGTCTGGCGTCGCTTCCCCGGTCATTTCCGCCGGCCCGCGCTGCGTTGCGGACCGCGCCCTCGAAAAAATTTGTTATGTCCTGCTGCCTCTGCTACTTCGCCTGCTGCGGTATGTGTCGAGCACGACTGCCACGACGATCACCGCGCCGGTGATGATCCGTTTGGTGGGCTCGTTCGCGCCGATCTGCGCGAGCCCCGCGGCCAGCACCGAAATGATCAGCACGCCGAAGAACGTGCTGATGACCGAGCCGCGCCCGCCCATCAGGCTCGTGCCGCCGATCACCACGGCCGCGATCACCTGCAGTTCCAGCCCGACGCCCGCGTTCGGGTCGGCGGCTTCGAGACGCGAAATCTGAAACAGCGCTGCGAGCCCGGAGAGCGCACCCATCAATGCGAACACGATCACCTTGTACGGCCGCGGATCGACGCCCGCGAGGCGCACTGCCTCCTCGTTGGTACCGATACCAATCAGATACCGTCCGAACACCGTGCGCGTAAGCGTGAGCTGCGCGATCACCATCACCGCCACCGCGATCAGAAACGCCGGCGAAATGCCAAATGCGATCGGGTTCGAGAGAAAGTCGAACGCGTCGCCGATATACGCCGTGCGCGAATTCGTCATCTGGTACGCAAGCCCACGCGCCGCTTCGAGCACGCCGAGCGAGACGATGAACGACGGGATACGCCAGCCCACCGTCACCGCGCCCGTGAGCGTGCCAGTGGCCGCCGCGGCGACGAGGCCGAGCAGCGCCGCCGGCAACGCGCCCCAGCCCCACTTGAGCGACGCCACGCTCACCACCGAAGCGCCGAGCGCGAGCACCGAGCCCACCGAAAGATCGATGCCCGCGATGATCAGCACGAAGGTCATGCCCACGGCCATCACCACGAGATCGGGAATCTGGTTCGCGATCGTGCTGAACGTATCGTACGTGAGGAAGTGCGAACTCAGCAGCGAGAAGAACACGATCATCGCGATCAGCGCGAGCGCGAGGCCCAGGTAGTTCGAAAAGCCAAAGCGCGTGCCGACCGGCTTGCCGCTCGCCTGCATCGCACGCGGCACCGACTCGGACGCAGCGGCCGCCCCGATTTTGGCCGAACTGGTTCGCCCACCGCCTTCGTCGCCCTGAGGCGATGGTTGCCCGCGCAACGGATCGTTCGTCATGAAGCGCTCCCTCGTGGGTCGTCGTTTCGTTCCTGCAGCTTTTGCGCTTCCACGTGTGCCGGTACATCGCCCATTTCGGGCAGATCGCACGCGTTCGCAACGAGCGCATCCTCGGCGCGCAGCCCCGCGAACGCGGCGGCCAGCAGCTTGTCCTGGCTCCACTCGTCGCGACCGTAAATGGCCGTCATCTTCCCCGCCGACATCACGCCGATGCGGTCGCAGATCAGCATCAGCTCGCGCAGGTCGCTCGACACCACCACGAGCGCCCGGCCTTCGCGCGCGAGCGCGCCCATCAGCCCGTAGATGTCGAACTTCGCGCCGACGTCGATGCCGCGCGTGGGTTCGTCGAACAGCACGACGCGCATCGGCTGCGTAATGTCGCGCGCGAGCCAGCGGCCGATCACCACCTTCTGCTGGTTGCCGCCCGACAGTTCGCCCACCGGCTGCGCCGGCCCGGACGTGCGGATGCGCAGCGCGTCGATCTGCGTGCGCGCCAGCGTGTTCTCGCGCGCCGCATCCACCACGCCGTAGCGCGCCACCGCGCCCACGTTGCCGAGCGTCACGTTCGCGGCGACCGGCTGCGGCAACAGCAGCCCTTCGCCCTTGCGGTCCTCGGTGATGAGCGCGATGCCAAGCCGAACCGCGTCGGCGGGCGAGGCGATCTGCACCGGCTCCGGCGCGGCGCCAGGCGTGGGCGCGAGCGCCACCGTGCCGCGCTCCATGCGGTCGGCGCCGTAGATGAGCCGCATCAGCTCCGTTCTACCCGCGCCGATCAGCCCCGAAACGCCGAAAATCTCACCGGCGCGCACCTCGAACGACACGTCGCGCACGGCCTTCGCACGCGTGAGCCCGTCCACCTTCAGGAGCGTCGCGCCGATGCGCCGCTGCCCCAGATCGATACGCTCGCCAAGCTCTCGCCCCACCATCAGCGCGACGATGCGCTCGGGCGTGAGGTTCGCCATGTCGTCCACACGCACGAGCTTGCCGTCGCGCAGCACCGCGACGCGCTGCGCGATGCGCTCGAGTTCTTCGAGCCGGTGCGAGATGTAGACGATCGCCACGCCGCGCGCCTTCAGCCGCGCGATCTGCTCGAACAGCAGCTCGACCTCGCGGGCCGTGAGCATGGCCGTGGGCTCGTCGAGGATCAGCACGCGCATGTCGCCGCGACCGGCCCCCTCGGCACGACCGGCACCATCGGCACCCTCGGCGCTGCCGATCAGGTTGCGCGCGATCTCCACGAGCTGCTGATGCCCGATACCCAGCTCGCCTACCGGCGTGTCGGGGTCGATCGCGTCGAGCCCGACCTGCGCCATCGCGGCCCGCGCGTCTTCACGCAGCCGCTTGCGATCGATCCAGCCGAACCGCAGCGGCCCCGCGTGCGGCAGGCGGTCCAGAAAAAGATTCTCGGCGACGCTCAGCGTGGGCAGCAGGTTCAGCTCCTGCATGACCATGCGAACGCCGAGCGCCTCGGCTTCGCGGCGGCTCGCCGGGGCGTAGGCGCGGCCCATCAGTTCCATGCTGCCCGCGCTCGGCGCCGTGAGGCCGCTCACGATCTTCGAGAGCGTGCTCTTGCCTGCGCCGTTTTCCCCCGTAAGCGCAAGCACTTCGCCGGCGTGCAGCGCGAGGCTGACGTCGGCGAGCACCGGCTGCTCGTAGGTCTTCCCGACGCCCGTAACCGTAAGCACGGCGGGCGCAGGTGACGCTACGTCGGGGACATTTGCATCCATCACGATCCTGTAGTCGCGAGCCGCGCCGCCGGGTTCAACCGGTGAGCCGCGCCGCCCGGATACTGCGGGTCTGCACCGCCGCCGCACGCTCCGGTAGAGCATGCATCGAACGGCGCGCTGGGCAGCGATTCGCCGCCCAGCGGAAGACGGCCGCCCATGCGGCCATCCCGGTACAAATAACGGCTGCGCGGCGAGATTCTTGAGCGCTTAATGCGTTGCGCACGCAAATACCGCCGCGGCACGACGTGGCGCCTGCCGCCACCGCCTTACTTCGTGACGAGCACCACGGGCGTTTCGACGATGCCGGACAGCTCCGACTGCTTCTTGTGCTCCTTGATCGCCTTCAGGGCCGTGTCGATGCCGAACACGGCTTGTTTCGCCGCGTACTGGTCGGCGGTGGCGAGCACGCGGCCGTCCTTGAGCATTGGCTTGATGGCGGCGATGTTGTCGTAGCCGACCACGTACACCTTGCCCTGCTTGCCCGCCGCGCGCACGGCCGACACGGCGCCGATCGCCATATTGTCGTTGCCGCACAGGAGCGCCTTGATGTCCGGATATTCATTGAGCATGGCGGAAGCGACGGCGTTGCCCTTGTCGATCTCCCACTCGCCCGACTGCGTCGAGACGATTTTCGCGCCCACGGCATCCATCGCGTCCTTGAAGCCCGCGGTGCGCTGCTGCGCGTTGGTCGTGGTGGAGACGCCCTCAACGATGCCCACCTGGTCGCCCGACTTCAGGCGCTTGGCGAGGTAGTCGCCCACGAGGCGTGCGCCCTTGCGGTTGTCAGGGCCGACGAACGGCACGTTCAGGTCCTTGGACTTGAGCACGTCGGCGTCGAGCTTGTTGTCGATGTTCACGACGATGATGCCCGCGTCCACCGCTTTCTTCACGACGGGCACGAGCGCCTTTGAGTCGGCGGGCGCGAGCACGATGGCGTCGACCTTCGAGACGATCATCTGCTCGACGATCTGGATTTGCGCGGCGGTGTCGGTCTCGTTCTTGATGCCGTTGGTGATGAGGTCGAACTGGTCGGCGTTGTGCTTCTGATAGTCCTTCGCGCCGGTCTCCATGGTGAGGAAGAACTCGTTGGCGAGCGACTTCATGACGAGCGCGACCTTCGGCTTGTGAGGCGCCTGTGCGCGGGCCGCGAGCGGCAAGGCGCCTGTTACGGCGGTCGTGGCGAGCGCGCTGGCGGCGAGAAGGATGCGGCGGCGAATGCGGGAGTTCATTTCTGGAAGTCTCCGGTTTGTCGGGCCCGGCTGGGCCCTGCTTTCTGGTTATGCGCAAACGTTTTCTGCCGGGCCATTCTCGGCGCAGGCGCTGAGCGATGTCAACTTCGCTCTGTTGCTGGCGTCGCTGCCGGCAATGCGGCGCCGCAGCAACGCCCGCCCCGCCTCAGAGCCCGCCTTAAAGCCAGTTAATACGACGAAACAGGAAAAAGAGGAAGATATCCAGAACCAGCATGGCGGCGAGGCAGATCTGGTAGCCAAACCTGAAATGCAGCTCCGGAATATGCTCGAAGTTCATGCCGTAGATACCCGCAATCATCGTCGGCACGGCGAAGAGCGCGGCAAACGAACCGAGGCGCTTGGTCACCTCGTTCTCCGCGAGCGAGATCATGCCGAGATTCACCTGGATGGCCGTGACGATCATTTCGCGGCGGGCGTCGATCATGTTCGACACTCGCACGAGGTGGTCGTACACGTCGCGGTAGTACGCCTGCATACCCACGCAGATCTGCGGAATGCGCCAGCCCACCAGTTTGCCGACGGCATCGACGAGCGGCGTGACGTGATGCGCGAGGATCACGAGACGGCGCTTGAGCGAGTAGAGATCCTCGATGATCGCGCGTGAGCCCGCGAGATCGTGCTTGTCGAAGATGCGGTCCTCGAGCTCCTCGACTTCGCCGGAGAGCGTTTCGAGCACGGGCGCGTAGCGGTCGACCACGCTGTCCATGAGCGCGTAGAGCACGAACCCGGAGCCTTCGCGCAGCAATTCGGGCTCGCGCTCGCAGCGCGCGCGAACGTCGGTGAAACCCTGCTGCGCGCGGTGGCGCACCGACAGCACGAAATTGGGCCCGGCGAATACGTTCACCTGGCCTGTGATGACTTCGCCGTCGTCGTCGAGTTCGAGCGTGTGGAGCACGCAAAAGAGCGTGTCGCCGTATTCCTCGATTTTCGGGCGCTGGTTGCCGTTCATCACGTCTTCGATAGCGAGCGCATGCAGGCCGAACTCCTCCTTCATCGCTGCCATTTCACCGGCGTCCGGATCCTTGAGCGCGACCCACACGAAACACTCGGGTTTCGCCAGATAGTCGCTGATGGCTTCGACCGTGACGTCGGCCAGTTTCTTGCCGCCTTGATACGCGACGCAGTTGATTAGCATGTTCCTTTTCTTCCGGGCGGCGGGTCGCGCCCGCGCAGCTTCGAGTTGCACCGGTTGCCAAGTGTAAGGTGTTCCGTTGACCGGCGCCGCCTGGACGGGGTTCCCGGGCGGCCTGCGCCCGCCTGACGGGGCCTGACTGGCGCCAGAGAGCACTGCCCGTGCCCGCCGTGCAACGGCGGCGGCGAACTGGGAGGCTACTGCGCGACGCGGCGGATGCCGATGCGGTCATCCTTGTCGAAGGTGACGCTCGCGCGGTTGGTGTAGCGCGGATCCACAAGGAAGCGCAGCTCGATCACGGGATCGAACTGCGTCGTCACGGCGATGCGGTGCACGCCGGGCTTCAGGTAGAACGTGACGTGTTCGCCGTCCATGAGGTCGGTCACGGGCTCGCCGTCGATGTAGACGGGCGCGTCACGGAATTTGACGATGACGTTGCGGGTGCGCTCGCGGCGCACGTCCACGGCCACGAGGCCCTCGCCCGGCTCGGTGTAGCCCGGCTTCAGGATGCGCTCGGCCGGCACGGGCTTGAACGGCATGGGCTGCGGCTGCTCCTCGGCACAGCCGCCGAGTGCGAACGCGGCGACCACCGTGACAGCGGCGGCGAGACTCGCAATCGATCTGCGCGACGGCAAAGGCGGCATGGGCGCTTTCCCCTTTTCTGACCTCTGGCTCCTGGTTCGCGCCCATCATATCCGTACGGGCGCCAGACCGATCATCGTTGTTATATGCTTTGGGGAATGCGCGACAGCGCTCGCAACCGGCATTAAGAGGAGGCAACGGCCATGTGGTACTTCTCGTGGATCCTCGGCATCGGCGTTGCGCTCGGCTTTGGCATCATCAACGTGATGTGGCTCGAGGCCAACGGCAAATTCATGAACGGACACGGGCACGAGCAAAACGGCACGGATAACGCCCCGTCGGCAAACGACGGCACACAACACGGCGAGGCACACCGCCCGTGACAAGACTGGTGTTCTTCTGCGGCCACGCCGGCGCAGGTAAAACGTCGCTCGCCAAAAGCCTGTTCGCCCCGCTCGCCCGCGAGACCGGCGAGCCGTTCTGTCTGCTCGACAAGGACACGCTCTACGGCAGCTATAGCGCCGCCGCGATGGGCGCGCTCACGCGCGACCCGAACGATCGCGACAGCCCGCTCTTCCTGCAGCATTTTCGCGAACCCGAGTACCGCGGGCTCATCGACACTGCCCGCGAAAACCTCGAGCTTGGCGTGAGCGCGCTCGTGGTCGGCCCGCTTTCGCGCGAAGTGCGCGAGCGCAAGCTGTTCGACCGAGCCTGGCTCGGCGTCGGTCAGGAGGTGGGGCTTACCGTGGTGTGGGTGCATACGAGCGAGGAAACGGCGCACGCGCGCATCGTCGCGCGCGCCCATCCGATCGACGCCTACAAACTCGCTCACTGGGACGAATACCGACAGCGGCGCTTCATGCCGTCGGGCACGCAGCTCGACGGCCTTCTGCTCTTCGACAACAGCGCGCCCGCCGCGGCCGACTACGACGCCTTGCTCGAGCGCATCGTGTCGGCAACGGCATCGACCTGAGATATCAGGCCGCCACCTTCGCGCGGCTGTCGAGCGTCGCGCCTTCGTACACCTGACCAAAGCGGTTCGCAAGGAACTGCTGGAGCGACACCTGCTCCTGGCGCACGAATCCGGCTTGCGGCAGACGCTTTTCGCGGAACAGATCGAGCACCGCGCACATGGCGCCGGCCGTGGTGATCTGGATCGCGCTCATGGGCACGCCGCACACCGTCTTCGCGAAGATCTTGCGCGTGAACACTTCCTGCACGAGCTTGCCGTCGCGCATGCCGGTCACCGTCATGAAGATCAGCACGACGTCCTGCTCCGTGGCGGGCACCGAGCGGCGCATGATGGACTTGAGCGTGTCGCGGTCGCTGGAAAGGCGCAGGTCTTCGAGCAGGAACTGCATGAGCGCGCGATGACCCGGATAGCGCACCGACTTGTAGTCGAGCGACTCCACTTTGCCCGAAAGCGTCTCGCACAGCGTGCCCAAACCGCCCGAGGTATTGAAGGCCTCGTACTCCACGCCGTCGAGCGAGAAATGCTCGAGGCCTTCGAGCGGCTGCACCCACTGCGTGCGGCCTTCGCGGATCGCTTCGCACGGCTGGCAATACTCGTTGATGAGGCCGTCCACGCTCCACGTGAGGTTGTACTTGAGCGCGTTGGTGGGGAACTGCGGCAGCGCGCCTACGCGCATCTTGACGTCGCGAATCTCGGTGAAGCGGCTCGCGAGCGCATGCGCCGCAATGCCGATGAAGCCGGGCGCGAGACCACACTGCGGCATGAAGACATGATCGGCGCCCTCGGCCAGCGCACGGATCGCGTGGGTCGCGCGCACGTCTTCGGTCAGGTCGAAGTAATGAACGCCCGCGCCCTTCGCCGCCGAGGCGACATTCACAGCCAGGTAATACGGCAGCGCGTTGATCAGCACGTCGTAACCTTCCAGCGCGCCGCGCAGTGCGGCGGCGTCGCCGGAATCGACGCGCGCGGTTGGAATGCCCTGCGCCGCGAGCGGCTCGAGCGATTTCGCATCGCGGTCGAAAGCCGCGACTTCGTAGTCGCCGCTCTCGCGCAGCATATGGGCAATGGTGTGGCCGATCAGGCCGGCGCCTGCAATCGCAACTTTCATGTGTCATCTCCTTTGGTTTTCTATGCTTGGGGATGGGCAGCGCCCGCTCAAACACAGTCTAGGGAGAGACAAAAACGGTTTGTAGACGCAAAACGACGCGTTTCGACCGTGATTTTCGTCATTGTGACGATCGATTTCGTCGAAATGACGAAATCATGCGATATCGATGGAGAGTGCCCCGTCGGCCGGCCCGTATTTCAGCCCGTCACCGAGCCGCGATCGACCTTGCGCGCGAGCACGATCGACGTGGTCGTGCGCTCCACGCCGGGCATGCCGCCAATCTGGTCGAGCAGATCGTTGAGGCGGTCGGGCGAATCGGCGCGCAGCCACGCTACGTAGTCGTACTCGCCGCTCACCGCGCACAGCAACTGCACTTCGGGCATCTTGCCGAGGCGCTTTTGCACATCGGGCCCATGGCGCGGCGCGATGATGAGCCCGACCCACGCCTGCAGGCTCGCGTCGAGCACGTCCTGGCCAAGGCGTACCCCGTAGCCCGCGATCACCTGGGTGCGCTCGAGCCGCTCGATGCGCGCAAGCACCGTGGTGCGAGCGACGCCCAGGCGCCGTGCGAGATTCGCGACGCTTTCGCGCGCGTTTTCCTGCAGCAGCGCGACGAGGCTGCGGTCGAGGTCGTCGAGTTGATCGAGGCGCGGAGGTCTCATCGGGCGGCGGTCTGTATGGGAAGTCTGGACGGCGACATTATCGCGCGTGGTTGCGCGCGCCGGGCGGCGGTCGCGGCGCGCAAGCCATGCGCGACGGGTATTTCCACGCGTTTCGTTTGTAAGCAAGTGTCGCAGCCGGGGCGTGGCGTAGCGAGAACGTGGTACTAATAACGGCTGCAGGCATTCTGGCCATGCTACCCGCTACGAAATGATTCAAGGAGTCACAATGAAGAAAGCTTTCGTCATCCTTGCCGCCTCGCTCTCGATGAGCGGTGCGTTTGCGCAAAGCGCCGCTCCGGCCGCTTCGGATACCGCCGCCGCTGCGTCGAGCGCCGATGTGCGCGCCGCACAGCATCAGCAGCGTGTCGAGGAACGTATCACGTGGCTGCATACGCAGCTCAAGATCACGCCCGAGCAAGAACCGCAATGGAAGACGTTCGCCGACACCATGCGCAGCAACGGCGAGACCATGGCGAGTCTCTTCAAGCAGCGTGCTGAAAGCGAAAACTCGCGCAACGCGCTCGACGACATGAAGCAGTACGCGCAGATCGCCCAGGCGCACGCGGACGACATGCAGAAGCTGGTCTCGGCGTTCGAGCCGCTCTACACGAGCCTCTCGCCGGAACAGAAGAAGCTCGCCGATCAGGCCTTCCGCCACGGCAATGAGCACGGCCCGTCGGGCAAGCCGGCGCATCCGAAGCACAAGGGCAAGGCCAAGCCGTCCGCAGGCGCCGCAGCGAGCGACACCGAAGCGGCCAGCACGCCGGCCGCGCAGTAAGAAGAAGTCAGGCGCATCCGCCAATCGGGCCACGCTCCCATGCGTGCGCAACGGCCCGATCCAGGGTACCCTTGCGGACCGCGCGACGGCCGGGCAGTTTCGCCCGGCCGTCGCTTCTCTGGAATCCGTTTTTGTGAAGCCCGTCCGCTGCTGCCGCCATGATTGAACTGACCCAACTCGACCTGCGTGTCGACCCCGCCGCACAGCGCGTCGTCAAGGACGAGACCGTGAGCGTCGAGTTCGCAGCCGTTGCCGGCGAGCTGATGAGCCTCGAAGGCCCGAACCGCTATGCGCCCGGCGACGCGATCATCACCGGTTCGACCGGCGATCGCTGGGTCGTCTCGCGCGACCGGTTCGATGCGAAGTACCTGCCGGCGAGCGATACCCTCGCCCACGGCGACGCAGGCGCGTACCGCAACCACCAGGTCGTGGTGCTCGCCAGGCGCATGGACGAGCCGTTCACGCTCGTGCGTTCGGCAGGTGGCGACCGGCTCAGCGGCGTAGCCGGCGACTGGGTCATGCAGTACGCGCCCGGCGACTATGGCGTCGTGCAGGCTGCACGTTTCGCCAAGGTCTACAAGCTCGTCGACTGACTCGCAGCGCAACGCTGACCGGGCGCGATGCGCCCATCGCTTCAAGTCAACGCGCTTGAAGTCAACCCGCTACGCAAATTCTTCGTCCAGCGCGATCGTCACCTCGTGCGGCACGTCTTCGCCCTTCGCGTGCTGTTCCTCGAGCGATTCGATCGTCGCCTCCACGTAGGCCCGTAACACCGCGAAGCTGCGCCCGCGCAGCCGCGGCGGCAATGCGCGATAGCGTGCGAGCGCGGCGGGCGCGATTGCCACCGTGAGCGCCATGCGGCGCGCCTTCGAGCCGAAGCGCATCGCCACCCAGTGCACAACCAGTTGCGGCACGCCGTTCTCGTTCGGCTCTTCGGCAAAGCGCGTCTGCTCGGGAAAGATGTCGGCGATCACGCGGGCGAGCTCGTCGAAATCGGGGCTCGCGCATTCAAACAGATAGGCTTCCATTGATGCCAGAAAAAAGAAGTAAGACGCGCGCACTCAAGCCGCGCGTGCGACGCGCCGCTGCGGGCGGCACGTCCTGAAAAGCACGACGGCGACGACCACGGCCGCCACCACATACAAACTGTCCACGGCCACGAGCGGCACGACACGCGCCTGGTACATCGCGGCAGGCACGTCGATGAGCGCGTGCACGAGGATCGCGAGCGGCAAAATCCCCTTCCATCCCGCGCGCACGCCGCGCCACATCAGCACCGACAAGGCAATCTGGAACACGAACGCAGCCGTGCGCTCGAGCGCGAACACGCCCGCGAAGAGCGGCGAAAGGCTAGCGAGAATCAGATGCACGCGCAAGACCGAGTCCATCGTGAGATTGGAGAGATGCTCGTCGAGATCGCCGCGATTCGCGAGCACCGCGAACACGATCCATTGCAGCTGCACGAGCACGCCGACGAACCACGCCTCTGCGCCCGCATGGCCGATGCCGTAGCCGAAGGCCGTGCTGTCTGCGGGCGCGTTGGGCTTGCCCGCGCCGCGGCGCGCGATGACCCGCATGGCGATATAGCGCCCGACCTCCTCGCACACGCCCGCGGCGAGCGCTCCGTACAGCACGAAGAAAACAGGATTCGAAAGGACCTGCGCGACGGCGGCGTTGCCGTGCAGCATGTAGTCGTTGATGGCGCGCTCGATCACAGTCGCGAACAACGCGAAGATGGCGACGCCCGTGATCGTATCGCGCCAGTCGAGCGCGAACGGCACGCGCAGCCGGCGATAGAGCGATACGGGCAAGGCGGCGACGAACAGCGTCGCGAGCGAAAGGCAGACGAGCGTGATCGGGGCTACGGACATGGGCTTCCTTATGACGTTCGGCACGCAAGCACGCGCGCCGCAGCCCGAATGATCGCAGATATTGACGCCTGCGCGCAGGCCCGGCTGCGCGAGAGGCTCGCAATCGCGCAGCCGGAACGCTCAGTCAGCCCGCAATCCGTGCCCTCGATACCGCTGTAGTCACCCCAGCGTCGAGGCCCTCACCACCAGTTCGCCCTCGAACGCCGCAGCGCGCGCCTTGGGTGCCGCGCCCTCGATGCGCTCGTGCAGGAACTCCACCGCGCGATAGCCGATCTCGCGCGTAGGCTGGCGGATCGTCGTGATGCCGGCAAGTTCGGCCCATTCCGGATCGTCAATCGCGACGAGCGCCACGCGCTGCTGCCACTGCGCGCCGAGGGCGGCCTTCAAATGCAAGGCGAGGCGCAGCGCTACCGGCGCGTTGGCCGCGAACAACGCGCAACGCGCACCACGCGCGAGCGCCTGGGCCACGTGGGTGTCGAGTGTCGCGAGTGCGGCTTGCACGGCGGCTTCGTCGTGGAGATCGAGCACGTGCGTGAGGCCGCGGGCCGCGCCTTTGGTCGCCTGCATCGACTCGCGAAACGCCGCTTCGCGCTCGCGCCGCGAACTCACCTGCTCGAACGGCTGCACGACGAACACGATGTCGTCGTAGCCGCGCGCAAGCAGATGCTCGGTGCCGACGCGCACGGCCGCCGCGTTGTCGAGGCCGACCATGTCCGCATCCAGGCCGTCGACGGTTCGGTCGATCAGCACGGCCGGAATGCCGCCGCTGCCCACGGGTTTCAGCATCGATTCACGCACGCCGAGTGCATTGACGATCACGCCTTCCACGCGATACGTGGTGAGCAGTTGCAGATAGCGCCGCTCCATGTCGATTTCGTTCGCCGCGTGGCAGATGAGCGGCATGTAGCCGAGCGCGTGACACGCCTCCTCCACGCCCTGCAGAATCTCCACCGAATAGGGATTGGCGAGATCGGCGAGCAACAGGCCGAGCAGACGGTTGCGGCCGCGCTTGAGCCCGCGCGCCATCTGGTTGGGGCGATAGTCGAGCCGCTCGATCGCCGCCTCGATGCGCGCGCGCAGGTCGGGCGAAAGCACACCCAGCTCGCCGTTCAGATAGCGCGAGATGCTGGTCTTGCCGGTGCCGGCTTCGCGCGCCACATCGCTGATGGTCGCGCGGCGCGGCGCCGTGGCCGCGGCGCCCTTTTCCGCCGTATCGACGTCACGCTCGCGATCCGCGCCGCCCGCAGCCATGCTCATCGCGCGAGCACGTCGCGGTTGACGACGTTCACATCGAGCGTGCCAGCAAGCGCCGCGACGAGGTTTTCCGCCGCGCAGCGCGCCATCGCGTGACGCGTCTCGTGCGTGGCCGAACCGATGTGCGGCAGCGCCACCACGTTCCGCATGCTCAGGAGCGGCGACGCGGGATCGATCGGCTC
Organism: Paraburkholderia guartelaensis; assembly: GCF_004353905.1. Classification (GTDB taxonomy): domain Bacteria; phylum Pseudomonadota; class Gammaproteobacteria; order Burkholderiales; family Burkholderiaceae; genus Paraburkholderia; species Paraburkholderia guartelaensis. The sequence continues at coordinate 69,698 of NZ_SMOD01000029.1, read as the reverse complement.
GCGCTCGAACACGTCGAGTCCCGCGCCGTGGATCGTGCCCGCTTCGAGCGCTGCGATCAGGGCTTTTTCATCGACGGTCGCACCGCGCGAGGCGTTGATGAGAATCGCGCTCTTCTTCATCTTCTTCAGCTGCTCTGCGCCGATCAGGTGGCGCGTGGCGTCGGTGAGCGGCACCTGGAGGCACACGAAGTCCGAGCTTGCGAGCAGTTCGTCGAGCTCGACACGGCGCGCGCCATAGTTGCGCTCGGCCGCTTCGTTCGGACTGCGGTTCGTGTAGAGCACCTTCATGTTGAAGCCGAGCGCCGCGCGCCGCGCCACGGCGCCGCCGATGCGCCCGAGCCCCACGATGCCGAGCGTTTTGCCCTGCACGTCCACGCCGAATTGCGCCGGGCCGATGCTGCCCTTCCAGTGACCCGCCTTGACCCAGTCGGCCAGCTCGACCACGCGGCGCGCGCTCGCAAGGATCAACGAGAAGACAGTGTCGGCCGTCGATTCGGTCAGCACGTCGGGCGTGTGGGCGAGCACGATGCCGCGCTTGGTGAGATCGGACACGTCGAACTGGTCGTAGCCCACGGAGATCGTGGAGAGCGCCTTCACGCGCGAACCGTCCAGCATCGCCGGCGTGATCTTCACACTCGCGCCGATCGCGCCGTCGGCGTCCTTTAGCGCGGCGGCGAGTGCGCCGGGCTGGTCGGCATCGACGTCGATCAGTTCGGCATGCTCGCGCAGATAGTCGGCGACATCGGCGGGCAAGGCTTTGTAGACAACGATTTTCGGCTTCATAAGTGCGCTAGAAAGGAGAGGTTATTTTCCGTGAGCCGGCGATGCATAAGCACGGGCCGCGGCGCGCTGCGGCTTGACGGCGAGCGTGAGGCCCACCGAAACGAGCAGCGCCACGCTCATGAACGCATAGGATGCCGCAGGCGAGCCCGTCGCGCCATTCAGATACCCGACCACATAGGAGCCGACGAACGAGCCGAGCGCGCCCATGCTGTTGATGAGCGCCATCGCGCCGCCGGCCACGTTCTTCGGCAGCAGTTCCGGCACGATCGCGAAGAACGGGCCATACGGCGCGTACATCGCCGCGCCCGCCACCACGAGCAGCGCGTACGAGATCCAGAAGTGCGTCGAGCCGAGCGCGTAGGAGAGCGCGAAGGCCAGTGCGCCGACCAGCAGGAACGGCCACACGAAGGCGCGGCGATTGTCGAGCTTGTCCGACGCCCACGAGGCAGCGAGCATCGCAATAGTCGCCGCGAGGTACGGCACCGCGGAGAGCCAGCCCGTTTCGACCATGCCGAGCGCCGAGCCATTTTTCACGATCGAGGGCAGCCACAGCACGAAGCCGTACACGCCAATGCTCCAGCAGAAGTACTGCGCCGAGAGCAGCATCACGGCAGGCGTGCGGAACGCCTCGGCGTAGTTGCGCACCGGCTTGATGGCGGCCTGCTCGGCGCGCATCGCGGCGTCGAGCGCGCGCTTTTCATCGTCGGAGAGCCAGGTGACCTGCGAGGGCTTGTCGCGCACGAGCAACCACCAGCACACGGCCCACACGACAGCCGGCACGCCTTCCGCGATGAACATGTGACGCCATCCGAAGGCATGCACGAGATAGCCCGAGACGACCGACATCCACAGCACCGTGACCGGATTGCCGAGGATCAGGAACGTGTTGGCGCGCGAGCGCTCCTTCTTCGTGAACCAGTTGCTGATGAAGATGAGCATGGCGGGCATCACGGCCGCCTCGACCACGCCGAGCACGAAACGGATCGCCATGAGCGACGGAATGTTCGTGACGACGCCCGTGAGCGCGGCGCAGCCGCCCCACAGCACGAGGCTCGCGAACACGAGCGTGCGCACGCTGCGGCGCTCCGCATACACGGCGCCCGGCAGCTGGAAGAAGAAGTAGCCGAGGAAGAACAGCGCGCCGATCAGCGACGAGAGCCCCGGGCTGATGCCGAGATCGCGATTGATGCCGGCCGCCGAGGCGAAGCCGTAGTTGGCGCGGTCAAGGTAGGCGAGGCTGTACGTGATGAACACGATCGGCATGATTGCCCACCAGCGGCGTGGCGCGAGCGAGGTTGAGGTCATCGGTGTCTCCAGTTCAATGGGGGCTCGGTACCTGTCAGTTCCGCCCTCTGGTCTCATGTCATTCGGCGCGCCGCGCTAAGGCGTTGCGCCGCTTGTTCCGCTATGCGGCTGCCTGCGCTTGCGCGCTTTCGAGCGCATCGAGCTGCGCGCGCGTCGGCAACCCTTCCGAGTCGCCGATCACCTGGACAGCCAGCGCGCCGATGCGGTTGCCACGAGCGACGGCCGCAGCAAGCGGGCGTCCTTCGAGCAGCGCGCTCACCACGCCCACCGCGAAGCCGTCGCCGGCACCGACGGTATCGACCACGCGCTCCACGCGCTGCGCCGCGACGCGGCCCTGCTCGCCTTCGGCCGTGGCGTAGTAAGCGCCTTCTGCGCCGAGCTTGACGATCACGCCGCGCGCGCCGCGCGCAAGATAGAACTGCGCGATGGCTTCCGGGTCGTCCGAGCCCGTCAGCACGCGGCCTTCGCCGACGCCGGGCAGCACCCAGTCGGCGAAGCTCGCGAGTTCGTTGAGCGTGCCAACCATTTCGGCTTGCGAGCCCCAGAGCGTCGGGCGCAGATTCGGGTCGAACGAGATCGTGCGGCCCGCGGCGCGCATCTCGTGAGCAAGCTTGAACGCCAGTTCGCGCGACGACGAGGAGATCGCGGGCGCCACGCCGCTCAGGTGCAGATGGCGCGCGCCGAGCACATAGTCGGCCTGATAGTCGCAAGCCGAGAGCTTGCTCGCCGCCGAACCGCGGCGGAAGTATTCGACAGCGGGATCGCTGCCGTCGTCGTTCTTCGACTTCAGCTGGAAACCGGTCGGAAAACGCGTGTCGGTGCTTACGCAGCGCGCGTCGATGCCTTCGTGCGCGAGCACGTCGCGCACGAACTCGCCGAACGAATCGGCGCCCACGCGGCTCATCCAGCCCACCTTGAAACCGAGGCGCGCGAGGCCGGTCGCGACATTGAGTTCCGCGCCCGCCGCGCGCTTCGTGAAATGCGTGACCTGGGCGAGCGGCCCCGGCTCCGTGGCGACGAACATCGCCATCGCTTCGCCGTAGGTGATGACATCGAGTGCTTCGGTCATGAGATGCGTTCCTGATGAATCGTATGGAGAGTCTGGGGCTCGGCTTCGAGACTTCGCGCGGTGCTCAGGCGGCCGCGAGCCATTCGACGTAATGCGCGGCGTCGTCTTGCACGCGCGCCGGATCGAACGGAAATTCGATGCCGCGCGGCACGTGCGTCGGCAGCAGCGCGAGTGCGGCGCGGCACAGCGTGTCGTCGTCATCCGGCGCGGCGGCAAAGCGGCGTGCGCCCTCGCCTACCACGGCCTTGCAATGGATGTATTCGACGTACGGCGCGAGCGCGGCGGCAGCGAGCAGCGGCGGCTCGCCCGGCCATTGCCAGTTGCCGATGTCGAATGTCATGCCGATCACGCCCGGTGCGCCACCATCGCGCAACGCGTTGAAAAGGCCGATGAACTGGTCGAGCTTGCCGCCCTGCTCGAGCTGGCCGTTCTCGACGACGACGCGCGGGCCGTGGCTCGCTTCAGCGGTGTCGCCCGTGCGCGCGCCCAGTTCGTCGAGCAGGCTCGCGAGGCGCGCCGCGCTGGCGTCACCCGCAAAACCGCCGAGTTGCAGCTTCACGAAACGCGCCCCGAGCGCACGACCCGCGGCGACCGCGGCGCCAAGCGCCGCCTCGTCGAGCGCGCCATCCTCGCCATACAACGCGTCCGGCGTGGACCAGACGCGCCACAAACCCTCGTTCGCGAGCGCTGTTCCGAGCGCGCGCAGCGCTTCGGGCTGCGCGTCGGCATCGTGCATCAGCTCGCGCCGCACTTCGAACGCGTGAGCGCCCGCGCGCCGCGCCGGCCGGCTCCACGCCGCGTGACCGTCACGCCAGATTGCCTGCGCGCCGAACGCGCTCGCCACGATTGCTACTTCCGCCATTGCCTTCTTCCTGTTGACTGCCACCCGCGCGTACTTTGCGTTTCTTGGAACCGGTTCCAAATCCAGTCCAAAAAAAAGCGCCTGCGCGCCGGTTGGTTACGGCGGATAGTGCGCGCTAGCCGCTCACGCCGCCATTCTGGATTGCCCTGGGTCAGATGAATCAGGCGCCTGGAACGTCGGCGAGACACAGTTCCAGGAAGCGCTGCGCGACGCGCGACGCCGCGCCCGCGTGCGGCACCAGGATCGAGAAGCGCCGCGCGAGCGGCTTGGGGCCAAGGCTGATCTGCCGCAACGCACCATTCTCGTGACGCATCGACATGGCCGAGACGAAGCCGATGCCCATGCCCGCGCGCACCGCCTCCTTCACACCCTCCACGCCCGCGATCTCCAGCGCCACGCGCATGGGCACCCCCGCGCGTGCGAACGCGCGCTCGACCACCTGGCGCACGCCCGAGCCATCCTCGCGCAGGACGAGCGGCCACTGGGCGAGCGCTTCCACGGTGATGGCCGGCATTGCTCCAGCCGCATCGCCTTGCGCGTCGAGCTGCGACGCCAGCGCGTGCGAGCGCGGCACGATCGCGACGATTTCGTCCTCGTGCCAGGCATGCACGGCGGTATCCGGCGGCAACTGCTCGCCCACCGGGCCTTCGATCAGTGCGATATCGACCGCGCCGAGCATGCCCACGACGTCCGTCGAATTTCCGCTCGACGTTTCGAGCTTGACCTGCGGATAGCGGCCGTGGAACTGCGCCACCAGATACGGCAGCCGGTAGCTCGCGGGCGTGGTGGTCGCGCCGATGCGCAGCGTGCCGCGCTCGAGGCCGCGCAACGCGTCGCGGTAGGCGAGCGCGTCGCGCCAGGTGTCGCGCAGGCGCGCCGCGTAGCCCGCAAGTTGTTCGCCTGTGGGCGTGAGGCGCACTCCCCGGCCATCGCGCTGATAGAGCGGCTCGCCGATTTCCTCCTGCAGCAGCCGCAACTGGCCCGAAACGGCCGGCTGCGACAAATGCAATGCCAGCGCAGCTCGACTGATATTGAGATGCTCGGCGACGGCAGCGAAAGTTATCAGTTGTTCCGGGGTCATCGTGGAAAACCATCGTGTTGTCCTATATATTACTTCACAAATCACGATTTTTCATATCGATATATCTAAATTAGGATTAGGCCATTCGATAGCGACCTGTTCGCTACCCCATTTTTCGACCGGCTCGCCCGGTAGAGAGGCCGTCATGTCTACACCCAGTCTTGCGCACGCATCATCGCCGTCCACCCGCGGGCAGCTCAACGGCGTGCTGTTCGTCGCGCTCTTCGCGGCGGCCGTCACCAGCGTCGCTTCGCTGCCCGCCATCGCCGGGCTCGGCATGAGCCCGCTGATCGTCGGCATCGTCGCGGGTGCGGTCTATGGCAATGCGCTGCGCGACGGCATGCCCGAAAGCTGGGCCGCCGGTGTGAACTTCTCCGCGCGCAAGCTGCTGCGCATCGCCGTGGCGTTCTTCGGGCTGCGCGTGAGCCTGCAGGAAATCGCCCAGGTCGGCGTGCCGGGGCTCGTCGAATCCGTCGTGATCGTCGTGAGCACGCTCCTGATCGGCACCTGGGTTGGCATGAAGCTCCTCAAGCTCGATCGCGACACCGCCATCCTCACGGCGGCCGGCAGCGCGATCTGCGGCGCAGCGGCCGTGCTCGCCTTCGAATCCACGCTGCAATCGAAGCCGCACAAGAGCGCCATGGCTGTCGGCAGCGTCGTGCTGTTCGGCACCCTTTCGATGTTCCTCTACCCGGTGCTGTTCCGCGCGGGCTGGCTGCATCTGGATACGCTCGGCGCGGGGCTCTTCTTCGGCGGCACGATCCACGAGGTCGCGCAGGTGGTGGGCGCGGCGAGCAATGTGAGCCCGGAGGCCACGCACATCGCCACCATCGTCAAGATGACGCGCGTGATGCTGCTCGTGCCGGTGCTGCTCGTGCTCGGCGTGTGGCTCAATCGCTCGGCGCGCAGCAAGGCAGCGGCAGACGGCCACGCCAGCCACGGCGGCGCGCGTAAGCTCGCGGTGCCCTGGTTCGCGCTCGGCTTCCTCGCGCTCGTGATCGTCAATTCGCTCCACGTGCTGCCCGAAACGGCCACCCACGCGGTCAACACGCTCGACACCTTCGCGCTCACGATGGCGATGACGGCGCTCGGCATCGAGACGCGCGTCTCGCAGATTCGCCAGGCCGGCCCGCGGGCGCTGACCGCCGGCTTCATCATCTACCTCTGGCTGGTCGGCGGCGGTCTCGCGATCACCTGGGGCGTGCAGCGCCTGTTCGGATGATCCGGCGCCCAAGGGCCACGCGCCCCGACCCGAGTCCCTGTGCGCCGGCGCTGCCGGCCACCGGCCCCGCATGCGGCGGGGCTTTTTGCGTTTCTGCGCGCGGCGCCCTTGCGCCATCGAGCGAGCGTGCGCCACGCGCGAACCAGGCGCGACCGTTGCGAGCGATACTGTGCGTTGCCGCCCGTTGCGTGGGCGGCGGCCGCGCAGGCCGTGGCGAGCACGGCCATGAACGCAAGGGGACGACCGATGGCATACGAGCTCTATTACTGGGACGGTCTGCAGGGCCGGGGCGAATTCGTGCGGCTCGCGCTGGAAGAGGCGCAGGCGCCCTACGTGGACGTGGCGCGCGGCGAGAAGAAGGACGGCCTCGGCATCGGCGCGATGATGGGCGAACTGGAGAGCGCCGAGCCGTATCCGCCCTACGCCCCGCCCTTTCTCAAGGACGGCGACCTGATCGTGCCGCAGACCGCCAATATCCTTTTCTATCTCGGCCCGAAGCTCAAGCTCGCGCCGCGCGACGAGGGCTTGCGCGTCGTGGCGAACGGGCTGCAGCTCACGATCGCGGACCTCGTGACCGAGGCGCACGACACCCATCATCCGATCGCAAGCGGCCTCTACTACGAGGACCAGAAGGATGCGGCGAAGGCGCGCTCGGCGGATTTCATCGCGCATCGCATTCCGAAATTCATGAGCTATTTCGAACGCGTGCTCGCGCAGAATCCGGACGGCCCGCGCCACATGGTGGGCAACTTGCTCACTTATGTCGATCTGTCGATGTTTCAGATCGTCGAGGGCCTGCGCTACGCGTTTCCAAAGGCGACGAAGCATTTCGCGGACCACTATCCGCATGTCGTCGCGCTGCGCGACGCGGTGGCGAAGCGCCCGCATATCGCCGCTTATCTCGACTCGGAGCGGCGGCTGCCGTTCAACGAAACGGGCATCTTCCGGCACTACCCCGAACTCGACCGGGCCATGCGCTGAGCGCGCGCGGGCCGTGGAAGGTATCCGCAGTCGCCTGGTTTCGTGCATGCGGCACGCAATTGCCGCAGCGCACCCGTTATGCTTCCCGCCGCACGTCGCGCCCCGCGCACGTGCGGTTTTCTTTCACCCGTAACCTGACCTGCCCGCCGTGCTGTCATTCCTGCTGAAACTGCGCACCCGCGCCCGCGATCTCTTTCGCCTGTCCGACGCCCATACGATGCTGATCTGGTCGGTCATCGTCGGCGTGGCGGGTGCGTTTGCGACCGTGATCTTTCGCGAGGGCATCGCGCATGTGCAAATGCTCTTCACGGGCAGCGAAGGCAGCCTCGTCGAGATGGCGCGCCACCTGCCGTGGCACCGGCGTATCTGGATGCCGGCCGTAGGCGGCTTCATCGCGGGATGCCTGCTGCTGCTCGCGCGGCGCAAGGCGCCCAGCAGCAACGGCAAGGCGATGCACGCCGACTACATCGAGGCGGTGGCGATCGGCGACGGCGTCATGCCGGTGGGCACGAGCATCTGGCGCAGCCTCTCGTCGCTCTTCACGATCGCGAGCGGCGGCTCGATCGGCCGTGAAGGCCCGATGGTGCAGCTCGCCGCCCTCGCCGCCTCGCTGATCGGCCGCTGGGTCCACTTCGATCCGTCGCGGCTGCGCCTGCTCGTCGCGTGCGGCGCGGCGGCCGGTATCACCTCGGCGTACAACGCGCCCATCGCCGGCGCCTTCTTCGTGACCGAAATCGTGCTCGGCTCCATCGTCATGGAAAGCTTCGGGCCGATCGTCGTTTCCTCCGTGGTCGCCAACATCACCATGCGCGAGTTCGCGGGCTACAAGCCGCCGTACGAGATGCCCGTGTTCCCGCCGGTGACGGGTGTCGAGGTGCTGCTCTTCGTGGCGCTCGGCCTGCTGTGCGGCGCGCTCGCGCCGCAGTTCCTCATGATGATGGCCACCGCGAAAAAAGGCTTTGGCCGCATCAACGCGCCGCTGCCCGTGCGGCTCGCGCTCGGCGGTCTCGTGGTCGGCATCCTTTCCGTGTGGACGCCCGAGGTGTGGGGCAACGGCTATAGCGTCGTGAACTCCATCCTCCATTCGCCGTGGACCTGGACCGCGCTCGCCACGGTGCTCGTTTTCAAGCTCATCGCGACGGCCGCGACGGTTGGCTCGGGCGCCGTGGGCGGCGTGTTCACGCCGACGCTCTTCATGGGCGCCGTGCTCGGCTGCCTGTTCGGCCAGGGCATGCACGCGCTCTGGCCCGACGGCACCTCCGCGTCGTACGCCTACGCGATGGTGGGCATGGGCGCGTTCCTCGCGGGCGCGACCCAGGCGCCGCTCATGGCGATCCTGATGATCTTCGAGATGACGCTGAGCTACCAGGTGGTGCTGCCGCTCATGCTCTCGTGCGTGGTTGCGTATTTCGTCGCGCGCGCGATCGGCAAGGCGTCGATGTACGAAATCACGCTGCATCGCAACCGCGAGGAAGCCGAACGCATGCGCCTGCGCATGACGCAGATGCGCGAGCTGGTGCGCCCCGCGCAGACGGTCGTGCTGGAGAGCGCCACGGTGCAGGAGATGACGCGCGTGTTCCTCGAATATCCGGTCAAGTACCTCTACGTGACCGACGAGACGGGGCGCTTTCTCGGCGCGGTTGCGCTGGCCGACATCACGTCGGACCTGCTGCAAAAGCGCGACACCGCGAACAAGCACGCCCGCGACTACCTGAAGCCGACGTTCGACGTGCTCACGCCCGACATGCCGCTCGCCGTCGGCCTGCAGCACTTCATGTCGTTTCAGGGCGAGCGTCTGCCCGTGGTCGAAAGCACGCGCGAGCCGACGCTCGCGGGCGTGGTGTACAAGACTTCGCTGCTCGACGCCTATCAGCGCATGAACGCGGAGCGGTAGGCTTCGCCGGCGCGCGAGGTGCGTGGCAAAGCGCAACGGATTTTCTAGAATCTAGAGGGAAACGCGCTACGCAGCCCATGCCGTGCGCCTGCGTACGAACGCGCGCGCAGAAGGCAGCGAGAATCGACGGGGGGATGACCGGAGCGAAGATGAGCGAACCCTCACTCGAAGCCGTACGCCGCGACCACGCGGGCTGGATATTCGTGCACTTGCAGGGCGAGCCCTACGACCGGGGCGAGCAGCACGGCAAATTGCTCGCCAACGAAATACGCAACGCGATTCGCACCGCGCGCTACCTCGCGAAATGGGACACAGGCGAGGACTTCGACACCTTCGTCAACGCGGCGATCGTGCAGTTCGCGCCGCGCCTCGACACCGAATTCGCCGACGAGATCCAGGGCATCGCCGACGGCGCCGGTCTGAAGTTCGCCGAAGTGCTCGCCTGGAACGGCTACATGGACCTGCTGCAGAGCTGGTGGCCGGTTCATGCCGCAGCGCAGCAGGGGGCACAGGGGCAAGGCGCCGTGCGCCCGTGGCGCGGGCGGCGGGGCCACCACTGCAGCGCCTTCATCGCCACGGGCAGCGCGACGCGCGACGGCCGCATCGTCATGGCGCACAACTCGTGGGACCGCTACGCGGCCGGCGACGCCTTCAACATCGTGTTCGATATCGTGCCCGACTCGGGGCACCGCATCCTCATGCAGGGCCTGCCCGGCTGCATCTCGAGCCTCACCGACTTCTGGATCAACGGCGCGGGCCTGATGGTGACGGAGACGACCATCTCGAACTTCGTCGGCTACCGCGCGAACGGCGCCCCCGAGTTCTATCGCTCGCGCCGGGCGACGCAGTATGCGTCGAGCATCGCGCAGTGGTGCGAGATGTTCGCGCAGGCGAACAACGCGGGCTACGTGAACAGCTGGCTGCTCGGCGACACCAAAACGGGCGAGATCGCGCGCTATGAACTGGGCCTGCAGCATGCAGGCTTCGAAAGCACGAAAGACGGCTTCTACAGCGGTTTCAACGCGGCGACGGACCTCAAGATCCGCAACCAGGAATGCACCGGCGAAGCCGACGACTACACCGACGTGCGCCGCAATGGCGCGCGCCGCCTGCGCTTCATGCAACTCGCGCAGGAGCATCGCGGCGCGATCGACGCCGAACTCGCGAAAGCGATGATCGCGGACCACCACGACGTCTACCTCGAGCGCAGCGACAACCCGTGCTCGCGCACGATCTGCGGCCATCTCGAACTCGACGACGCGCGCTTCGGCGGCGCAGACCACGGGCCGTTCAACCCATGGGGCGCGAACGACGGCAAGGTGGTCGACAGCGAAATGGCGCGCGATCTGTCGTTCTGGGCGCGCTGGGGCCATCCGTGCGGCCGCCCGTTCGACGCCCAGGCATTCATGCAGCGCCATCCGCAATGGAACTGGCTCAACGGCTATATGCGCGACCGCCCGTCGTGGCCCTGGACGCGTTTCGAGGCGCTGCGCGGGCCCTCGCTTTAATCCCGCGTAACGGCGGCGCCGGTAAAAAAGCACGCGCGTTCGAGACGTGTCGGCTCATTTCCTGCCATCATGGTATTTCCGTATGCGCCTCGCGCACATGAGCCGTCCAGGCGGCTCGTTGCGCCTTCGCGTAGCGGCGCGCCGGGCCGCCCCGGCTGGCGCGGCTGCCTGCACTGCCACCCACGCTGGCGGATGCGGTACGGCGCTTGCTGCGACCTATGGGCCGCATGAGAAAGGAGGTCGAGCGATGAAAACCTCGACACTGATGACCACCGTGCTGTTGTCGGCGTCTTGCTTCGCCGCTCCGGTACGCACCGCGCAGGACTCACCGGTCACCCAGACCAGCGCGCACATCCCGCTCGCGAGTGGACAGTCCCACGCCTACGACGCCCCCGTGGCGCCCCCCGCCCCCAACGTGCCTGTAACCGCAAACGGTCCGCAACACTGGGAGTACCTCACGCTGCCCAAGTCGCATCGGCTGGACAAAACGCTAAGCCCGGATCTGCACGAGCAGACCTGAGCCCAACCGTTACTCCCGTTTGCGAACAAGCGGCAAAGAAAGTGGCGCATGAGCGGCAAATGAGCAGCGCGTGCGCACGCCGCGAAGGCGTGCGAGGCGGATTGTGTATGCTTGTGGCGCGGCGCTAGCGCTGCGCGCTGCAATGCAAACAAAGCGCGAACAAAGTCTGAACAAAATCCGCACAACAAACGAGACGACGACGCGGACCGCCAACGCCGGCCGCCCGCGCAAAGGACGCCACGCATGTCAGCCTCTCGCATTCCTGACGAACCCATCGACCTGCAATTCGCCGACGTGCTGCGCGAAGTGCATTGGCCCGCCAACAAGGACGAACTCGTGGACGCCGCGCGCGACGCTGGCGCCAGCAACGAGGTGCTGGCGATCCTCGATGGCATGCCGGAGCAGGACTACCACGACGTCGCGTCCGTTACGCGGCTGATCGGCAGCAACTACGGCCCTGGCCTCGGCTCCTGAAGCACGCCCGCAGTGGGCTGCTTGCGCGCTGGACTCACGCGTCGCGGCCGAACACGACGCGCGCGAAAAAAGTCCCCAGTACCGATTCGACGACCGGCGGCGTGACGTGCTGCGGATCGGCAGTGGCGAGAAACTGCACGCCGTCGCACAGCCCGATCAGGCCAACCGCGAGCAATTCCGGGTCGAAGGGCACCGGCATGCCGAGGCGCGCGGCAAATTCCTCGATATACGCGGCAAGACTCTCGCGCTTTTCCTTCATGAACGCGTTAAAGCGCGTGCGAAAGCGTGCGTCGCGCGCGGCCAGCAGCTTGGCTTCCACCCACAGCAGGAAGACCTTGTTGTCCTGCGGCATGCGGCTGTAGTAGGACAGCACGCGCGCCTCCATCTGCTCGCGCGAGACCTCGGACTCGAAGATGGCGCGCAGGTCGGTCTGCATGGCTTCGTGATCGCGCCGCAGCAATTCCACGAGCAGGTCCGACTTGCCGGAAAAATTCGAGTAGAACGCGCCGCGCGTGTACCCCGCCGCGTGCGCGATGTCCTCGACGCTCGCGCCTACGAACCCTTTTTTCATGAACATGGCCTGTGCAGCGTCGAGCAGGCGCTCGCGCGTCTGGTCGCGGCTTTGTTCGCGGGTGAGTCGAATGCGCTTCATGGCGTGGGGCGTCGTTATGTGTCACGGATTGACGCGAGTCTAGCACTGAAACATTCCTCGGATTCAGTTTCGCACTCGGATACAAGGTTGTATTAGAATCCGACTCATCATCCCAAGTCCGGGTCGGCGCGCGAGCCGCGCCGCGCCCGCGACTCAACGGCGGCGCTATCGGTCTGGCGGTATTGCGGTCTGCGTGCGCACCCAGCCTATCGAGGTCCAGGTGAATCGTTGCGGTCGTGGCGCATCGAGCAGGATGCGCAGTGGTACCGGTAAGTTCAGTGCGCCGTGGCGGCGGCATACCGCGAATGTGCTTCTCGTGCTCGGTGTTGCCGCGCTCGCTGCCTGCGGCAAGGAAAAGGAGGCGCCGCCGCAGCCGCGCCCGGTCGTCTCGATGACCGTGCATCCCGACGGCGGCGGCGTGAGCCCCGTCTACCCCGGCGATATCGAGGCGCGCAACGCCACGCCGCTGTCGTTTCGCGTGAACGGCAAGATCATCGAGCGCAGCGTGCGCCTGGGCGACAGCGTCAAGCCCGGCCAGACCCTCGCACGGCTCGATCCGGCGGACTTCGAAAAGAACGCAGCAAGCGCGCAGGCCCAATTCGACGCCGCGCAGCATCGCCTCGTTTTCGCGAAGCAGCAGCTCGATCGCGACACGGCCCAGTCTGCGGCCAATCTCATCGCCCGCGCGCAGCTCGAACAAACGCAGGATGCCTACGCATCGGCCGCGGCCCAGCGCGATCAGGCGCAGCAGCAGCTTGCGCTCTCAAAGAACCAGTTGCGCTACACGCAGATCGTCGCGGATCACGCCGGCGTCATCACCGCCGAAAACGCGGATACCGGCCAGAACGTGCAGGCCGGCCAGGCCGTCTACCAGCTCGCGTGGAGCGGCGACGTCGATGTGGTGTGTGACCTGCCCGAGCGCGCCGTGGCGGCGCTGCACACCGGCGACGTCGCGCAGGTGACGCTCGGCGCCCTGCCCGGCCGTCACTACACGGCGCGCCTGCGCGAACTCGCCGCCGCGGCGGACCCACAAAGCCGCACGTGGCGCGCGAAGCTAACGCTCGAGCATCCCGATGCCGATGTGCGTCTCGGCATGACCGCCAACGTGGCGTTCGCGGCCCCGAGCGAGGCCAATGCGCCGGCCGTGTTTACGGTGCCGGCCACCGCGCTCTTCCACGACGGCCAAGCGCCCGCCATCTGGGTCATCCACACGCCCGACAACGTGCTGCAGCTGCGGCGCGTGAGCGTCACGCGCTACGACGCGCGCACGATCACCGTGGCGGGTGGATTGCAGGACGGCGAGCGCATCGTGCTGCAAGGCGTCCACACGGTCCACGCGGGCGAGCAGGTACGGCCGGTGGCGCCGCTGCATCCCGAGGACTTCGCGTCATGAGCCAGACGACGGACTCGGGTCCCGGCGCAGATCACGAAGAGGGCCGCTTCAACCTGTCGGCGTGGGCGCTGCGGCATCGGGCGCTCGTCACCTTTCTCGTCGCGCTGGCAACGATCTTCGGCGCGCTCGCGTATACGCGTCTCGCGCAATCGGAAGATCCGCCCTTCACGTTCCGCGTGATGGTCATCCAGACCTTCTGGCCCGGCGCGAGCGCTCGCCAGGTCGAGGACCAGGTGACGACCCGCATCGGCCGCAAGCTTCAGGAAACGCCTTATATCGACTTTCTGCGCAGCTATTCGCGGCCCGGCGAATCGCTGGTGTTCTTCACGATGAAGGACTCCGCGCCCGTAAGCGAAGTGCGCGAGACCTGGTACCAGGTGCGCAAGAAGGTTGGCGACATCGCGTACACGCTGCCTCAGGGCGTGCAAGGGCCGTTCTTCAACGACGAGTTCGGCGACGTCTACACCAACATCTACGCGCTGGAGGGCGACGGCTTTTCGCCCGCGCAACTGCACGACTACGCGGACAAGCTGCGCGAGCAACTGCTGCGCGTGCCCGACGTTGGCAAGGTCGATTATTTCGGCGATCCGCAGCAGCGCATCTACATCGAGATTCCGAACACGCAGCTCACGCGCCTCGGCATCTCGCCCACGCAGCTCGGCCAGGTGATCGGCGCGCAGAACAGCGTCTCCGCCGCGGGCACGCTCACGACCGCCGACGACCGCGTGTTCGTGCGCCCGAGCGGCCAGTACGAGGACCTCAACGCCATCGCCGATACGTTGATCCGCGTAAACGACCGCACATTCCGCCTGGGCGACATCGCGACGATCCGGCGCGGCTATGACGAGCCGCTCGCCACGCAGATGCGCTTCCAGGACCAGGCAGTGCTCGGCATCGGCCTCACGATGCAGCCGGGCGGCGACGTGATCCGCCTCGGCAAGGCGCTCGATGCGCGCGTCGAGCAGTTGCGCGCGCAGCTTCCCGCGGGCCTGAAGCTCGTCGAGGTGTCGAGCATGCCCGATGCGGTCTCGCGCTCGGTGGACGACTTCGTCGAGGCCGTGGCCGAGGCCGTGGGCATCGTGCTGCTCGTGAGCCTCGTCTCGCTCGGCGTGCGCACGGGCATGGTGGTGGTCATCACCATTCCGATCGTGCTCGCCGTCACCTCGCTCGCGATGTACCTCTTCGGCATCGGTCTGCACAAGGTTTCGCTCGGCACGCTCGTGCTTGCGCTCGGCCTGCTCGTGGACGACGCCATCATTTCCGTCGAGATGATGGCGGTGAAGCTCGCGCAGGGCTGGAACCGCACGCGCGCCGCCGCATTCGCCTACACCAGCACCGCGTTCCCGATGCTCACCGGCACGCTCGTGACCGTTTCGGGCTTCCTGCCCATCGTGCTCGCGCGGTCGAGCACCGGCGAGTACACGCGCTCGATCTTCCAGGTGTCCGCGATCGCGCTGATCGCCTCGTGGTTCGCGGCCGTCGTGCTGATTCCGCTGCTGGGCTACCGGTTGCTGCCGGAGCGCAAGCCCGATCCGAATGCGGCGAACGCCGCCCATGGCGAGGATCACGAGCACGACATCTACGACACGCGTTTCTATCGGCGCCTGCGCGGCTGGATCGGCTGGTGCATCGAGCGCCATCCCATCGTCCTCGTACTGACAATCGTGCTTTTCGTGGCCGCACTTGCGTGCTTCAAGCTCGTGCCGCAGCAGTTCTTCCCGAGTTCCGACCGGCCCGAACTGCTCGTGGACGTGCGCCTGCCCGAAAGCGCGTCGATCGATGCAACACTGCGCCAGACGAAGCGCCTCGAAGCGGCGATCAAGAGCCGCCCCGAGATCGACCATTTCATCGATTTCGTCGGCACCGGCGCGCCGCGCTTCTATCTGCCGCTCGATCAGCAGTTGCAGCAGCCCAACTTCGCGCAGTTCGTGATCACGACGAAGTCGGTCGAAGACCGCGAGAAGCTCGCAAGCTGGCTCGAACCGATGCTGCGCGACAAGTTCCCGGCCATCCGCACGCGTCTCTCACGGCTCGAGAACGGGCCGCCGGTCGGCTACCCCGTGCAGTTCCGCGTGAGCGGCGACGACATCCCGACCGTGCGCGACATCGCGAACAAGGTGGCGGCGACGATGCGCGCCGATCCGCGCACCGACAACGTCAGTTTCGACTGGGACGAGCCGGCAGGACGCTCACTGCACTTCCAGATCGACCAGCAAAAGGCGCGCGCGCTCAATGTCTCGTCGCAGGACATCGCCAACTTCCTGCAGATGACGTACTCGGGCTATACCGTCACGCAGTTTCGCGAGCGCGACAAGCTCATCAGCGTCGATCTGCGCTCGCCCGCGGCCGAGCGCGTCGATCCCGCGCGCCTGCTCACGCTCGCCATGCCCACGCCCAACGGACCGGTGCCGCTCGGCGCGCTCGGGCATCTCGCCAACGATCTGGAGTACGGCGTAATCTGGTCGCGCGACCGGCAGCCCACGATCACCGTGCAATCGGACGTGCGAGCGGGCGCGCAGGGCATCGACGTCACGCATGCGCTCGACGGCAAACTGGAGTCGATCAAGCGCGCGCTGCCGCCCGGCTACCACATCGAGGTGGGCGGCTCCGTGGAGGAAAGCGCGAAGGGCCAAGCGTCCATCTTCGCGCAGTTGCCGGTGCTCGCCATCGCCGTGCTCACGCTGCTCATGATCCAGCTGCAGAGCATCACGCGCGTGCTGATGGTCGTGCTGACCGCGCCGCTCGGTCTGATCGGCGTGGTGATCGCCCTGCTCGCGTTCGGGCAGCCGTTCGGCTTCGTGGCCATGCTCGGCGTGATCGCCATGTTCGGGATCATCATGCGCAACTCGGTGATTCTCGTGGATCAGATCGAAACGGACATTCGCGGCGGACACAAGCGCTTCGACGCCGTGGTGGGTGCAACGGTACGCCGCTTCCGGCCGATCATGCTGACCGCCGCGGCCGCCGTGCTCGCGCTCATTCCGCTCTTGCGGTCGAACTTCTTCGGACCGATGGCGACGGCGCTGATGGGCGGCATCACGATTGCGACCGTGCTCACGCTGTTTTTCCTGCCCGCGGCTTACGCGGCCGCGTTCCGCGTGCGCAGCAGCGAGACTGACGAGACCGGCAAGACGCCGGAACAGGCATCATGAAGATGGATTCTTCGACATTGGCGTCGGGCGCGCGCGAGACGGCGCGTTTGCACGCAACACGTTTTCCACTCGCGCCGGGCTTGCTCGCCGCATGCGTAGCGCTCGCGCTGGCCGGCTGCGCGATGGGCCCGACCGGTGAGCCGCCCGCCATGCCGCAGCCCGAGCACTATGGTGCGCAGGCGCAACCGGCACAGACGGTCGCCGCCCAGGGCGTTGCGCAGCAGTTCGTGACGGGCGCGGAACCGGTGCCGCAATGGTGGACGCTCTATGGCTCCGACACGCTCGATGCGCTCGTGAACGAGGGACTCGCCAACAGCCCGAACCTCGCCGCCGCCGACCACAACCTGCAAGCCGCGCGCGAGCAGTTGCGCGGCCAGATCGGCAGTTCGCTCCTGCCAACCGTCGACGCCATCGGCATCGCGCAACGCCAGCAGCAACCCGCGATCCCGCAGTTCGGCATCGACCAGCTGCAATACGGGATTTTTGCGGGCTTGATCGACGTTCGCTACACCTTCGACGTGTTCGGCGCGACCCGCCTGAACAACGCCGCGCTCGCCTCGCGCGTGAACGTGCAGGCGTTCCAGTTCGAAGCCGCGCAGCGCGCGCTCGCGGCGAACATCGTGGCAAGTGCGCTCGGCGCGGCAACGCTGCATGCGCAGATCGACACGACCGAACAACTGATCGCGCTCGCCAATGCGCAGGCCGACGACGTGCAAAAGCGCTACGCGCTCGGCTCGGCCTCGCACACCGATTTGCTCAGCGCGCAGCAGAGCGCGGCGTCGCTCGCGGCGAGTCTGCCGGGGCTGCGTCAGCAATGGGTCGCACAGCGCCATGCGCTCGCCGTGCTGATCGGCCGCACACCGGACCAGGCGCCGCCCGACCTCGATCTCGCCAGCCTGACCTTGCCCGCGCAGGTGCCGGTAGTCATCCCTTCAGAACTCCTGAGAACCCGTCCCGACATCGAAGCCGCCGAAGCCACGCTCAAGGCGGCCGCAGCGGGCGTCGGCGCCGCCACCGCGCAGATGTACCCGAGCATCACGCTTTCGGCGGCGCTCGGCCAGGGCGGCTTCAGCTGGCCGGTGGTGACTTCCGGCGCGGGCGCGCTGTGGGCGATCGGCGCTTCGCTTTCGCAGCCGATCTTCCACGGCGGCGCACTCGTCGCCCAGCGGCGCGCGGCATTGCAGTCCTACGAGGCAGCCAACGACACCTATAAGCAAACGGTACTCACGGCGTTCCAGGATGTCGCCGATCGTCTCGCCGCGCTCGATCACGACGCCCAGGCGCTCGACGCGGCCAGTACGTCGGCACGCACGGCCCAGGGCGTCTACGAGGACACCAACGCGCGCTACAAGCTCGGCGCGGTGCCGTGGTACGCAGTGCGCCAAAGCGAGCAGCAATGGCGCAACGCACGGCTCGACGAAATCCGCTATCGCGGCACGCGGCTTTCCGATACGGCCGCCCTCTTCCAGGCGATGGGCAATCCGCCGGTCAACCCGGCGACGCTCGGCAGCGGACGCGGGACGGACACGGCCGCTGCCGCGTCCGCATCGGACGCTGGAGCCGCCGCGCAAGGCAAGTAACACTCGCGATTGTCCGGGCGTCTCGGCGTACCATGATCGCAAGCGCCGCGCACGCCGGCGCAACCGCTTCATGGAGACGACAGCATGCCCCGCCCATCGCTCGACTTCTGGTTCGACCTCTCAAGCAACTACAGCTATCTCAGCGTGATGCGCATCGCCGCGCTCGCGGCGCGAAATGGCGTGGATGTTCATTGGCGGCCCTTCCTTCTCGGCCCCATTCTCGACGCAATCGGCTGGGAGGGTCCGCCCTTTGTCGTGCAGAAGGAAAAAGGCGCCTATGTGTGGCAGGACATGCGTCGACAGTGCCGCAAATACGCGCTGCCGTGGCAACAACCCACCGAATTTCCCCGTCGCACTGTGCTCGCGACGCGCATCGCCGTGCTCGCCACCGACGAACCGTGGCTACCCGACTGGTGCCGCGCCGTCATGACGCGCAATTACGGCGACGACCGCGAAGTCGATTCGCCCGAAGCCGTCACACAGATGCTCACCGCGCTGGGTTTGCCGGCACAGCGGCTCATCGAAGAAGCCGGCAGCGAAGCGAACCGGCTGCGGTTGCGCGAGCGCACGCAGGCGGCTCGCGATCTCGGCATCTTCGGCGCACCGACGTTTTTCGTCGGCGAGGAGATGTTCTGGGGTAACGACCGGCTGGAAGACGCGATCGAAGCGGCGCTCTGCGCGCCACAGAGCCGGGACACTGCGTAGTCCTGTTCTGTTCGTTTCACTACCGTGGAGCTGTTCGTATTCCTGCCCATTCAGGCCGTCACGTATTCACGCGGTTCGCACAGCCAAACCTTCGGACTGCGTTCTGACGATGTGTTTTGAGGCGCGATGCCTCATACGGCTTGTCTGTGAACAAAGCCTTTGGCGTCAGCCAGTTAGCTTCGATATCCCAGGGTTATGAACAGGGGCTTCAACAAAAACTGTGGAAAACTCAGCGCGGGAGTTACCCACAGATTCCGTTGACAGCCCTGTGGAAAAGCCCTGGAAAGCTCAACCAACTCCTTGGCCCACAAGGAAATTCTGCTCACCAAACAAAACACGGCGCGCCGTTGCCGACGCGCCGTGTTTATCCTGCAGAACTCACCAAGCCAGAATCAAGGCTTGTTCGATTCGAACAGGTCCATGATCTGCTTCTTCTCCGTCGTGGTCACGCTCGGCGGCGTCATGCCGCCAGGACCCATGCTGCCGGTCGCGCCGCTTGCGTCGCTCGCAGCACCCGCCGGGTTCGCCGAGTCCAGACCGATGCTCGCCACGAAGCCGTTACCCGGCGTCATGTCCGAGAAGTACAGTTCGTCGTTGATCGTCGTCAGGCCCTCGGGCATCACCGGCTCTTCCTGCGGCACGCCGCGCAGCGCACGCTGCATGTACTCCACCCAGATCGGCAGCGCGAGCTGTGCACCGAATTCGCGGCTGCCGAGACTCTTCGGCTGGTCGTAACCCATCCACGCCACGGCGACCAGCGTGCGCTGATAGCCCGCGAACCAGCCGTCCTTGGCGTCGTTGGTCGTACCCGTCTTGCCCTGCAGGTCGTTGCGATGGAGCACGTTGGTGCCGGCGCCCGTGCCCGCCGTCGCCACCGAGTGCAGCAGGCTGTTCATCACGAACGCGTTGCGCGGCGAAAGCGTTTGCGGCGCATTCTGGCCCGCCACCAGCGGCTGCGCGCGCAGGATCGGCTGACCGTGCGCGTCGTCCACTTCGGCGATCAGGTACGGATTGATGCGATAGCCGCCGTTCGCGAACACGCTATACGCGCCCGCCGACTGCAGCGGCGTGACGAGGCCCGCGCCGAGCGCCATCGGCAGGTACGGCGGGGTCTTGTCCGCGTCGAAGCCGAAGCGCTGCGTCACGTAGTCCTGCGCGTACTTCGTGCCGATGTACGAGAGGATGCGGATCGACACGAGGTTCTTCGACTTCTGCAGCGCGAGGCGCATCGACATCGGCCCTTCGGGCTGGTCGTCGTCCTTCGGCTCCCACGCGTCGCCGCCCGGCGAGCTGGGCGGGAAGTACAGCGGCGCGTCGTTGATGATCGTCGCCGGCCCAAGACCCTTTTCCAGCGAAGCCGAGTAGATGAACGGCTTGAAGCTCGAGCCCGGCTGACGCCACGCCTGCGTGATGTGATTGAACTTGTTCTTGTTGAAGTCGAAGCCGCCGATCAACGCGCGGATCGCGCCGTCCTGCGGCGTGAGCGAGACGAGCGCGCCTTCGACCTGCGGCAGCTGCGTGATCTGCCAGTTGCCCTTCGCATCCTCCATCAGGCGCACGATCGAGCCCGGGCGAATGCGCAGCGCCTGCGAGGCGCGCGGCGAGAGCGCGGCCGCAACGAAGCGCAGGCCCTCGCCCGTCACCGTCACCGAGGTGCCGTCGAGCTGTTGCGCCGTCACCGACTTCGGGCCCGCGTCGGTCACGACCGCCGAGACGAGGTCGCCGTTGTCCGGGTGATCGGTGAGCGCGTCTTCGATCGCCTGCTCGCGGTCGTCGCCGTCGGCGGGCAGTTGCACGAAGCCTTCCGGTCCGCGATAGCCGTGGCGGCGCTCATAGTCCATCACGCCCTTGCGCACGGCCGCGTACGCGGCGTCCTGGTCGGCCGAATCGATCGTCGTCGTCACCGTGAGGCCGCGCGTATACGTCTCGTCCTTGTACTGTGCGTACATCATCTGCCGCACCATTTCCGCGACGTATTCGGCGTGCACGTTGTATTCGGTGCCGGCCGTCTTCGTCTGCAGCGGCTCCTTGATCGCTTCGTCGTACTGCGCTTGCGTGATGTAGCCAAGGTCGAGCATGCGCTTGAGGATGTATTCCTGGCGAATCTTCGCGCGGTGCGGATTGACGATCGGGTTATACGCCGAAGGCGCCTTCGGCAGGCCCGCGAGCATCGCCGCCTGGGCCACCGTGATGTCCTTCAGGTCCTTGCCGAAGTACACGCGCGCCGCCGCCGAAAAACCGTAGGCGCGCTGGCCCAGATAAATCTGGTTCATGTACAGCTCGAGGATCTGGTCCTTCGTCAGTGCGCGCTCGATCTTGTAGGCGAGCAGCATCTCGTAGACCTTACGCGTGTAGGTCTTCTCGCTCGAAAGGAAGAAGTTACGCGCGACCTGCATCGTGATCGTGCTCGCACCCTGCGAGGCGCCGCCGTGCATCAGGTCGGCCACGCCCGCGCGCAGGATGCCGACGAAGTCCACGCCGCCGTGCTCGTAGAACCGATAGTCCTCGATGGCGAGCACGGCCTTCTTCTGGATGTCAGGAATATCCTGGAAGCGCACGAGCTGACGACGCTCTTCGCCGAACTCGCCGATCAGCACGTGATCGGCGGTATAGATGCGCAGCGGCACCTTGGGCTGATAGTTGGTGAGCGCGTCGAGCGATGGCAGTTGCGGCTCCATCACGACGAGTGCGTAGCCCACGAGCAGCGCACCGACCACGCAGAGCGTGCCGATCAGGCCGACGAACCAGAGCGCGAGCGTGGTGCCGATGGAGCGCCGCTTCGGGCTCCCATCGCGCGGCCCGTTGCCGCCGGACCCGCCGCCCGATTCAGGCCGGCGAGGCGGCTGGCGCCCGTTGTTGAAGGAGGGTTCCCGATCTTCGTTCGGGTACTGCGGTGAAGGCGGTCGTTTGATGATAGGCATGACTGGAATGATGGGCGCGTCTCGCGCGCGCCGGCTGCGCGCAACTCGCGCGCATGGATCTCGACCACGGCGTCATGGCGCCAATGCGGCATACGACGTCGCCGGCTCAATCCCGGCGACGCGGCGCGACCGGCAACGCCCCCGTCCGGCCGCGCGGCGCGCACTACGGCACGCCACATGCGAATACACGCCCGTTCAGGCGCCATTCGCGAAATGTAACAGCGCATTCTAAAGAAATCACGGACGCCGGGTCGCGCTTTTTTTGTAAGAGTTTCTTGGAAAACACTTCCCGCCCGATTTTTTGGCAATCCAGGCGCTCACTTGCGCATATCGTGACTTTATGCGCGAAAAGTTTCATAACCATCCCGTCCGGCGCGCGACAAATTAGACGCCGACTGCCTGTTGATGGCAGATTCTTGCAGGCAGGGTTGTTCCTGGTCGCGCACCTTCCAATTGCGCATCGGCGCACTCGTCTTATGATGAAAGATCTGCTACACGCCCCTGTCCGCGCCCAGGCGAGCACGCATCCATTCTTACAAAAAGCTGTTGCGCAGGCAGGCAAACCGACGTCATACGAAGCCGACCCAACGGCCCGTCGATCATGAACAAGCCCAGCGAACGCATCGTCGTCTTCGTTACGCCCGCGCAAAAGCGCGCGATCTCAGCCACAGCCGACGAACTTGGCATCAGCATCAGCGAACTCATGCGCCGCGCCGTGATCGCGTTCAGCGCTACGAGCGACCAGGTGAAGGCCGCGAGCATCGTCGACCGGCTGAACGCGCCGCGTCAGCCCGACGCCCTCGCCCAGGTGCTGCAAAAGGCGGCGAAGCCGCTGCGTGTGGGTCGTGCGGGCGCGATCCGGCCGCCGGCGGCGGCTATCGGTGCGGCCGAAGCGAATTCTGACGCGCAAAAGGATAGCGAAGCGGCTGCGGCCACTCACGACGACGACACCACCCACGCGGCAACGCCTCAAGCGCCAAACGCCCCCTTGCCCGCCGCGCACACCGACGAGGCGGACGTGAGCCATGCCGCGCGCGAAATCGCCCAGGCTGTTGCCCGAATGAGCGCCGAAGCGGCCGCCGCAGCGGAAAGCGCCGCGCTCGATTCGGCCGCTGCGCAATCGCTGGACGTCGAACCGCTGCAGCCGCTGAGCTCGGCGCCCTTCGCACGCTCGCGGCGCGACGCAAGCGATCCGCGCGACGAAGCGCGCAGCGACGACGCCGCACCCGAAGGCGGCAAATACGCCTGACACGGGCCGCATCCGCGCCACCCTACGCACGAGTCACAGTCGGCTTAACGCCCGCTTACACGCGCGCCCGCGAGCGCTGTGCGGGCCCTATTCCTTTAAGTCCCTTTTAAGACGGGCCGTGGTGTAATATCCGCGATCGATAGCGGCGCCGGGCCTGCAGCGGTGCTTCGAGCCGCGCAGCCAGGCTTCGTCGCGAAGAACACACGCATGCAAGAATGCACGTTCACGCTATTGCAATTGCCGCACTCGCCCCGATTTTCGCCGTGCATGCGCGACAGGCGCAAAGCGGCGTAAGCTGGCAGATGGATCTGCCATCTGCAACCGGCTGGCGCGTGAGGCCAAACCGCATGCACGCACCTCGGCCCACCATGGCCGATCTCATTTCACTGGAGGAATTCATGTCGCTTTTCGACTCCATCTCCCGCACTGTCAAGGGCCTGCTCAACGACGCGGCCGACTCTGTGCAGGATCCGTCGCGCGACGCGCGCCAGATCGTGCGTGAGCTCGATGACAGCATCGGCCGTGCGGAGAACTCGCTCGTCGAGATCCAGGCGCAGGTCGCGACGCAGCAAAGCAAGCGCGACGTGGCCGCCGACAAGGCGAAGAAGTACGAAGACGGCGCGAAGCGCGCGCTGCAATCGGGTGACGAAGCGCTCGCACGCGAAGCCCTCGGCGCGCAGCAAACCGCCGAAGCCGAGCGCGACGCGCTCGCGGGCGAACTCGCGAAGCTCGAACCGTCGGTCGATCAACTGAAGCAGCAGATCGACGACATGCGCCAGCGCCGCAACGATCTGAACGCGCGCTCGAACATCCTGCAGGCGAAGCAGCAGATCGCCCAGGCAAAGGATGTCGCTGCCACGGCACTGGGCGGCATCGGCGGGAAGAATCTCGACGGCGATTTCCAGAAGCTGGAAGAGAAGGTCGCGCTGTCGAACGCGCGCTCGGACGCCCGCTTGAATTCGTCCGACCAGTCGAGCGGCAAGGCGCTCGACGACAAGCTCGCGGCACTCAACAAGGGGCCGTCGGTCGACGAGCGCCTCGAGGCGCTCAAGAAGCAGATGAACACGCCAGCGCAGTAAAGCGCCGGGGTGCTGGATGCGGCGCGGCATGGTGCGTGCTGCCGGCATGGTCGGCAGGCGCCCGATAGCGCCGCATCCCCGAATCGAATGCCATGGAGACGGGCGTCAATCCGCCCGGCCTGCAACATGAAAAAGTTTCTTGCCGCTGCCAGCATCGCTGTCGCGTCGCTCGCTTTCACGGGCGGCGTTGCGTTTGCCGTGCCTAGCGTGCAGCAGATCGAATCTGCGATGTCCCAGGGCGACTGGCAGCGCGCCGACTCCGGCCTGACCGAAGTCCTGCAGGCGCATCCGAACAACGCACACGCGCACTACCTCTACGCGCAGGTGCTCGACCGCGAAGGTCGTTACAGTGACGCGCTCGCCCAGGTCGAGCAGGCGAAGTCGCTCGATCCGCAAATTCGCTTCACCCAGCCGCAACGTTTCGCTCAGGTTGAAGCGAAGATTCGCTCCGACGCCTCGCGCGCCGGCAGCGTCAACACGAACAGCACGGGCAACCCGTTTACGCAGCAGCAGTTGGCCGCGCCCGCGCCACAGAAGCGAGGTCCTGGTATGGGTATGTGGATCGGTATCGCCATTTTGTTGGTTGGCATTGCGCTCGTGCTGCGCTGGACCCTGCGCCGCGCGAAGTCCACCGAAGACGCGAAGGCCGGCGACGACCGCCGCGATCAACTCAAGCGCGCCACCGAGCTGCTCAACGGCGTGCGCTCGCTCAAGCTTGACGTGAAGCTCTCGACAGCGCCCGGTCACGAAGCGCTCGAAAAGGAAGTCGAAGGACTCGAAGCGCAGTTGCGCAGCCTCGTCGAAACGCTCTCGAACAGCGCGAATCCGCGGCCGCCGTATGAGATCGAGGATCTCGAACGCCAGTTCGCGAGCCTCAAGGCGCGCGCCGAAGGCCGCCCCGATCCGAATGCGCAGCCTGCGGCGCCGGACTACGGCAGCAACTCCAGCTACGCGCGAGAAGCCGACGCCGCTTTCGGACGTCAGCCGCAGTATCCGCCTGCGCCGCCGCAGCAACCGCCGCAGGTCATCGTGCAGCAAGGCGGCGGTGGCATGGGCGGCATGGGTGGCCTGCTCACTGGCGTGCTGCTCGGCGAAGCCCTGAACCATGGCCGTGACCGCGTGATCGAGCGCGATGTGTATGTCGACGACGACGGCCGCCGCGTTCAGCGCGACGGCAACAATGGCGGCGGCCTCGACTTCGGCCAGGGGTCGAACGACTGGGACGACGGCTCGGGCGGCGGCGGTGTCGATATGGGCAGCAACGACAGCTCGGACGACTGGAACAACTCCTGAACGCCTGAGGCTTCCCCAGCGCACGCCGCTGACGCAACGACGGGCTCCTTCATGGAGCCCGTTTTGCATCGGCGCGAAGAATACGCAGCACATCACACATAACGGCGGACGCACACATGGCCAATCAAGCGCTCGGCAACGGGGGCGCGCTGCGCATCGCCATCATCGGCAGCGGCTTTTCCGGCATCGGCATGGCGATCCGGCTGCGTAACATGGGCGTGGATTCGTTCACGATCTATGAGGCCGCCGAACGCCTCGGCGGCACCTGGCGCGACAACGCCTATCCGGGCGCCGCTTGCGATATTCCTTCGCACCTCTATTCGTTTTCGTTCGAGCTGAATCCGGCGTGGACGCGCACCTACGCGCCGCAGCACGAAATTCTCGACTACCTGCGCCATTGTGCGCACAAGTACGACGTCGAGCGCTTCATCGAATACCGTTCGCGCGTGCGCGCGGCGCGCTTCCTGGAGGCGCGCGGCGTCTGGCAGGTGGAAATCGAACGCGACGGCGCGATCACGACGATCGAAGCCGATATCGTGACCGCCGCGAACGGTCCGCTCTCGCGTCCGCAGCTGCCGAATATCGCGGGCATCGAGCGCTTCGAAGGCAAGCTCTTCCACTCGGCGCGCTGGGACCACGACTATGCGCTCGAAGGCAAGCGCATCGCCGTGATCGGCACCGGTGCGAGCGCGATCCAGTTCGTGCCGCATGTCCAGCCGCGTGCGGCGCAACTCACGGTGTTTCAGCGCACGCCGCCGTGGATCATGCCGCGGCCCGACCGCGCCATCAGCGAGCGCTGGCGCTGGATTTATCGGCACATGCCCTTTGCGCAACGCGTGGCGCGCGCAAAGATTTACTGGCAGCACGAATCGCGCGCTCTCGGCTTTGCGGTAGAGCCGCGCCTGCTCAGGACGCCGACGAAGTTCGCGCTGAGCTACCTCGCGCACAAGGTGAAAGACCCCGACCTGCGCGCGCGGCTCACACCCGACTATCTGCTGGGCTGCAAGCGCGTGCTGCTCTCGAGCGACTACTACCCTGCCCTCGCGCAGCCCAACGTCGAGCTGGTGACCGACGCGATCCGCGAGGTCGTCGCCGATGGCATCGTCACCGTCGACGGCACGCATCGGCCTTACGACGCGATCGTCTGCGGCACGGGCTTCCAGGTCAACGATGTGGACGCGCCTTTCCAGGTGACGGGCGTGGGTGGCCAGGACCTCGGCGAGATGTGGCGGCGCGACGGCCCCGAGGCCTACCTCGGCGCGAGCGTCGCGGGCTTCCCGAATCTCTTCTTCGTGATCGGGCCGAACACGGCGCTCGGGCACAACTCGATGGTCTACATGATCGAGTCGCATATCGCCTATATCGCGGCCTGCATCCGAGCGCTGCAGCGCTCGGGCGCCCGCACGATGGAAGTTCGCGCAGAGGCGCAGCGAAGCTGGAACGCGCGTGTGCAGGCGCGGTTCGCGCGCACCGTGTGGCAGTCGGGCTGCCGCAGCTACTACCTGACGCAGGCGGGCAAGAACACCGCGCTATGGCCCGGCTTCACGTTCATGTTCCGCCGTAGAACGCGCCGCGTGCGCACCGCCGACTACGCGTTCGAGCGCTAGACGCGCTGCGGATGCCCGGCGTACACGCGCGTCTCGTAGGCGAAGTTCACGGTGCCGTCCTTTTGTGTCGCATCGAACAGCTCGCGCAGCGCCGCGAGCATCGGCTCGTGGCGTTCATCGCCCGCGCGCGGCGCGTACGACGACGACATCAGCCGTCCGCGCAGGCCATCGAAGTCGAGCAGTTGCGCGTTCGGGAACACGGTCTGATGCTCGAAGCCGTCGCCGAACCAGTCGGCCATCGCGGCCGAGTCGGGATAGGTTTCGGCCACGCGCGCGTATTCGGGGCAAAACCGCTGCAGGAGCGCCTCGTAGCCCGCCAGAAACGCCGAGCCTTCGAGCAGACGGCTGTTCCAGAACAGCACGATCTTGCCGCGCGGCTTGAGGATGCGCGCGAATTCGCGCTGCGCGTCGGTCTTGTGGAACCAGTGGAACGCCTGCGCGGCGCTCACGAGATCCACGCTCGCGTCATCGAGCGTCGTCGCCTCCGCAGTGCCGGCCACGCTGCGATAGCCCTTGTAGACGCCTAGCAGTTCGTCCGCCGCGGCGCGCATGGCCGCGTTCGGCTCGACGGCCGTGACCGGATGGCCCGCGTCGAGAAAGAGCTTCGTGGAGAGGCCCGTACCCGCGCCGATGTCGGCCACCGGCGCGCCCGGCGCGATGCCGCACTCCACATGCACGAAAGTCGCCACTTCGCGCGGATAGGTCGGCCGGAATTTCACGTAATCTGCGACCCGGTCGGTGAAACGCCGGGTGGAATCGTCGATCATCGTCTGCCCTTTTGTCGTTCAACCGCCGCCGCCGAGGAGCTTCACCAGCTCCCAGAGGAAGCGCAACACCATCACGATCAGCTCCCAGAGCTGGATCAGCTGCTGCCAGAGCGCGAGCGGCGCGCTCCCGCCGAAAATCGCTTCTATCATCTTGCTCCCGTCGCGACGCCCCTTTGCTCCTCTTTTCCGGCTTTCGAAG
The DNA here is from genome assembly GCF_004353905.1 of Paraburkholderia guartelaensis. Taxonomy (GTDB): domain Bacteria; phylum Pseudomonadota; class Gammaproteobacteria; order Burkholderiales; family Burkholderiaceae; genus Paraburkholderia; species Paraburkholderia guartelaensis. The sequence goes on along the minus strand of NZ_SMOD01000029.1, from coordinate 41,402 downwards.
CGCCCGAGTTCCCGATCATAGCGCCAGGCGCCACCCCTGCGCTCAAGTCGCCGTATTACGCGCCGTAAACAAGTTCAGAAAGCCCGGCGATCGAACCTGCTGACGACCGGGCCCACAGCTTTGGGCAGTTGTCCGCAGCTTTCATGGCGCACCGGGAAAGGAGACACCCGATGGCACGTTTGCGTTTGCTGGGTCTGCGCGGTCGCCGCCGCGCGGGAAAATCCGCCGGCGTGGTCGGCGACATTGCCGCGCATGCCGGCAGGCTCGGTATCGAGATTTGCGACGTGGCAGGCCATGTCGACGAAGTCGCCGCGCGCGTGCAGCGTCAGACCGACGTGTGCCACGCCCTGCGCGAGTCGGCAGCCCACACCCTCGCCGGCAACCATCAGATCGCCACGGCGGCCCGCGCAATGCGCGAGCTGAGCACCGGCACCGCCGCCACCGTCCAGCAGTCGCAGCAGACCATCGAGGATTCGCTTGCCGACATTCACGGCCTCGTGGAGAGCGTCACCGTCATCGAGACGCAGATCCGGGCGCTCAAAAGCGCGCTCGCGCATGTCTCGAAGGTCTCCGAGGAAATCTCCCTGATCGCGCGGCAAACCCAGCTTCTCGCGCTCAACGCGGCCATCGAAGCGGCGCGCGCGGGCGAGTCCGGCAAGAGCTTCGCCGTGGTCGCGGCCGAGGTGAAGAACCTCTCCGCCAAGACTGCGCAGGCCACCGGCCAGATCGAGCAAACCCTCGGGCAACTCACGCAGCAAACCGAGCAGCTCATCGCCGAGGGTACCGCCAACACCGAACGCGCGTACCGCGTGCGCGAGGGCACGCACACGATCGGCGAGGCGGTGCACAGCACCGGCCAGGCGATCATGCAGCTCGACGAGCACGCCGGCCAGATCGCCCAGCTCACGGGCGAGATCGAAACGAAATGCGACGGACTCGAAAGCCAGGTGGGCGAGATGGTCGCGGGCGTCGAAGATTCGGGGCGCAACTTCGTGCAGGCGAAGGATCAGCTCGGCCGGCTGCTCGAGGTCTCGGAAACGCTCATCGAGCTTTCCGCCGCAACCGGTGTGGAAACCGACGACACCCGCTTTATCGAGACAGTGCAGCGCGCCGCCGCCCAGGTGAGCAAGCTGTTCGAAGGCGCGCTCGCGCGCGGCGAGATCGGCGAAGCGGATCTGTTCGACAGCGTCTACGCGCCGGTGCCGGACACGAACCCGCAGCAGCATATGACGCGCTTTACGGCCTTCACCGACCGCGTGTTGCCCCCGATCCTCGAACCGCTGCTCACGTTCGACGAACGCGTCGCCTTCTGCGTCGCGATCGATCCGCGCGGCTACATACCGACCCACAATCGCAAGTTCTCGCATCCGCAGGGCGCCGACCCGGTGTGGAACGCCGCGAACTGCCGCAATCATCGAATTTTCAACGACCGCGCGGGCCGTGCCGCCGGTTCGCATACCAAGCCCTTCCTGCTGCAAACCTATCGTCGCGACATGGGCGGCGGCACGTTCGTGATGATGAAGGACGCCTCCGCGCCGATCTTCGTGAACGGGCGGCACTGGGGCGGGTTTCGCATGGGATACCGGCTGTAACGACTGCACCGCAAAAGCAAACGGCGCGCGGACATCACTGCCCGCGCGCCGTTTTTTGCATGCGCTTCGAAGCGCGGCGCCGCTCAGACGGCCATCGCCATCCGCTTGCGCTCTGCGCGCTGCATGAAGTAGTTGCCGGCGATCACACCCACCGTCACGACCGCGATGAAGAGCGTCGCGAGCGCATTCATCTCCGGGTTCAGGCCGAGGCGCACGCGCGAAAACACCACGAGCGGCAACGTGGTCGAGCCCGGGCCCGAAAGGAACGCCGAGAGCACCAGATCGTCGATCGACAGCGTGAACGACAGCAGCCAGCCCGCCGCAAGCGCCTGCGAGATGAGCGGCAGCGTGATCTGGAAAAACACCTTGAAGGGCGTTGCGCCAAGGTCCAGCGCCGCTTCTTCGAGCGATGGGTTCAACTCGCGCACGCGCGACTGCACGATGATGGCGACGTACGAAATGCACAGCATGACGTGGCCGATCCAGATCGTGAACACGCCGCGACCCGCGGGCCAGCCGATCAGCTTGCCCATTTCCACGAACAGCAGCAGCAGCGAAATGCCCTGGATCACTTCGGGAATCACCAGCGGGGCGTTGATCATGCCCGAGAAGAGCGTGAAGCCGCGAAAGCGCCCCATGCGCGCGAGCACGAAGCCCGCCCACGTGCCGATGAACACCGAGGCGAACGCGGTCATCAGCGCAATGCGCAGCGAGAGCCATGCGGCCGTGATCAACTCGTCATCGGTGATGAGCGCCTGATACCAGCGCGTGGAAAAGCGCGTCCACACCGTCACGAGTTGCGACTCGTTGAACGAGTAGACGACGAGGCTCAGGATCGGAATGTAGAGGAACGCAAAGCCGAGGCCGAGCGCGATGAACTGCAGAACGCGATTCGGTTTCATTTGCCGCGGCCCTCCAGTTCCTTCGCCTGATAGTGCTGGAACAGCGCCATCGGCACGAGCAGCAGGAGCACCATCGCGCAGGTCACCGCGGAGGCCATCGGCCAGTCGGCATTGTCGAAGAACTCGTTCCACATGACGCGGCCGATCATCAGCGTGTTCGCGCCGCCGAGCAGCTCAGGAATCACGTACTCGCCCACCGCCGGAATGAACACGAGCAGGCAGCCGGCGATGATGCCGTTCTTCGAGAGCGGCAGCGTGATCTCCACGAACGCGCGCCATGGCTTCGCGCCCAGGTCGTAGGCGGCTTCGAGCAACGTGAGGTCCATCTTCACGAGGTGCGCGTAGAGCGGCATCACGAGAAACGGCAGATACGAATACACCATGCCGATATAGACGGCCGTGTTCGTGTGATAAAGCTCGATGGGCGAATGGATGATGCCGATCGACATCAGGAAATTGTTCAGCAGTCCGTTGTTCTTCAGGATGCCGATCCAAGCGTACACGCGGATCAGGAACGACGTCCAGAACGGCAGCATCACGGCCATCATGAGGATGTTGCGCGAGGCCGGATTCGAGCGCGCGATGTAGTACGCCATCGGATAGCCGATGATGAGGCATAGCAGCGTCGAAATTGCCGCCACGACCACCGAATTCACGTAAGTCGCGAAGTACAGGCTGTCCTGGAACAGGAACGCGTAGTGCGAAAAGTCGAGCGCGATATGCCAGACGCCATCCGCGAACGACGTCAGCTCCGTGTACGGAGGAATGCCGAGCTGCTGGTCGGCGAAGCTGATCTTCACCACCAGGATGAACGGCACGAGGAAGAACAGCAGCAACCAGATGAACGGGCCCGCCACGACGGCCGTGCGCCCGGTCAGATTGAAGCGCTTCGCCGGCCAGTTCAGGATGCTGCGGAAAGTCGTCGCGCTCATGACGTCAGCACCACACCGGCCGAGGCGCTCCAGCGCACGTAGACTTCGTCTTCCCAGGTGGGCGAGTCGATCTCGGAGAGCGCGAGGCTCGACATGTTCGCGATCACCGTCTTGCCCGAGTCGAGCTTGACGTGATAGAGCGAGTAGCCACCCATGTAGGCGATGTTCTTGACCACGCCCTTGCCCCAGTTGAACACGCCCTCGGGCGGCTTGCGTGTGAGCGAGATACGCTCCGGGCGCACCGAGATCGTCACCGGCATGCCGAGTGGCCCGGTGATGCCGTGGTTCACGTAGAGCCGCACCGGCAGCTCTGCGCACTCGACGAACACGTGGTCAGGCTCGTCCTCGACCACATTGCCATCGAAAAGATTGGTCGAGCCAATGAACTCCGCCGAGAAGCGGCTGTTCGGGAACTCGTAGACCTGGTTCGGCGTGCCGAGCTGGACGATCTCGCCTTCGCTCATCACGGCGAGGCGCCCCGCCATCGTCATCGCCTCTTCCTGGTCGTGCGTGACCATGATGCAGGTGACGCCTACCTTGTCGAGAATGTTGACGAGTTCGATTTGCGTGCGCTGGCGAATCTGCTTGTCGAGCGCCGACATCGGTTCGTCGAGCAGGAGCAGCTTCGGGCGCTTCACGAGCGAGCGCGCGAGCGCCACGCGCTGCTGCTGGCCGCCCGAGAGCTGGTGCGGCTTACGCTTGGCAAAGCGCGTCATCTGCACGAGTTCGAGCGCGTTGGCCACGCGGTCCTTGAGTTCGCCCTTCTTCACGCCTTCCTGGCGCAGCCCGAAGCCCACGTTCGACTCCACCGTCATGTGCGGAAAGAGCGCGTACGACTGGAACATCATGTTGACCGGGCGGCGGTACGGCGGCATCGCCGCGAGATCCTCGCCGTCGATCAGGATCTTGCCCGACGTCACGGATTCGAGGCCCGCGAGCATGCGCAGCAAGGTGGACTTGCCGCAGCCCGAGCTGCCGAGCAGCGCGAACAGCTCGCCCTTCTTCACCGACAGATTGACGCCCTTGACGGCTGCCGTCTCGCCGAACTTCTTGACGACATCGACGATCTGCACGAAGTTGTCCGCGGCCGAATCTGCCGCGGTGAAGCCCGAAGGCAGCGAGCCGGCGGATGCCGGCGCGCTCGACTGGTCACTCATGATTCTCTCTGCCCTGCCTGTTTCTGCGTGAATGCTGGACGGGGTTGACGAACAAAGCCCCCGGCATCGTGCCGAGGGCTCGGGGTAAAACGGGATCGAATTTCAACCGCGGCGGTGACCGCGTCAGCGGCCCGACTTGAACTCGGTCCACAGACGCGTCTGCAGGCGCTGGATCTCAGGCGGCAGCGGCTTGAGCAGGAACAGCGTCTTCAGGACTTCGGGCGGCGGGTACACGGCCGGGTCGTTGGCGATGTCCTTGTCCACGTACTTGCGTGCTTCCGCGTTCGCGCTCGGGTAGTAGACCGCGTTCGTGATCGCTGCGTGGACCTGCGGCGTCTCGATGTAGTTGATCCACTCGTGCGCGGCTTCCTTGTGCTGGGCATCCTTCGGGATGGTCATCACGTCAAACCAGATCGGCGCGCCGCCCTTCGGGATGTAGTACTCGATCTTGTAGGGCTTCTTCGCGTCGATGGCACGGTGCTTGGCGATCACGACGTCGCCCGACCAGCCGTACGCGAAGCAGATGTCGCCGCCCACGAGGTCGTTGATGTAGCCCGACGAGTTGAACTGCGTGATGTACGGGCGGATCTTCTTCATCATCGCGAGCGCGGCGCGATAGTCGTCCGGATTCGTCGAGAGCGGGTCCTTGCCGATGTAGTGCAGCGCGGCCGCGAACATCTGGTCCGGCGCGTCGAGCACGGACACGCCGCAGGCCTTCAGCTTCGAGATGTTCTCGGGCTTGAAGAGGATGTCCCAGTTGTCGAGCGGCACATTCTTGCCGAGGATCTGCTGCGCCTTCGTGACGTTATAGGCGAGACCCGTCGTGCCGTACGCCCAGGGCACCGCGTACTTGTTGCCCGGATCCGCGCCGGCGACGAGCGCCATCAGCTGCGGATCGAGATACTTGAGGTTGGGGATCTTCGACTTGTCGAGCGGCGCGAAAATGCCGGCGGCGATCTGCTTGCCCGCGTAATTGCTGGTCGGCACGACGATGTCGTAGCCCGAATTGCCAGCGAGCAGCTTGGCCTGGAGCGTGTCGTCGCTGTCGTAGTTGTCGTACTTGACCTGAACGCCGGTCTGCTTCGTGAAGTTCGGAATCGTGTCCTTGGCGATGTAATCGGACCAGTTGTACACGTTCAGCTGCGTGTCCTTCGCCACCGACGTCATCCACGGCGCCGCGCACAGTGCGAGCGCGGCCAGTTGCGCCACAACCCCTTTCTTCATCCCGTTCTCCGATCCTGACCGGCTCCGGCCGGCTGCCTGCCTCGCTTAGTGCCGTGCTTTGTGTCGCTTGTGCACGGCTCCCCTGACTTTCCCAAAACCTACCATCAAACCCGCCCGGCAAGAAATAAAACGCAGGCGTGTCGCGCAAACGGAACATGGGCCATGGAAACACGGCAAGCCGCGCGCGGACGGTAAATCGCGCGCAATTTTAGCCGTTTCACGGGCCGTGTCCACAAAAAACCGCTTCGGTGGCGCATGCGCGCTACGGCCTGCTGCCGCCAGGGCGCAGCGCCGCCCACCACCTTGCTATCGCCTTGCAATGGCCTGGCCGATTCATCTCGCATCGCGCGTCGCCGCGGCTCACCTGGAGGTGCGGGCGGCCGCCCCGCTCCGTATCGGTTAACATAGCGGCGTTTCGTACCGAAGCCGGCGCGCGCGACGCCCGGCCACGCCCCAAGGCTCTTCAATGGCATCCAATCTCCACGACCTCCCCGACAGCCCGTGCATCGGTGTGTGCTCGACACTCTTCGACGACGTCTGCAAAGGCTGCGGGCGCACCGCCGGGGAAGTCTCCAACTGGGTCTTTCTGAGCGACGAGGAAAAGCGCGCCGTGTGGGAGCGCATCGAGCGCGAAGGCACCGCCATGCGCTTCCAGAAAGACCGCGCCTGAACGCGGATAAAAAAACGCCGGGCACGCCGGCGTTCGAAAAAGCGGTGGTCAGGCGATCGATCAGAACTTCATGCCGACGCCCAGACCCACCACGAGCGGATCGATATGCAGCGTGCCGAGAGACGTGCCGCCCAGCGACGCGTCGGTGTGCATCCAGATCTTCTTGATATCCGCGTTCACGAAGATGCGCTTCGTCACCTGGAAGTCGATGCCGAACTGCAGCGCCGGACCCCAGCTGTGGTTGTCGATCGAAACCGATTGGCCGCCTGCGTGCAGACCGTTGTTGTAGAACAGCGTGTAGTTGATACCCGCGCCTACGTACGGCCGCACCCTGCCCGCGTTGTTGAAGTGATACTGCAGCAGCAGTGTTGGCGGCAGCACGCCCACGCCGCCCAGTGCACCGATGTTCGACGTCACCTGGTTGCGCGACGTGCCGAGAATCAACTCGACGCCGATGTTGTTGGTCGCCATGTAGGTAAAGTCGACCTCGGGCACGATGGCGTTGTTCACGTCCGCGCCAAGCGCGCCGAGCGTGCCGCTGCCGCGCGCGTCCGGCGCGATCTCGATCGCGCGCAGGCGCACCAGCCAGTCGCCTGCGTAAATGCCCGAGTCGGGAGAACCGGCCGCGCTGGCCGGCACTGCCAGGAAGGCCGCGCCCATGGTGAGCGCGGCAGTGGCTGCTGCCTTTCTAATTGCTTTATACATCGTTAATCCCCGTGTCTGTAGGTCTAGCCTTGAAGGCCTACAAATTGTCAGAGACGGGGTCTGGCGCCGTTTTGATACGTATCAAGCCAGCGCGAACGCCGCTCGTTGTGCGACCGCAGGTCGCGCAGCGCCGGTCAGCAGCAACTCCAGGAGGTCGCGGACGCTGCGGATCGCATTGCCGAACGGCAACGCTTCACGCCCGCGGAAGAACAAGCCGTTCGCGACGTCGCCACGCAACGCCGCGGCGAGCCGAGTATCGATGCAGAAGTGGCCGAACTTCTCGATGCCGTCGCGCAGCCCGCAGGCCGAAAGACATTCGAGACCGGTTGGGCAAGCAAGCTTGAGCGAGCCGATCTTGGCGCGAATACGCGACTCGTTGCGCAAGTAACGTTCAAGCCACGGCGTTTTCACCGCGCGTGCGGGCAGGCCCGTCACGCTCACGAACTCGACGATGTCTTCAGGCTTCGCTTCGGCGAGCACGCGCTTGAACTCGGGGTGCGCGTCGCCCTCCTCGGTCACCGCGAACGGCGTGCCGACCTGCACGCCGTTTGCACCCGCCTCGAGCCATTTGCGCACGGCCTCGTGGCTGTTGACGCCGCCCGCCACGACGAGCGGCACGTCGCGCCGCGAGATGCCGAGCGTGGCATAGACGCCTTCGAGTTCCTCGAATATCTTCGTGAAGGCGAAGCGCTCGTTGCCCATGTCGGCGATGTCGGTCACGCCGAGGTGGCCGCCCGCGTAGGCCGGATGCTCGATCACGATGGCGTCGGGCAGGCGGCCCTTCTTCATCCACTTCTTGAGCACGAGCGCGACGCCCCGTGCGTCCGACAGGATCGGGACGAGCGCGATATCCACGCCCGCCGTGAGATCGGGCAGATCGAGCGGCAGGCCCGCGCCCATGACGATCGCGTCGGCGCCATGCTCACAGGCGGCACGCACGTAGTCGGCATGGGCGTTCACCGCCTTCATGACGTTCACGGCGATCATGCCGTTGCCGCCTGCAAGCTTGCGTGCCGCCGCGATCTCGCGGCCAAGCGCGATGAGGTTCGCGCGAGCGAGCGTTTCGTGCCGCGGGTCCGCGCGGCACATGTCCATGAGATCGCTGTGATGGTGGCGCAGGTCGATGCTCGCGATAGTGCCGAGCGCACCTTCACGGGCGACACTGCCAGCAAGCCGGTGTGCGGATATGCCGACACCCATGCCGCCCTGCACGACGGGCAGGAGTTGACGACCGCGAATCTGGAGCGGAGCGAAGGAGTGTCCAGGAAACATGTTGTGCTCTGTCGATGACAAAGCGCTTATGGTCGCGCGTACCCCACATATGACATTGACATGCATCAAACAAAAACGCGGACTTCTGTAAAGAAGCCCGCGTTCATGACCTGCATCAACACGTCGCATTAAAAGATTTGCGATAGCGCGCGACGAGATGCCTCATCAGCCCTTCGGCACCTTGAACTGCATCGACTTGTATTCGAGGTATTCCTCGAGGCCGTACGCGCCGTTTTCGCGGCCGTGTCCCGACTGCTTGAAGCCGCCGAAGGGCGCGGCCATGTTCCAGGCGCCGCCGTTGATGTCGATCTGGCCTGTACGGATACGGCGCGCCACGCGCATCGCACGCTCGTCGCTGCCGGCCCAGACCGCGCCGCCGAGGCCATAGAGCGAGTCGTTGGCGATCGCGACGGCGTCGTCTTCGTCCTTCGCCGTGAGGATCGTCAGCACCGGGCCGAAGATCTCTTCCTGCGCGATGGCCGCGTCGCGCGGCACGCGGCCGAACACGGTCGGTTTCACGAAGAAGCCCTGCGTCACGCCTTCCGGCATGCCGGGGCCGCCCGTCACGAGCTCGGCGCCGTCGGCCATGCCGCGCTCGATGTAGTGCAGCACGCGCTCCTGCTGCACTTTCGAGGCGAGCGGGCCGAGCTTCGCTTTCTCGTCGCGCGGGTCGCCCACCTTGAACGCCTCGGCGGCCTGCTTCGCGAGGTCTCGCGCTTCTTCGTAACGCGACTCCGGCACGATCATGCGCGTGTGGGCCGAGCAGGTCTGCCCCGAGTTGAGGAAGCACGCGCCCACGGTGCCTTTCACGGCGGCCGCGAAGTCGGCGTCGTCGAGCACGACGGCGGCCGACTTGCCGCCCAGCTCCAGCGCAACGCGCTTGACCGTCGCTGACGCGACTTCCGACACGCGTTTGCCCGCACGCGTCGAGCCGGTGAACGACACCATGTCGACGTCCGGATGGCGCGCGAGCAGTTCGCCCACCACGGGACCGTAGCCCGTCACGAGATTGAACACGCCCGCGGGCAGGCCGGCTTCGTGGATGGCCTCGGCGAGGACGAACGCGTTGAGCGGCGCGACCTCCGAAGGCTTGAGCACGACGGTGCAGCCGGCGGCGAGCGCGGCGGCGACCTTGAGCGTGATCTGGTTGAGCGGATAGTTCCACGGCGTGATGGCCGCGACGACGCCCACCGGTTCGCGCACGACGAGCGAGTTGCCCACACGCTCCTCGTACTGGAACTCGCTTGCGAGCTGCGCGTAAGCGCCCCAGTTGTAGACGGGGCCGCCCACTTGAATGGCGCGCGCGAGCTTGAGCGGCATGCCAACTTCGCCTGCGATCAACTGCGCGAGTTCGTCGGTGCGAGCCTTGAGGTTGTCGGCGATTTTCTGCAGATACGCCCCGCGCTCGGCGGCGGGCGTCGCGGCCCAGCCATCGAAGGCTGCTCGCGCGGCGGCGACGGCCGCTTCGGCATCCGCTTCGATCCCCTCGGGGATGCGGCCCATCACCGCCTCGGTGCCCGAGTCGAACACGTCGATCGTGCCCTTGCCGTGCGGGGCGACCCACTGGCCGTTGATGTAGAACTGCGTGTAGTCGTTCATCTACCTGTCTCCTGTCTGTCGATGGCAGTTTGCGCTTCGGCTGTCGCCCGGAGTTAGTGCTTTAGCACTTACTCCGGGCTCATGCAGAGCACTTACTGCCATCCCATGCAAAGTTCCGTATGCGTTTGCGCTTTTCATCGCGGCGCTCGCCGCGGCGACATTGCATTCTAGCGTGGTTGACGCAAACGTAAAGCGAACCTGCAGCGGCCAAAAAACAAAACGGGCGACGCTCACGCGCCGCCCGTTTTCATTTCATGCTTCGATCAGCGACCGAAACTCACTGCAGCCCCTGGCTCACCAGGAAGTCTTCGTAGTTGCCGCTGTAGTCCTTGACCGTGCCATCGGTTTTCACCTCGATGATGCGGTTGGCCAGACCGTTCACGAACTCGCGGTCGTGCGACACGAAAACGAGCGTGCCTTCGAACTTTTCGAGCGCGATCTGCAGCGACTCGATCGACTCCATGTCCATGTGGTTCGTGGGCTCGTCCATGAGCAGCACGTTGTGGCGGCCGAGCATCAGCTTGCCCCAGATCATGCGACCCTTCTCGCCGCCCGACAGCACCTTCACCGACTTCCTGATGTCATCGGCATTGAAGAGCAGACGGCCCAGCGTGCCGCGCACCGACTGTTCGTCGTCGCCTTCCTGGCGGTACTGGTCGATCCAGTCCATCAGCGTCACGTCGGCCGGGAATTCTTCGTACGTGTCCTGCGGCATGTAGCCCACGTTCGCGTTCTCCGCCCACTTAACCGAGCCGTTATCGACGGCCAGGTTGCCGAGCAGCGAGCGCAGCAGCGTGGTCTTGCCCGCGCCGTTCTCGCCGATGATCGCGATGCGCTCGCCCGGCTGCACGCTGATGCTGAGCTTGTTGAAGATGCGGCGCTCGTACGTCTTCGTGATCTCTTCCGCGACCACGACGATGTTGTGCAGCTTCTTCTCGAACTCGAACCGGATGAACGGGTTCTGACGCGACGAGGGCTTGAAGTCCTCGATCTTGATCTTGTCGATCATCTTCAGGCGGCTGGTGGCCTGGCGTGCCTTCGACTTGTTCGCCGAGAAGCGGCGAACGAAGTCCTGCAGGTCGGCCACGCGCTCCTTCGCCTTCTGGTTTGCGGCCTGCTGACGCTCGCGCGCCTGCGTCGACGCCAGCATGTAGTCGTCGTAGTTGCCCGGCCAGACCTTCAGCGTGCCGTAGTCCATGTCCGCCATGTGCGTGCAGACCTGGTTCAGGAAGTGTCGATCGTGGGAGATGATGATCATGGTCGAGTTGTACTCGTTGAGCACGTCTTCGAGCCAGCGGATCGAGTTGATGTCGAGGTTGTTGGTCGGTTCGTCGAGCAGCAGCACGTCCGGCTTCGAGAACAGCGCCTGCGCGAGCAGCACGCGCAGCTTCCAGCCCGGCGCCACGCCGCTCATCGGGCCGTTGTGGAACTCCGTGCCGATGCCGATGCCGAGCAGCAGTTCGCCCGCGCGCGCTTCGGCCGTGTAGCCGTCGTACTCGGCGAACTTCGCTTCGAGTTCGGCGGCGTGCATGTAGTCGTCGTCGGTGGCTTCGGGGTTCGCGTAGATCGCGTCACGTTCGGTCATCGCAGCCCACATTTCGGTGTGGCCCATCATGACGACGTCGAGCACGCGCACGTCTTCATACGCGAACTGATCCTGGCGCAGCTTGCCCAGACGCACGTTCGGCTCGAGGATGACGTTGCCCGAACTCTGCTCGAGATCCCCACCGAGGATCTTCATGAACGTGGATTTGCCGCAACCGTTCGCGCCGATCAGGCCATAGCGGTTGCCTTCGCCGAATTTGACCGAGATGTTCTCGAACAAGGGCTTCGGCCCGAATTGCATGGTGATGTTGGCGGTAGAGAGCACAGCGCGTCCCGGAAAGTAGATCGACGAAAAACCTGTAATTTTAGCAGGTTATGCCACTTCGCGCGCGAGTTCCAGCCGCGCGGAGAGCCCTGCTCCGTGCAGCATGACACGGCAAGAAGTGAGCAATGTGAAGGCCGCCATGCGCGCCGGTTACAACGGGGCCGCATCGCCCGCGAGGCCTGCGGGTGCCTGATCAGGTCACGCTTCGCCGCTGCGCGGTGTCTGCAGCACGTCGATGAAGCCCGAAAAATCGACCTGCTCGAGGCCCATGGCTGCCGCGAGACGCAGCAATTGCTGGACCGTGCTCGAGACGGGCATAGGCGTGCCGGTCTGCGCGGCCGCAGCGGCGATCGTGTCCACATCTTTCTGGAACGTCTTGAGTGCGCCGATGGATTCGAGCCCGTCTTGCGTCATGCGCGGCACGAACGTGCGCAGCAACGTCGAATCGGCCCAGCCGCCCGCAAGCGCGTCGGGCAATTTCGCGGCGTCGATGCCGCTGCGCCGCGCGAGGCTCACCGCTTCGGCGATCGCCGCCACTGTCGCCGTGACGATGGCCTGGTTGCACAGCTTTGTGGTCTGACCCGCGCCCACGCCACCCATATGGGTCACGCGCGCCGCGTAGGCGCCGAGGATCGGCGTAACGGCTTCGACGTCGGCAGTTGCCCCGCCCGCCATGATCGCCAGCGTGCCGTTCTGCGCGCCCGCCACGCCGCCCGAAACCGGCGCGTCGACCCAACCCACGCCGAACGCCGCCGCGCGCTCTGCGAGCCTGCGCGTCGCGTCGGGAGGAATGCTCGAATGATCGACGATGCGGCGCACGCGCACGCGCACGCCTGCGCCGGGCGTACCGGCCAGGAGCCCGTGCTCGCCGAACACCACCTGCTCGACCGCTGCCGCATCGGCGACGCATAGCAACACCACGTCGGCCTCGCGCGCGAGTTCATCGGGCGTCGCAGCCACTTGCGCGCCGTCGGCGATCAGCGCCTGCGCCTTCGCCGGCGAGCGGTTCCACACGCGCACGGCGTGCCCGGCGCGCAGCAAACGACGAATCATCGGCGCGCCCATCAGCCCCGGTCCGCAAAAACCCAATACCTGCCCGCCCATTTTCTCCGTCTCCTGTCATTCGCCGTTGTGCATTCACGCCTGCAAAACGGGCACGTTGAATGCTCGTTTTCGCGCGAGGCGCCATGATAACTGGCGCCGGGCTTCTCTCATCTTTGCCCTTGCGCCCCGGTCCGTTACCTATACTCGATTGACGCGCCGACGCTGCGCGACCCACGAGGAGACACTGCCATGAACGACCACGTTTACAAGCAGATCGAACTTACCGGCTCGTCCAAGGTGTCCAGCGACGACGCCATTCGTTGCGCCATCGCGCGGGCGTCGAAGACCCTGCGCTTCCTGCACTGGTTCGAGGTCGTGGAAACGCGCGGCCTGATCGAAAACGATCAGGTCTCGCACTGGCAGGTCACGATCAAGGTCGGCATACGCATCGACGACTGACGCGGCGCTGCGTTGCGCTGCTAGAAAGTCGAACGGCTGCGCGCGCCTCTCAGCGCTACACGCAGCCGTTTCGCGTACGCACGTCTAAATCGTACGAAGAATGCACTCGCACCCGCGCCGTGCAGGACGGCGCGAGCGTCTGGCTCATGCTTATTTCGGCAGCGAGCCGTCCACGCCTTCGACGTACCAGTTCAGGCGTTGCAGTTCCGGGTCGGTCAGCGTCTTGCCGGCCGGAATCTTGACTGCGCCCGTCTGATCCTTGATCGGGCCCGTGAAGACGTCCCACTTGCCGCTCGCGATCTGTTCGCGCTTCGCGGCGACGGCCTTTTGCGCGTCGGCCGAAAGCTCGGACGTGTTGACGTCGCCGAGATCGACGGCCTTTTGCGGAATGCCCCACCACACGGGGTCGTTCTTCCATTTGCCATCGAGCACCTGCTGGATCGCCGCGACGTAGTACACGCCCCAGTTCGCCTCGACCGAGCCCAGGTGCGCGTGCGGGCCGAACTTCTTCATGTTCGAGTCCCAACCGAACGCGTGGACCTTCTTCTCTTCGGCGGTGGCGAGCGTCGCGCTCGAATCAGTGTTTTGCAGCAGCACGTCGGCGCCCTGGCCGATCAGCGTTTCAGCGGCCTGCTTCTCCTTGCCCGGATCGAACCAGCTGTTGATCCAGATGACCTTGGTATGCACCTTCGGATTCACCGAACGCGCGCCGAGCGTGTACGCGTTGATGTTGCGCACGACCTCGGGAATCGGCACCGAAGCGACGAAACCGAGCGTGTTGGTCTTCGTCGCGTAACCGGCCGCCACGCCCGCGAGATACGCGCCCTGATACATGCGCACGTCATAGGTGCCGAAGTTCGGCGCCTTCTTGTAGCCGGTGGCGTGCAGGAACACGGTGTCCGGGAAATCCTTCGCCACCTTGAGCTGGAAGTCCTGATAACCGAAGCTCGTGCCAAAGATGATCTTGTTGCCCTTGTTCGCGAGGTCGCGGAACACGCGCTCCGAGTCCGCCGATTCCGGCACGTTTTCCACGCGCGTGATCTTGATCTTGTTGCCGAACTTCTGCTCGGCGACCTTCGAGCCCTGATCGTGCGCGAAGGTCCAGCCGGCATCGCCCGGATTGCCGAGATAGACGAACGCGACACCCGGCACGTCGGCGGCGTGGGCCGCGGGCGCGAGGGCCGCCGTGCCGCACGTGGCGGCGACGGCGAAAGCGGTCAGGATGGTTTTTTTCATCGTGGATCTCCTGTCGTGAATTGGGAACTGCGAGCGTTCAAGGCGTGTTGATTAGTATTCCGTATAGATAGCCCCATCTAGGCGGCCCCAAAGAACGGCTTGCCGAGCGAAGCCGGCGCGTTCAGGCGGATCGTGTTCGGGTTGCGCGAGATGAGCACGAGCACGACGATCGTCGCGACGTACGGCAGCATGGCGAGGAACTGCGTGGGCACCGGCACGCCCACGGCCTGCGCATAGAACTGCGCGCCCGTGACCGCACCAAAGAGCAGCGCACCGATCAGAAGGCGGCCCGGGCGCCACGTCGCGAACACGACGAGCGCGAGCGCGATCCAGCCGCGCCCTGCCGTGATCTGCTCCTGCCACAGATGCAGCTGCACCACGGAGTAGTAGCTGCCAGCGAGGCCCGCCATCGCGCCGCCGAAGGCGGTCGCGCCATAGCGCACGCCGATCACGGGAAAGCCCACAGAATGCGCAACTTGCGGCGACTCGCCGACCGAGCGCAGCACGAGCCCGGCGCGCGTGCGATAGAGGAACCAGCCGACCACGGCGAACATGATGAACGCGAGGTAGTCGACAGGCGTGAGGCTGAAGAACGCCTGCCCGACCACGGGCAGTTGCGAGAGCCCCGGAATCGGCCATGCCGCGATGGTCGCCGAGGTGGCGGCCGAAGTGTACGGCTTGCCGACATATGCCGAGAGCCCGACGCCGAAGATCGTGAGCGAGAGGCCCGTTGCGACCTGGTTGGCGAGCATGGTGAGCACGAGAAAGCCGAACAGCAACGACATCGCAATGCCGGCGGCCATACCCGCGACGAGGCCGAGCCATGGGCTGCCGGTAATGGTCGTGACCGCGTAGCCCGTGACGGCGCCCATCAGCATCATGCCTTCCACGCCGAGGTTGAGCACGCCCGACTTCTCGGTGACGAGTTCGCCCACGCCCGCGAACATGAGCGGAATGGCGGCGGTAACGGCGCTCGAGGCGAGCGAGCTGGCTTGCTGGATATCCATGTCGTGTGGCCCGTTTGATTGTTCTCTGGATTGCGCTGGTCAGCTCGCAACCGCGACCGGATGACGGCGGCGCACGCGATAGTTCACGAAGAGGTCCGCGCCGAGCAGGCAGAACAGCAGCAGCCCCTGGAACACGCCGGAAAGCGCCTGCGGCAATTGCAGCGACGTCTGCACGGCTTCGCCGCCCAGGTAGAGCAGCGCCATCAAGAGGCCCGCGAGCACGATGCCGACCGGATGCAGACGCCCCACGAACACGACGATGATTGCCGTGAAGCCGTAGCCCGGCGACCACGTCGCTTGCAGCTGGCCAATGGGGCCGGCAATCTCGCCCATGCCCGCGAGCCCCGCGAGACCGCCGGAAAGCAGCAGCGAGGTCCAGATCGTCTTCTTCTCCGAGAAGCCCGCATAGCGCGCGGCGAGCGGCGCGAGCCCGCCCACGCTCATGCGATAGCCCGCGAAGCTGCGGCGCATGAAGAGCCACACGAGCGGAATGGCCGCGAGCGTCAGGAAGATCGATGCGTTCAGGCGCGTGCCGCGCAGCCAGTGGATGCGCCAGTCGCCGCCGAAGGTCGGATAGAGCGCGTCGCCGCTGAACATTTCGGAGAGCGGAAAGTTCATGCCCTGCGGGTCGCGCCACGGACCGCTGACGAGCCAGATCAGCAGCTGCGTGGCGACGTAGGTGAGCATCAGGCTCGTGAGGATCTCGTTGGTGTTGAAGTGGCTCTTGAGCCACGCGGGAATTGCCGCCCACGCCATGCCGCCCAGCACGCCCGCGAACATCATCAGGAAGAGGATCCACCAGCCCGTCGATTGGTCGAAATAGATCGCCACGCCGCTCGCCGCGATGCCGCCCACAACCATTTGCCCTTCCGCACCGATGTTCCACACGTTCGCGCGATACCCCGCCGCGAGACCGAGCGCGATCAGGCATAGCGGCGAGGCCTTGAGCAAGAGCTCGGACCAGCCGTTGACGCTCGACAGCGGTTCGATGAAGAACGCGTGCATCGCCTGCAAGGGATCGCGGCCCACGAGGCCAAAGATCAGGAAGCCGATGGCGAGCGTGAGCAGCGCCGCAATGAGCGGCACGGCGATGCGCACCGTGCGCGACGGCGTCGTGCGGGCTTCGAGTCGGTACGGGAAGATCATGGTCGTGAAGTCGGTGGTCGGTCTCGGGTGGTCGATGTGCTTGTGTGTGTGTTGTTATGTGGCGCAGGTCATGCATTCGCCACGGTCTGCGCGGGCGGCTCGCCGTTAGGCCGGCCGCCGTCTCCGCGATCCGAACGCTCGCCGAAAAGCCCCGCCATCCAGCGGCCGATTTCCTCGGCGTTCGTCTCGCCCGTCAAACGCGCGGGTGAAAGGCGTCCGCCCGCGAGCACGGCAATGCGGTCGCAGATGTCGAAGAGCTCTTCCAGCTCTTCCGAGATCACGAGTATCGCCACGCCGCGCGCAGATAGATCGAGCAACTGCTGACGGATGAATGCGGCCGCGCCCACGTCCACGCCCCAGGTGGGCTGCGCGACCACGAGCACCTTCGGCGCCTGGAGGATCTCGCGCCCCACGATGTACTTCTGCAGATTGCCGCCCGAGAGGCTTTGCGCGAGCGCGTCCGGGCCGCCGCAGCGCACGTCGAACGCGCCGATGCAGCGCTCGGCGAATGCGCGCATCGCGCCGGTCCTGAGCCAGCCCGAGCGCACCATGCCTTCGCGGTGCGCCGTGAGCAAGGCATTTTCGGCAAGCGACATGGCCGGGACCGCGCCTCGCCCAAGGCGCTCCTCCGGCACGAAAGCGAAGCCGAGCTTTCGGCGCGCCCCAGCCGAAAGGCGTCCCGCGGCCTTGCCGCAAATCTTGACGGCATCGGCGCTCACACCGTGGCGGGCCGCTTGCGCTTCGCCCGAGAGCGCGGCGAGCAATTCCGCCTGGCCGTTGCCCGAGACGCCGGCGATACCGAGTATCTCGCCCGCATGCACGGCGAACGAAACGTCGTTGAGCGAGGTGCCGAACGGATCGTCGCTCGGCATCGACAGATGCTGCGCTTCGAGCAGCACGTCGCCGGGAGCGTGCGCGCGCCGGGTGTAGTCGGGCAGTTCGCGCCCGACCATCAGCCGCGCGAGCGACGCATGCGTTTCTTCGCGCGGAATGACGCGGCCCGTGACCTTGCCGCCGCGCAGCACGGTGGCCGTGTCGCAAAGCTCCTGGATTTCGTCGAGCTTGTGGCTGATATAGAGAATGCTGCAGCCTTCGGAAGCGAGACGCCGCAGCGTGCCGAACAGCTTGCGCACCGCTTGCGGCGTGAGCACCGAAGTCGGTTCGTCCATGATCAACAGACGCGGATTCTGCAGCAGGCAGCGCACGATTTCCACGCGCTGACGCTCACCCACCGTGAGGCTATGCACGTGACGCTGCGGATCGACATCGAGGCCGTATTGCGCCGACACCTCGCGAATGCGTTTGCCGAGCGTTTTGAGGTCGAACGGTTCGTCGAGCGAGAGCGCGATGTTCTCGCCGACGGTAAGTGTTTCGAACAACGAAAAATGCTGGAACACCATGCCGATGCCGAGTTTGCGCGCCGCAGCCGGACTCGCGATTTCGACGGCCTGGCCTTCCCAGCGGATCTCGCCCGCGTCCGGCCGCACCGCACCGTAGACGATCTTCATGAGCGTGCTCTTGCCCGCGCCGTTCTCGCCGAGCAAGGCGTGGATTTCTCCGGGCGCGACCGAGAGCGTGACGTCATCGTTCGCGCGCACCGCTGGGTACTGCTTCGTGATGCCGGCAAGCGCGAGGCGCGGCACATCGCTCCCGTTTTGCCCAAGCGTTGCCTGACGAGAAGAAGAATCACCCATGGAGGTTCCGCCGTTGTACGTTATTGCTGTCCGTTAACCGTTTGACGCTGGCCGCCGCGCGCCGCCGTGCGGGGGTGACGATACCCGTTAGCCCTGCGAAGGTCGAGCCGCCAAAATTCGCTGTTGCCTCGCTGCACGGGGCTGGCCGGCATAACCCCGGCGCGAGCCTCGGGGTAAGCCTCGCTTGACGCCACTTTTTGTCCATATTAAAAACGATATACCCCCAAGCCTCATCGATCAGCCAGAACATATAATTCGGAGAATTCATGAGTCAGCAACGCGAGGCGATCGACACGTACCTCTTGCGCGTCTTGCACACGCTTCTGATGGAGCGCAGCGTGACACGCGCGGCCGTCAAGCTCAATCAGTCCCAGCCCGCAATCAGCGCGGCGCTTCGGCGTCTGCGCGACATCACCGGCGACCCGCTCCTCGTGCGCGGCAAGTCCGGCATGGTGCCGACCGAGTATGGCCTGCGCCTGCTCGAACCAGTCCAGAACGCGCTGCGAGAGATCGAGCGCATCCGCTTCCAGCAGCACAATTTCGATCCGGCCACGTCCATCCGCTGCTATCGGATTGGCTGTCCTGACTATTTGAACGTCCTGTTCGTGCCAACCGTGGTCGAGCGCTTCCGCCTGGCCGCGCCCAACGCCACGCTCGAGTTCCACTCGCTCGGGCCTGCGTTCGACTACGAGCTCGCGCTCGAGGAAGGCAAGCTCGATATCGTCATCGGCAACTGGCCCGAGCCGCCCGAACAGCTGCATCTCTCGAACCTGTTCGTCGACCAGATCGTCTGCCTGATGAGTAACACGCACCCGTTCGCCAAGCGCGGAGGGCTCACGCTCGACCAGTATCTGAACGCGCCGCATCTCGCGCCCACGCCCTACTCCGTGGGCCAGCGCGGCGCCATCGACGTGCACCTCGCGCGCGAGCGCCTCAAGCGCCATGTCGTCGTCACGCTGCCGTACTTCAATCTCGCGCCCTACGTGCTCGTGAAGTCGGACCTGGTCTTCACGACCACGCGCCTGTTCGCCGACCACTATGCGCGTTTCCTGCCGCTCACGGTCGTACCCGCGCCGCTCGACTTCCCGCCGATGCAGTACTACCAGTTGTGGCACGAACGCTGTCATTACTCGGACGAAGTACGCTGGTTACGCAGCCTCATCGCCGAAGCGACGAAGACGCTGATCGACAAGCCTTGAGTAACACGGCCGCACGTTGCTGCGGCCGCCCTTCAATACCCCTGTGCGTTTGCGCGCTTGCCTGCTTCAGCGCGCCATCTGCACGAGCTGCGCCGCGAGCCGGTTTTGCCGCTCGATGACCGGCCCAAGCTCCACCGTCTGCAGCACGCCCTCCTTCACGACCACGTGCCCGCCGATCACGCTCAGCGCGACCTGCGAGGGTGCGCAGAAGACGAGCGCCGCGACCGGATCGTGCAACGCGCCCGCGAAAAGCGGCTGGCGCAGGTCGAACGCCACGAAGTCGGCCGCCATGCCGGGTGCGAGCGCGCCGATGTCGTCGCGGCCCAGCACCTGTGCGCCGCCCAGCGTCGCGATTTCGAGCGCTTCGCGCGCCGTCATGGCATCCGGTCCGAAGCCCACGCGCGCGAGCAGCATGGCCTGGCGCGCCTCGGCCACCATCTGCGCGCCGTCGTTCGACGCCGAGCCGTCCACGCCGAGCCCGACCGGCACGCCGGCGAGCCGCATCTTCTTCACGGGTGCGATGCCCGAGGCGAGCCGCATATTCGAGCACGGGCAATGCGCGACGCCGGTGCCGGTTCGCCCGAACAAACCGATGCCGTGGTCGTCGAGCTGTACGCAGTGCGCATGCCAGACGTCGCGGCCGACCCAGCCGAGGTCCTCGGCGTATTCGGCGGGCGTCATGCCGAACTTTTCGCGGCTGTAAGCAATGTCGTTGACGTTCTCGGCGAGATGCGTGTGCATCGACACGCCGTAGTGCCGCGCGAGCACCGCCGATTCGCGCATCAGGTCGCGGCTCACGGAGAACGGCGAGCATGGCGCCACGACGACGCGCAGCATCGCGTACCGGCCCTCGTCGTGATACGTCTCGATGAGGCGCTGCGTGTCGGCGAGAATCGCGTCCTCGCGCTCGACCACGGCATCGGGCGGCAAGCCGCCGTCCTTCTGGCCGACGCTCATGCTGCCGCGGCTTGCGTGAAAGCGCATGCCGATGCGCTGCGCCGCGCGAATGCTGTCGTCGAGGCGGCTGCCGTTCGGATAGATGTACAGATGATCACTGGACGTCGTGCAGCCCGAGAGCAGCAGCTCAGCCATCGCGGTGAGCGTGGAGACCTCGATCATCTCGGGCGTGAGGTTCGCCCATACCTTGTAGAGATTGGTGAGCCAGCCGAACAGTTCGGCGTCCTGCGCGGCCGGCACGGCGCGCGTGAGGCTCTGGTACATGTGATGGTGCGTGTTGATGAGCCCCGGCGTCACGAGGTGGCCGCTGGCGTCGATCACCTCGTCGGCCGTGGCGGGCAGTTCCGCCGTCGGGCCGACCGCGACAATGCGGTTGCCTTCGACGTAGAGACCGCCGCCGCGAATCTCGCGGCGCGCGCCGTCCATCGTCACCAGCATGTCGGCGTTTTTCACCAGCAGTGTCTTGCCGGGCTTTTGCGGGTCTTGCGGGCTTTGCCGCTGCGCGAGTGTGGGTTCCATCGTCCTTGTTCGCTCCGTTGTCGTGCCGCCACGAGCCTGGTCATTCCTTCGGACTCGCGCACGGCGTGTGAACCAGACGCCCTCGCCTCACCCGCCGGACTCGCCGGTCGCCCAGGCGCCCGGTGCCGACGCGTCCCGACGAGGACGCCGCTGGCCCGGTTACCCGGCGTCCACCGCCGTCTTCGGGACGCGCAGCACGCGCTGCGCATGGCCTCTACGATCCGCAACCAAAATAGTCGTGGCAATTCGCGCCGCTGCGATACCCATATTTACGCCACGCATATAAAGGTCGATTTTTGGCGTCGCTACGATGCCAACAAGGGACGCCTGAATCCAGGGCGCAATGAGCGACAGCACCCGGATGGCACCCAGGGCTCACCCTCATGCGCGTAGCTTTATCTTTCCTATCGCTCGCGCGCGCCGGGTGCGATCGTTTTTAAAATGCGTACACGGCGCTCGCTTCGATCCGCCGACGGGTATGTAGCCACTGACGTGGAGCCTCGATCCGCCGCAATGCATCATGCATGGGATCGAGAGCTGCCGCTGAAACCTCGCAATCGCACCAGGCACTCACAAGGAAAACTGCGAATGGGCAAGCTGACTACCCACGTGCTCGACACCGCGAACGGCCGTCCCGGCGCGGGCATCAAGGTCGAGCTCTTTGCGCTCTCGGGCGACGCTCGCCGCGCGCTCAAGACCGTCACCACCAATGACGACGGCCGCTGCGACGCGCCGCTGCTCGAAGGCGAGGCACTCGCCAAAGGCGAATACGAACTCGTGTTCCACGCCGGCGACTATTTCGCCGCGCTCGGCACAAAGGTGCCCGAGCCGCGCTTCGTCGACCGCGTCGTGCTGCGCTTCGGCATCGCCGACGCCGGTTCGCACTACCACGTGCCGCTACTCGTTTCGCCGTGGTCGTACAGCACCTATCGGGGCAGCTAAGCGACAACCGGGCAGCCACCGCAACACAAATTCATAGGGCATTCCGGGCGATCTTCTAGCCCGATTCATCAAGCCCGAGGTCATACGAAAAACAATGGCAGTGCTGCAGCGCATGGGTCACTCAGAGGCCCCAACGCTACGCGGCGCGCTCATACCCCGCAGTTAGCGCGTGCGTTCAGACGCGCGCGCAATGCATCAGGACTGGAGACGTTTCATGGAAGGCTTTATTACCGATTGGCTGAACCTCGCACTGCGCTGGTTCCATGTCATCGCGGCGATCGCCTGGATCGGCGAGTCGTTCTATTTCGTCGCGCTCGACAACAGCCTCAAACCGCCCACGGACCCGAACCAGCGCCGTCGCGGCGTGTTCGGCGAACTCTGGCACGTGCACGGCGGCGGCTTCTACAACATGCAGAAGTACACGGTGGCGCCGCCTGAAATGCCCGACGACCTTCACTGGTCGAAGTGGCCGTCGTACACCACGTGGCTCTCGGGCGCGTCGCTCTTCACGGTGCTGTATCTCATGGCGCCGAACACGTATCTGATCGACAAGAACGTGCTCGACATGGGTCCTGTCGTCGCGATCTTCTCCGCGCTCGGCTTCCTCGCCGCTGGCTGGATCGTCTATGACTCCCTGTGCCGTGTGCTCGGTACGAAGGACAAGCTGCTGGGCGTGTGCGTGGGCATCTATGTCGTGATCGCCGCCTACCTCGCCTGCCACATCTTCTCGGGCCGCGCCGCGTACCTCATCATGGGCGCGATGCTCGCGACGATCATGTCGGCCAACGTGTTCTTCGTCATCATCCCGGGCCAGCGCAAGATGGTCGCCGCGATGCTCAAGGGCGAAGTGCCGAACCCGATCTACGGCAAGCGCGGCAAGCAGCGCTCGGTGCACAACACGTATTTCACGCTGCCGGTGGTGTTCGCGATGCTGTCGAACCACTACGCCATGACCTACGCGCACGCCTATAACTGGGCCGTGCTCGTGGTGATCATGCTGGCCGGCGCGCTGATTCGCCAGTTCTTCGTGATGCGTCACCGTGGCCAACAGCTCTGGTATCTGCCGATCGGTGGCGTGGCCCTGATGTTCGTCGCGCTGGTGTGGACGCTGCCGCGCCCGGTCGTGCCGCAGGCAGAAGCCGCGAACGCACCGTCGCTGAAGATTTCCGACATCCAGCCGATCCTGCAACAGCGTTGTGCGGCCTGTCACTCGGCGCACCCGACGCTGATGGGTGCGGCGCCGGCCGGCGTGATGCTCGATACGCCCGACGAAATTTCGCAGAATGCGCAGCGGCTCTATCAGCAGGCTGTGACGCTCAAGGCGATGCCACTTGGCAACGTCACGCACATGACCGACGACGAACGGCAGAAGATCGCCGCCTGGTTCCAGGGCGGTGCGAAGCAATGATGTAGTTGGCAGTGCGAGTGGTTTGCATCGCGCTACGTGAGATGTGACCGGAAGGACCCGAAGTGCGATGCGCTTCGGGTCCTTTTTCTTTTGGGACGGTCTGTGCCGAGGGGCTTGCGCGTTGGGCGGCGATGCGCGGGGTATGGCGAAGCGGCAGCGGGCTTCGACGAATGCACGGAACCCAGCGTGCAAAGAGCGACGAAAGCGCAATTGCGTGCCGCGCCCACAGCCGTCGCGTGAAGACTTTCCCGCCTCGCGAGCGCGAACGCTGCTTGGCAACTCGCGATGGCAACCGCAGGTGGCATCACGCAGCAAGGCGCCCATTGAACGCACGGAGCGGGTATGACGCGATGATCGCCGCATGGCCCGATAAGAACGTGGAGGTACCGCACGAAGGTATCCATGACTTGCCATCACGCTTTACGGCGCCCTGAGCAGCGTGGTGGCAAGACCAGGACCCACCACCCTGCTCCACACGCCAAACGCAAAAAAGCCACGTCTCAGACGTGGCTTTTTCCTGTTGATACGTACTGCTGCGTAAATGCGCGAATCAGCGCATCGCTGCCTTCATCGCTTCTTCCGTCAACCAAAACGACTCCGGCAGATCCTGCTCGTTGAGATTGAGCCCATCTCCACCGCGATCGACGACGATGAAATCGCTCACGTCGCCCAACGCGATCAGCGGATGATGCCAAACGCCCTTCGCATAATTCACTCCCTGCCAGCCACGCGAAACGAACGCGCGAATCTTCGCGACGTCCAGATCGCCGGCCGGCGCGACCACCACGAGATACGGCTTGTCGTTGAGCGGCACGAATGCCTGGCTGCCCAGCGGATGCCGTTCGAGCATCTTCACTTCGAACGGCAACTCGCGCGGCTGACCGCGAAAGAGATTCACGAGCGTGCGGCCGCCCTCGTCGGTCACATCCACTTTCGCGAGATCGTGAAAGCGGATAGTCGTGCCCAGATTGATCGGAATCTGCTTTGCACCCGCGAGCTCGATCACATCGCCGAAGGGCGCGAACGCCTCGGGCGTCAGCGGCTCGATAGTCAGCGTCGTTCTTGTTTCACTCATGATGGCCTCGTCAGCGTATCAGGCGAGCGTGCCCCAGAGGCGTACGCGCGAAACGCCGCCGTCCGGGATGATGTTGAAGCGCACGTGCGTAACCGGGCCAAGCGCCGCGAGCTCGCTTTCGTAGTAGTGCTGCTTGTCCATCTGCAGCTTCTGCTCGCCGAGCAGCACCGGCCAGAACATCGCCTGAGTCACGAGCGAACTGTCCGTGCCGCCCACCACGCGCGCGGCCTGGAACGAGCAGCGATCGGGGTAGTTGCCCTTGAAGTGCGCCGTATCGACTTCGATCTTCTTGATGATGCCCGGCTGCGCGAGCGCGATGATCGCCCAGTCGTTGCCAGGTTCGCGGCGGCGGCGCGTTTCCCAGCCGTCGCCCATGTTCACCCCGCGGCCCGGCATGAGCAGCGTGGAAGCCATGCCGAAGTGCTGGTTGTTCGCGCTAACGAGGTACGCACCGTTTTCCATCGCGGCCAGGTCGAACAGTTCGGTACGGCTCGCTCCCGCCCAGTCCACCTGCGGCTGGCCGTACACGCGCAGACGCGCGATGCCGCCATCGGGATAGATATTCACGCGCAGGTGCGTGTACGGCTTGTCGCTCGATACTTCCACGTAATGGTGGCTATTGCCGTTCAACGAGGTCGAGGGAACGATTTCCGTCCATTGCGTCGTGGCAGTGGGTGCGCCATCGGCGACATATGCGCCCTCCACCGATGCCGCCGGCGGGTAGTTGCCCGTGAAGTGGCTCGTGTCGATATCGAGGCCCTTGATGACGCCAGGACGCGCGAGCTTCACGATGCACCAGTCATAGCCGGTCGTGCGCTTGCGGCGCGTTTCCCAGCCGTCCATCCACTTGCCGTGTTCGTCGTACTTGCCCGGAATAAAGACGGCCGGCTCCGGATTGAGCATGCGATCCTTCGGCGCGAAGAAGTCGTCGCTCGCCTCGAGCGCCTGCGCGCCCAGGCGCGGGTCCGCGAGATTCACGAAGCGGCGCGTGAAATCGGGGGCGTTGGGGTCGAGAGTCGGGAGTGCCATCGTTGTCTTCCTTCGTGTCTTTTCTGTAGATCAAAACGGCGCTGCGCCCCTTCCGCGAAAATCCGGGGGGCGCATCGCCACGTTACGCGTCGATCAGTTCGTCCAACCTGAAGCGCGCAATGCGGTAAATCTGGTCGAGGCTCGCGCGCATTTCATCGGCGCGGCTGTTGTTCACGCGCGCCTCGAAGTTCGCGATGATGGCGTGGCGGTCATAGCCGCGCACCGCGAGAATGAATGGGAATCCGAACTTCTCGCGATAAGCGCCATTGAGGGCGAGCAGCTTGTCGAACTCTTCCTGCGTGCACTGGTTCAGACCCGCGCCGCTTTGCTCGCGCGTGGATTCGGCGGTCAGCTCGCCGCGCACGGCGGCCTTCCCTGCAAGCTCCGGGTGGGCGTTGATGAGCGCAAGCTGCTGCGCCTCGCCCGAGGTTTCCACCGCCTGCGACATGGTGCGATGCAGCGCGTCGATGCTCGCAAACGGGCGTTGCTGCGCGGCCGCGGCGGCGACCCAGGGCGAGTGCTCGAAGATGCCCGAAAGCGCCGCCACGAAGGCGTCGACCGAGGCGTGATTCAGCTGTTCGAGGGTGTAGTGCATTGCCTTCATGCGGCGGCCCCGCGGTGGTCGTTCTGCTGCGGTTGATAGGGATGATGCTCGCGCCAGTGGCGCGCGATATCCACGCGGCGCGTGACCCACACGCGCTCGTGTTTTTCGATGTGGTCGAGAAAGCGCTGCAGCGCGCGAAAACGCCCGGGGCGCCCGAGCAGCCGGCAGTGCATGCCGATCGAGAGCATCTTCGGCGCTTCGTCGCCCTCTGCGTAGAGCACGTCGAACGCGTCGCGCAAATAAGTGAAAAAGTGGTCCGCCGTGTTGAAGCCCTGGGGCGATGCGAACCGCATGTCGTTCGTGTCGAGCGTGTAAGGCACGATCAGTTGCGGCACCGACGTGCCGCCCGTGACTTCCACGTCCATCCAGAACGGCAGGTCGTCGCCGTAGTAATCGGAGTCGTAGAGGAAGCCGCCATACTCGGCCACGAGGCGATGCGTGTTCGGGCTGTCGCGTCCCGTATACCAGCCGAGCGGACGCACGCCCGTCACGCGCTCGATTGCTTCCATGCCGAGCTTCATATGCTCGGCTTCCTTGGCGGGCGAGACGTCCTGGTAGTGAATCCAGCGATACCCATGGCACGCGATCTCGTGGCCCAACTCAACGAACGCACGCGCGACTTCGGGATGACGCTCGATCGCCATGCCCACACCGAACACGGTGAGCGGCAGGCCGCGCTTTTCGAATTCGCGCAGGATGCGCCATACGCCCGCGCGCGAGCCATATTCGTAGATCGACTCCATGCTCATATGGCGCGCGGGATACGCCGCGGCGCCCACGATTTCGGAGAGGAACTGCTCGGAGCCGGGGTCGCCGTGCAGAACGCAGTTTTCACCGCCCTCTTCGTAGTTGAGCACGAACTGCACCGCGACGCGCGCCTGACCAGGCCAGTTGGCCTGCACCGGATACCGGCCATAACCGATCAGATCGCGGGGATATTGGGGATCGAGTGGCATGCTGGTCGAATCAATCGAATAGAGAGGATCAAACGAAATATCCGCGCAACGGCGAGGCGCCGTGAAGCGGCCGCCGGCGCTGCCTTGCAGGGCCTGACGGACGGTCCGCGCAACCTGCTTACAGGACCAAACCAGTGTAGCGAAATCACCCGTACGCGCCCATACGCACGCTCAGATAGTACGGGTCAAGCGAGGTGTATGTGGCCGCCCGATATGGCGTCATCCGGGCGGCCGGCTCACTATGCACGCGTTGCGCGTTTACCCGTAGCGCAGCGGCCGCACGGGCGGAGGCGTTTCCGTGACCGGGGCGGGATTGGTCGGGCTGAAACGCGCGAATTCGCCGTCATAACGCTTGGCGAGCGGCCGCGCGAAGTCGCCGCGCTTGGCGGTCGTGAGGCGCAGCGCAACGAGCGCCTCGACCCATTTCACGGCGGCCGTCACGCCGTCGACCACAGGCACGCCGAGCGCATCCTCCACCTGCGCGCACAAGCTCGTCATGCCCGCGCAGCCGAGCACGATTGCGTCCGCGCCATCGTCTTCGAGCGCACGGCGGCACTCGTCGACGATCGCGCGGCGCGCGGCCGATCCCGGCTCATCGAGCTCGAGCACGGCCACGTCGATCGCGCGCACGTTGCGGCAAAAACGCGTCATGCCGTAGCGTTCGGCAAGGTGCCAGGCCATGGCGCGAGTGCGCGAGAGCGTCGTCACGACCGAGAAGCCCGGCGCGAGCACGCTCGCCGCATGCATCGCGGCTTCCGCGATGCCCACGACGGGCCCGCGCGCCAATTCACGCGCCGCGTAAAGGCCCGGGTCTCCAAAGCATGCGATCACGTAGCCGTCGAAGCCTTCGCGCTCGCCGGCCTCCACTTCGGCAAGCAGGCCAGGCGTAGCGAGCGCCTCGTCGTAATAGCCTTCGATCGACGGCGGCCCCATCGTCGGGCTCGCCGCCACCACCTCCGTGCCCGGTGCGATCACGGCGCGCGCGCACTGCTCCATCGCCGCGGTCATACGCTGCGTGGTATTCGGATTGATCAGTTTGATGCGCATTTCGATTCCTTCGTCGATGCCTGGTTTTGCGTGAAGCTCATGCGTTTGCGCGAGCGCGTTCGCCCATCGTGAGTGCGCGATAGAACAACGCACTGAGCGCGGCGCCAATGAACCACGAGAAGTTCGCCGCGCCGCCGAGCGAAGGCACCATCACGCAGAGAATCGCAATCACCGCTGCGGGCAACAGCGCCGACACCGCACGCCAGTTCACGCCGTTGCGATACCAGTACGCCCCCTTCGGCGACACTGAATAGAGATCGTCCACGGCAAGACGTCCACGCTTCACGAGATAGAAGTCGACGATCAGGACACCGTATAAAGGACCAATGAAGGCGCCAAGCACATCGAGCGTGTAGTGAATGACGGCCGGGTTATTGAAGAGATTCCACGGCGTGATGAAGATCGAGGCCACGGCGGCGAGCATGCCACCCGCACGCCAGCTGATGAGCCGCGGTGCGACGTTGGAAAAATCGAACGCGGGCGAAACGAAGTTCGCGACGATGTTGATGCCGATGGTCGCAATCGTGAACGTGAGCGCGCCGAGAATCACTGCGGTCGGATGATCGATGCGGCCAACCGTTTCGACGGGATCGGTAATCAGTTCTCCGAATACAGGCAGCGTTGCCGATGTCGTGATGACCGTGACGAGAGAGAACGCGAGGAAGTTGACCGGCAGCCCCCAGAAGTTGCCCTTGTGAACGCTCTTGAGCGACTTGCCGTAGCGCGAGAAGTCGCCGAAATTGAGCATCGGCCCCGAGAAATACGACACCACGAGCGAGATCGCCGTAATCATCACGGGAATCACTTCGGTACCGTGATACTTCACGCCACCGAGATTCAGGCCGATGTTGTGCCAGCCCGCGCGATACACCATGTAGCCCGCGAGCGCGAACATCACGACATAAACCGCCGGTCCCGCGAAGTCGATGAACTTCTTGATGGTCTCCATGCCGTTCCAGAACACGAGCGCCTGCAGCACCCAGAGCGTCATGAAGCCGGCCCAGCCGACCGCGGAAAGCCCGAGCATGCCGTGCTTGTGCACGTCGGCATAAGGCATGAGTTGCGGGACGAACTTGAGCACGACGATCACGAGCGCGCTCGAAGCGAGATAGGTCTGGATGCCGTACCAAGCCACGGCGATGAGGCCGCGAATCACGGCGGGAACGTTGGCGCCGAGCACGCCGAAGGTGCCGCGACACGCCACCGGATACGGCACGCCGTGACGCTGGCTCGGCCGCGCGATCAGGTTGCAGAGCACATTGACGATGGAGATGCCGACGATCAGCGCGACGAGCACTTGCCAGCTCGTGAGGCCGAGCGCGAAGAGGCTCCCCGCGAACACATAGCCGCCGACGCTATGCACGTCGGACATCCAGAACGCGAAGATGTTGTACGCGCCCCAGGTCTGCTCCTTGAGCGGTGCAAGGTCGTGGTTGTAGAGCCGCTCGCTGTAGCCGGCCGGCAAGCGCAGATTATCTGCGGACTCGCTGCTTTCGCCAGATTCGAAGTTGGGCACTGCCGGACTGCCAGGTGACGCGCTGAACTGAGCCATGATCCGCTCCTTGGATGGATATGCCGACGGAAAAAAGACGCCTGAACGCCTCGAAACGCGTGCGTACCGCCGCTAGACGCGGCCGCCGCGATATCCCCGAATGGTCTGGCCTTCTCGGGCACTGCGCCGGTCGCCGCTTGCGGGCGCCCTGTAACGCTGTGCCTGTTTCAGCCGTGCGCATGCATTGCATGCGCCCCACTCCATCCTTTTCAGCCGCGGCGGCCACCGTTCGGGTGGTCCGCCGCGCTTTACTGCAATCCTTTACTGCAATCCGTTTCCATGCCGCCTCGGCAGCGCATCAGCGAGCAAGCGAAGTCGCCTCGCGCGCGCTGAACACTTCCTGCAAGTCGACCGAAGCGCCCGCCGGCCGATCGAGCATTCGCAACTCGACACCCTGCAGATGGCGCACCATGAGTTCGACGGCCTCTTTCTCGTCGCCGGCTTCGAGCGCTGCGAGAATCGCCTCGTGATCGTCGAACGAACACGGACTGCGTCCCGGCGATTCGTAGAGCGCCGAAATCAGCGTCGAGCGCGCCACGAGCCCGCCCAGACAATCGCACAGCACCGTATTGCCGGTGAGCGTGGCGAGCGACGTGTGAAACTCGCCCGAAAGCCGGATCCACGTCGGGAAGTCGCGCCCCTCGAAGGCCTTGCGCTCGCGCCTGATCGTCTCGCCGATGGTCTTCAGCCGGCGGTTGCCGTGCTGCGCACTACAGATGCGCCCCACCACCGCCAACTCGATGATCCGCCGCATCTCAAACACCTCGTGCACTTCCTGGAGCGATGGGCTTGCGACGAACGCGCCACGATTGGGCTCCAGATCCACGAGATGGTCCTTCGCGAGCAGCGCGAGCGCCTGGCGGATCGGGCCGCGCTTCACGCCGAATACTTCGCACAACTGCGCTTCAGTCAACTTCGCGCCGGGCGGCAGCCGGTGCTCGAGAATCGCGGCGCGGATTCGCGCGGCGATTGCCTCGGGCTTCATCCCGGTTGCTTCGGCGTCGATATCGGTCTTTCGCATGGCTCGGGTCTCTATGTTGGGTATCCTAGGTTGGACATAAATATTGTCAACAATTTTGTGGGCGAACCTGGGGAAGATCCCCACGTGCGCACCGGCTGCCACATGCCTCTTATCAGTGAAAGGCGCTTTATTTCGGGGAATTCAGCACCTGCATGGTGATTCGCCGCCCCAATTTGGCCGATATTTTTGTCAACAATTTAGCAA
Source organism: Paraburkholderia guartelaensis (assembly GCF_004353905.1). Lineage (GTDB taxonomy): Bacteria > Pseudomonadota > Gammaproteobacteria > Burkholderiales > Burkholderiaceae > Paraburkholderia > Paraburkholderia guartelaensis. The sequence continues at coordinate 10,380 of NZ_SMOD01000029.1, read as the reverse complement.
GGAAGCGTTGGCGCGAACATTGTCTGGCGACACGCGGAACAGGCTGTTAGTTGCGTAAATCTCTCCGAAAAAAGCGCCCGAAAGCGCTTCTGTGTCAGTGCAAAATCAACTCAGATGCGGATAGCCGCTCACGGTCAGTTCGAACCCATGTGCGGTGGTGGTCAGCTGCGCCGGCGCGCCCATCGGCAGCGTGACCATATCCGGAATATGGCCGAACGGCAGGCCCGTCACCACCGGAATGCCGACCACGGATCGCACCTGCTCCACCATTTCGCGCAGATCGTAGCCGTTGTCGTAATCGAACTGCTTGTGGCCGGTGAAGTCGCCCAGCACCAGAGCTTGCTGGCGAGCAAGAATGCCGGTCAGATGCAGCTGGTAAATCATGCGCTCGATGCGAAACGGCTGCTCGTTCACGTCTTCGACGAACAGGATGCCGCCCTCGACCGGTGGCAGATAAGGCGTCCCGATCAACGAAGTCAGCACGGCCAGATTGCCGCCCCAGAGCGTGCCCGAAACATTCGTCGACTGGGCCTGTGGCGCATTCACCTTGAGCGTGTAGGTCGGCTTCGAGAGCGCGTCCCAGAAGTGATGCATCGTGAAGCTGCTGAGACTTTCGGCACCGAAATCGCTGCACAGCATCGGACCGCCGAACGTCGTGAGCCCGGCGCGCGCGAGCAGCGCGAGCTGGATGGCGGTGAAATCGCTATGGCCCACGAACGCAATGGGCTGGTCCATCAAGCGCCGCTGCAGTCCGTCGTAATCGAGACCGTGCAGGATGCGCACCGCGCCGTACCCGCCTCGCACGGCGAGGACGATGTCCGGCAAGTTGCGCGACGGGTCGGCGAGGCGATTCAGTTCGGCCGCGCGCTGGCCGTCTGTGCCCGCAAAACGCTGATAACGCCGCTCGGTCGCCTGCACGCCGTCGACGTGATGGCCTTGCGCCCGCAACCGCGCAAGCGCGCGGTGTACCGCTTCCTGGTCATGCGGATAACCGGACGGTGCGATCAGTTCGATGGTGCGATGAATGGTCATGTCGAATTCGATTCAACCGTGAGATTCAACCCGCGGGTTCGTCCGGACCGGCTACGCCGGCCCCTCCCTGCGCTTGCTCAGCCTGTTCCCGTGCCGCCCGGCGCGCTTCCCGGCTCGCCCGGCGCCGGTCGGCGAAGAACGCGCGCAGCGCCTCGCCGCACTCGTCCGCCAGCACGCCACCGGACACGCTCGTGTGATGATTGAGCTGCTCGTTGGCGAAGGCATTGACCACGCTGCCACAGGCGCCGGTTTTCGGGTCATGCGCGCCGAACACCACACGCGCGATGCGTGCATGCATGATCGCGCCGGCACACATCAGGCACGGTTCAAGGGTCACATAGAGTTCGCAGCCGGGCAAGCGGTAGTTACCCAGCGCGTGTGCGCCCGCGCGCAAGGCCGCCATTTCGGCATGCGCGGAGGGATCGTGCGCACCGATCGGATGATTGAAGCCCGAGGCGATCACTTCGTCGCCGCGCACGAGCACCGCGCCCACGGGGACTTCTCCGGCGGCACGCGCCTCTTCGGCGGCGGCCTGAGCGAGGCGCATGAAATGCTGATCGCGCTCGGAAACGGGAGCGGGTTGGACGCCGGCCTGAGCCGTGGCTGCGGGAACCGTCACGAGCGGATCGGCAGGAACCGATCCGGCGGGCGAAGTGGCAGCCGGGTGCTCCGCTTCGCGTTCGCCGTCAGGGGCGTGTGGCTGGACGGGAGAGCCCGTCACGCGGCCTCCGCCGAGAGCCCCGGCTCGCCGGCTGCACGTTCGGACAAACGCTCCGCAATGCGGCGGCGATATTCGTGCGGCACGACCATCGGTCCGCCGCGCAAGGATTCGAGCGCCATGTCGAGCGCCAGCATGCGCGCGCGCAGACGGCATTGCGCGGCCTTGTCGCCCACATTGGCGAGGTCGTCCTCGAGGTCGCGCAAGGCTCGCAGCTGTTCGACTGCGGGCGGCACGAACCCCGCATTCTTCAGGATGCGGTGGGCTATGCGCACTTCTTCGGGCACGAGCAGGTCGTCGTCGAGCGTCTGCGGCGCACCGGCGCCGGGCAGGTCGTCGAGTTCACCGCGCGCGGCCGCGGCGGCAATCCGTTGTTCGACGAGGGCATCAAGCAATTTCATCAGCAATCCACTACGTTGCGGCTCACGCATTCTATCAGGGTAAGACCTGGAAGACCGTGCGCGGCCGGCATGTGTGCCATCTACTCCCGACAGCTTGACAGACCGACGGTTTGATGCGGGATAGATCGACGTGGACGACGAAACCTGGAATCGTCTGATGGCAGCCGGCACCGGCACGCGGTTCTGAGGGCTGGATGCGAAAACGCCGCTGGCGTGTCCGGCTCGTACCGGCACACCAGCGGCGCTAGAAAGATATCGGGGCACTTGGCCCCGCCCTTCCCTTAGTCCTTCATCACCTTGCCGACCGCGTCGACCACCACGCTCACGTTCTTCTCGTTCAGGCCTGCCACGCACATACGGCCCGAGCGCAGGATGTACACGCCGAATTCCTCTTTCAGGCGCTCGACCTGCTTTTCGTTCAAGCCCGTGTACGTGAACATGCCGCGCTGCTTCACGTAGCGCGCGAGCGCCGCTTCGCTGGCATGCGAGCGCAGGCCGTCGTGAATCGCCACGCGCATGCGCGCAATGCGCTCGCACATCGCCGCCAGCTCCTGCTCCCACGATGCCTTCAGTTCCGGCGTACCCAGCACGCGCGTGACGATCTTCGCGCCGTGAGTCGGCGGATTGCTGTAGTTCGCGCGCACCGAGCCCGTGAGTTGGCCGAGCACGCGGTCGGCGGCGGCCGCGTCTTCGCAAATCACGTGCAGGCCGCCGCAACGCTCGCCGTAGAGCGAGAAGTTCTTCGAGAACGAATTCGCCACGAGCGCCGGCACACCACGGCGCGCAAGCTCACGCACCGCGAACGCGTCGTCCTCGAGGCCTGCGCCGAAGCCCTGATACGCCATATCGACGAACGGCAGCAGGTCGCGCTTTTGCAGCACGTCGATCAGCTGCTCCCACTGCGCGCGATCGAGATCGACGCCCGTCGGGTTATGGCAGCACGCGTGCAGCAGCACGACACTCTTCGCCGGCAACGCGTCGATGGACGAGAGCATCGCCTCGAACTTCAGGCCGCCCGTCACCTCGTCGTAGTACGGGTACGTGTTCACCGTGAAGCCCGCGCGCTCGAAGATGAAACGATGGTTCTCCCACGTCGGGTCGCTCACCCACACCTGGCTGGTCGCGAAGTAGCGCTTGATGAAATCGGCGCCGACCTTGAGCGCGCCCGAGCCGCCCAGCGTCTGCACGGTCGCGATGCGGCCGGCCGCGCGCGACGGGCAGTCAGCGCCGAACACCAATGCCTGCACGGCGTCGCGATACTGCGCGAAACCGGCCATCGGCAGATACGGCTTCGGACCCGGCTCTTCGAGAATCGCCGCTTCGGCCGTGTGAACGGCCTTCATGACGGGCAGACGGCCTTCGTCGTCGAAGTAGATGCCAATGCTCAGATTGACCTTGTTCTGACGCGGGTCCTTCTGGAAGTTCTCGTTGAGCGAGAGGATCGGGTCGCCGGGGTAGGCATCGATGTGTTCGAACATGCTGTTTAACTCTCTGGACGAAATTCGGGACGAATATCAGCGCTTACGGTGCCGGCACGCCGCGTTGCAGCGCCGGCGCCGACTTGCGGCACCACAGGCGGTAGGCGAGCCCAAGCACGCCCAGCCAGACCGGAATCAGGTACACGGAAATCCGCAGATCCGGAATCAGATACATTACAACGAGAATGCCGCCGAGGAACGCGAGACACACGTAATTCGTCAGCGGATAGCCGAGGCTGCGGAACGTGGTCGTCTGGCCGACGCGCGCCTTCTCGCGGCGGAACTTCAGGTGAATCAGGCTGATCATCGCCCAGTTGATGATGAGCGCCGACACGACGAGCCCCATCAGCAGTTCGAACGCTTTGCCCGGCATGAAGTAGTTGATGATCACGCACGCAGCCGTGACGAACGCCGACACACCGAGCGCCGCCAGCGGAATGCCGCGCCGGCTCACCTTGAGCAGCGCCTTCGGCGCATTGCCCTGCTGCGCGAGGCCGTAGAGCATGCGGCTGTTGCAGTACACGCCGCTGTTGTAGACCGAGAGCGCCGCCGTCAGCACGACGAGGTTGAGCACGTTGGCCACGAGGTCGCTGTTCATCGCGTGGAAGATCAGCACGAAGGGGCTGCCGCCGGCCACGACCTTCTGCCACGGGTAGAGCGAGAGCAGCACGCCGAGCGCGCCGATGTAGAAAATCAGGATGCGGTAGATCACCTGATTCGTCGCGCGCGGAATGCTATGCGAGGGATCGTCGGCCTCTGCCGCGGTGATGCCGACCAGCTCCAGCCCGCCGAACGAGAACATCACGACCGCCATGGCCATGACGAGACCCGAGACGCCGTGCGGGAAGAAACCGCCGTTGCGCCAGAGGTTCGACACGCTCGCCTCAGGACCCGCCGAACCCGAGAACAGCAGCCAGCCGCCGAAGGCGATCATGCCGACGATCGCGAGCACCTTGATGATGGCGAACCAGAACTCGAGTTCGCCGTACGACTTCACGCTCGTGAGGTTGATGCCGTTGATCACGACGAAGAACACCAGCGCCGAGACCCACGTGGGCAGCGTCGGCCACCAGTAATGCATGTAGATGCCGACCGCCGAAAGCTCGGCCATGCTCACGAGCACGTAGAGCACCCAGTAGTTCCAGCCGGAGAGAAAGCCCGCGAACGGACCGAAATACTTGTCGGCGAAATAGCTGAACGAACCTGCGACGGGCTCGTCCACGACCATCTCGCCCAGTTGCCGCATGATGAAGAACGCAATGATGCCGGCGACGCCGTAGCCGAGCAGCACCGAGGGGCCGGCCGTCTGAATCGTCTGCGCAATGCCGAGGAACAGGCCCGTGCCGATCGCCCCGCCCAGCGCAATGAGCTGGATGTGGCGATTCTTGAGGCCGCGTTTTAGCTGGCCGCGATTTTCACGCGTGTCGTTTGAAACCATGTCTCTTCCTGTCTCCGACTTATCTGCGCGGGGCCAAAGCATCCGGGTAGGACGCCGGCTCCGCTCCACGAAATAAAATTGCACACACAACGTTCTGCATTGGTGCGCTGCCAGGCTTGGCGGCATTGGCCGCAAGCCCGATCGGGTGCGCCCAGTGTATAGTTGGCGCGGAAAAATATGATTTCATCTCGTACGCAGGCAAACCCTGATTGATACAATTCCCTATCGCCTCAAACCCATCTCACGCAAGATAAATGCAAAATCTCGCGCTCGACACAATCGACATGCGGCTTCTCGCCGCACTGCAGGAACACGGCCGCGCTTCGAACCTCGAACTCGCGGCCGCGATCAAGCTATCGCCCGCGCAGACACTCAGGCGTCACCGGCGGCTCGAGGAACTCGGCGTGATCCGACGCTACGAGACACGCCTCGACGCGCAGGCGCTCGGCTTCGGCGTGGTCGCCTTCATTCAGGTAACGATGGAGCGCGGGCACATGCGCGAGCTCGTCAAGTTCAAGGAACTCGTCGCGACGTTGCCGCAGGTGCAGGAGTGCTACTCCGTGACTGGCGATATCGACTACGTTCTGAAGGTGGTGGCGCGCGATCTCAAGGCGCTTTCCGAGTTCCTGCTCGATACGCTGATGCGCGCGCCCGGCGTGAACAGCGTGCAGTCGATCGTCTGCCTTGATGAACTCAAGGGGACGAGCGCGATGCCGCTGGAAGCCTGAGACAAGCGCGCGCCAGGTCCGTCTGGCGGGGGTTTTCGGCGAAAACGCAATTTTATCTCATCAGCGGCCTGCTCGCGGCGTCGCAGGACCGCCTGATGAAATAGTCTTGCTAAAAGCCCCATCGTGCTCTAAAAAACATGCTAGTTAGCATGTCTCCTGGCCACCCTGGACACGGCAACGGGCGGCTTCACAAGCGCGAGCGCGACAGTCCATGAGTCTTCTTGAGCTCAGAGGCGTTTCCAGGCACTTCGGCGCCATTCAAGCGCTGACCGACGTGACGTTGAGCCTGGAACCCGGCCAGGTGGTCGGACTCATGGGCGACAACGGGGCCGGAAAATCGACGCTGGTGAAGGTCATCGCCGGCAACTTCCCGCCCTCCCACGGCGAAGTCCTCATCGACGGCAAGCCCGTTCATTTCAGCAGACCCGTTGACGCCCGCGCCAAAGGCATCGAGGTCGTGTATCAGGACCTCGCGCTCTGCGACAACCTCACGGCCGCGGCCAACGTCTTTCTCGGGCGCGAGCCGCGCATCGGCATATGGCCCTTTCGCGTGCTCGATCACGCGGCCATGTACCGGCGCGCCGCCGAGCTGTTCAAGGAACTGAAATCCGAAACGCGCCCGCGCGATCTCGTCCGGCAGATGTCGGGCGGCCAGCGCCAGGCCATTGCGATTGCGCGCACGCGACTGTCCGAAGCGCGGCTCGTGCTCATGGACGAACCGACCGCCGCGATCAGCGTGCGTCAGGTGACGCAGGTGCTCGACCTCATCAAACGCCTGTCCGAGCATGGCATTGCCGTCATTCTCATCAGTCACCGCATGCCCGACGTTTTCGAAGTCGCCCACCGCGTGGTCGTCATGCGGCGCGGGCGCAAGGTTGCGGACAAGCAGACCGAAGCCTCTTCGCCGGAGGAGGTCACCGGCCTGATCACCGGAGCCATCGCCGCCGCGTAAAGCGGCCCGCGCGAAGGCGTTGCATGGGGCCGCGCCCGGCGCTCGAGCGCCTGGTGCGGTCGACCGCTTTGCATGGGGCCGCACTAAGCGCTGTAGCGCCAAGTGCGCGCCAGCCGCTTTGCATGGGGCCGCACTAAGCGCTGAAGCGCTAAGTGCGCGCCGACCGCTTTGCATGGGGCCGCACTAAGCGCTGAAGCGCTAAGTGCGGCCGACAGGAGACCTGAAATTGAACGATGCGCCGCAAAGGCCAAATCCGATGCCGACAGTGCTTGACGATCCCCAATCCGCGAAGACCCACACCCGCTGGAGCGGACTGCTCGCGAGCCAGGTGTTCTGGGTGGTGCTTGCGACGCTCGCAGCCTGCCTCCTGCTCTCGTTCGTCACGTCGACGTTCGCCACGCAGCAGAACCTCTTCAACGTCACGCGCAACTTCGCCTTCGTCGCCATCGTCGCGCTGGGGATGATGGCCATCATCATCACAGGCGGAATCGACATTTCGGTCGGCTCGACGATTGGCCTGAGCGGCATCGTGCTTTCCGTCACGATGAACGCCGGCTACCCGATCTGGGCCGGCATTGGCCTTGGCCTGCTGACCGCGGGGGTAGTCGGCCTCGTGAACGGCCTGCTCATCGCGTATCTCAACATGCAGCCGTTCGTCGTGACGCTCGGCATGCTGAGCGTGGGCCGCAGCCTCGCGCTCGTGATCTCGGGTAGCCGGACCATCTTCGAATTCGGACCCGACGGGCACAAGCTCCTCCTGCTCGGCGGCGGCAAAACGCTCGGCGTGGCCAATCCCGTGTGGTTTCTGATCGTCCTCGGCGTGCTGTTCTGGTTCGCCTTCGCCTTCACGCGCTGGGGCCGCTACGTCTTCGCGGTCGGCGGCAACCGTCATGCGGCCAATCTCACGGGCGTGCCGGTACGGCGCGTGATCTGTTCGGTCTATGTGCTTGGCGGTCTGATGGCAGGCGTCGCGGCCATTCTCGAAGTGGGCTGGCTCGGCGCGGTGACCACAGGCCTCGGCACCGGCGACGAACTACGCGTGATCGCCGCCACGGTGATCGGCGGCACCAATCTCGCGGGCGGCGTGGGCAGCGCGTTCGGCACGATCGTCGGCGCCGCGCTCATCGAAGTGATCCGCAACAGCCTGATCCTGCTCGGCGTCGACTCGTTCTGGCAGGGTACGGTCGTGGGTGGCTTCATCATCATCGCCGTGCTGTTCAACCGGCTCGGCGGCGAGCGGCAAGGCGAGTGAACGGATTTCAGGGAGGCGCGCCCGGACTGCAAGCGGAACCGCCGGACGCCATCACAACAAGCGCGACTAGTTGCGCGAGGTTCCGCAGAAAGCCCAAGGCACGGGCGCGGGCTTTCCTTCCGATGACGAAAACTGTACGAGACACGCGCGCCGTACAACCGGCGCCGAACAGGAGGAAACCATGAAGAAAGCGTGGAAGTATCTCGCTGCGATCGGAGGGCTCGCGATGCTGGCCTCTTCCGCCTACGCAGCCGACAAGACCCTAGCGCTGGTCGTGAAGGGCCTCGACAATCCGTACTTCGACCTCATGCACCAGGGCTGCGACCGGGCCAACAAGGAGCTCAGCAAACAGGGCTATAACTGCTACTACACGGGCCCCGCGACAGCGGCGGACGAAAGCGCCGAAGTGCAGATCGTCGACGACTTGCTGACCAAGGGCGTCGCGGCGATTGCGATTTCGCCGTCGAACGCGCCGGCCATTGCCGAAGTGATCCGCCGCCGCAACGCGAAGATCCCGATCATCACTGCGGACGCCGATCTGCTGCCGAAAGACCAGTCGTTGCGCAAGGCATATGTGGGCACCGATAACTACGAACTGGGCGTGAAGCTCGGCGAGCAGCTCAAGACGCTGATGCCCAAGGGCGGCAACATCTGCCTCGTGATGGGCAACCCCGCGGCCGAGAACATCAACCAGCGCGCCCAGGGCACGCGCGACGTGCTCTCGGGCAAGAAAGGCATCAAGAAACTGGCGGGCGAAAACAACTGGCATGAGATCAGCGCCTGCCCGCTCTACGTGAACGACGACGCCGCGAAAGCCAACCAGATGATGCAGGATACGCTCACCGCGAATGCCAGCACGCTTCAGGCGTTCGTGTTCGAGGGTGGCTGGCCGCTCTTCGCCCCCGAGGCGTATTCGCAGGTCGTGGCGCCGATCATGGACAAGATCAACAGCGGCCAGTTCGTGATCGTTTCAGCCGATACGCTCGGGCCAGAACTGCAGGCCCTCAAGGACCACAAGGTCAATGCGCTGGTCGGGCAGCGGCCTGAGGAAATGGGCTATCAGGCGGCAATGGTGATGCGCGACCTCGCCGAAGGAAAGACGGTGAAGCCTATCGTTCACACGGGCCTTGATGTTTGCACCTGGAAGAATGCGGATACGTGTCTGAAGCATTGAGCGCGTCACTAGGCGCTCGGACAGCTCGGCTTGCGTTGCGCGGGTTCGCCTGGCCTGGGGAACCCGCGAGCCTACACCTTGTATGGCACGCGGATGCCCGGCTCATCGGCGGAGAAGTCCTTCGTGTTGCGCGACACCAGCAGCAGCGAGTGAACCTGCGCCGTCGCCCTGACGATTGCATCGGGCAGACGCAATTTCTTCGTCCTGCGGATTGCGACGGCGCGGTCCGCAATTTGGCTGTCGAGTTCAAGCACGTCGAACGATGCCAGCCAGCCGCGAATCGCTGCCTCATCGTCCGGCTGTGCGCCGACCATCACTTCCATCCACGTGATCGTGCTGATGGCGCGGTATTCGTAGTGCGCCAGTTCCTTTTTCGCCTGGAGTATGCCGCTGAGGTAGTCGATCAGGATGTTGGTATCGAAGAGCGCTCTTACCATTCCGAACGCAACTCCCGCTGATAGTCGACACCGTCGATCTGCCTGCCCTTCCAGGCACCAAAGACGTCCTCACCGGCCGCCACGCGCTTGCGCTGTGCAATATAGGACTCGATCGCCTCGCGAATGATCGCCGCGCGCGAGCGATGCTCGCTCTGCACGAGCGCCGCCAACTCTTCCACTTGTGCCTCGGTCAAGTCAATCAGAATCCGGCTCATTTCGAACTCCATATATGATATACATATCATATATCAAAATGCGTCGACGTGTGGTTGCCAGAAGCAAAGAAACCGCGCCGGCACGACGTGCCGAACGCGGGTTTTCGCTTCGCCTATTCCCTACGCTCAAGCCGGACCCGAAGTCATGAGAGATGCTGCCGCCGCCTCAATCTGGCAACGCACCACTTCCGAACCGGTCTCGCCCTTAAAGCTATCCGGGAGAGTGGAAAGCAACTTGGCCACCTTTAGAAGCCAAATGGGGGGCGACAATTATGTTGGCCGGTCGTTGACGTTTGTTTTGGCCGGTGGTCAGGAGTCGGAGGCGGCGTAGCCGCCGGAGACGACGAACCACCGGCGGCGCCGCGTCGGCGGGGCAATAGGATGGCTGATCGATTCTTAAAGAAGAAGCGGTCAGCACATGTCTGGAACCCGCATCACCGACCAACAGGTTCGCCTCTACATGAACAAGCGCAAACACCATCCGCAGGAACTCGCGGCCGCGAAGGCAGGAATAAGCGTGCGCAGCGCACGCCGCATCGAGCGTGACGCGACGTT
>NZ_SMOD01000028.1 GCF_004353905.1 Paraburkholderia guartelaensis | reverse complement strand
CCCCGCCCCCACTCAGCACACTGCAGACATCGCCCCCGCTCGACCCGCCAAGGAGAGCCCGCATGTCTGCCATCATTGCTGCGCACGTCGTCGCCGCAACACTTTCTGTCATACTCGGAACCGTCGTCATGCTGACCGAAAAGGGCAGCGCGCGGCACAAGTGGCTCGGCCGCCTTTGGGCGCTGACGATGTTCGCTGCCGCGCTCAGCTCGTTCGACATCCGCGAGCTGCATCCGGGGCATCTGTCCTGGGTGCACGGCCTGTCGCTGCTGACGTTCGTAAGCGTCGGGCGCGCCATCTGGGCGATCCGCCACGGCAACGTCCGCGGCCATCGCCTCGCCATGCGCGGTTCGTTCTTCAGTCTCATCGCTGCCGGTCTTGCCGCCGTTGCGACGCCGCACCGCCTGCTCAACCTCATCGTCACAAGCTGGATCGCATGATTCCTGGCACGCACGTCGAGTTTCCGAACGCCGCCGACCGCTTGCCCGCGCCGGCGGCCAATGCCCTGATCGCCGGATTCGCGCGCGAGGGCATGATCGTCGTCATCGGCAACACGCTGATTGCGGTCGCGCTCACCGTCGCGGGCGTTCACGAGCGATTCATCGACAACCTCGTCTTCAGCCAGGCGATCGGGCTTTCGATCATGCTGCTGCTCGACGTCGCCCGCTTCTTTCTGCAACGCCACAATGCGCTCACGGGCCCGCGACTCGCCCTCGCGATGGTGCTCGCCATCATGCTCGGCGCATCGATCGGGCGCGGCATTGCGAGCGTGGTGCTCGGGATCGGCTTGCACAACGCGTTCGCGACGAAGGATCTCGCGCTCACCGGCTGGATCGCGCTCACCGCCACGCTGCTCGTCACCTGGTATGGCTGGTCGCGCACGCGCATTGCCGAGCTGAGCGAGCAGGTCGCGCGCACGGCATGGCAAAAGGAAGCCGCCGAACGCACGGCCCTGAGCGCGCGGCTGCAAGCGCTGCAGGCGCAGATCGAGCCGCACTTTCTCTTCAACACGCTGGCAACGCTCGACAGCCTGATCGCGTCCGACCCGCCGCGTGCGCGCGACCTGCTCGCGAGCCTCAACCGCTTCCTGCGCGCGACGCTCGAGGCCTCGCGCGCGCAAAGCGAAACGCTCGCGGTGCAGTTCAAGGTGCTCGACTCGATGCTCGCCGTGCACGCAATGCGCATCGGCCCGCGCCTGGCCTACGCGCTCGACCTGCCGCACGATTGCGCCGAACTCCCGGTGCCGCCCATGCTGTTGCAGCCGCTCGTGGAAAACGCGCTCAAGCATGGCATTCAAGGTGCGCTCGAGGGCGGCAGGATCGACGTCGTCGCACGGCGCGACGGTGAGCATCTCGAACTGAGCGTGACCGATACCGGACCGGGCTTTGGCGCGACGCCGGGCACCCAGGGCGCGGGCGTCGGGCTCGTGAACGTGCGCGAGCGGCTTGCAGCGATCTATGGCGAGCACGCGTCGCTCACGCTCATCGAGAACGTGCCGCATGGCCTCGTTGCGCGCGTACGGCTGCCGCTGCGCGAAGCCGTCGGCGTAAGCGTGCAGGAGTCCGGATCATGAAACGCCAGACGGCCGCCGATACGGCGCAACACGGCGACGGCTCGCGCCGCTCGCTAGACACCCCGACCGCGCTGATCGCCGAGGACGAGCCGCTGATCGCCGCAGCGCTTGAGCGCGAACTCGCGGCCGTGTGGCCGGAACTGCGCATCGTGGCGACGGCCAGCAACGGCCGCGAAGCCATCGAGCACATCGGCGCGCTCGCGCCCGACGTCGCATTCCTCGACATCGCCATGCCGGGCGCGACCGGCCTCGATGTCGCGCGCGCGTGCGCGAATCTCGCTGCGCCGCCGCAAATCGTGTTCGTGACCGCCTACGACGCCTACGCGCTCGAAGCCTTCGAGGCCGCGGCCATCGACTATCTGCTCAAGCCCGTGGAGACAGCGAGGCTGGCCCGCACGGTGGAGCGCCTGCGCGCACGGCTCGCGCGATCGGCGACGGACGACGCCGAGGCTCCGCGGATGCAGGCGGATCTGCAACGCGTACTGCGCCAACTGGAAGCGATCACCCAGGACGTGCGCGAAGCGCGCGCCGGTGCGCACGCGGGCAATGCGGAAAGCGCCCCGCGCGGAACGCCGCTGCGTTATCTGCGCGCCTCCAGCGGCAACGACATCCGCATGGTGCCGGTAGACGATGTTTTGTACTTCGAAGCAGCTGACAAATACGTCGTGGTCACGACGCGCAGCGGCGAACTGCTGATCCGCACGAGTCTGCGAGAGTTATGCGCGCAACTGGACCCCGCGCGCTTCTGGCAGGTTCACCGCGGCACGGTGGTCAACGTGGACCAGGTGGAATGCGCCTCGGTCAGCGCGATCGGGAAGATGACGTTGAGGCTGCGCGGCCACGCGGGCGCCCTCGACGTGAGCCGCCAATACGCACACCTGTTCAAGCAGATGTGACACGCGCCGCGAAAACGGCAAACGCCTTCAACGCGGCTCGCTTTTCAAATACCGCTGAGGCGTCTCGCCCATCGTCTTGCGGAACATCGTGATGAACGTGCTCGAATTCGCGTAGCCGAGTTCGGCCGCGATCTCCGCCACGCGCACGCCTTGGGCAAGCTTCGACACGGCCTCGACGATGCGCAATTGCTGGCGCCAGTGGCCGAACGTCAACCCGGTCTCGTCCTTGAAGCGCCGCGCGAGTGTGCGCTCGCTCGCCCCCACGCGCTCGCCCCAGATAGCGAGCGAGTCACCATTGGCCGGCGCCGCCAGCAGGAAATCGCAGATCTGCCGCAAACGCCGGTCGAGCGGCAGCGGCAACCCGCCGCCCGCAGCCTTGCGCGAATCGCGCATTTCACTGAGCAACAGCGGCGCAATGAGCGCGTAACGGCGCTCCGGGTCGCGCTCGCGGTCTTCGACCATCGCCGCCACCAGTTCGCGCAACAGCGACGAAACGCTCACCGCGTGGCATGCGGATTCCGGCCACGGCGACGCCTCCGGCTCGAAGTACACGCTATGCATGCACACCGCGCTCGTCGCGATCAACTCGTGGCCCACGCGCGGCGCGATCCACAGCCCGCGCTGCGGGCCGAGCGTCCACATGCCGATGGGCGTCGTCACGCGCAGCATCCCGCTCACCGTAAAGACGAACCGCCCCTGATCGTGTGAACGCCATGATCCTCTATGGGAAGCATCGTATTGATAGCTTGCCGCCATGATTGGCCGTTCGAGCTTGCGGTGCGGGATTTCAGGCCGATGCAACCAGATCTGATCCACGATCGGAGAGTCCTTCGCTGATTTTCCAAAAAAGCATCCGTTTCGCGCAATTTATGCTCATCGCATCGCACCGGGTCGCCATGTATCGTATTTTGCATCGGATAACGATTAATTGCTAATGCAAACGAGAATGATTCTCTATATGTTGTATGGAAGCTCCAGAGAACCGATGTAGCCGCCTAGACGGCCCCGCCCTCCTGCGCCGCCGCACTGCCGCCGAGATACGTGGCGCGCACGCGGTTATCGTCGGCCAGTTCATGGGCCGAACCTGCGAGCGCCACACGGCCGCCCTCCAGCACGTAGGCCCGGTTCGCAATGCGCAGCGCCTGGCGCGCGTTCTGCTCCACGAGCAACACCGCCGTGCCCGCGTGGCTGATGCGTGCAATCACTTCGAAGATCGCGCGCACGAGCTTGGGCGCGAGCCCCATGGAAGGCTCGTCGAGCAGCACGAGTTTTGGCTTCAGCATGAGGGCGCGCGCAATCGCGAGCATCTGCTGCTCGCCGCCGCTCAATGTGCCGGCGAGCTGATCCTTGCGCTCGCGCAGTCGGCTAAATGTTTCGTATGCCTGAGCAATGCCCTGGTCGAGCGCGCCCGCGTCGCGCCGCAAGAGATAGCCGCCCAGGCGCAAGTTCTCTTCGACCGTCAACCCGCCGAAAATACGGCGCCCCTCCGGCACGTGCCCGATCCCAAGCGCGACGATACGATGCGACGGCAGCCCGACGAGCGCCTGCCCCTCGAACGCAATGTTTCCGCCGCGCGGACGCAGCAGCCCGGAGATCGTGCGCAGCGTCGTGGTCTTGCCCGCGCCGTTGGCCCCGAGCAGCGCGACGATCTCGCCCGGCCCGACATCGAGCGAAACGCCGTGCAGCGCTTCGATGTTGCCGTAGTTCACGCGCAGGTCGCGAACGTCGAGGAGCTTGTCGGACGTCTCTACCCCCATAGCGACTTCTCCCCGTCCGTGGCGTCGGGTCCGTCGTCTTCCTCGGCCGTACCCAGGTAAGCGTCGATCACGACAGGGTCGTTCTGGACTTGCGCGGGCGTGCCCTGCGCAATGATCTCGCCATGATCCATCACGATGATGCGGTCGGACACGCCCATCACGAGCGCCATATCGTGTTCGATCAGCAGCACCGTCACGCCCAGGTCGCGGATGCGGCGGATCTGCGCCATCAACGCGTGCTTTTCGGTTGGGTTCATGCCGGCGGCGGGCTCGTCGAGCAGCAACAGGCGTGGCTGGCTCGCCAGCGCGCGGGCGATTTCCAGCCTGCGCTGATCGCCATATGGCAGGTCCGAAGCATACTCGCTCGCACGCGCACCGAGCCCCACGAGGTCGAGCCAGCGCTGCCCGAGCGCGCCATGCTCGGCGGCTTCGGCGCGCGCGGCGCGCGTGCCCACCAGTTCCGCCACGAGGGCCGTGTGCAGGCGATGATCCATGCCGATCAACACGTTCTCGAACGCGCTCATATGGTTGAAGAGGCGGATGCCCTGAAACGTGCGCGCAATGCCGCGATGCACGTTGCGATGGGGCGCACCGCCGCCAAGCGGCTCGCCGCGCCAAACGAGGCGGCCGCCGCTCGGGCGGATCACGCCCGTCAGGCAGTTGAACACCGTGGTCTTGCCCGCGCCGTTCGGGCCGATCAACGCGAGAATCTCGCCGCTGCGCACCTGGAACGTGATGCCGCCGATCGCACGCACGCCGCCAAAGCGGCGCTCGAGGTCATGCACCTCGAGCAGGGTTTCGTGCGCGGCGGCGGCTTCGAGGCCACTGCTATCGGCGAGAGAAACGGCCGACGTGGGTTCCTTGCCCGCGGCTTCCGCCGCTTCCGCTTCGTGCGCCACCGTCTCCTCTTCGGGCCGCGGCGCGGCGCGCCTCACGCGCGCGGGCCACAATCCTTGCGGACGCAACAACATGAGTACGACGAGCGCCACGGCAAAGCCGAAAATACGCCACAGGTTCAGGAAGCGCAGCATTTCCGGCAACCCCGCGACGATCAGCGCGCCGAGTATCACGCCGGGAATGCTGCCGCGCCCGCCCATCACGACGACGATGAGGATCGTCACCGACTGCAGATACGTGAACGCCGTAGGGTCGATCGTACCGAAGCGCGCGGCGAAGAGACTGCCCGCGAGGCCGCCGATCAGCGCGCCGATCACGTAGGCGAGCATCTTCACGCGCAGGGTCGCGACACCCACCGCCTCGGCGGCGGCCTCGTCCTCGCGGATGCTGGTCCACGCGCGCCCGAGACGCGAGCGTCCGAGCCGCACCGCGAACACCAGCACGACGATGAAGAACGCCATGCCCAGCACGTACACCGAGCGCGGCGAACTGAACTCGAAGCCGAACAGGTTCGGCGGTTCGATGCCGTAGATGCCGTTCGGCCCACCGGTAATGTCGAGATTGGTGGCGACGATGCGCGTGATCTCGCCAAAGCCGAGCGTGACGATGGCGAGATAGTCGCTGCGCAGGCGCAACGTGGGATAGCCGATCACGACGCCGGAAGCGCCCGCGAACGCAAGGCTGAATGGCAGCGTCGCCCAGAACGAGAAATGCAGCAGCGTTTCGAGCAGCGCCGTGGTATAGGCGCCGATGGCAAAAAACGCCGCGTAGCCGAGGTCGAGCAACCCGGCATAGCCCACGACGATGTTCAACCCGAGGCCCAGAATCGCGTAGGTGATGATGGTGAGCCCGACATCGACGATATAACCGCTCGCGAACTTGGGCAGCGCGATCGCCAGCGCGATCAGCACGCCGGAAACGACCCATGAGGTGTCCGTGGCCCGCGCGCGCATGGCTCACATCCTCTCGACTACGCGTTCGCCGAACAGCCCCGTCGGCTTCACGACGAGCACGGCGATCAGCACACCGAACACGAACACGTCGGTCCACTGCGATGACACATACCCTGCGCCGAACGCCTCCAGCAAGCCGATCAGGAAGCCGCCCACCATCGCCCCCGGAATATTGCCGATGCCGCCGAGCACAGCCGCCGTAAACGCGCGCAGCCCGAGCACGAAGCCCATGAAGAAGTTGATCTGTGTGTAGAAAAGCCCTTCCATCACGCCGGCGACTGCGGCAAGCGCCGAGCCGATGAAGAACGTGAGCTGGATGAGCCGCTCGACGTCGATACCCATGAGCCGCGCCGCATCCTGATCGATGGCGAGGGCGCGCATGGCCGTACCGATGAACGTATGGTGTACGAACAAATATAGCGCGATCATCAGCGCGAAGCTGGCCGCGACAATGCCGATCTGCGCGAACGTGATATGCACTTGCGCAATGTCGAAGCCGGTATGCGTGAGCAGGTGCGGATACGTGCGAAAGCCCGCGCCGTAAGCGATCAGCACGCCGTTCTCCAGCAACAGCGAAACGGCTAGCGCCGTAATGAGAATGGAAAGCCGCGGCGCGCGCAGCAACGGCTGGTAGGCCACGCGCGCGATCGCCACGCCGAGCACGCCGGTGGCGAGCATGGCGGCCGCGAAGGCCACGAGCAGCGCGAGCACGAGCGGCAGGTGAGCAGCCGCGAGCACGGAAAGCGCGGTCCAGCCCACGAACGCGCCCACCATGAAGAGATCCCCGTGTGCGAAGTTGATGAGCCGGATGATGCCGTAGACCATCGTGTAACCGAGGGCGACGAGCGCGTAGAACGAGCCGATCGTCAGCCCCTCGATGACGAACTGGAAAAAGGTGCTCATGGGCGGCCCGGCGCGGTTACTTCATTGCCACCCACTTGCCGTTTGCATCCTGGCGCTGGTAAGGCTCGAACTGATCGTTATGCACGACGACCGTGATGTACACGGCGCGGCTGCGGTCGCCCTTCGGATTGAAGCCGATCGTGCCCGTGGCGCCCGGGTAGTTCGTGATCTTGTGCAGCGCGGCGCTGATGTCCGCTGGCTTCGCCGACTTGCCATCGGCGATGGCCTTGGCGGTCACGCCCACGGCGTCGTACTCGTACACCGAGTACGGCCCCGGCCCCTGACCATAGCTCTTGTTGTACTGATCGAGGTATTCATGCGCGCCGGGAAGAAACTGTGCGAGCGGCGCAGTCGTAATGATCATGCCGTCGGCGGCCGGGCCGGCCGTCTTCATGAGCGTCGGGTCATTGGTGCCGTCGCCGCCCATGAAGGTCATCTTCAGGCCCACCTGGCGCGCTTCCTTCACGAGCAGGCCCGCTTCGGAGAAGTAACCCGTGTAATAGATCACGTCCGGCTTGAGCGAGGAAACCTTGGTGAGTGTCGGCGAATAATCCATCTGGCCCGGCGTGATCGAGTCTGCGTAGACCACGTCCACGCCCATCTTCTTGAGCGATTCCACGGTGTTCTGCGCGAGGCCCTTGGCATAGGTCGTGTTGTCGTCGATCACCGCGGCGCGCTTCACGTGCAGCGAATTCTTCATGAAGCTGGCCGCGAAAGGCCCTTGTTCGTCGTCACGGCCAATCGTGCGGAACACGTTGTCGTAGCCCATTTCCGTGAGCTTCGGATTGGTCGACGCGTCGAGCACGTAGGGAATGCCGGCGCGGTGGAAGGCGGTCAACTCGGGCAAGGCCGCGCTCGAGCAGTAGCCGCCGGCCACGGCAACCACGCCCGCGTCCACGAGTTTCTGCGCGGCCTGAACCGCCGTTTGCGCGTCGCACGCGTCGTCTTCGGGCACGAGTTCGATCTGCTTGCCGAGCACGCCGCCCGCCGCGTTGATTTTCGCGGCCGCGAGCTTCGCACCGTTCAGGATATCCGTGCCCGCTGCGGCGCTGCTGCCCGAAAGCGGCACCGGCACGCCGATCTTGATGGTCTGCGCCTGTGCGAGTCCAGGTACGAGCGCAGCGAGCGATAAGAGAGTGAGCGCGAGGGTTGCGTGCAGCGCGCCATTGTTCTGAGGATTCATGTGAGCGGCTCCTGAGCGTGGACCCGACCGGGCGATGCCGCAACGCAGGCGAGCCCGCGCGGTCAGTTAGCGAAACGAAATAATTCGTCCAGTGCGATGCCCTGCAGGTCTCACGCGCTCATGGCGCGCGGCTTGCATGGGGACCGGCGCATAACGACTTATCCATGATAGATGCATGCCACCGTTTAACTGCTATAGGGTATGCGCGTATACAAATTGCGTGCGCTCGCGGCAGCGTGAAGGTACTTTTGTATACACACACGGAGGGGCGCGAATGAAGACCATCGTACTGGGCGGCGGCATCGCAGGCGTCACGAGCGCGTACTACCTCGCGCGCGACGGCCGCGACGTCACCGTTATCGAGCGACGCTCAGGCGTTGCGCTCGAAACCAGTTTCGCCAATGCGGGGCTCGTCGCGCCGGGGCACTCGTACACGTGGGCCTCGCCCCGTGCGCCGAAAATCCTGCTCAAATCGTTGTTCATCGAGGGCCAGGCGCTGCGCCTGCGCCTGAAGGCCGATCCGCACATGTGGGCATGGTGCGCGCAATTCCTGCTCAACTGCACCGAGGCGCGCTCGCGCGAGAACACCTCGCGCAAGGTGAGGTTGTGCCGCTATTCGCAGCATCAACTGCAAGACGTCACGGCACGCGAGCAGCTCGAATACGACCTCATCAGCCGCGGCCTGCTCTATCTCTATCGCGACGCCGCATCGTTCGAGCGCGGCCGCGCCCACATGTCGATCCTCGTCGAGAACGGACTGCCGCTCGAAACGCTCGACGCCGCCGCAGTCGCGGCACGCGAGCCCGCGCTCGCCCACGCACGCGAGCGCATCGCGGGCGCGATCTACTGCCCGACCGACGCAAGCGGCGACGCGCACCGCTTCACGCGTGCGCTCAAGGAGGTTTGCGAACGTATGGGCGTGCGCTTCGTGTTCGACGCCCCGATCGAGGCCATCGAAGCCGCCGGCGACCGCATTGCCGGCGTGCGCACGAGCGCCGGCGTGATCCAGGGCGACGACTATGTGCTCGCGCTCGGCTCCTGGTCGCCGATCCTCGCGCGGCCACTCGGCTACCGCATCGCGGTCTATCCTGTGAAGGGCTATTCGGCCACGTTTCCGTGCGGGCCCGAGCATCGCCCGCCCGAGATGGGCGGGGTGGACGAGAACCACCTCGTGGCATGGGCGCGCTTTGGCGCGCGCCTGCGTTTCACGGCCACCGCGGATTTCGCGGGCTACGACACGCGGCACACGCCCGGCGATTTCACTTCGATGATGCAGGCGGCGCGCGAACTTTTCCCCCAGGGCGCCGACTACACGCAGCCGGCGTACTGGGCCGGACTGCGCCCGATGACGCCCGAAGGCACGCCGCTGATCGGCCGCACGCGCCATCGCAACTTCTTTCTGAACACGGGTCACGGACACATGGGCTGGACCATGTCGTGCGGCACCGCAAAACTGCTCGCCGACATCATGGCCGGGCGTGAGCCCGAACTCGACATGACGGGATTGACGCTGAGATGAACGCTACCCATACCGCACCGCCGCAAAATCACGAGGATGCCTACACAAAACTCGACTTCGCGCTCGACGACGGCATTGCCCGCCGCGCAGCGATCGGGCTCGTCGTGCTGGCCACCGATCATACGATCGAATACGAATGGCGCGACCTGTTGCGCCAGCCGGGCGTGGCGTTCTACGAGAGCCGGCTCGAGAATTCGCCGGACATCACGCCGCCGCGCCTCGCGGAAATCGAGGCGCGCATCGCCCCCGCCGTGAGCCTCATGCTGCCCGGCGAGCGCCTCGACGTGGTGGCGTTCGGCTGCACGTCGGCTTCGATGGTGATAGGCGAAGACAAGGTTGCGGCGCGCATCCGCGAGGCGCGGCCGGACATTGCCTGCACCACGCCGATCACGGCAGCGCTCGCCGCGTTAAAGGCGCTCGAGGTGCGCCGCGTGGCGCTGCTGACGCCCTACGTGCGCACCATCAACGATTTCATGCGCGATTACATCGAGGCGCGCGGCGTGGCCGTCACGCGCATGGCTTCGTTCGAGCATGCGGACGATAACGAGGTGGCACGCATCGACGCGCGTTCGATTCGTAGTGCGATAGAAACGCTGGCGCGCCACGACGATGCCGACGCGGTGTTCGTCTCGTGCACCAGCCTGCGCGTGGCCGCGCTCGTGCCGGAGATCGAAGCGCAGACCGGCAAGCCCGTGCTGTCGAGCAACTACGCGATGGCGTGGCACGCGCTGCGGCTCGCAGGGGTCCAGGATAGCGAGCCGCAGTTGGGGCGCTTGTTCACGCGCCAGTGACGTTCAGTGCGCAACGCGATGATCGATCAACTCCTTCACGACCCTCGGGTCGGCCAGCGTTGAAACGTCACCGAGATTGTCGTAATCGCCGTCGGCGATCTTGCGCAGAATGCGGCGCATGATCTTGCCCGAGCGCGTCTTCGGCAGCACCGGCGCCCACTGGATGCAGTCGGGGCTCGCAATCGGCCCGATCTCCTTGCGCACCAGCGCGACCAAAGCGGCGCGCAGCGTTTCACTCGGCTCCACGCCCGCCTTGAGCGTCACGTAGGCGTAAATGCCCTGCCCCTTGAGCGAATGCGGGAAACCCACCACGGCCGCCTCGGCCACGTCTGGATGCGAGACCAGCGCGCTTTCCACCTCCGCCGTGCCGAGCCGGTGGCCTGAGACGTTCACCACGTCGTCGATGCGGCCCGTGATCCAGTAGTCGCCATCAGCGTCGCGATAGCAGCCGTCGCCCGTGTAGTACTTGCCTTCGAACTGGCTGTAGTAGACCTGGCGCATGCGGTCCGCGTCGCCATAGACGTAGCGCATCTGCCCTGGCCACGAGTCGAGCATGCAGAGGCTGCCTGCCGCTGCGCCTTCGAGCACGGTGCCCTTTTCATCGACGATGGCCGGGCGGATGCCGAAGAACGGCCGCGTGGCCGAGCCGGGTTTGAGCGTGGTCGCGCCGGGCAGCGGCGTGAGCATGATGCCGCCCGTTTCGGTCTGCCACCATGTATCGACCACCGGGCAGCGCTTGTCGCCCACCACCTCGTAGTACCAGAGCCATGCCGCCGGGTTGATCGGCTCGCCCACCGTGCCGAGCAGACGCAGCGACTTGCGTGACGTGCGCTTGACCGGCCCTTCCCCATCGCGCACGAGCGCGCGGATCGCGGTCGGCGCCGTGTAGATGATCTGCACGTTGTGCTTGTCGCAGACCTGCCAGAAGCGCGAGCTGTCCGGATAGTTCGGCACGCCTTCGAACATGAGCGTGGTCGCGCCGTTGGCGAGCGGTCCGTACACGATATAGCTATGCCCCGTCACCCAGCCGACGTCCGCCGTGCACCAGTAGATGTCGCCGTCGTGATAGTCGAACACGTACTGATGCGTGAGCGAAACGTAGGTCAGATAGCCGCCCGTGGTATGCACGACGCCCTTGGGCTTGCCAGTCGAACCGGAGGTGTAGAGGATGTAGAGCGCATCCTCCGCGTTCATTTCTTCCGGCGGACAGTCCGCAGGACTCCGATTGATCAAATCGTGATACCAATGGTCGCGACCTTCGCGCCAGTCGACCTTGCCGCCGGTGCGCCGCACCACCACGCATGTAGTCACGGCAGGACATTTCGCCATGGCGTCGTCGGCGCTCGCCTTCATCGCGATCGTGCGGCCGCCGCGCACGCCTTCGTCCGCGGTGATGAGGATAGTCGACTCGCAGTCCTGAATGCGATTGGCAAGCGCCTCGGGCGAGAAGCCGCCGAACACGACCGAATGGATCGCACCGATGCGCGCGCAGGCGAGCATTGCCACTGCGGCCTCGGGAATCATCGGCATATAAATGGTCACGCGGTCGCCGCGCTTCACGCCTAGCGACTTCAGCGCGTTGGCGAATTTGCAGACCTCGCCGTGCAGCTCGCGATACGTGATCGTGCGGCTCACCTTGGGATCGTCGCCCTCCCAGATGATGGCGGGACGATCGCCGCGCGTCGCCAGATGCCGGTCGAGGCAATTGCTGCTGGCGTTCAGCGTGCCGTCGTAGAACCAGCGTATGTGCAGATCGCGGCTCGCGAACGACACGTCTTTTACCTGGGTATAGGGCTTGATCCAGTCGAGCCGTTTGCCCTGTTCGCCCCAGAATGCTTCGGGGTCCTCGGTCGAGCGGCGGTACATCGCTTCGTAACCGGCCTGATCGACCCATGCTTTTGCGGCCCATTCCGCGGGCGGCGGAAAGACCCGATGCTCATCCATGATCCCCTCCTCGGGATGAGGCGCCGCCGCGCCGCATTGGCGTGGCGGCGTCGGGAACGCTCAAGCCGCGCGCGGCTGCGGCGCGACGTAGGGATGCGTGGGCAGCACGGTGCGCCCAAAGCTCTCGTTGATCACCATGGCCGCGGAGGCGTAGAACGCGAGCGCAGCGGTGATGAGGCCCGTATAGCCGCCCAGACGCGTGATCATGGCCATGCCGCTCCACACACCGATTGCCAGCAGTCCGAAGGTAATCCAGAGCGCGAGAAAGACGAGCTGGACCGAGGTGCTCGTATGCATGGAGCCAATCCACATATAAAACGTGAACACGCCCCATACGAACAGATACCAGCCGACGAACGACTCGGGAACCTTCGTGCCAAGAAACGCAGCGAATAGCGCAAAAGACCACCAGAACGCGCCATAGCTCAAAAACGCCACGGTGCCGAGCGTGTTGCCGCGCGGAAACTCCATCACGCCGGCGATCATTTGCGCCGTGCCGCCGAACGCGAACGCGAGCGCAAGCACGAGGCCCATCGAATCGGCGCTGTACCAGCCCGCGTTGATCATGCTTAGCATCCACGTCGTGAATGCAAATCCGGCAAGGCCTAGCGGTGCCGGGTTGGAAAGATTGCCACCCATGGTCCCTCCTCCACGCGCAGGCAGCCGTCCAATGACATGGCCACAAGCGCGCAAAACAAGTGCATCTGCCGAGTCATTATAGGCAACATATCACAACGTGATATTTATGCCGACAATGTGGCGCCGGATAGCGCGCATATGGCATGCCTGGCGGGCACACGTCTGAGGATTCGGGTTGGCGAATGCGCCAGAAAGAAGGGAGAAAGAGCAACGCGCCGGTACGTTGCGCACCGGCGCGAACATCAGCTGATGAAATCAGGCGTAAATGGGCTTGCCAGCCAGTGCGCTGCGAATCGCACCCGCGAGGTCGCCAGCGGCGAATTTCGCCACATAGCCGCTCGCGCCTGCGTTCTTCACATGCGCTTCATTCGCGGTGCCCGTGAGCGACGAATGGATCACCACGGGAATATCCACGGTGCGCGGGTCCGCCTTGATCTTGCGCGTCAACGTGAAGCCGTCCATCTCCGGCATTTCGAGGTCGGTCAGCACGAGCGCGATGCGATCTTTCGCGCGCACGCCGTCGCGTTCCGCGCTCGTCGCAATCGCGTCGAGCTGCTTCCACGCTTCGAGGCCCGTCTTCGCCATCGTGTATTCCACGCCGAGCGCCTTGAGGCTCTGGCCGATCAGCTCACGCGCGAAACCGGAGTCGTCGGCGGCCAGCACCTTCGCACCCGGCGGAATCATCGCGGGCTCGCCCACGTCCTCCGCCGCGACCGCGCCGTGCTGCGCCGGGAAGACGTCGCGCAGCACCTGCTCCACGTCCACCACCTGCACGAGCTTCTTGCTCTCGGGGTCGTTCTCGAGCCGCGCGATGCTCGTCACGCGGTTGCCCATCGTGACGTCGGCGGTCAGCACCTGGCTCCATTCGAGCCGCACGATCTCGTCCACGCTTTCGAGCGCGAAACCCTGCGTGGAACGCGCGAATTCGGTCACGAGCAGGATGTTCAGGCCCGTGGCCGGCTCGCAGCCCATGAGCCGCGGCAGGTCGATCACGGGCATCACCTGGCCGCGGATATTCGCCGCGCCCAGCACGTAGGGGGACGACGCCGCGATCGGCGTGATCGCCGGCATGCTCAGGATTTCCCGTACCTTGAAAACGTTGATGCCGAAGACTTCGCCAACTTCGCTGCCCGGCGCCGCGCCGAGACGGAAAAGCAGCAGCTCGAACTGGTTCGTGCTTGTCAGGCGGGTTCGATCGTCGATTGCGAAGCCGCTATCCATGATTCTCTCGTGTCCTTTTCCTCTGGCGTGATGCGTGCGGCATCCGCCTCCTGCCAACGTCTACGGCCTGGCGCGGGAAATCTTGAGCCCCCTGCCTTGAGCCCGCCAATCCCGCACGACCGTGCCGGATCGGGGCGCACTCAGGCGCACTCAGGCGCGCTCAGGCGCCCTCGCGCACGCGGCCAGCGGCATGCTCGCGCAGCAGCGCCGCGCAGTCCTGGGCGCTCACCGGCCTGCCGAACAGGTAGCCCTGCTGCCGCTCGCAGCGTAGCGAGCGCAGAAACGACGCCTGCTCGGGCGTTTCCACGCCCTCGGCGGTCACGCGCATGCCGAGCGAGTGCGCCATCGCCACGACGGCCTGGGTGATCGCCACGGAGTCGCGGTTGTCGGGCAGGCCCGCGACAAACGTGCGGTCGACCTTCAGGTGGTGCAGCGGAAAACGCTTCAAATACGAAAGCGACGAATAGCCGGTGCCGAAGTCGTCCACCGAAATGCGCACGCCGATATCGTTCAGCGCGTGCAGGAGCGGCAGCACGCTCTGGCTGTCGCTCATGAGAATGCCTTCGGTGATCTCCACTTCGAGGGCATCGGGCGCGAGGCCCGTGCGCGCGAGGCAACCCTGCACCTGTTCGACCAGCCCGTCCGCGATCTGGCGCGGCGAGAAGTTGACCGCCATGACGAAGTCGGGCGCGAGGAGTCGCCGCCACTGCGCGGCCTGGCGGCACGCGTGCTCGAGCACCCACTGGCCGATCGGGATGATCATGCCGGTGTCCTCGGCCACGGGGATGAACTCCACCGGCGAGACCTGGCCCAGTTCCTCGCTCTCCCAGCGCAGCAGCGCCTCCGCGCCGATCATGCGGCCGCTTTCGCCATCCACGATAGGCTGATAGACGAGCCGCAGCTCGCCCGAAGCGAGCGCGCGGCGCAGCCCCCGCTCGATCTGGAAACGGCGCTGCAGGCGCTGGCGCAGCTCGGTCGTGAAAAACTGGAACTGGTTGGTGCCGCGCTGCTTGGCCGCGTACATGGCCGAGTCGGCGTTGCGCATGAGCGCGGCGGCGCTGCGGCCATCGTCGGGATACAGGCTGATGCCGATCGAGGCGCCCAGGTAGTACTCGTTGCCCGCCACCGCGAACGGCGCGGCAAGCGCGCCGAGCACGCGCTGCGCGAGCGCGACGAGGTCATCCACGCTGTCGTAGCAGCACACTGCGATCACGAATTCGTCGCCACCCACACGCGCGAGCGTGTCCCGCTCGCTCACGCAGCCGATGAGACGCCGCCCCACGTCGCGCAGCAGCGAGTCGCCGGCTTCGTGGCCGCCCGTGTCGTTGACCTTCTTGAACCCGTCGAGATCGACGAAGAGGAGCGCCGGCTTTGCCGAACACGTGGCGCGCTCCAGCATCGCGTGCATGCGCTCGGCGAGGAAGGTGCGGTTGTACAGGCCTGTGAGCGCGTCGCGCGTGGCGAGATAGCGCAATTGCTGCTGCGCCTCGCGCACCGGTCCGATATCCGTAAACGAGACCACCACGGAGACCGGTTCGCTTTCCCCGGGCCGGAAGATCGGCAGCACGTTCTCGCTCACCCAGACGATCTCGCCATCCGCAAGCTCGAGGCCGACCGTCTCGCCGAGCACCGGCTCGCCCGTTTCGAGGGCCTTCATGCTCGGGCGCTTCGAGGTAGGCAGAGGCTTGCCGCTTTCGTCGAGCACGCGCGGAATCACCTGCATGATGCTCAGGCCGATGGCGTCCTCGGGCAGGCGCAGGAGGCGCCGCGCGCTGCGGTTGCAGGCGAGCACGGTGTCGTCGCGGGCCTGCATCACGATGCCTTCGTTGAGGTGGTCCACCACGAGGCGGTGGTGCTCCTCGCTGAGCGCGAGACGCTCGGCCATGGTCTGCTGGTTGAGCATGGCCGCGACGCTGCGGGCGATGTCGCACAGCAACGCCTCCTCGGCCGCGCTGGGCCGCCAGGGCCGGCTCTGGTACACCGCAAGCGCGCCCAGCACGCCGCCGTTGTCGTCGTCGAGCGGCGTGGTCCAGACCGCGCGCAGGCCGCTGTCGAGCGCGATGCGGCGGTACTCGCCCCATTCGTGCGCGAGTTCGTAGTCCTCCACGCATATCGTGCGCCGCTCGGCGATCGCCGTGCCGGACGGGCTCGTGCCGGAACCGACCGGCGTGCCGTCGAACGCGGCGTGATACTGCGCCGGCAAGGACGGCGCGCTGCCGATGCGCAGGCGCTGGCCGTCGGCGTCCAGTTGCAGGACCGCGCAGTTCGCGCCCGCGCCCAGCAGCCGCTCGGCGCGGCAGCAAACTTCCGCCAGCAGTTCAGGCAGCGCCATGCTGCGCGACACCAGGCGCAGTACGCTGCGTTCCTGCGCGAGCGCCGCATCTGTTCCGTTCGCGGCCCCGTCCGATTCTTTCGACACCTCCGACTGACCGCCCCGTGATCCCTCTGCGCCGAACGCTCCCGCCGCTTGGGAATAGACCATACCTTCTTCCCCTCTTGTTGCCGCGGCGCGCGGAGTCCATGCAGCGCCTGCGGCCGGCTCGATCTCAAGTGTGGTACGCGGCAGACCACCCGCCGTCAGGCGAGCGATTGCGCCGCCCCTGCATTAACGGCAAGGGCGGCGCGATTCTTGAAGCGTTGGGATGGAACGGCGGGGGCCGGCGGCGAGCCGGATAACAGGGCGCGGACGGGAAGGCGCGCCGGGTGGAGGGGTATGCGCGGCGCGTAGGCGTGCGCGAGGGTAAACGCCTACGCGTGTCGGCATGCAGCAGAAACTGCCTTACGCCTGGCTCTTCTCGCTGCTTTCGCCGCTGCCGTCCTTGTGGAACACGCGCTTGGTCGCGCGCTTGGTGGCCTCGTAGCCTTCGCGCGACGCATGCGCGATGCCATGGCCCACCGTCTTCGCCGCGTTCGCGGTGGCGTGGCCGAAGTCGCGCGCGGCGTGGCCGGTTTTCGTGGCCGCTTCCTTTGAGTCGTGCTTGATGTTCTCCTTCACTTCGTGAAGGTCGGCGTGCGCCATCGAGCTGGCCATGCCCAGCACGAGCGCGGCAAGTATGAACCGTTTGGATTTCATCATCGGGCTCCCTTTTGTATTGTCATCGAATGACTGCGGACGCGTCGAGCATGACTGCCGCGCGTCCCGTAAGCAGCACGCGGCCCTCGCCGCGCACCGTAAAACCATAGAGTATCGTGTTGCCGCTGCCGCTCACGCGTTCGGCTTCGATCGCGAGCGGGGCGGCGAGCGTGTCGAGGCGCTCGATATGCGCCACCACCGTGCGCACGCTCGCAAGAAAACCCACGCGCGGACGCCCCGCCTCTGCGCCGTCCAGTGCGCCGAGCAACGCGCCATGCACCGCCATCGCCTGCGCCGCGTACTCCACGCCGCAGACCGCCGCAAGGCGGCCGCGCGAGCGCAGCGGATTGTGCGGATCGCGATGGCTCGTCGCTATGCAGCGGATATGCGTCTCATCCCATGACTGTACCGCGTCGAGCAGGCACATCGTGCCGCTGTGCGGTATGCGCGCCGCGATCCATGCGCGGTCGAGCGGCGCGATCGTCGCGGCGTTCTCGATCACATCCGCGAGCGTACCCGGCAGGGTGGCTTGCGTCGTCATGCGCCCTCTCCCATCGCGTCCAGAGGCGTTACGTCGATTTGCACGCGCAGTTCAGGCATGTAGTCGATGACAACGCTCGCAGGCTGGCTGGATGTGTCCATGCACGCGAGCGCTTCGAGCAACGGCAGCACGCGGGCGGCGGGATTGTTCGTGCGCAGGGCTTCGAGTTCGGGCGAAGCGAGCGGCGTTGCAAGCGCTTCGGTGAGCGTCACGTCGAGGCGCGCGAGCGTCGCCGCGCTCGCCTGCGGTGCGAGCACGAGCGCCACGCCAAATGCATCGGCCACGGGACGCAACGTGTGCAGCGGCTCGGGATAGTCGGCGTCGTAGGCGATCAGCAAGGTGGGCACGCCATCCACGGCCACCTGACACGCGCTTTCGAGCAGCCCCGCTGCAAAGCTGCCGTCGTGTGCGCACAGCACGTTCGATGCGGCCTGGTCGCGCGTCGCGATGCTCCAGTAGCCCGCGGGCGCGTTATGCACCGAGTTGTGAAAACGCGTGGGCGAAAGCAGGCGGTCGTCGCCGGCGAGCGCATCGCAGATTATGTGGCAGTTCTGACCATCTCCACCCGAGGCCGCGAACACGGCGGCGAGCGTCGTCGCGTCGCGGCCGCTCGCCGCGACGGCCTCGTGGCCCACGGCGAGCGCAGTCTTGACGACGGCCCCGGTGCGGCGGCGCTCTGCCGCCGGCAGCCCTTCCGGCGGCGGCAGCACCGTGCGTGCACTCGCGTAGGGCGCGCGCGCGGCGAGCACGTCGGCCGTCTGCGGCCAGTTGACGAGACCCGGGCCGATCACGCCGACGCTTTCGATGAATACGGAAAGTCTCATGGCGGTCATCCGTGATGTGCGCGGTCCGCGCGGCCGAACAGGAGGCTGCAGTTCGTGCCGCCAAAACCGAATGAATTGCTGAGCGCGGCACCGACTTGCGCCTCGCGGCTTTCCAGCACGTAGTCGAGGCCGAGCGCGGCGTCGGGCTGCGTGGTGTTGACGCCGGCGGGCACGAAGCGATGGCGCAGCGCGAGCGCCGCGATCACGGCTTCGAGCGCGCCCGCCGCGCCGAGCGAATGCCCCGTCGCGCCCTTGGTCGAGCTGCACGGCGTGCGCTCGAACAGTGCGTTGATCGCGCGGCTTTCAGCGACGTCGTTGCTCGGCGTGGCCGTGCCATGCAGATTGATGTAGCCGATTTCGCTTGCGGCCACGCCCGCGGTGGAAAGCGCCTGCGCCATCGCGGCGCGCGCGCCGAGCCCATCGGGATGCGGCGACGACATGTGATGCGCGTCGCTCGATTCGCCCACGCCGAGCAGCAGGATGGCGTCGTCGTCCATCGTGTCGGGCGTGCGCTCGAGGAAGGCGAACGCCGCGGCCTCGCCAATCGAAATGCCGTTGCGGTTCACGTCGAACGGGCGGCACGGATCGCGCGAAAGCAGCTCGAGCGAGTTGAAGCCGTACAGCGTCGTCAAGCAGAGCGAATCGACGCCGCCCACCACGGCCGCATCGATCAGCCCCGCCTCGATCATGCGGCGCGCGGAGCCGAACACCTTCGCGCCCGACGAACAGGCCGAAGAAATCGACGTGGCCGGCCCGCGCAGGCCGAAGTACGCGCGCACGAACGAAGCCAGCGCGAACGGGTTGTGCGTCTGCGCGTAATGAAAGCCCGGCTTGAGCGCGCCGCTTTCCAGGTCCCGCTGCCGGTAGGCGTTTTCGGTTTCGAGAATGCCCGAAGTGCTGGTGCCGACGAACACGCCCACGCGCTCGGCTCCATAGCGCGCAACGGCGGCCTGAATGTGTTCGGCGAAACCGTCCTGCGTGAAGCCGATCTGCGCGAGACGGTGGTTGCGGCAAGCGTAGTCCGCGAGATCGGCGCGCAGCGTCTCGCTGTCGAGGCCCGCCACTTCGCCTATCCACGTATCGAGGTCCGCACGCTCGAAGTCGCAGCGCGCGAGGCCCCCGCGCTTGCCGCGCAGCGCGTCGAGCGTCGCGTCGAGCCCGCGCCCGAGGCAGCTGGTAGCGGTGAAATGCGAAAGGATGAGTGGTTTCATTCAGTCGTTCCGTTGGCGCAGCGGTGGATCAGGGTTGACCGGCCTCGCCGTCGAGGCACGCGCGCAGTGTGGTCCACTGCAGCTGGCGTTCGGCGGCGGCGCGCAGGAGCGGCGGCAGCACGTCGAGCACGAGCGGCTCGCCGCGCGCGTCGCGCGCCGCGTGGCCGTCGTGCACGAGCAGGATGTCGCGGGCAGCCAGTCCATCGAGCAGACGGTGCGTGACCGTGCCGGCGTCTTTCGCGCGGGTGTCGAAGCCGCGCCGCGTCCAGCTCGCGAGGTGCAGGCCGAGGCCGCACAGCACCGGCTCGAGGAACGGATTGCGCAGGCCAGCCGGTGCGCGGAAAAAGCGCGGCGGCGTACCTGCGATTTCGGTAAGCGTGCGCTGCGCCGCCTCGATCTCGCGCTTCATCACGAGCGGCCCCGAGACCGAAAACGTATGCCGATGGCTCTGACTATGGTTCTCGACGGCATGGCCGCGCGCCACGATCGCTTCGACCAGATGCGGGTGGCGTTGCGCCAGATCGCCGATGCAGAAGAACGTTGCGCGCGCATCGAAGTGGTCGAGCAGGTCGAGCACGCGCGGTGTCACTTCGGGGTCCGGACCATCGTCGATGGTGAGCGCGATGCGCTGCCCCGCGTGTTCGGGCAGGCGCGTCCAGTTCGGGCCGAGCAACGCGCTGCGCGGCCACAGGCCCGCGGCGATGAGCGCGAGATGCGACGCGACCACGCTGCCCGCGGCCCACGGCCATGCGTGCGGCTGCGCGACCAGGGCGGCGGCCGCGCCCGCGTGCACCGCCGCCGCGCCGCAAATGGACGGCGACGGCATCCAGCGGCGCGCCGTGGCGGACGCGGGCGTCACACGCGTAGTGGGCAACGAAGCCGAGTTCATGCGCGGCCTCCGTGCGGGTGGGTCATATGCGCGCGTTCGGGGCGCGGGCGAGCGGGCCGCCGCTCGTCGGGGGTATCGGCGGCCACGTGCGCCTCGGCGCTGCTGTGCACGAGCGGCGGCGCGAGAATCGCCGCGAATACGAGCGCAAGCATCGCGCCGGGCCCGACCGTCAGCCCGAACGTTTCGAGCAGCGGCACATGAGACAGCGAGAGCAGGCCGAAGCCCGCCACCGTCGCGAGATTGGCGACGAGCAGCGAGACGAGCGTGCGCGGCGTGATGCCCGCTGCGTCGTCGCGCTTGCAGAAGAACAGCGCATAGTTCGAGCCCACCGCGACGATGAGCAGCATGCCGACCAGGTGCAGGATGGTGAGCGATACGCCCGCCAGTGCGAATCCCGCCGCCACGACCAGCACCGACGCGACGAGCGGCGCGAGCGCCCTCGCCGCACGCGAGAACGAGCGTAGCGCGAACACCAGCAGTAAGACGATAACGACGAAACCCGCGAGCGAGAGGCGAATGTCTTCGTGCACGTAGTCCACGTACATGCGGTCGGCTTCGGCCTTCATGTCGACGAAGAGCGCGCCCGGCACGTTCGCACGGGCGACGGCATCGCTCACGGAGCTGGCGTCGAGGCTCGGCGTATTCACGGCTTGCGCGCTTTGTGAATGGCGCGGCGCGCGCAAGGCGAGCATGGCGCTCCACTGGCCGTCGCGCTGGGTCAGGAGCGCATCGACGGCGAGCGCCATCGACGTGCCCTTGAGGTCCGCGCGCGTGACGAGCGGCGCGTTGCGCGCCGCCTCGACGTCGGCGAGGAACGGCGTGAAGGCGTCGGGCCTCACGTCCACCGGCTGGTTCTTGATCGCCTCTTGCAGGCGCGCCGTGAGCACGTCCTTGCCGGGCAGGCTCGCGAGGCGCGCACGCTGTGTGGCGTCGCTCGGCAGGTAGCGCGCGGGGCTCTCGAAGCCGCCCAGCACGCCACGCTCGACGAGCGGCTGCAGTTGCGCGCCGACCTTCTCCGCGCCTTCGAGCGCGGCCTGCTCGCTCGCGGCCGGAATCACCACGAGATAGCGCACGTCGGGCGCGCCCACGTCCGCGCGCAGGCGCGTGTCGAGCGCCTGGCTCGCGGTGGGCACCGGGCTCAGGGAGGAAAGTTCGTGGCTCCAGAGGTCGTCGCGATGCAACCAGAGCGACGCCAGCGCGGCGAGCACGAGCGCCGCGAGCGGCCAACGCAGGCGCGGCGCGGCGTGCGCGAGTCGCGCGAGCGAAGCGCCGATGCGCGAGACATCACGAATCGCGACTGCGCCGCCCGACAGCTGCGGCAGCACGAAGCGCGTGACGAGCGCGGCGCTCACGAGGCCCGCAATCGAATAGAGCCCGAGTTGCACGAGGCCGGGGAAGCCCGAGAACAGCATCGTCGCGAAGCCGCACACCGAGGTCAGCACGCCAAGGCGGATGGTCGGCCAGTAAGCGGCGAGCCATGCGCGCATCGTCTCGCGGCTCTGAGGCGCGCCGCGGGGGCCGCCTTGCGACGACTGCACGAACAGATAGATCGAATAGTCCACCGCCTCGCCCATCAGCGTCGTGCCGAAGCCGAGCGTCAAACCATGCACCGTGCCGAACACGAGCGAAACCGTGGCAATGCCCGCCGCCACGCCCGAGAACACCGGCAGGAGCCCGAGCCCCAGCGTGCGCGGCGAGCGGTACAGCGTGAGCAGCAGCGCGACGATCAGCACGAGGCTCAGGGTGGAGAGGCGTTCCACGTCGTGGCGAATCGCGTCGCGCGTGGCGACGCCGAACACGCCCGGCCCCGTCAACGATACCTGGTAGGCCGAAGCATTGGGCAAGGTGCGCGTGGCGGCGGCAAAGGCGGCGCGCACGGCGTCGATGGCGTGGGACTGGGCGTCGGTATCGGAGCCGGCAGCTGCCGTTTGCGCCACCAGCACGGCGCGCCGGCCGTCGCGCGAAGCCCATACGCCGCCGCGGCTCGCAGGCTGCGCCGCGCTGTCGAGCTGGCCGACCATCGCCGCCACTTCGCCCGTGGGGTCGTGCGGCAGCAGGTCCTTGGCAACGAGGCCCGCCGACGAAGTCAGCAGATCGAGGCTCTCGCCCAGCGCCTCGTGCAACCCTCGTTCCGTAAAGTGCTGCGGCGTGACCGCGGGGCTCAGCACATAGCGGTGCGCGAACATGAACTGCTCGTCGCGCGCGTCGTTCTGGCCCGAGCCGTTGTGGATCGCCACGAATTGCGGGTCGGCGCGCAAGGTCGCCGCCACGCGGCGCGAAAGTTCGGCGCGCGTGCTCTCGTAGCCGCCGTCGATGCCGACGAGAATCAGCCGGGAAGCCAGGCCGTCGCGCAGTTGATCGACGAGCACTTGCTGCGTGGGGCTCGGGGAGCGCGGCAGAAACGCCGAGAGATCGGCGGTGAAATTCGCGCGGCCGATCGCCACCGCGCACGCGACGAGGCACAGCAGCCACACCGCAACGGCGCGGCGCTGCACGAGCGCGAAGCCGCGCGCAAGGACCGGATGGGCGCGCGGGTCCATCAGTTCGCGTCCGCGGAAAGGGCATGCAGACGCATCACCGAATGATCGCCGTCTGCCTGCTGGATCGCGACGCTGCGCATTGCGTCGCGCGTGCCGTCGATCGTGATCGTGCTCACCACCTTGCGCATGCGCGAGTCGAGCGGCGTGAGCGTGAGCGTCCAGTCGTCGCCCTCACCCGTGAGCGCGACCTTGTACACCTGCTCCAGCGCGAAGCGGTTGCCCGCGAGCGTCGCACGGATGCTCTCGATGAACGCGCCCAGCTCCGGATAGCGAGCGAGCGCCAGCGTGTATTTGTGGTTCTCGCGCTGCACGGTCAACATGTCGCCGTCCACCACGAGGTGCTCCGGCTTCGGGTTCTGCGTGATCTTTTCCAGATGATCGGGCGCGACGAACACGAGTTCGCCCGACGACTCCACGGGCTGTGCCGCGATCGAGAGGTACTTCGTCTCGGTGAAGCTCGCGTGGCCGGACTTGTGCTGCGCGAGCGTGGACATCAGACGGTCGAGCGTCCAGGCGGGCTGCGCGGATTCGGCAGCCTGTGCCTGCGCGGCAGGCGCGGCCGCCGTCATGATGGAAGCGGCAATGAAAGCGGCGCTCGCCAGCGCACGCTGGCAGCGCGTGCGCAAGGTTGCGCAACGACGGATCGCGCTCATGCGTCGGTCACCTCGTGCACGGGAAGCTCGGCATGGGGGCGCGTCTCGCGGCGGCGCACCGGAGATGGCGCCGGCGCACGGGCCGCGGCGCTTGCTGCCGCGGTTGCCGATGCCGGCGCGCCAGCTTGCGCGCCCTGCTTGCCGCCCTGCCAGAAGTCGTAGTAGTTGAACCAGTTGTACGGCGCCTTGCGGCAATAGCGGTCGAGCAGCGCGACATAGCGCACGAGCGCCGTGTCGATGGCGCGCTGGCGCGCCTCGCGCGGCACGTCGGTGAAGTCCGCCAGCGTTTCGAAGTGCACGTCGTAGCGATTGCCGCCGCGATACAGGCCCGTCATGAACAGCACAGGGCGCTTGAGCATCGCGGCCATGTAGAGCGGACCGAGCGGGAACGCCGCCGGCTCGCCGAGAAACGCCATGCGGCGCATGGTGGCGTCGTCGTCGGCGAGCAGCGTGCGGTCCGCGAGCATGCCCACCATGCAGTTCTGGTCGAGACGCTCGTGCACCTTCAGCATCGAGCCGACCTGGCCGAGCCCGATCACTTCCGGTTTCGCCGCGGGATTCACGGCGGCGAGCGTCGCGTTGATCTTCTGCGCGTTCTCTTCGTACATCGTCACGACCACGCGCAGGTCGGGCCGCGTGCGGCCGAGCGCGCGCACGATCTCGAAGCTGCCGAGGTGCGCGCCCATCAGGAACACGCCGCGCCCCTTGGCGAGCGTCTCGTCCACGAGCGTATGGCCGTGCGGGCGGATATCGAACATGTCGAAGCGCGCGTTCGCCAGGTAGATGCGGTCGTGGATCGTCGAAGCGAACGTGAACACGTGGCGATAGATGTCGCGCCAATGCGCCGGGCGGCCCAGCACGCGGCGCAGGTAGTCGCGCGAGGCCGCGCACGCGCGCGGCGAAAACAGCACGAAATACAGCGCGATCAAATGCAGCAGCGCGCGGCCCGCGCGGCGCCCCAGGCGCAGCGAGAGCCACGTCATGACGCGCAGGAGCAGCGTGTTGCTGCGCTCCTGCTGGTTCGCCCAATCGGTGCGCTTGGTCATGGCTGCGCTCCGGTTTGCGCGCTCGCGCGCGTGAGCGGCTCGGCGCCGAGTGCGTCAACGGGCGCGTCACTGATGACGCCGCTCGCGACATCGCGCGCGCCCGCGCGCAGCGTGAAGCGGATCGCGCCGCTCGCCGCCGCGTCCCATGCGAGGTCGAGTGTTTCGCCCGGCGCGGCCGGGCTCAGGAATTTCGCGGTGCTGAGCTTGAACGTGGTGAACGGCCGGTTCAGCGCGTCGCCGATCGCGTCGATGGCGTGATCGAGCAGCACGACGCCGGGCACGATCGGGTGACCTGGGAAGTGGCCCGGCAGCGCGGGATGATCGGCGGGAATCGTGAACGAAAGCGTGGTCGCGGGTTCGGACAGTGCGCAACGCGTGTCCTTCGCGGTGGGCGCGAGGCCGCCGCGCATCTGCCGCACGACGAACGCCGCGAGCACGTCTTGCGGCAGCTTGCCGGTGTCGTTGCGCGGCAGGGAATCGACGAACAGGAGCGGACGCGGCAGAAACGCGCGATCAATGCGCTCGCGCAGCGCGCGCTGCAGATCGGCGAGCGTCAGCGTGGGCGCGACCACGAGCGCGACGAGGCGCTGCACGACGTCGTGTCCCGTATGCGCATCGTGCTCGAGGTGAGCGGGCATGAAGAACACGCCGTCCACCACGCCAGGAATCGCGTTGAGCTGATGGTTGAGGTAGGCGAGCGAGGTGCGTTTGCCCGCGATGTTGATGAGGTCCGCCTTGCGCCCGTGCAACAGGAAACGCTGCGCGTCGAGCAGTTCGATGGCGTCGCCCATCGGCACCGGTTCTTCCACATGGCCGCCCGAGACCCACATCGTCGGGCCTTCGTCGTCCTGGGCCGCGCTTTCGCGCGCTTCGAAGCGGACCTTCGGGAGCAGTTGCCACGTTGCGCCCTTCGCGGTGCGGCGCGTCGCGATCTGGCCGGTTTCGGTGCTGCCGTAGATTTCGACGAGCGGCGCCTTCAGGCGGGCTTCCGCTTCGAGTGCGAGCTTTTCCGAAAGCGGCGCGGTGGCGGAGAGCACCAGCTCGGCCGGCGGCAGCGCGTGACCGGTGGCGAGCAGCGCACGCAGATGGATCGGCGAGGTCACGAGCACGCGCGGGTGCGGCACGGCTTCGAGTTCGTCGCGGATATCGACGGGATAGAACGGCAGCCGGTTGCTGAACGCGAAGCCGCCGATCAGCGGGAGCAACACGGTCACTTCGAAGCCGTACATGTGCTGCGGCGGCACCGTGCCGACGATCGTGCAATCGTGCACGGCGAGCAGGCCGTGCCGCTCGGCCGCCGCGCGCACGCCCGCCACCAGCACGCCCCACGTCTTGCCATGCGGCACCGGCGCGCCGGTGGACCCCGACGTGAACACGTAGGCCGCGACGCGCGACGCATCGATCTGCGGGACGACGAAGGGCGCGTGCTCGTCGGCTTCCTGTTGGGCTTCGGGATACGCGAAACGCGGCAGGTCGATCGCGCAGTCAGGCGCATCGTGGAGGCAGAACGCGTCGGGTGCGAACGAGGCGAGCTGGCGCACCGTTTCCGGCGTCTGCGTGGAGGGCAGCAGGCTGATGCGGCTGGACACGAGCGCCGCGCACAGGCCGACGGTAAAGCGGTAGCGGTCGCGGCAGACGTTGAACACGTGGCCGCCCGCCGGCAGCGCCGCGGCCACACGCGTGACATCGGCGAGGAACGTGCGCACCGTAACGGGCGCGCCGTCGCGCCAGGCAATGACCTGGTCGGGCGACGTATGAAAAACGAGCGGATGAGTCTGCATAACTTCAGTCAATACGGATTCCTGCGTTGTTCCCTGCTTTGATTCAGGCTGGCGAGCGGCATCCATGATCAGGAATGCTCCGCGCGGGCCTGTGCCGTCTGCTGGGTCGTCTGCCGGTATGCGCGAATCGCGTCGAGCATGCCGGCATTCGGCTCGCCCGGCAGCGCGAAACGCCTGCACGCGTGCTCGGCGACGAACATCACCGCCACGAGCGGCAACGCCAGATAGTTGGCGAACGTCGACCACGCGACGATCGGTGCAACCGCGAACATCAGCGTCGAAACGCCGGCAATCGCGACGAAAAAGAGCGTCCACGCGAGCGTGATCTGGCGCGTATAGCGCGCAACGGCAGGCGTCAGCGCGCCGCCGTGGATCATCGACGCGAACTGCGTGCAAAGCGGCACGCGCCCCGCCGCGAGCGTGCGCCCGAACAGGAGCGCCATCGCGAGGTTGAAGCTCACATGCTCCAGATACAGTCCCCACTCAAAGTGAAAAGCAAGTGGCGTGCGCATGAACCACAGCGCGAGCACCACGAGCGTCCAGAGCGGCAGCAGCCACGCCCGGCGCGGCGAGCGCGCGGCGGCGGCCAGCGCGATCGCGAGCGGGGGCACGAGCGCCATGGCCAGGCCGAAGCCGTGCGCGCCCGGCGTCGCCACCGCGTAATGCGCGCCGATTTGCCAGCCAGCCACCGCCGCCACGCCAGCCACCGCGCGCGCCGCCGCAGCCACCGTGCTCATCGCCGGCCTCCGCGCACGCGCGCGCCAGGCCGCCGTGCGCACGGCGCCGGCTGGCAGGCGCCCCCGGTACGGTCCAGGACGGGTTGGCTGGGCGAGGAAAGCATCTGGCGAATATCGCAAATACGGTCGAAAGTGAATTGTATGGTTAGGCAAGCGCCACGAAACATCATAAGAAACGCAAGTATCGGGCCGGTTTCTTGCAAGCTCGTTCAGGCACGCACATTTTAAGATTGGCGGGACACGATCACCTGTCCTGCCAGACGCCGGTTTGTAACTGAATGTTCGGAATCGCGCCAGACAAGGCTTTTGTCCGATCCAGACAGGCCCGAAGCCGCGCAAGCGTCTCGCGCGTTCCGATCCCAAAAATGCGCGGCGCCTGGCACCGACCCTCTGTAACCCTTTCGCCTGGGAGCACCGTATACGCACCGAAACCCTTCACTTAGAATCCTGGTAACTTTTACATCAAACGAACCCTAAAAACGGGTGGCCGGCGCTTTCGGCCCGCACGCCCGGAGAGCCCACGCATGATGAACGCACTGGAACAAGAGCTCGCCACGCAGATCGTGAAAGAGCTGAATCTCGAAGATGTGTCGCTCGACGAAGTGAGCGCCGACACCCCGCTGTACGGCGAAGGCTTCGGGCTCGACTCGATCGATATTCTGGAAATCGCGCTGCTGATCTCGAAGAAGTACGGCTTCGAGCTGCGCTCGGACAACCCGGAAAACGAAAAGATCTTCGCCACGCTCGGTTCGCTCGCCGCCTATGTCGCGGCGCACCGCGTGCGCTGACGCGCGCTGCGCGCGGTCCCGTGACTGCCGGCGCCGGCCAGGATCTAGCCAGGATTGATGGAGGAAACCCCATGCGTGCACTCGTGACAGGCGGCAGCGGCGCACTCGGGCAGGCCATCAGCGTTGCGCTCGCGCAGGCGGGCCACGAGGTCTGGGTGCACGCGAACCGGCGTCTGGCAGAGGCCGAGGCCGTCGCTCAGCGCATCGTTGCGGCGGGCGGCAGCGCGCACGCCATCGCCTTCGACGTGACCGACGCCGACGCGGCCGAAGCCGCGCTCGCACGTCTCGTGGAAGACGCGCCCGTGCAGATCCTGGTGAACAACGCCGGCATTCACGACGACGCGCCGTTAGTGGGCATGAAGCGGGAGCAATGGCGCCGCGTGATCGACGTCTCGCTCAACGGCTTTTTCAACGTGACGCAGCCGCTTCTCATGCCGATGATCCGCACGCGCCACGGGCGCATCGTCAACATCGCCTCGCTCGCGGGTGTGATGGGCAATCGAGGCCAGGCGAACTACGCGGCCGCGAAGGCTGGGCTGATCGGCGCGACGAAATCGCTCTCGCTGGAGCTGGCCTCGCGCGGCATCACGGTGAACGCCGTGGCGCCCGGTATCATCGCGTCGCCCATGGCGGAGCACGCGTTTCCCGCCGAGCGCATCAAGCAGCTCGTGCCCGCGCAGCGCGCCGGCCAGCCCGAGGAAGTCGCGGGCATGGTGGCGTACCTGGTGTCCGACGCGGCCGCCTATGTGACAGGGCAAGTGCTCTCGATCAACGGCGGCCTGGCCTGAACACGCGGCGCGTTTTCCGCTGCTGCATCCTCTGAGGAAATACGAGTGTCTGTGCAACCCTTCGACGCAACGCGACAGTCGCGCTCCGCGCCCGGCACAAGCACGGGCGCAAGCGCCGAGGCACCCGGTTACGAAGTCCCCGCGCACGATGCGCCGGACTCCCGCCCTGGCGGTTATGCGCGCGCAGCGGCGCGACCTAAAATTTTTTCAGGGTCTCACGCGGTGGAAGCGCCCGCTGCCATGTCCACGCCTTCGTCCACGCATCTCGTCCTGATCCCGAGCTACAACCCGGGCGCCAAGCTCGAGGAGACCGTGCGCGGCGCCCGCGCGCAATGGAACCCCGTGTGGGTCGTGGTGGACGGCAGCACGGACGGCAGCGCCGCGCGCCTGCAGGCCATGGCCAACGACGACCCCGGCCTGCACGTCATGGTGCTGCCCGCCAACCGGGGCAAGGGCGGCGCGGTGCTCGCGGGGCTCGAAGCCGCCGCGGCGCGCGGATTCACTCACGTGCTGACGATGGACTCCGACGGCCAGCACCCCGCCGCGCTGATTCCCGAATTCATGGCCGCCTCGCAGGCCGCGCCCGAAGCCATGGTGCTGGGCCGGCCGAAGTTCGACGCGAGCGCGCCGCAACTGCGCGTGCAGGGACGACGCCTCTCGAACTTCTTTGCCGACTTCGAGACGCTGTGGGCCGGCATCGGCGATTCGCTTTACGGCTTTCGCGTGTACCCGATCGCGCCGCTCAAGTCGATCATGCACAGCCAGACGTGGATGCGCCGTTTCGACTTCGATCCCGAAGCCGCCGTGCGCCTGTGCTGGGCCGGCGTGCGGCCCATCCAGATCGAAGCGCCGGTGCGCTACTTCGGCGCCGATGAAGGCGGCGTTTCGCATTTCAACTACGTGCGCGACAACCTGCTGCTCGCGGGCATGCACCTGCGGCTCGTGAGCGGCTTCGCGCTGCGCCTGCCGCGCTTGATCGGCAGGCGCCTGCTTCCCTGAACGCTCGATGGCTTCTTACGCCGTGGCGCGCATCGCTGCGGGCGTGCGGTAGTCGGCCAGCAAGCGCTCCTGCTTTTTCCCGGCGGCAGCAAGATTGCGCGCCTTGACGTGGCCGAAGCCGCGAATCTCGTCGGGCAGCGCCGCAAGCTGCAGCGCGAGGGGCAGACGCTGCGCGTCGAGGCTCGTGCAGAATTCGTCCACGAGCGCCACGTATTGCGCAATCGAGCGGCGTTCGTCGCGACGCTCTTCGGTCTTGCCGAACACGTCGAACGCCGTGCCGCGCAGCCCCTTCATGCGGGCCAGCGTGCGCAACACCGGCAGCACCCACGGACCGAAACGGCGCTTCACGAGATGACCGTGCTCGTCGCGCTTGGCGAACAGCGGCGGCGCGAGCCAGAAGTTCAGCTTGTAGTCGCGGCCCGGCTCGCCTTCGAACTGCTCGCGCAGCTTCTGCAGATACGCAGGATCGGCATACAGACGCGCGACCTCGTATTCGTCCTTGTAGGCCATGAGCTTCGCGAGATTCACGGCAACGGCGCGCGTGAGCGGCAGCTTCGCGTCGCCGCCAAGCGCCGTCTCTTTCACGCGAATGCGTTCGACCACGCTGCGATACTGCTCCGCATACGCGGTGTTCTGATACGCGGTGAGCAACGCTTCGCGCGCGGCAATCACCTTGTCGAGCGATTCGGGCATGTGCAGAACAACCGCTTGCGGCTCTGCCGGCGTCTTGGTGAGCGCGCGCACGACCGCCTCGCCATGATGCGCGACGTAGCGGCCCCAGTTGAACGCCTGCTGGTTCTTTTCCACGGCCACGGCGTTCAATTCGATCGCGCGACGCAGGTGCGCGAGTTCGAGCGGCAGCCAGCCCTTTTGCCACGCATAGCCCAGCAGCAGCGGATTGCTGTAGATCGTATCGCCGAGCAGGGCCAGCGCGAGCGCATTGGCGTCCACGAACGCACACCCTTCGCCGATGCTCGCACGCAGTTCAGACTCGGTCTGCGCGCCCGGGAACGTCCACTTGGGGTTCTTGACGAATTCCGCAGTCGGCGTCGCGCCGCTGTTGATCGCCGCGACCGTCACGCCATGCTGGGTGCGCGAGAGCACGTCGCCCGAAGCGGAGACGATCGCATCGCAGCCGATCACGAGGCGCGCCTCGCCCGTGGCGATCCGCGTGGCGTGCAAGGCGGCAGGCGTCGCCGCCACCTGCACGTGGCTCAGCACGGCGCCGCCCTTTTGCGCGAGCCCAGCCATGTCGAGCACGGTCACGCCCTTGCCCGCAAGATGCGCGGCCATGCCGATCAGGCCGCCGATGGTCACGACACCCGTGCCGCCCACGCCCGTCACGAGAATGCCGTAAGGCTTCGCCAGTTGCGGGAGCACCGGCATGGGCAGCGCGTCGAAATCGATCGATGCGGCGCTGGACACGTTTGCCGCGCGCGGCTTGCGCAACTGCGCGCCCTCGGCCGTCACGAAGCTCGGGCAAAAGCCCTTCACGCACGAGAAGTCCTTGTTGCACGACGACTGATTGATCTTGCGCTTCGTACCGAGCGGCGTATCGAGCGGCTCGACGGACAGGCAGTTCGATTGCACCGAGCAGTCGCCGCAGCCCTCGCACACGGCGTCGTTGATGAACGCGCGGCGCGCCGGGTCGGGATAGGCACCGCGCTTGCGGCGTCGGCGCTTTTCGGTGGCGCAGGTCTGATCGTAGATCAGCACGGTGGTGCCGGCGATTTCGCGCAACGTGCGCTGCACGCTATCGAGCTGGTCGCGATGGTGAACATCCACGCCTGCGGGCAATACGATATTCGAGTCGTACTTTTGCGGCTCATCCGTGACGATGACGATGCGCTTCGCCCCTTCGGCATGCACCTGATGCGCGATCTGCGGCACGGTGAGCACGCCGTCCACGGGCTGGCCACCCGTCATCGCCACCGCGTCGTTGTAGAGAATCTTGTAGGTGATGTTGGCGTTCGATGCGATGGCCGCGCGAATCGCCAGCAGTCCTGAGTGAAAGTACGTGCCGTCGCCGAGATTCACGAACACGTGCTTGTCGCCCGAGAAGTGCATCTGGCCGAGCCACGCCACGCCCTCGCCGCCCATCTGGCTGAACGTTTCCGTCTTGCGGTCCATCCACATCGACATGTAGTGGCAGCCAATGCCCGCCAGCGCACGCGAGCCTTCGGGCACGTTCGTCGAGGTGTTGTGCGGACAGCCCGAGCAAAACCACGGCTTGCGCTCTACCGTTACGCGCGGCTTCGCTGCCT
Organism: Paraburkholderia guartelaensis; assembly: GCF_004353905.1. Classification (GTDB taxonomy): domain Bacteria; phylum Pseudomonadota; class Gammaproteobacteria; order Burkholderiales; family Burkholderiaceae; genus Paraburkholderia; species Paraburkholderia guartelaensis. The sequence goes on along the minus strand of NZ_SMOD01000028.1, from coordinate 77,099 downwards.
CACGCTCCTTCGCCTCGATGATCGCCACGCGCGCCAGCATGCGCGCGCGGACTTCCTCGGGCACGTCGGCGCGTGCGAGACGCCGCGCAATGGCCTTGGCGATCAGCGCGGGCGAGAGTTCGTAATGCGCGGGCAGCAGCCAGTTGCCGCGCGGCACCGACCATTCGCCGCCTTCGTTGTCGCGCTCGTCGAACTTGCCGTAGATCTTGGGGCGCACGTCTTCGCGCCAGTTGTATAGCTCTTCCTTGAGCGCGTATTCGAGAATCTGGCGCTTTTCCTCGACCACGAGAATTTCTTCGAGCCCGGTAGCGAAGCCGCGCGCGTCCTGCGCGTCGAGCGGCCACACACAGCCCACCTTGAGCACGCGTACGCCGATCTGCGCACAGGTTTCGTCGTCGAGGCCGAGGTCGGTGAGCGCCTGGCGCACGTCGAGATACGCCTTGCCCGCGGTCATGATGCCAAAGCGTGCGCGCGGCGAATCGATCACCACGCGGTTCAGCCGGTTCGCGCGCACATAGGCGAGCGCGGCGTACCACTTCTCGTCGAGCAGGCGCGCCTCCTGAGCGAGCGGCGTGTCGGGCCAGCGGATATTGAGGCCGCCTTCGGGCATCGTGTAGTCGGCGGGCGTGACGATTTCCACGCGATCCGGGTCGAGGTCGATCGACGCGGTCGATTCGATCACGTCGGTCACGCACTTCATGGCGACCCACAAGCCCGAGTAGCGGCTCATGGCCCAGCCGTGCAAACCGTAGTCGAGATACTCCTGCACGTTCGCGGGATAGAGCACGGGAATGCCCGCCGCGATAAGCGCGTGCTCGGACTGGTGCGCAACCGACGACGATTTCGCCGCGTGGTCGTCGCCCGCGAGCACGAGCACGCCGCCGCGCGCGTCGCTGCCCGCGGAGTTGGCGTGCTTGAATACGTCGCCGGTGCGGTCGACGCCGGGGCCTTTGCCGTACCACATGCCGAACACGCCGTCGCGCTGCGCGCCGGGCCAAAGATTGATCTGCTGCGTGCCCCACACGGCAGTGGCGGCGAGGTCTTCGTTCACGCCGGGCTGGAACACGATGTCGTGGGCCTGGAGATGCTTTTTCGCCTTCCAGAGCGACTGGTCGAGCGCGCCGAGCGGCGAGCCGCGATAGCCGGAGACGAAGCCCGCGGTATTCAGGCCGGCCTTGCGGTCGCGCGCCTTTTGCAGCATGGGCAGGCGCACCAGCGCCTGGGTGCCGCTGATGTACACGCGGCCTTTCTCCAGCGTGTATTTGTCGTCGAGAGAAACGGATGCGGCTAGCGATGCAGCGTCTACGGCGGCACGGTCTGGGGCGTTCATGGCGGGGCTGTCTCCGGAATCGGTACTTCATCAGTACGTTTTCCGGCCGAGTATAGGAAGCCGAAATGCCATCGTAAAATCACAAATTGGGAACACTGGTATGCGAAAAACGGATGGCTACGCGCAGAGAAAACCGTGCATCGAGCGGCGCTTGCTCAAGCCCCTCGGGCATTTGCCGTTAACACACGGGACCAGCAACCATTCATTCCGGAGTCCCGCTTGAACGCGAAACCGCGCGCTCTGCCATCTGCATTTGTTTTGTTCGGAACCCTGGCCGCAACGCTGATGATTAGCGGCTGCGTCTCGAGCCCCCGCGTCGCCACGGCACCCGCGCGTCCCACGACCGTGGTTGCCGCTCCCCCGCCGCCGCCCCCGCCTGTCGTCGTCGCACAACCCGTTTATGTGCCGCAGCCGTACGACGCCTATATTTCGGTTGTGCTCGACCGCGACGTGGTTTACGCCGGCGGCAACACGTATATCTGGATCGTGGGGTCGGATGGCCACCGCCAGCGCCGCTACTACGGCCGCGGCGACCTGCGCGGCGAAGTCCTGCACCGCCGCGCGGAATTGCGCGTGGTGATGGCGCACAACGAAGGCCATCTGCCGATGCAACACGCACGCATGCCCGAGCCGCAGCGCGTGCGCGTCACGATGCAGCCGCACGGCACGCCGCCGCATGGCTACCGGCCTCAGCCAGGCGGGCATCCGCCGGCACACACCGCCCAACATCGCCCGCCGCCCGCGCCGAACCGCAGCGCGAACGCCAGCGCCAACGCCAATGCCAATGCCGGCCATCACCGCCACCCCGATGGCCATCCCAACGCCGCGCCTGCGCCGCGTTTCGCGGGCCAGCCGCCGCATGCCGGCTAATGCTGGCTAGTGCCGGCTAAGGCCTAAGACCGGCTGAAGTTCGAACCGCCGGCCAGCGTTCGCTGGCCGGCCTTAAAGGCGCCGCCGCACCCCACTGGCGGCGCTTCCTCCCCCTGCCTCGCTTACCGCCACCCGCTGCGCGGTTGCCGTTGCGTCCCCCAAAATTCCCGTCTAACGCGCATCCGCGGCACAACATCGCCGCGACGAAGTGTCGCGATATATATCACATCGCGATATAATCCCTTTTCTTTGGGCGGCGCCGAGCCGTCTGCGGTCCATCCGTTCCAGATCCGTTCCGAATCGTGTCACGCTTCAAAGTCCTTCGCTGGCTCACCCGCTTCACCCCCTCCAGGGTCACCATCACATGGCGCGAGCGCCTGCGCTCGGGCGGCGGCGCGCTGGTCGGCATCGCGCTGACGGGTGCGCTCGCGCACCGGCTGCTCGGCGGCGATCCGAGCATTCCGTACCTGATCGCCCCCATGGGCGCCTCCGCCGTGCTGCTCTTCGGCGTGCCCGCCAGCCCGCTCGCGCAGCCCTGGTCGATCATCGGCGGCAACCTCGTTTCCGCCACCGTGGGCGTGACCGCGGCGATGTGGATCCATGACCCCGTGCCGGCCGCCGCCGTGGCCATCGCCGTGGCCATCGTCGCGATGTTTACGCTGCGCTGCGTGCATCCGCCTTCAGGCGCGGTCGCGCTGACCGCGGTGCTGGGCGGCCCCGCCGTGCATGCGCTCGGCTATGAGTTCGTATTCGTGCCCGTCGCGCTGCAGTCGTTCCTGCTGCTCGGCGGCGCGCTCGTCTATCACGCCGCCACGGGGCATCGCTACCCGCACGCCGCGCGACGCCCGAGAGTGGCGGGCCCTGTCCCCGCGCAGGCTGGTTTCACGCGCGCCGACCTCGAAGCCGTGCTGCGCGAGCGCGACGAAATGCTCGACATCGACACCGACGACCTCGAAGCCGTGCTCCAGGACGCCGAGATCCGCGCGTACGCGCGCAGCTTCGGCGAACTGACCTGCGCGGACGTCATGTCGGCCAATGTGGTCAGCATCACGCCCGCTACGACCGTTGGCGAAGCGCGCTCGCTGCTCAAGCGCCACGACGTGAAGGCGCTGCCCGTGGTGGACGCGCATCGCCAGGTGAAGGGCATCGTCACGCGCGCCGACCTCGCCGACGACGGGCGCGAGCGGCATCCGCTGCGTCTCATGCTCTACGCGATCGCGCGCATGTTCCGGCCGCACGCCGAGTCCGGCCAGAGCGTCGGCACGCTGATGACCACGCATGTGCTGACCGTCGCGAACACGACGCCGATCGTCGAACTCGTGCGTATTTTTGCGGGCCGCGGGCACCATCACGTACCGGTGGTCGATCACGAACACAGGCTCGCGGGCATCATCACGCAGGCCGATTTGATCTCGGGGCTCTATCACCAGGCGAAGACGCCGCAGCAGGCGCCGGCCTGAGCCGGTTAGCGGCCGGATTCGCGGCCATACACCTGGCCGAGATGCTGATGTGACGGGCGTTTTCGGGCGAAAATATCATGTCGTGATATATTAGGGGACTAAACCGTTCCAGGGACTCCCGATGAAAAAAAGCGCGCGCGACCTCGACAAGGTCGACTTTGAACAGCTGTCCGAATTTCGCTACCAGATGCGCCGCTTCGAGCGCTTCTCGGAGCAGGCTGCGCAGGCCGAAGGTATTACGCCGCTGCAATACCTGCTGCTGCTGCACGTGAAGGGCTATCCTGGCCGCACGTGGGCGACCATCGGCGAGCTGGCCGAGCGCTTGCAGGCGCAGCATCACGGCGTGGTGGCGCTTGTCTCGCGCTGCGAGGCGATCGAACTCGTCGAACGCCGCGTGAGCGAGCGCGACCGCCGCCAGGTGGAAGTGCATCTGCTCGCCGCCGGCGAAAAGCTGCTCGCGCGCCTGGCCGAACTGCATCGCGCCGAGTTGAGATCGCTCGACGGCGCATTCACCATTCCGCATATCGATCTTTAGACACCATGCATTCCGACGATTCCCACAAGCGCGACTTTTCGGCGAACGCACGCCTGCCCGGTATCAGCGTGCTGGCCGCCGTGATCGGCGTACTGGCCACGCTCGCGGCGTTCGTGCTGCTGAGCCTGATCCACTGGTTCACGAACCTGTTCTTCTTCGGCCAGTTCTCGTTCGCCGACCGCTCGCCCGCGCTCAACACGCTGGGGCCGTGGGTCATCGTCGTGCCGGTGATAGGCGGGTTGATCGTTGGGATGATGGCGCGCTTCGGCTCCGAGAAAATTCGCGGCCACGGCATTCCCGAAGCCATCGAAGCGATTCTCTTCGGCAAGAGCAAGATGTCGCCGAAGGTGGCCGTGCTCAAGCCGCTTTCGTCGGGCATCGTGATCGGCAGCGGCGGCCCGTTCGGCGCGGAAGGCCCGATCATCATGACGGGCGGCGCGCTCGGGTCGCTGCTCGCGCAGTGCGTGCGTGTCACGTCCGCCGAGCGCAAGACGCTGCTCGTAGCGGGCGCCGCCGCGGGCATGACCGCCGTGTTCGGCACGCCGGTCGCAGCCGTGCTGCTCGCGGTGGAGTTGCTGCTGTTCGAATGGCGCCCGCGCAGTTTCCTGCCCGTGGCCCTTGCGTGCGCGGTGGCCGGATTCGCGCGCTCCGTGTTCTTCGGCACGGCGCCGCTCTTCCCGATGCAGACGCTGCCGCCGCACGCCGTGGCGCTCTTTTCTTGCATCATCGCCGGGCTGTTGGCGGGCGCGCTCGCGTCGGGGCTGTCGGCAGCACTCTACAAGGTCGAGGACCTGTTCGGCCATCTGCCGCTGCACTGGTCGTGGTGGCCGGCCATCGGCGGGCTCGTGGTGGGCATTGGTGGCTTCATCGAGCCGCGCGCGCTCGGCGTGGGCTACGATGTAATCGGCGATCTGCTGCATCAGCACATCATTCTGCAGGTCGCCATTGCGATTCTGGTCGTGAAAGCCGTGATCTGGGTCGTGGCGCTCGGCTCCGGCACCTCTGGCGGCGTGCTCGCCCCGCTGCTCATGCTCGGCGCGGGGCTCGGCTCGGTGTTGAGCCACGTGCTGCCCGGCAGCGACCCGGCGCTGTGGCCGCTCGTGTGCATGGCGGCGACGCTCGGCGCCACGCTCGGCGCGCCGCTCACGGCCATCGTGTTCGCGTTCGGCCTCACGCACGACACCAATGCGCTGCTGCCGCTTCTCACGGCCACGCTGGTCGCGCACGGCTTCGCGACGGTTGTCATGAAGCGCTCGATCATGACCGAAAAGATCGCGCGCCGCGGTTATCACATCTATCGCGAGTACGGCGTCGATCCGCTCGAGCGCCATTACGTCGATGAAGTGATGACGCGCAATGTCGATACGATCGACGCGAACGTCACCGTGCGCGAAGCCCTCGAGCGCTATTTCGGATCGACCCAGCAGCGCCGCGCCTTCCCGGTGCTGCGCGACGGCGCGGTGATCGGCGTGGTGGATCGCGCGATGCTCGACGCCGTGCGCGCGAGCGCCTCGACCGAAGCACTGGATACGCCGCTCGAGTCGTTGCTCGCGCAACGTTCCCCCGACATGGCGCTGCCCGCCGAGACCTGCCGGCAGATCGCCACGCGTCTCGCGATTCACGGGCTCGAACGCCTGCCCGTGGTGGCCGACCGCGAATCGCGGCAGCTCGTGGGCATTGTCTCGCGCAGCGACCTCGTCAAGCTCTCGCTTTCGCACTTCGAGGAAGAGCACAAGAAGGAGCGCTTCCGCCGCATTCCCATGGGCAACAGCAAGCGGCGCTTTCCGCCGGTGCGCAAGGCGGGGTGATGGAAACGGCGCGCGTCTACTGATGCAGCGCCAGCCCCTTCACCGCCTTGTCCACTGCGTTCTTCGGGCCGTATAGCGCGATTCCCACCAGATCGGGATTCTCCGGGTCCTCGGCGCGAAAGACCTCGCGGTTCGCCGCGTCGTGGCCCGTCGAAAACATGGCGTGCACATACGGCACGATCGTGAGTTCGCGCGACACGCCGCGCCGCAGCGCCGCCTGCAGACCCACGACATCCGCGCCATAGATCATCATCGGCTGACCCAGCATCCTGCCGTAACGTTGCCCGCGCGCGTCTTCGTAGGGCTCGCCAAGCGCTTCGGGCACCGCCGCCGCGATGCCCGTGGCGAGAAACGCGGTCACATTGAGCTTCTGCCAGACCGCGAGGTTTTCCCGCACGACCAGCGCGACTTTCGTATCGAACATGCTGCCTCCTTTTTCGAGGCAGTCATGATCCGCGAGACGCGGCAGCAAGTCTGGAACGTTTGTGCACGGCAGCGCCCGGAAGCCGCGCGCCTCAGTGCAGATGCCGCAGCTTGTCCGGATTGCGCATCACGTAGATGGCCGTGACCTTGCCGTCTTCGATCTCGAGCGCGGTGGTCTGCAACTCGCCATCTGCCTCGCGCGTGACGAAGCCTGGCAGGCCGTTGATGAAACCCGCACGCACGAAAGTCGAGCCATTCTTGCGAAACAGGTCGGCTAGCTGCGCGTGGAACTTCATCACACTCTCGAAGCCGAACACCGGGTGGCCGATCGCCGGACGCTTGCCGCCGCCGTCCGCATGCATGCTCACGTCGTCGGCGAGCATGGCGCCCAGCGCGCTCATGTCGCCGCTGCGCGACGCCGCGAAGAACGCTTGCGCCAGTTCGAGGCCGCGCGCTTTCTCCACATGAAAACGCGGGCGCGCCTCTCTCACGTGAGTGCGGGCGCGCGCCGCGAGCTGGCGGCATGCGGCGCTCTCGCGCCCGATCGTGGCCGCGACTTCGTCGAACTCGAGCCCGAACACGTCGTGCAGCAGGAACGCCGCGCGCTCCAGCGGCGAAAGGCGTTCGAGCGCGAGCATGAGCGGCAGCGTGACGTCCTCCTGCTCGTCCTCTTCGACGACCGGGTCGGGCAGCCACGGACCGATATAGGTTTCGCGCTGATGCCGCGCCGACTTGAGCTGGTCGAGGCACATGCGCATCACCATGCGGCGCAGGAACGCCTCGGGCACACGCACCTCGTCGCGCTCCACGTCCGCCCAGCGGATGAACGCGTCCTGCACGATGTCCTCGGCGTCGGCGACCGAGCCGAGCATGCGGTACGCCACGCGGATCAGCTTGCGCCGCAACGGATCGAAACTCGCTGCGGCGTCCGTAAGGCCAGGGTCCGTCATGCGGCGACCATCTTCCTGGCCATGGCTCTCGCCGCCGCCGGATCGACCCACAGGCCGAAGCCGACCGCAAGGCGGTTCCAGCCGTTGATCACATTGATCATCAGCGTAAGCTTCACCTGCTCCTCCTCGGTAAAGTGGTCGGTGAGCGCCGCGCGCGCCTGTTCCAGCACATGACCTTCGGAAAGGCGCGTGAGGGCGTCGGTCCAGCCGAGCGCCGCGCGTTCGCGGTCGGTGTAGCAAGGCGCTTCTTTCCACGCGGACAGCAGGTAGAGACGCTGTTCGGTCTCGCCATCCTCGCGTGCGTGGGCGGTATGCATATTAAGACAGTTCGCGCAGCCGTTGATTTGCGACGCGCGCACCTCCACCAGCGCAATGAGGCTCGGCTCGAGGCTCCCGGACACGGCGAGCGAGGTGCCCATCCAGGACTTCATCAGGGTCGGAGCGGCGGCGAACAGGTCTAGCTTGGCGGTCATGGTTACATCTCCTTTCGGTTGGGTTGCCATGACATGACGAGACAGCCTGGGCCGCGTGTGACATTGGGGCAAAAAAAGTTCGACTGCGGCAAGCGAGCCGCCTCGGCCGGTATCGCGGCCGAAGGCGGCACGTCACGCTGCATCACTCTTTGCCCGACTGCGCTGCGGCTTGCTCGATGACCTTCGCCACTTCCGCCGGATGCGACATGTAGACGACGTGGCTCGAGTTGATCTCGACCGTCTTGCTGCCGGCGCGCTGGGTCATGAAGCGTTCCAGATCGGGATTGATCGCGCGGTCCGCCGTCGCCACGACGGCCCAGCTCGGCTTCGATCTCCAGGCAGCGTGCGTGATCGGAACGCCGAACGACTGCGCAGCGGGCGTCACCTGCGAGATGGCCATGAAGCGCGCCTCGGTGGCGGGCAAGTCGGCGGCGAAATCCTCGTGGAAATTGGCCGGGTCGATATACAGGTGGCCGTCGGCAGTGGCCTTGATCGCCGTGGTGGCCGGCGGCGTCTTCTTCGTCAGTTCGAGCGGCGATTCGCCCGTATCGGGCTGGAACGCGGCTACGTAGACAAGACCCGCGACCTTGTCGTCGTTGCCCGCCTCGGTCGCGACCGCGCCGCCGTAGCTGTGGCCGACGAGGATGCTCGGGCCGTCCTGGGCATCGATCACGCGTGTCGTCGCCTTCACGTCGTCGTCGAACGACGTTTCCGGCTCCTGCACCACGGACACCTTGTAGCCGTCGCGCGTGAGGATCTTCGACACGGCCTGCCAGCCCGAACCGTCAGCGAAGTAGCCGTGCACGAGCACGATGTTCTTGACCGGCGCGGCCGTGGCGGCCTGCGAGCCGAGCGCGGCGGCGGAAAGGGCAACGGCGGCGGCGATGCGGGTTACGTATGAGGAAATCTTCATTTTCATGCTCCGGGGAGTGAGGTGATCTTGAGAACTCGACAGGACATTGCCTGTTCGATGTAGCCATCCTACTAGTAGGATGGTTGAGAGGCAAGAAAAATTTTAGAGGGGGCTTGGGGTGGCAATTGGTCCCCGCTCCGCGTAAGCTATCGGTAATTCAACCGACTAGATGGTAGGCAAAATGACAGTTAGCGGCGAACTGACGGCCGACAGGATCATTGCGGCAGGACGGCAGCTCATCATGCGGCGCGGCTACAACGGATTCAGCTATGCCGACATCGCGGATGCGATCGACATTCGCAAGGCGAGCATTCACCACCACTTCCCCGCCAAGACCGATCTCGTCGTTGCCGTGCTGGACGCATGGCAGGAAGCGCTCGACGCCGATGTGGCGGCGCTGGAGACGAGCGGCGCTGACGCCATCGCACAGTTGCGCGCCTACATCGGCCATTGGGAGCGCTGCATTGCCGACGACACGGCGCCGTTCTGTGTCGCGGGCATGCTGGGCGCCGAGCTGCCTTCGCTGCCCGAAGAAGTGGCTCAAGGGGTGAAGACGTTCTTCGATCACCTGACTGCGTGGCTTGAACGGGTGCTCGAAGCCGGCGTGAAAGGCGATCTCCTCAAACTGGAGTCGTCGATTCACGCCGAAGCGGCCACGCTCGTCTCGCTGGTCTACGGCGCCATGCTCGCTGCGCGGGCGTATGCGAACGTCGAGCAGTTCAAGCAGGTAACCGAGGGCGCGGTCGAAAGACTGGTGAAGCCCCGCAAACGCACCCGCTCCACCGGTCAGGCGACCGAGTAGCCGCCGTCGGCCACCAGAGCGTGGCCAGAAACGTAGCTTGAGTCGTCGGAGGCGAGGAACGCCACGATCGTCGCCATCTCCTGGGCGGTGCCCCAGCGGCCAGCGGGCGTGCCGGCAGCGAACTGCTGCTGCACTTCGGCCGATGGCCAGATGCCGCGATGATGGAACGGCGTCTCGATCAACCCTGGGCACAGTGCGTTCACGCGTATGCCTTGGCGGAACCATTCGATCGACGCCGATTTGGTCATGCCGACTACTGCGTGCTTGCTGGCGATATACACCGACGCGTTCGCGAAACCGATCAGTCCGCCCATCGAGGCGTTGTTGATGATGCTGCCCGAGCCTTGCCCGAGCATGACTTCCGCTTCGTATTTCATCGAGTTCAACACGCCGCGCACGTTCAGCTCGAAGACCATGTCGAATCTTTCGGAATCCTGTTCGATGAGCGGCGCGAATACGCCCTCGGTTCCCGCATTGTTGAAGGCGATGTCGAGCCGCCCATAGGTCTGCACCGTGTAGTCGACAAGACGCTTGATGTCGGCTTCTTTCGAAACGTCCGCCACGAAGGCTGACGCTTCGCCACCCTGGGCGGCGATTTGCTGCACGACCTCGTCGAGTTCGCCCTTGCGGCGGGCCGCCACGACGACCTTCGCGCCGCGGCGGGCGAGTTCAAATGCAGAAGCGCGGCCGATGCCGGAGCTTGCGCCGGTCACGAGCGCAATTTTCCCTTCGAGCTGACGTTGTGTGCTGATCGTGTTCATGATGTCGTCCTTTGTTCCAGTGGATAGTCTGCAAAGTGGTCGATCTGGCGAGCTACGTTGCCTCACGCCTGGGACGAAGTATGGATAGTCGGCGCTCGAAGGTGAATGGAATAGTCACGCATTCACAATTCCTGTTTTGGGAATTTTCAACGACAATGACTCGTCATTCTCAGCGCAGGAACAATCATGCTCAATCGCCTTGATCTCCTGAGGATCTTTCTGGCCGCCTCGTCGTCTACGAGCTTTCGCGAAGCCGCCGCGCGACTCGGCGTTTCACCGCAAGTGGTCACGCGTGCGGTGCGTGAACTGGAGGAGCAACTGAGAGAAACCCTGTTCCATCGCAATACGCGACGTGTGCAGATCACGACGTTCGGCCAGTCGTTCGTCGCCCATGCACAGGCGGCGTTAGCGGGCGTCGACAGTCTGTTCGGCGAGGCCAGCAAGAGTGACGACGCAATGGGCGTTGTGCGCATTACCGCGCCGTCAGCCCTCGGTCGTTACTACGTCCAGCCGATTTTGATGGAATTGATGGCCCGTCATCCCGGTCTGATTGCCGACCTCAGAATCTCGGATGCCCCTTCTGCCGTGGTGGATGAGCAGATCGACGTAGGCGTGCGTGTGGGCGCAATTGGCGACAACCGGTATGTCGCGCGCGCTATCGGGCCACTACCGGTATGGACCGTCGCCTCGCCTGCATTGATCGAGCGGGTGGGAGAGCCGAAGAACCTGAAGGACCTGGAAGCACTACCTGTTACATGCTTGATCGACCCCGCAAGCGGCCGTCCGTGGCCATGGATATTTCGCGGAGAACGTCACTTCGAGCCCGCCGCGCCTGCATTCGTGACCAATGACACTTCAGTGGAAGTCAACGCGGCGTGTGCGGGAATTGGGTTCAGCCAATGTACCGAATATCTGATCCGGCCTTACGTTCAGCGGGGTCAACTCGTCCGGCTTTTACCCCGCCTCGATCCCGAACCCTGGAAACTATACGTTTATCGTCCCCAACGCGGCCCGGTATCGAGGCGAATTCGTGTCGTCTTCGACGAGCTGGTCGCCAAACTGCCCGTTGCAACTTTGCGTGAGTAGTTGGCGCGCGCTCTGAAGAACGAACGCCAGTTCCATGCAAGAAACAAAAGGCGAATACTGAAACCAGACTAGATACGCGCCGCCAGAAGTTTGATCCCGGCGACCCCGAACACGACAGCCAGACATCCTTCCAGCGCGCGACGGGTCCGCACGTACAGCTTGCGAGCCGAATCCGTCGAAAACAGCACGGCATAACCGCCGAACACCAGGCATCCGATAGCCGCACAGCCTGCGATTAGCGCACCATGGGCAGATCCCGCGCTGTTCGACGACAGCGCGACAATGGAAACCCACACGAGGATGGCTTTCGGATTGGTCAGATGGAGCGTAGCGCCGCGCAAGTAGATGCTCCTCAATGTCGGCGTTCGTTCCACCTGCAATGCGGAGGCGGCTGTTGTCGAAAGCGCGTTGCGTCCGGACTTGAACGCGAGCCACAAGAGATATAGACCACCAAAGATCTTGATTGCAATGATGAACTGCGAATAGGCGATCAAGGCAGCCGACACGCCCAGCGATGCCACCGTCGCCCAAAACATCGACCCCGAGATGACACCGAGTGCGAACATCATCGCCGCCTTCCGCCCATGACTGGCCGCGATGGACATAATGGCAAGGTTGCTCGGCCCGGGACTCGCGGTGCCGATGAAGTACGCCGTATAGGCAAGCAGCAGATTTGTCGAAAAGAAGGCGCTTCCAGTCATGATTGAAAGAGGTTCAATAATTCGTTAGTCAAAGAGAGAAACGCTTGCCTACCGCCGACGGTACGACTCGATCCTTGAACCGCGTTGCCAGTGCGCCAATTGCCCGCCAGCCGGTGCAATGCGCGGCGGCGATCAGCGCAAGATTGAACGGCTCCAGCGCTTCGACTGTGTCTGGAATGATGCTTTCCGTTGCGCCTGACAAATGGAATCCGCCTAGTACCCCGTAGATCGGAACGTCAGGGAATCGATTGCCCGCATGCGTCAAAACGTTGATGAGACCTGCGTGTGAACAGGCTGTAAACACAAACAAACCCTTATTGGCGATATGCACGGCAACATACCGTTCATCCACGAGGGCTTCGTCCAACTCCCATTCGCCGTTAGGGCCGAGCCTGTGCTGGCCAGGCATACCTCGCTCGAAGCTTGTCACGCGCGGGATTTCTCCGCTGACGTAGAACGACTTCGACAGCACCGACTGCTCAACTCTCGTAATCACGAGTTCTGCACCGTTACCGGCAAGCACCTGTTGGCCTGGAATATCCTCCATCGGCATCATGCGGCCCTGCGGATTCTTGACCGCTCGCGATGCAAACATTTCCGGGTGCATATAAGTCGGGACGGGCTTGCCGCCGTTTGCCAGCGTGATCATCTGCAGTGCCCGCGGCATGGCTGCTGCATGATCCCAATGTCCGTGTGACAGCACCATCGCGCCGACCTTGCCGAGATCGAGGCCGAGCCTGACGACGTTACGCTCGAACACCCACTCGTCCGGCCCCGTATCGAACAGAAGCGAGTGCTCCTTGTCGCCAGTTCGGGCTGTGATCAGACAAGACAAACCGTGAGCGGCGCAACAAAGACATTGCCCGCCAAGCCATTTCATCCCGCGCTTCCACGCCCCGGCAACCTCTGTTTCCACATACTTTGGATTTGATGAAAGGTTGTCGGTCACGTTGTCGACGATGACCGTAATCTCCAGGCTGTCGATCGGCTCAATCATATCTGCACCTCCCGGGTACCGTTCAGTTCCGCAGCAGACCTTCCGCCATAAGTGCTTCCCGAACCTGCGGGCGACCGGCCGCGCGTTGCTGAAACGCGGTGACGGCGGGCAGCCGCGAAAAATCCACGCCAACGTGCCTTGCCCAATTCGTCACTGTGAAAAGATAGGCGTCGGCCACCGAGAATCGCTCTCCCAGCAACCATTGCTGGTGCGTGAGGGACCGCTCCACTAAGGCATAATATTTGAACAGTACTGCTCGCTTGTCGTTGCGGATCGATTCGGGCATCGCCGGATTGAAGAGCGGAGCGTAAGTCGTGTGCAAATCGGAATTAATGAAGCCGAGCCATTCCTGCAAACGGTATCGCGCCATCGTCCCGTTGCGAGGAACGAGATCGCGTTCCGGCTTCAAGTCCGCGAGAAACTGCATGATCGCGGGACCTTCCGTAAGAAACATTCCGTCGTCCAGTTCGAGCACCGGCACGTTCCCCTTTGGATTGATGGTGAGAAAGTCGATTCCGCCTTGCGTGCGCTTCGACGACATATCCACCCTTTCGAGTTGAATCGCGATACCCGCTTCGCGTGCAACGATATGCGACGCAAGCGAGCATGCTCCCGGCGAGTAATAAATCTTCATGTTTGGTCCTGACAACGAGTTAGTTCAGCCCAGCACGCTATAACGCTTTCTATTGGGGAGCGGGCGGATTCAGGAGCTTGCTCAACGGCTTCAGTGGGCCTATTGGCAAAAGTGAGAATGTCATCAAGTGGGCCTTTCCCAAGGGAAGCGCCTCGAGCATTTCATGCGCTTGATTGACGTCTGTTACGTTCAGGATGAATGCCACCCCGGCCCGGTCTTGCAGTGAATACCACTGGTCAACTTTGCCCTCGAGGTAGAGCTGCGCCGTCTCGCGCACTTCGGTCGGAAGAATGCTTTGGACAAGTTGCATATCCGTGCCCGGCGGAAAGGTGCCAATCGCCAGAATCTTCGTGGTTGGCGTGGCAGGCATAGGCGTGGTTTGCGACATGGAAACTCCAGCAAAAGCGACCAGCGCAGAGGCGATGGTCAAGTTAAGAAGAAAGCGTTTCATCCAGCGTCCCGTTACGGTGGTGTGAGCCGCTGAATCTCCGGCCCAATTGATGGTGCCAAGGTATCATCGCTATTCGCACGCGGGTATTCATCACAATGTTGACGGGCCATGAAGCAGAACTTCACAGTCAGGCAGGGCGCGCTGGACGGCGTGGAGGTGTTCCTGCGCGTTGCCCAGCATCGGAGTTTTCGCAAGGCGGCCGCGGAACTCGGTGTGACGCCGTCGGCTATCAGCCAGACGGTGCGCGTACTCGAAACGCGCATCGGCGCAGCGCTCTTCATACGCAACTCGCGCAGTGTCGGCTTGACCGAAGCCGGCGAACAGTTTTTCGCGCGCGCCAAGCCGGCCTTCGAGGAACTGGTCGCCGCCAGTGAAGTTGCGCGTGGACTTGGCCAGCGACCGGCTGGATTGCTGCGTCTCTCGGCGCCGCGCGCGGTCATCCCGACCCTGCTGGAGCTGGTCACATCGTTCTGCCGGGCGTATCCCGAGATCGAGGTGGAGCTTGCTGCGAGCAAGGAGGTGACCGACCTGGCAGCCGAAGGATTCGACGCCGCTATCCGGCAGGGGCATCTCGTTGCCCCCGATATGGTCGCGGTGCCAATGACGCCGCCATTTCGTCTCATCGTCGTCGGCAGCCCTGATTACCTCGCCGGGCTCAGCCTGCCCGCTCACCCGAACGATCTGCGCCAGCATGCATGCTTGCGATGGCGTCGGTCCAACGGCGCGCTCGCACTCTGGTCATTCAATGACGACGACCAACCAGTCGAGATCGCCGTATCCGGCCCCCTCATCGCTAGTGACTTTCCCACCGTGCTTGGCGCCGCGATAGAAGGACTGGGCCTGGCCCAGGTGCCTGAGCCTTTGGCCGCTGTCGGGCTGCGATCGGGAGAACTGATAGAGGTGCTGGCGGCCTACGCGCCGATGAGGCCAGGGATGTTTCTCTGCTATCCGGGCCGCCGGCAGGCCATGCCGAAGCTGCGCGCGTTCATCGACCATATGAAGAGCCGCACAGCGGTCGATGGAAAAGCCCGCATACAAGCCGGCGCGAAGCGCGCTGGGTCGCGAAAAGGAGGCTGATACCGCAAAGCCTTCACACTCATAACGCTAACAAACATCCCTCCGCCAAAGCCTCCACGCCGCGCAGCGCGAAGCGCGCGCTCCATCGTCCTACAATGTCGCAGTAGCTATACGTCGCCACGACATCACCGGTGCAAACCTCTCTTTCCCAGGAGCAGACGATGCCAAAGATGCACGTAGTGCAGGTAGCAAAACCGGGCGCCCCTCTCGAACTGGTCGAGCGCGATATTCCCGAGCCGCCCGAAGGTCACGTCCTCGTCAAGGTGCAGGCCTGCGGGATCTGCCATAGCGATTCGCTCACGAAAGAAGGCCAGTGGCCGGGCCTCCAGTTTCCTCGCGTGCCCGGCCACGAGATCGCAGGCGTGATCGAAAAGCTTGGCCCGCGCGTCGACGAATGGAAGGTCGGACAGCGCATCGGCGTGGGCTGGCACGGCGGCCACTGCGGCCATTGCGAACACTGCCGCCATGGCGACTTCGTGCTCTGCAAGAACGGGCAGATTCCCGGCATCAGTTACGACGGCGGCTACGCCGATTACATGGTGGCGCCGCAGGAAGCGCTCGCGCGTATGCCCGACGACCTCTCCGACGTCGACGCCGCGCCGCTCCTGTGCGCGGGCATCACCACCTTCAACGCGCTGCGCAACAGCGGCGCACGCGCGGGCGATGTCGTGGCGATTCTCGGCATTGGCGGTCTCGGCCATCTCGGCGTGCAATACGCCCGCAAAATGGGCTTCGTCACCGTGGCCATCGCGCGCGGGCAGGACAAGGCGCCGCTCGCGAAACAGCTCGGCGCGCATCACTACATCGACAGTTCCTCGCAGGACGTCGCGCAAGCGTTGCTCGCGCTGGGCGGCGCGCGCGTGATCCTCGCCACGGCCACGAGCGGCAAAGCCATGAGCGCTGCGCTGGGCGGTCTCGGCCTGAATGGCAAGCTGATCATGATCGGCGTGTCGGAGGAGCCCGTGGAGGTGCCGATCACGCAGTTCATCATGGGCCGCCACTCGGTGCAGGGCTGGCCCTCGGGCACCGCCGCCGATTCTCAGGATACCCTGGCATTCAGCGCGCTCTCGGGCGTGAAGCCGATGATCGAGGAATATCCGCTGTCGCGCGCGGCGGAAGCCTATGAGCGGATGATGAGCGGCAAGGCGCGCTTTCGCGTTGTGCTCAAGCCCGGCGCCTGACCGGCATCGACGCAAAGTACGGTGCGGTACTGCAAGGCCGGCACCGCATACTCTTTGCGCTACCGTCCCTCTTGCGGCCCGGCTTCGTCTTTCGCGAGGCCGGTCTCGTCGACATAGCGATCGACAGCACTGCTTACGGTCGGATCGAAGCGGTCCGGGCCGATGTCTTCGAGCAAGTCGAAGCGCTTGAGCTTGTCGCGCACCGGGTCCTTCATCTCCGCGAAATGCAGCGCGATGCCGCGCTCGCGCAACGCCTGGGTCAGTTCGCGCAGCATGTCGGCGGACGTGACGTCCACACTCGTCACGGGCTCCGCCGCCACCACGACCCGGCGCACCGGCGTGGGCGACGCTTCCACCGCCTCCATCAGGCGCTGCTGAAACAATTCGGCGTTCGCGAAGAACAACGGCGCGTCCCAGCGAAACAGCACGAGTCCCGGCGTGCGCACGGCTTCGGGATAGCGCTCGATGTCGTGATAGCCGCGCACTCCCTCCACACGGCCGAGCACTGCGAAATGGGGCCGCCAGCCGTCCCAGAGGAATTCGATCACGGCGATCAGGACAGCGAGGCCAATGCCTGGAATCGCCCCGAAAACCGCGACTGCCACGAAGCAACCGATCGAAAGCCAGAACTCCCACTGCTGAATCCGGTAGATGCGTTTGAGATCCGCGATTTCGAACAGCCCGAGCGCGGCGGCGATCACCACCGCGGCGAGCGCGCTATTGGGCAAATAGCGCAACAGATTGGGCGCGACCATGAGCAGCGCGGCCACGGCGAGCGCACCCACGACGCCGGTGAGCTGCGTGCGGGCACCCGCGGCTTCGGCAACCGGCGTGCGCGAAGCGCTGCTGCTGATCGGAAAGCCCTGGAACAAGCCTGCCGCGAAGTTCGCCACGCCGAGGCCCACCATCTCCTGGTTCGGGTCGACGCGCGCATGAAAGCGCGCCGCGTAGGTACGCGAAAGCACGCTCGTATCAGCGAAGGCGATCAACGCGACGGCTGCGCCGCCCAGGACGATCTTGACCAGGTCCACGTTGTCGACCCACGGCAGCGAGAGTCCAGGCAACCCCTGGGGAATCGTGCCCAGCACTTTCACGCCCATGGCGTCGAGATGGAAGAGACTGACCGAGAGCGTGGCCACGATCACGGCGATCAGGATGCCGGGGACCTTGTCGAAGCGCTTGAGCACCAGGATCAGCACGAGGCTTCCCGCGCCCACGGCAAAGCTGTACCAGTTGGCCTGGCCGCGCGCGAGCGCCTGAGCGAGGCTGAGCAGGTCCCTCATCGGACCCTGCTCGTCGATGGAGATGGCGAAGAGCTTCGGCAACTGGCTGATGAGCACGGCTAGCGCAATGCCGTTCATGTAGCCGTATCGAATAGGCTTGGACAGCAGCTCCGTGATGAAGCCGAGACGCAGCAGCCCCATGACGACGCATACGAGACCGGAAACGATCGCCATCATGCTCGCCACGCCGATGGCGCGTGCGGGGTCACCGCCC
Source organism: Paraburkholderia guartelaensis (assembly GCF_004353905.1). Taxonomy (GTDB): domain Bacteria; phylum Pseudomonadota; class Gammaproteobacteria; order Burkholderiales; family Burkholderiaceae; genus Paraburkholderia; species Paraburkholderia guartelaensis. The sequence goes on along the minus strand of NZ_SMOD01000028.1, from coordinate 59,150 downwards.
GCTACCTGCACCACCACGGCGAGTATGGGCGCGGCAAGCGCGGAGTCGGGGCCGAGCACGAGAATGCGGCTGGGCCCGAAAATCGCGTAGGCCAGCAGCGGAATGATCGTGGCATAGAGACCGTAGACACCGGGCACGCCGGACGCCGCCGCATAGGCAATGCCGACCGGCACGAGCATGGTCGTCAGCACCAGTCCCGCGGCGAGATCGCTGAGCAACCAGCCGCCCTGATACGTCTTGATCAACGTGACGCCCGGCAGCCAGCGCAGCCAGGACTGGCTTGCGGTTGCACTTGCGGGCCGTGCTTGGGGGGAGGCGGGTCTTTCCATTTCCATTGGCCGGTTAATTGTCGTGAGAATGCGGGCGCTGGGAATCGTGGAGCCGACGGCGTGCGCTAAAAAGAATAGGTGAAATATGCGTGTCACAAAAGCCGCGCTCGACTGTCTCGAGTCAGGAAACGTGAGCGCAGATTCAGGCCGCACTTTTTCGGGCATCGCCCACAACCACTGCGCCAACTGAGTGCGCCGTATCGACGTCCGCACTGCTGCGGTGCACAACGCGTTGCACACCGCGTTTCTTCACGGCGCGCCGCAGACCCCATCCGGCGCGGCTTTGCGGCCATCGGACAAACTGGCACGCACCTTGCTGATTCCTCGTGCGCGCCCAGCGATGGCGCGTCATGCACCGATTAACCGTCGAAGACGTCATGCCGACGACCACCGAAATCCCATGCTGCGCGTATTGCTCGTAACCGACACCGACAAGCCTATCGGCGACCTGCGCGACGCGCTCGCCAAGCTCGGCTACGACATGCTTGCCGAGCCCGCGACGCCGCAGGCGCTGCATCGCGTCGTCGAGCGCGAGCGGCCCGACGTCATCATCATCGACACGGAGTCGCCCTCGCGCGACACGCTCGAACAGCTCGCGGTGATGAACGCCACTGCGCCGCGCCCGGTGCTGATGTTCAGCCACGACGCCAACCAGCAGCTGATCCGCTCGGCCGTGAACGCGGGCGTGACCGCCTATCTCGTGGAAGGGCTCGCGAGCGAGCGCCTCGCGCCGATCCTCGAAGTCGCGCTCGCGCGCTTTGCACAGGAAGCGCAGCTGCGCGAGCGTCTCACGCTGGCCGAGAACGAACTGGCCGAGCGCAAGCTGATCGACCGCGCGAAGCGCATCCTGATGGAGCAACAGAAGCTGACTGAGCCTGCCGCCTACGCGGCGCTGCGCAAGCGCGCGATGAACCAGAGCGTGAAGCTCGCCGAGGTCGCCCGCCAGATCGTCGCGCTCGCGCAAGCGCAGGATCGCCAAGATTGAGCACGAACGATGCGCCGCCCATGAACGCCACCACCACACTCACCGCGCCCGAGAAAACCCACCTGAAGATCGGCTTCGTGCCGCTCGCCGACGCCGCGCCGCTCGTCGCCGCGAAGCTGCTGGAGTTCGGCCACGCGCACGGCCTCACGCTCGAACTGTCGCGCCAGCCCTCATGGGCCGCGCTGCGCGACAAGCTCCTATCCGGCGAACTCGACGCCGCGCATTCGCTCTACGGGCTCGTGTATGGCGTGCAGCTAGGCCTGGGCGGCCCGCAGACCGACATGGCCGTGCTGATGGTGCTCAACCGCAACGGCCAGGCCATTACGCTCTCGAACCGTCTCGCGGATGCGCTCGCGGAACACGGCTCGCTGCCGCTCGCGCTCGCGACGCTTGCCCGCAAGCCCGTATTCGCGCAGACCTTCCCCACCGGCACGCACGCGATGTGGCTGTACTACTGGCTCGCTTCGCAAGGCGTGCATCCGCTGCGCGATATCGAGAGCGTGGTGATCCCGCCGCCGCAGATGGTGGCTGCGCTCGCGGAAGATCGCCTCGACGGCCTGTGCGTGGGCGAGCCGTGGCCAGGGCTCGCGCAGCAGCGCGGCGTGGGACGCACGATCATCGCGAGCGGCGCGATCTGGCCGGATCATCCCGAGAAGGTGCTCGCCTGCCGGCGCGATTTCGTCGCGCGCCATCCGAACACGGCGCGCGCGCTCGTGCAGACGATGCTCGAAGCGTGCCGCTGGCTGGACGGCGAAGGCAATCGCCGAGAGATTGCGCAGTGGCTCGCGCGACCGGAGATGCTGGGAGTCGACGCCGCGCTGATCGCGGCACGGCTCGAAGCGGACACGGCCTCGCGCACGCCGGGCATGAAGTTCTTCGAGGAAGGCCGCGTGAACTATCCGCACGAATCCGAAGGCGTGTGGTTTCTTACGCAGTTCGAACGATGGGGCATGCTCGCACGCCGAAACGACTATCGCGAGATTGCGCTCGGCTTGAACCAGACGGCGCTGTATGGGCAAGCGGCGGCGGCAATGGGAATTACGCTGCCCGCCGAGACCGCCACCGCGCCGTTCGTCGATGGACGCGTTTGGGATGGCAAAGACGCGGTGGCGTATGTGGAGGGGTTCGGTATCAAGGCGTAAGCGCGGCTGGCCGCGCTCAGCCTCTTACTTCACGACGACCTGCGTGTGCCCCACGACAGGCGGCTTCTCGAAGTACGGGCCGACGAGGCGCCGCCACTCCTGAAAGTCGTCCGATTCGCGAAAGTGCACCATGTGATCCTCGACGGTATCCCACTGCACGACGAGCACATACTGGTTCGGCTCTTCCACGCCGCGCTGCAGTTCCACGCTGCGGCAGCCGCGCGCGCGGTGAAAGAGCGGCAGCGCCATCGCCACGTTTGCCTCGAATTCGGCGTTCTTTCCTGCGCTCACCGTGATATGCGCCATCTCGTAGACCATCTTGTTCTCCTTGTGATTCGCGTTGATTCGCGTTTGATTCGCTACTGCAGTCAGTATGTGTTCAGGCGTTCGATTACTTCATCCGCAATCGCGAGCGAAGCCGTCAGCCCCGGCGACTCGATGCCATAGAGGTTCACGAGCCCGCTCACGCCGTGTTCGCGCGCGTCCTGGATCACGAAGTCGCCGCCGTGTTTGCCTTCGGCCAGCTTCGGGCGAATGCCAGCATAACCCGGTTGCAGCGCGTCGTCAGGCAACGCGGGCCAGTAGGTGCGAATCGCGTCGTAAAATTTCGCCGCGCGGGCCGGATCCACGGTGTAGTCGATCGTGTCGATCCACTCCACGTCGGGACCGAAGCGCGCCTGGCGGCCAAGGTCGATCGTCAGATGCACGCCCAGGCCCCCTTCCTCCGGCACCGGATAGATGAGCCGCGAAAACGGCGCCGAGCCCGTTAGCGAGTAGTAGTTGCCCTTCGCGTACCGCCCCGGCGGGATCGATTGCGCCGGTACACCGTCGATGCAAGCGGCTACCTGCTGCGCGTAAAGGCCCGCGCTGTTCACGACGCGCGTGGCGAGCAATTCCATCGGCTCGTCGCCGCCCACCTTGAGAAGCTTCGGCTGGCCTGGCCTCGCCGCGCCACCCGTGACCGGCGAGCAAAACGCAAGCATGCCGCCCGACGCTTCGAAGTCGCCCTGCAGCGCAAGCATCAAGCCGTGGCTGTCGACAATGCCCGTGGAGGGCGATTCGAGCGCCGCCACGCAATTGAGCGCGGGCTCCCGTGCGCGCGCCTCGTCTCGGTCAAGCCAGCGCAGGTCGTCCACACCGTTGGCGGCTGCCGCCGCGCGAATCGCGCGCAGCGCGTCGAGTTGTCCTCCGTGCGTCGCGACGATGAACTTGCCGCAGCGGCTGTACTCCACGCCCTTCTCTTCGCAATACGCGTAGAGCTTGTGCTTGCCTTGCACGCACAGGCGCGCCTTGAGCGAGCCTTGCGGGTAGTAAATGCCCGCGTGTATCACTTCGCTGTTGCGCGAGCTGGTGCCCGTGCCGATGGCGTTCTCCGCCTCGACGAGGACGGTTTCCCAGCCCTGCTGCGCGCACGCGCGCGCAACCGCGAGACCGACCACGCCCGCGCCGATCACGACGCAATCCACCGTGTCCGTCATGAAACTTCCTTTCTCGTCACGCGAGTGCTGTTGCGACTGGCGTTATTTTGCCCAATTCGCGAGCCTTTCGTGAAAGGATGCGCACAATGAAAAAACGCCACCCGATCAGCCGATCGGGCGGCGTCAAACAACTACCGGAGATGATGAAACTAGCGGGGCATTAGAAGTGCGTATGCAGGCCCACGCGCGCAACCGCCTGGCTCTGGCCGCTCGAAGCGCCGTCCGAGGAGTTCATGCCGTTGATCTGCGCAAGACCGCCCGAGCTGGCGCGCTGGTACACGCCCAGCACGTACACGCTGGTGCGCTTGGAGAGCGCGTAATCGACGATCGCCGCGACCTGGTGCGCGTGATTGTTGTCGACCACGTCGTTGCCCTTCATGTACATGTACGACGCGCCGGCGCTGAGTGCAGGCGTGAAGTTGTAGTGCGCGCCCACCGAACCCTGATACACCGAGCCGCCGTTGGCCGAGTTATGCACCGTCGTAAAGAGGGCGTTCGTGATCCAGCCGCCGAAACGGTAGTGCGCGCCGATACCCCAGTTACGCACGCTCACATCGCCCTCGCCCGTCACGACAGTCTTGAGGTTCGTATAGGCCGCATTCACGCCGAAATCATGCGCCGAGTAGTTCAGCGCGAAGCTCGTGCCGTTGCCCGTGCCGATCGACCCGGCCACGCCACCGAAGCTGTACATCGCGCCCGCGCTGAAACCGCCGAACGTCGGCGACAGATACTTCACGGAGTTGTTGACCGTTTCGCCGGCCATGCGGTCCCAGTCGAACGACCCGGTCGGGTTGTTCGGCAGCGCGAGCTTCTGGAACGGACCCGCGCGGAAATCGTAGAAGTGGCCCGAAAGCTCCGCCGGATCGTTGCCCGCGAAATACAGCGAGTCCGTCATGAAGTCGTACTGGTTACCGAGCGTGAGCTTGCCGAACTTGTCGTTGCTCAGGCCCAGAATCGACGTACGGCTGAATAGGCTCTTGTTCGGCATGAACGCGCCGTTGTCCACCTGGAACTGGTTGACGAGCTGGAAGAAGGCCTTCGTACCGCCGCCCAGGTCTTCCGTGCCGGTCATGCCCCAGAGGTTCGGGCCATTCACGCCGTCGTCCATCTTGACGTTGTGCTTGCCGCCCTGGTTGCTCACGTAGGTAATGCCCGTGTCCATCATGCCGTAGAGCGTGACACTGCTTTGCGCGAACGCCGGTGCAGCGCATGCCATCACACCGATGGCCCCCGTAATCGCCAATGCAATCTTTTTGTACTGCTTATGATCCTGCATTCTCCAAGTCTCCTGTTTTGAACAAACCTGTTTATTCGAGCATCGAAGGTTTGCGCGCTCGCCGCCCCGAGATCTGGCGAGCCGCAAGCAAGCGCGCGGCATGTGGGGCCACGCGGGTCAAACGCGCTCGAGTGGGCAAAACGCCCGCTCGAGCGCAAAAGCGATTCAGGACATCAAGCGGTCAGGCGAATGCTCAGACCGCGTCGGGCACTTTGCGCGTTTTCAGGAACGCTTCGAGGGTTTCGCCGCGCATGCTCGCGTACATGCCCAGATTCGTGATCTTCACGACGCGCGCGAACTTTTCGAGCACGAAGAAGCACACGCCGTATTGAATGAGGCCGAGCCAGTCCGTTGCGTCGACGAGCGCGCGTTCCTCTGTGGTGAGCGCGGCAGCGTCGTAGGCGGCCTTGCGGTCGCGCTGCCACAGGTCGCGCGCTTGTGGCAGGCGCATTTCCCAGAAGAAGCGATTCAGGCGCATGGCCTTCATGCTTTGGCGAATGTCGAAGGGGTAGGTGCCCGTCAGTTCCTCGATGCCAACCAGTTGCGGATTCATTGCCGGCCCTCTTCTTCGTACACCGTGACCGCCATCGCCGTGCTGGTCGCGAGATAGTAATTGCGATGGACTTCGCGGATCTTGCCGCCCAGCGCCCCGCGCATGGCGAGCCACATGATCGTCTCCACGCTTTCCGCGCCGCCAAGGCGCACGTAGTCCACGTGCTTCATGCGTGCGAGGCGTTCCGGATCGTTCACGATCAGATCGAGGAACTCCATGTCCCATTCGGTGTTGTTGTAGCCGCTGCGTTCGCCGTGCACCTGGTGCGAAAGCCCGCCCGTGCCGACCACCACCACATCGAGATCCTGCTCGAACGATTCGATCGCGCGGCGCAGCGCCTGGCCGATCCGGTAGCAGCGGTTAGCGGTGGGCAGCGGATACTGGAGCACGTTCACCTGGATCGGCACCAGCGCCGCGGGCCAACCGCCTTCGTGCGGCAGCATGAGCGAAAGCGGCGAGTTGCAGCCGTGGTCGAGCGGCTTGTCCTGGAAGATCGTGAGATCGAACTCGTCGTTGACGAGTTGCTCGGCAATATGGATCGCGAGGTCGGGATGGCCCGCGATGTCCGGCAGCGCCCGCTTGCCCGCGCCTTCGTCGGCGAACTCGTGATTCGCGGAGACGCCCAGCGCGAACGTCGGATAGCAGTCGAAGAAGAAACTGTTGGCGTGGTCGTTGTAGAACATCACGAGCGCGTCTGGTTTGCGCTCGGCGAGCCACTTCGCCACCGGTTCGTATCCCTGGAAGAGCGGCGCCCACGCGGGTTCGTTCTGCTTGCCCTTGTCGTATGCCATGCCGATTGTCGGCACGTGCGATGTGCCGATGCCGCCCACTATTCTTGCCATGATCTTGCCCTCTGCTGCTGTTCATGCGGCGCGCTCGCGCCGCGCTGGACCGGATGCGCCGGCAGGCGCCTTCGATCCATCACTTGGGATACGAAATTACAAAAATGCCACCCAAACCGTAAGCAAGGGTTAACCACGAATTTTTCCCTTTTCCTCATAAATTCAGGGCTTATGAGTGTTTCCACACACTCGGCCGATCGCCCAAACCCGCGCGCCGCAACGGTTTTTGGTATCCTGAAACTCCATTGCGGGACCTGCGGCGGATCCGCCCCGGCACCCCCCTCATAAACGAAACAGATATCAAAAGAACGAACTCGCAAGGGCCGCGCGCCATATGCCGCGCGCCTCGCCCGTTGCGATTCACGGATGACATGAACGGGACGACCCAGCAAACCATCGTGCAGTCGCTGCGCACGCGCATCCTCTCCGGCGAACTCGAACCCGGCGAGCGGCTCGTCGAGGCGCAGCTCGCCGAGCGCCTCGGCATTTCGCGCACGCCGCTGCGCTATGCGCTGAGTGTGCTCGCCACCGAAGGCCTCGTCGAGCGCTCGGGCGCACGCGGCTACACCGTGCGGCGCTTTTCGGTGACCGACGTGCTCAACGCCATCGACGTGCGCGGCGTGCTCGAAGGGCTCGCCGCACGAACGGTCGCCGAGCGCGGCGTGGACACGGCGCTCGCACGCGCGCTCGAAGACTGCCTGCGTGAAGGCGACGCGATTTTCGCGGCCGGTGTGCTCGACAGCGAAGCGGAAACGCGCTACGCCGCGATGAACGGCCGCTTCCACGCACTCATCGTGGAAGCGGCGCACAATCTTGCGGTGAGCGCCGCGCTCGGGCTCAACGACAAGATTCCTTTCGTCTCGCCGGGCACGGTGGTGTTCGACAAGGCCGCGCAGCAGCGCCAATTCATGATGCTCTCGTATGCGCACCGCCAGCATCACGCCATTGTCGGCGCGCTTGTGAACGGCGAAGGCGCACGCGTCGAGGCGCTGATGAAAGAGCACACGCATATTTCAAAGGAGAGCCTCAATCTTTCGGTCGACCGTCTGCATCTGAGCGCGGTCGGCGACGCCGCTGCCGCAGTTGCCACGGTTGTCACGGTCGCCGCATGAGACACGGCGCGTATCCCACCCAAAACGACATGATCGAACCGTGAGCCAGCCCGAACTCTTGAACCTCGCGCATCTGCGCGCTTTTCGCCTCGTGGCCGACACCGGCAGCGCCACGCGCGCCGCTTCGGCTCTGTACCGTGCGCAATCGGCCGTCACGCGCTCGGTGCAGGAACTGGAGACGGCGCTGGGCGCGCCGCTCTTCGAGCGTAAGCCTTCGGGCATGCTGCCCACTGCCGTGGGGCGCGTGGTGCTCGAGCGCTGCGCGCGCATTTTTGGCGAACTGGAAGAACTCGCGCAGTGGTGCGCCGCGCGCCAGGCGCGCCGGCGCGCGTTGAGCGAAGGCACGCTGCCCGCGTATCTGCTCAACACGCGGCGGCTGCAGCTATTCGTCGCCCTCGCGCGGCACCGCCATATGCCGAGCACGGCCAATGCATTCGGCATAAGCCAGCCCGCCGTGAGCAGCGCCATGCGCGTGCTCGAAAGCGGCTCGGGTGTCACGCTGTTCCATCGAGGGCCGCGCGGCGTGCTGCTCACGGCCGAGGGTGAGACCTTCCTGCTGCACGTGCGGCGCGCGCTCAACGAACTGCGCCATGTGCCCGACGACATCGCGGCGTTGCACGGCAATATCCAGGGTTCGGTGACGGTGGGCGCGCTGCCTCTGGGCCGCACGCTGATCCTGCCGGCCGCTATCGCGCGCCTTTCCGCACAGCATCCGGGCGTGCGCGTGGTGACAGACGAAAGCGCTTATGAACTGCTCGTGGCAGGCCTGCGCGCGGGCGACGTGGACTTCGTGCTCGGCGCGCTGCGCGAAAACGACGCGGCAAGCGGCCTTGGCAACGAACGACTGATGTCGGAAGACATGGTCGTGCTCGCGAGGCGCGACCATCCGCTCGCGAAAAAGCACGGCCTCACGCTGAACGATCTGCGTGATGCGCAATGGATACTTTCGCGCACGCATTCGCCCTCGCGCGGGCTGCTCGAAGCGCAGTTCCGCCGCGTGAAGCTCAAGCCGCCCCTGCCCACCGTCGAGACTGCCGATCTCGCCGTGATTCGCGGGCTGCTGCTCGGCACGGACATGATCACGGCGCTCTCGGCGCAGCAGTTGCACTACGAAATCGAGTCAGGGCAGTTGGTGATTCTCGATGTGCCGCTGCAGCACACGCGCCGCGATATCGGGCTCACGCTGCGCGCGCAGGGCTCGCCCTCGCCTGCGGCGCGCGCGCTGATCGACGCGATCCGGCTCGCAGTGATGGATGTTGCGCCCGCAACGCGTGTGGTGGAGGGACGGCGCGCGGGTTGAGCGTGGTGGGTGACCCACAGCGGTCACCCAAGCGACGTTTCAGTATGGCCGCTTCGGGCCGGCACTACGGACGTTCATTGCCGGTTTATCTGCACCGCCCTCGCGCGTGCCCAGGACAATCTGCCTGGCGATGCCCTGTTTGCCGAGCTCGAGGTCATGCTTTGGGCGACGTCAAGCGGACTTTGGCCCGAGTTCCGAGGGAAGGCCCAACATATCAGCCGCCACCGCGGCAGCGCGCACGACAGCCTGCTCCGGTACGAATACGTAAAATCGCCAGAGATCGGCGTAGCGATCCTGTAGCGCGCCGATTTCTCCGAAGGCTTCATTTCCCCGGTCATTCAGCAGTTCGACGCCGCGAATCGTTTCGACGGGTGCCGTCGCTTCCTTCATCATCGTGAGCGCCGGACAGTAGACCACGACATCAGCGAAATCGAGCCCCAGTTGACCGGCGAACTCCGCTTCCAGGCGGGCACGCGTGCTGGGTGACGAGTGGTACAGGGCGACCCATTCCGTCCTCCGGTCGGCCGGCACGCTGCGCCCAGAAACCACATACCCGCGTTTCAGCAGGTCTCGCCTGCTGGTCCGCCGGGCGAGCGCGGTAGCACCGGCAATACCGCAACGTCCGAGCCGATCGAGAAGCGTCCAGTCGTTGAGTTCAAGCAGGTCGCTCTCCACCAGTGCGCCGTGTGCTACGGCGGTCTCAACGGCCTTAGAGATCATCGCGCCTGCAGCCACCTTGGTGTGGTGATAGTAGACGCGCTCGGTGAGGTAATAGCGCAGCCTAAGCACGCCAATGATCTCCGAACGTGCGTCGGGGCGATCCATGCCATGCCGTGCCAGCCGGATGACGAGGCGATCGTCGCGCTCGGCGAAGCAGCGGAAAATACGGTCATCGTAGTTCTGCGATAGTCCCGCGAAATAACTGTCGCGCCGTAAATAGTCGAGCAAGTCTGCGTCGATACAACCCGACACAATGTCCCTTGCCCATCGAGGCGCCCGCTCATTTGACGGCAACCCGAGCAGATGCCCGACGATGTCACGTAATCCAAGGCGCTCAAGCGTGAGGCCCAGTTCGCCCGAAAACATCTGCGCGAGACGCGAGCCTTCATCATGGCGGTCGAAAAGCCGGCGTTCATCTTCGAGCGTGTGCCCGAACGGCACGTGCGTTACGTCATGCAGCAGGGCCGCGACACCAATCGCTGTCTCAAGATCCCTTGTGACATGGAGTCCGGAATCACGCAGCGCATCGACAATTTCGTGGGCGACTGCACAGACCCCAACCGAGTGATCGAACCGCGTATGCAGTGCGCCCGGATAAACCAGGTGCGCGGTGCCGAGCTGCTTGATACCGCGCAGCCGCTGGACGATTCCGAGATCGGCTATCTCGACTTCGGCCGGGTTGAGTTCAATATCGCCGTGAATGGGGTCACGTAGCAACATGTTTGTCGTGGCAGTGAGCCAGGAAGAACCGAACAATCCTTATCGTACGCGAACGCACTGCGAGGCCAATGACCGGATTTTCGGATGAACGAAACTAATGGATATATGAAGAATAATCCATGGTCGGATAGCAGGCGGTCCACGATAATTACGGGCTACCCCAGCACATTTAGCGTTTCCGCTTCAAGGCATGACTCTTCGGATCGACGAGCCAGCTAAATATGCGCCGCTGGAACAACTGGCGCTTTAGCCAAAGTGCGGCTTCGCGAGCACTGTCCACGCCATGAATTTGCGGTAGCGGCGCAACGCGACAAGCTCAAACTCGTACTCGATACAACACGTGAAATCTGGCGCGAGGCCTGAAAGACCACCGTCGCTGCGTCAACATGCCGGTTCTGTATCAGCCTGCGTGACGTTTCAGCGAAAGGAGATGTCATGACATCAACCGATAACCGTAAGCCTCTCCCACTGCCTGGCGGCCAGAGCAAGGTGCTGCTGCACTCGTGCTGCGCGCCGTGCTCCGGGGAAGTCATGGAAGCCATGGTGGCGTCGGGCATCGACTTCACGATCTTTTTTTACAACCCGAATATTCATCCGCGCAAGGAATACGACCTGCGCAAGGATGAAAACATCCGCTTTGCCGAAAAGTTTGGCATTCCCTTCGTCGATGCCGATTACGACCGGGATAACTGGTTCGAACGCGCACGCGGGATGGAGAACGAACCGGAACGCGGCGTACGCTGCACGATGTGCTTCGACATGCGTTTCGAGCGGACCGCGCTTTACGCGCACGAAAATGGCTTCCCGGTGATCACGAGTTCGCTGGGCATCTCGCGCTGGAAGAACATGCAGCAGATCAACGAGAGCGGCGTGCGCGCGGCTTCGCATTACCCCGATCTGATGTACTGGGAGTACAACTGGCGCAAGGCAGGCGGATCAGCCCGCATGATCGAGATCAGCAAGCGCGAAAACTTCTACCAGCAAGAATATTGCGGCTGCGTCTACTCGCTACGCGACACCAATCGGCATCGCCTGGAAAGCGGCCGGGAACGCATTCAGCTAGGCGTGAAGTTCTACGGCGACGACGACTCCGCAATCGAATCCTGATCTCGCCATCCGCCCGGAGAAGCAGGCTGTCCGGCTTGAAGACACCACATTCGGGCCTTCAGCACGCAGGGAAGTGGATGGGGAAAGTGCGGGGGGAAGGGCAAGTCGGGGAGCGGTCAACACGCACACGGCTCCATGAAGGATCTTAATGGATGCATGAAATCAATTCATTTTTTTTCATGAGTCGTCTAGCATAAAATTCTGAAAATGCAAGAAGTAAATGCAGCTTCTACATCAGAATCCACGTTGCCAGATCAAAATGAGTAAAGATTTTACGTTTTCCATCAAGAGCATTTGTTTCGACGAGGACTATCGTCCGTCAGACAATACGCGTATCACGACCAACTTTGCTAACCTGGCGAGAGGAACGAGTCGCCAGGAGAATCTGCGCAACACCTTCAGAATGATTGACAATCGTTTCAATGCCTTGGCGCATTGGGACAACCCTGAAGGCGATCGCTATACGGTCAAACTTGAAATCATCTCCGTCGAGATGAATATTGAAGGCGAAAGCAGTGCTAGTGCCCTCCCTTTGATCGAAATATTGAAAACGAATATTGTCGATCGGAAAACCGGCGAGCGCATTGAGGGCATTGCAGGGAATAATTTCTCGTCTTACGTGCGGGATTATGACTTTAGCGTGCTCTTGCTGGAGCACAACAAGAACCAGTCGAATTTCAGCACTCCAGAAAACTTTGGAGACCTGCATGGGAAGCTGTTCCAGTGCTTCGTGAATTCAAGCGCCTACAAGAATAATTTCAAGAAGCCGCCCGTCATATGCCTCAGCGTTTCGAGCAGCAAGACCTATCGTCGGACAGAAAATCAGCATCCTGTCCTGGGCGTTGAATACGAGCAGGATGAATATTCGCTCACTGACGAATATTTCAAAAAAATGGGGCTGAAGGTTCGTTATTTCATGCCACCGAACAGTGCTGCGCCTTTGGCATTCTATTTTGTCGGCGATTTGCTTGGTGACTACACCAATCTTGAGCTTATCGGCACCATCAGCACGATGGATACCTTCCAGAAGATTTATCGCCCTGAGATTTACAATGCGAATTCGGCAGCAGGAAAATCCTATCAGCCAAGTTTGAAGCATGAGGATTATTCGCTAACCCGAATTGTTTATGATCGAGAAGAACGTAGCCGACTGGCTATTGAGCAGGGAAGGTTTGTTGAAGAGCAGTTTATCAAACCCTATCAGGCTGTTCTTGAGCAGTGGTCTGCTAACTACGCTCTTTGATTAACCAAAACGCAAGGTCATCTATTGTGAAAAAATTGCTACCCACTTCAACTGCTGGCAGCCTGCCTAAACCCTCCTGGCTCGCAGAACCCGAGAAACTTTGGTCACCGTGGAAATTGCAGGATGAAGGATTGATTGAGGGCAAACAGGATGCCTTGCGTTTGTCACTGCAAGAACAACAACACTCAGGTATCGATATCGTCAGCGATGGCGAACAAACGCGTCAGCATTTTGTGACCACGTTTATCGAGCACCTGGACGGCGTCGATTTCGAGAACCGCAAGACCGTCAGAATTCGTGATCGCTATGATGCAAGCGTACCGACGGTCGTTGGTGCTGTTGCTCGCCAGAAGCCGGTCTTTGTCGAAGATGCCAGGTTCTTGCGTCAGCAAACGAAGCAACCCATCAAATGGGCGCTCCCCGGCCCGATGACGATGATCGATACGCTCTACGACGATCACTATAAAAGCCGCGAAAAACTGGCCTGGGAATTCGCCAAAATCCTGAATCAGGAAGCCAGGGAGCTGGAAGCTGCCGGGGTCGATATTATTCAGTTTGATGAACCCGCATTCAATGTGTTCTTCGATGAGGTGAATGAGTGGGGCGTTGCCACGCTGGAAAGGGCCATCGAAGGGCTTAAGTGCGAAACGGCTGTCCATATTTGCTATGGCTATGGCATCAAGGCCAATACGGACTGGAAGAAGACGCTGGGGTCGGAGTGGCGGCAGTATGAAGAGGCTTTCCCCAAGCTGCAAAAGTCCAGTATCGGCATGGTCTCGCTGGAATGCCACAACTCTCACGTTCCGATGGATCTCATCGAGCTTATTCGCGGCAAGAAAGTGATGGTGGGGGCCATTGACGTGGCTAGCAATACCATCGAAACGCCCGAGGAAGTCGCCAATACCCTGCGAAAAGCACTCCAGTTTGTCGATGCCGACAAGCTCTATCCTTGCACCAACTGCGGCATGGCGCCCCTGTCTCGTGCAATCGCGAAAGGCAAGCTGGAAGCCTTGAGTGCAGGCGCAGAAATCGTCCGAAGCGAACTCTCGAACTGATTCTGGGACGGAAATGGCCGTCGTGAGCTGCTCGCGACGGCCAAACGCGGAGAATTGGGTGGGCGATTTGGTCGGTTCTGATCGATGGGTCGCTTTCAGCGTTGGCAAAAGCTGAAGTCAGCCAACATTACCGGACTACTTCAGGCCCCTCCTTAACACTTTCGAGCTGCACCCAGTATCTAGTACCAACTATGTCACTCCCTAGTCCTGCTATCGAGCCATTGCGCTTTCGCGAAGCGCTCGGGCACTACGCATCCGGTATCACGGTGATTACGTCACACATCGATAGCGAGCCGATTGGCTTCACTTGCCAGTCGTTCTATAGCGTGTCGATGAGCCCGCCGCTGGTGTCATTCAGCGTAATGTCCAGTTCGGCCAGCTATCCCAGGATTCGCCAGGCTGGTCGATTCGCAGTCAATATCCTGTCAGATGAGCAAGTCGGGATTTCCAACCAGTTCGCTCGGCGAGGCACGGACAAGTGGCACGGAATCGAATGGCAGGAATCGCCGCTGGGTAATCCGATCATTGGCGGCAGCCTGCATTGGCTTGATTGCGAAATATATGCCGAGCACGCCGCAGGTGATCATTTGATCGTGATTGGTGAAGTGAAAGCGCTAGACCTGCGCGAAGCTGCTGCTACGCAGCCATTGCTGTATTTCAAAGGTCAATATCGCAACATCGCCGCGCATAACGCGGTTTGAGCGTTTATCTCCACTGGACGCCTGCGCAATTGTTCCGCCCCGCATGCGGCTGGCTATCATCGCAGTCGTTGCTCTGCACTCTCACCAAGAGGCTGCGGCAACGACGCCACTCTGATTTACACGGTAGCGAGCTGTCTTGAGTTCATTGAAACAGGCGCTGAACGAAGGACGTTTCGTCTGCGTGCTTGAGGTCGTTCCTCAACAGTCCCCTTCGCGCCTGGCCGCACTTGAGCAAATCGTGCAACGCGGGCACCTGGCAGGTTGGCCGTTACTGCCAGCTTTCGCCGATCGTGTCGGCCTGCACTCGGACCTGAGCCCCCTGGAAGGCGCTGGAGCATTGGGAAATCCGCCCTCATCCTTGCTGCATTTTTCCGGCAAGGATCGCGAGCGTGCAGACTTGCTGCTCCAGATGGAGTCGATGAAGGCCCGTGGTCTGGAGCAATTGTTGCTGCTCAGTGGGGATCGCTTGCCAGGCCACATTCCTGGTCAGGCACCCGTGCGCTATCTGGAGTCGGTACCTGCACTGCAGATTGCCCGTGCGCACTACCCGGACTGGCTGTTGGGCGCCGCGTTGAACCCGTTCAAATACCGCGAAGAAGAAGGCGGCGCACAGTATCTGAAGGCGCAGAAAAAGCTTCTGGCTGGCGCTGATTTCCTTACCCTGCAACTGGGTTTTGACGCCGCCAAGCATAGTGAAGCCCAGACCTGGATGCGCGCTCAGGCATGCATGAAACCGATGCTGGCCTGTGTGATGAGGCTGACCGACAAGCGCGCGTCCTTTCTGCAGGCCGTGCCCGGCGTCGTCATCACCGAATCCATGCGCGAGCTGTTGGGCAGGGAGCAGCAGGCATCGCAGGCCTATGCCAGCGCACGAAGCCTCGAGCGCCTGGCACTGCAGATAGTGGGCCTGCAATTGATGGGCTATGCCGGTGCTCATGTGTCCGGGGTGCATACGCTGGACGAACTGCTTTCGTTGGAGCAGGCAATCATCGAGCAGCGGGACAGCATGACCACACTGACCGATTGGGCCGAACGATGGCATGCAAGTTGGCAGATGCCCGGGGCGCCCGACGTGTGCTTCGCTCCCGAAGCCGGTGCGTGGGAAATGGGGCAATCCGATGTCACCGCCACCCGCCGGGAGCGCTTGGGATACACGCTGCTCTCTACGGTACATGGCCAGTTCTTCAGTCGCACGGGATGGCTCAGTAGAGCCTTTGGCTGGAGCGTGACGCGGCCGATCTGGAAGGTCGGCGTGGCTGCGAATGCACTACATGCTGTCGAACGGACGGTCAAACGGCCGCTGGTCGGCTGTGATACCTGCGGCCGCTGCCGCTTGCAGGACACCGTCTACGTCTGCCCCGAGACATGCCCCAAAGGCCTGGCGAACGGCCCCTGTGGCGGTACCCGGCTCAATCGTTGTGAATTTGACGACCGGGAGTGCGTGCACAGTGTCAAATACCGGATCGCCAAATCTGCCGATCAATTACCCGTGCTGGCTCAGACGTTGATTCCCTGCATCGAAGCAGAAAACAGGCACCGCAGCTCCTGGCCTGAATGGTTCGAGGCAGAAGATACGACGCAAGGGCTCTGAATCGAACCCCAAAGAGTGATAGCTGGCCATGCACCAATGGACCCCGCCGAGTCGCATTCAACCGGCCACTCACCCCAGATCAGAACCGGGCGCCCATGCGAGGGTTACGCGAGGCACCCGCCTGGGCACGAGACAGCCGCTTCAGCACGGCCGCCTGCTAATTCCGGCTCAGTACCGCTTTTTCGGCGGCAACGAGCGTTTGATCTGCTTGCGCAGGCGTGCCACCGCAGCAGCCTTTTTGCGCTTGCGTTCTGTGGTAGGTTTTTCATAGGCTGTCCGGGCACGAAGTTCCGGAATCAAGCCGTTGCGCTCGATCGCGCGACGGAAACGGCGCAATGCAACTTCCATGGGCTCGTCGGGTTTCAGAATTACGGTAGTCAATTTTTTTCCTTGATTGGGATCCAGCAGCGTTGGCGAATGGTGATGTGGATGTGCACGCACCGTCGTGGTAGAGGTAAGAATCACCGCCGACGGTCACGTATCGCGGCATTAGCGACGGCGAAATGCGGGTCTTTGTGTTGCGCCGCCGCTGCGTTCATCCTTATGCCGAAAATTGATTCGTCCTTTCGTCAGGTCGTACACCGAGAGTTCCAGCGTTACCCGATCGCCCGCAAGGATGCGGATGTGATTCTTGCGAATTCGACCGGACGCGTACGCCCCTACCACCACGCCATTGTCGAGCGTGACGCGGTAGCGGCTGTCTGGGAGCACTTCTTCAACGATACCGTCGAGTTCCAGCAGTTCTTCTTTGGCCATTCAAGGTTCCTTATCAATTTGCGGGACATGGGCGCGGATGCCGCGTTGAGGAAGAGCCGCAAGCGTTGATCGACACGCGCCCGCGCGGTAGTGGTAGTGGGAGG
Source organism: Paraburkholderia guartelaensis (assembly GCF_004353905.1). Lineage (GTDB taxonomy): Bacteria > Pseudomonadota > Gammaproteobacteria > Burkholderiales > Burkholderiaceae > Paraburkholderia > Paraburkholderia guartelaensis. The sequence goes on along the minus strand of NZ_SMOD01000028.1, from coordinate 42,136 downwards.
CACGAAAACAGCTGCGCGGCCGTTGCGCCCGGGAAGTCATGGAGACCGCCCTGTCCGGGGCGGCGAATCAGGTAGGCAAGGAGATTGGTCAGACGCGGGGCTCGCAAGACCGGTGCGATGCGAGTCGGGGCGTGCAGTCCAGCGCGCCGATATTGCCGGCCTCACTGGACTATCAATCAAGGAAAGACTCGCGGCTAGCCAAAACGCGTCGTTTCGGCGCTGTGCGAAGCGAACCAGTCCTACATTGTAACCGAAGGCCGCCATCTTCTCCGCCGCTATCGGCGGGGGTAGTGCGAGCCAGGCGTGCCGATGATGCGCTGTTCGGGATCCCGCGTGATCGTTGGGCGCGTTTTGTTGCAGCCGCCCTGGTGCCTCAGAGACGTTGGGTGCTTCGAACCGTGGCGTGGCCTTTAACCGCGCGTGTCGACCCAGTTGCGTGCCCACTGGGTCGAGTGCTGCAACGCCTGCTCTTCACTCTTGAAGTAATCAAGCGAATAGAACCGGTAGCGGCCTTCGGCTTGCGCGCTATCGATGCGTTCGAGCAGCAGGTTGGATGAAAAGCTACCGTCGGGCAATCGATGCGCCGAGGATTGAACGGCATAGCCGTTGTAATATTGAATTTGTGTGTTTTGCATTTTAATTTTAATGATATTTGAGTGCGTACGTGCCGTGCGAAAAGTGCACGGATGCGCCGATTCAAAGCTATTGCAAGCCGAATCTGAAGCAGTCGAAAAGCGAAAAGGGGCGTTGAAGCCAGAGGGGAGAATGAGGTGCAACCAGGCGTATGGCGCTTGGCAAGCTGCTGAATGAACAGGTGCAGCGAAGAGCGATTGCGCCAACTTTGGGAGACAAAGCTCCGCGAGGGTGTCACTGCAACCCGGCGTCCGTCGTCGGATGCCGGGCCCTTCAAACTTTACAGCGGCTTGATGTTAGCCGCTTGCAGACCCTTCGGGCCTTGCTTCGTTTCGAAGCTCACCTTCTGGTTTTCAGCCAGCGTCTTGAAGCCGTCGGCCCTGATCTCGGAGAAGTGAGCGAACAAATCGTCGCCGCCCTTGTCCGGGGTGATGAAGCCGAAGCCCTTGCTGTCGTTGAACCACTTAACGGTACCGGTTTCCATGAAGAATCCCTGAGGAAAAAAAACGAAAATTTGCTCCGTTACGGAGCGCGTGAAGCTTCAAGGAGGGAGAGGACAACGAATACCGCCGGGAAGCGAGCAATTGATGAACAGCAATCGAACTTCTTGAACTTCGAACGGCACATTACCCGCCGGGCGCGACAGAGTCAACACTTATCTTGTAACTATTTCACGGGCAGATCCTTCCGCGGACACCGCGGACGAAGCGATGCGGCCCCGCTTGGCCGCGCTCCCATGCCTGGTACGGCACGCAGGTTAGGCAGATGCGACGGCCACGCGCGAGCCGGGGCGTTACGGGTTCGAACAGACGCAGCTGCGCATGGCGCCCCAAAATTTTCTGATCGGCGGATTCGTCTGTCGTCGGCCACCGAGAGAGCTAAACATGAAAGATCCGATGGACATCGACTGGTCAACCATGCCGGCCCCTATCGACGACGGGAGGGCAAGTCACCTGACGGGGCTGCGCGTGCCAGGCATAGCGTTGAACTCGACAGACGGAGACTCGGTCGACCTGAGTCGTCTCACGGGCCGTGCAGTTATTTACGCCTACCCACGAAAAAAACTTCCGGACGAGCCGCCGCCAGACGGATGGCTTTTAATCCCCGGCGCCCCGGGATGCACGCCGCAGTCGTGTGCCTTCCGCAATCACGCCGCCGACATCAAGGCAGCAGGCGCAAGCCATATCTTCGGACTCTCAACGCAGGACACGCCGTATCAAAGAGGCGCGGTTGAGCGTCTGCATCTCCCCTATCCGCTATTGTCAGACGAGCATCTCATATTGACGAAGGCTCTTTCTCTTCCGACCTTCACTGCTATGGGCATGACACTGTTGAAGCGCTTGACGATGGTCATCAACGCCGGCGTGATTGAACACGTTTTCTATCCGGTGTTTCCGCCCGATCAGAACGCCGCTGAAGTGCTCGCCTGGCTAGAGGCACACTGTGAGGGTCAATGAGTGTCCAACCTCGAATCAGCCGCTGCTGGCGAGAGGCCGATTTACGATGGTCGCACTGGATCGATCCGTCACTGCTCCGACGTCGGTCTGACGTTGCCTTCACATTGAACAAGGTTTTTTTGCAATGAAACAGGAAGATCAGATGTCCCTCGTATCGAAGACCTTTGCGACGCCCCTCGACTTGTACAGAGCAATCTCACGCGTATGGTCCGGAGACACGTCAAGTCCGACCCACGCCTGGTCAGCATCGAATCCAGCGCAGAATCATTGCAGCGTCACCGCGCTCGTCGTGCATGACTATTTCGGTGGCGACATTCTCACGACGCAGACGTCGGGCGGCACGCACTTCTACAATCTAATCGACGGGAAAAAGTGGGATCTCACGGTGAGCCAGTTCGCCGAACCGGTGCCGTATGACGATACGCCTTCCACTCGCGAAGCGGCGTTAGCGGACACCTCGCAGGAAAAATATGCGCTGCTGACTGCGAGACTGAAACGCGGCAAATAGACAACGCCTACGCCAATCGCAAATCCCACAGCACATCGAGTACGTGTTGCGTGGAACGCTCAACGTACCCCGCGCGATGTGCAATACCGAGCCGTCGCCACAACGCCGGGCGCAGCGGACGCATGACAATGCGCTCGTCCGGTAATGGCGTAGTGGCCTCATGGGGCAACAGCGCTGCGCCGTAGCCTGCCGCTACGAGGCTCTTGATCGCGTCGTTGTAGTTGAGCTGAATGCGCGGCGCAGGATGGTGCCCTCCGGTCGCGAACCACTCCACAGTCAGACGCGAGAGACGCGTGGTCGCGTCATTGAGAATGAGCGGTTGGGCGGCGAGCCATTCAGGGGTAACGCGGGCCGGACACCGCCAATGCGCCGGCACAAAGGCCATCACCGGGTCGCGGCGCCAGGGCTTTATCACGAGCCCAGCCACCGGGGGCTGAGGCAGCGCGACCAGCCCGACATCCAGCGTTCCATCCGCCAGCCGCGACAGGGTCTCTTGCGAAGTCAGAACCGCGATCTGAATGTCGATGGCGGGATGGTGCTCGCGCAGCACCTCTAAAGCTTGCGGCAGCAGGTGCGCGATCACGCCCGTGGATGCACCGAGACGTGCACGCCCTTCAAGCCCCTCTACCTGGCGTTGAATATCGTCTAACGCCTGTTCCGCGTCGGCCAGCAGCCGGCGCGCGCGCTCCACCAGCACCTCGCCTACCGACGTCGGCCCCACATGTCCGCGCTTGCGTAACAGGAGTGGAGCCCCAACGCGGTCTTCGAGTTCGGCGATGTGGAGGCTGACCGTTGGCGGCGCCAGGTGCAATGCACGCGCCGCATCGGCAAATGAACCACGGTCGGTAACGGCGACCAGAGTGCGCAACCGGTCCAGGCTGATCTCTCGCATGACGGCGTCCAGATTCAGAAAAACTGAATGTCTACGTTATGAAATTCAACTTTCTCTATTCTAGCCGTCCGCGCAACATAGGGCTCGTTTTACCTCGGTTTAACTGTTCCAACCCTCTGTCAGCGGAGTCATCCACGTATGAGCTCTCCCGTAGTTTTCATCGACGGCGATCAAGGCACCACCGGGCTGCAAATCCACGACCGGCTGCGCAACCGGACCGACATCACACTGTTCACACTTGCCGCCGCGGAGCGCAAGGATTCGCGGCGTCGCGCAGAAGCCATTAACGCCTGCGACATCGCCATCCTCTGTTTGCCGGATGCCGCCGCGCGCGAGGCAGTGGGCGCCATTGTCAATCCCGCCGTCCGGGTTATCGACGCAAGCTCCGCCCACCGCACACAACCGGACTGGACTTACGGTTTTCCGGAAATGACGCAGGGGCAGGCTGAGCAAATTGCGAACGCACGTCGGGTCACCAATCCTGGTTGCTATCCGACCGGTGCCGTTGGCCTGCTGCGTCCGTTGGTGCAGGCCGGGCTCATACCGGGCAATTACCCGATCAGCATTCATGCGGTATCCGGCTACTCCGGACGCGGGCGTGCCGGCGTGGAGGAACATGAGGGACCGGGAGCTGCCAACGCGCCTTCATACCAGGTCTATGGCCTGGAGCTCGCGCACAAGCACACGCCGGAGATTCAGCAGCACGCCTCGCTTGCCCAGCGTCCCATTTTTGTCCCTGCGTACGGTGCGTTCCGCCAGGGCATCGTGCTGACGGTGCCGCTGGCGTTGCGGCTGCTGGCACCCGGCGTGGATGGCGCCACGTTACACGCATGCCTCGCACGCCACTATGCCGAGGCGACTCACGTACGAGTCCTGCCGCTGCACGAATCGAGTGCCTTAAAACACCTGGATCCGCAGGCGCTGAACGGCACGAACGACATGCAATTAAGCGTATTTCATGACGCTGAACACGGGCACGTCCTGCTGTCCGCGGTCTTCGACAATCTTGGCAAAGGCGCATCCGGCGCTGCGGTTCAGAACCTGAACCTCATGCTCGCGCGGCAATAGTGGCCGATGGCTCGAGCTAAAGGTCGGCCGTCCCCTATGCCGAGCCAATCTGGTCATTCGGGTCGCGCAAACACGCGCATGGTTTGCGCCACTCGTCGACCCAGCACACGCAATGCCAGGGTTAACCTCGATAAATATATGCATAACGCACGCCGTAATACTAATTCTTACATCGAGGCTGGCCCGTTGGAGATGAAAACGCTAACGTTTGCGCAGAGACTGCGAGCAGGCAGGGACCAAGAACTGACTTTCAAGCGCGATTGCGCTCGCGTCACGCTCGCAGCTTTCGTCGCCATCCTGGCGGGATGCGGAGATGCCGTTTCGGATTCGGACATCCAGTTCGTCACAGCCGCAATGCCAGCGCAGTTCGAGGCGTTCCGCATGTACGGCGCGGTCCCGTTTCGCGACGGCTCACCCGGTTTGTCCGCTCATGCTCCAGCCCGGCTCCAACAGGCCTGCGAGGCGGTCATTCGTTCGGCAAAGGGTAGTTTTCGTGAGTCGGTGGTCCTGGATAGCGAATCGGCCGAGTACTTCGAACTCGATGTTTCCCGTACGGCTGACGGATGGACTGTGACAACCGACAGCCTTGCCGCACCGAGCGGCAACTCCGTGGGACTTCGCACCCAGTTCACGAACTGCCTGACGGCAATCAAGGACAAGCTTCGGGCACAGCCGGACGCCGTACAGTGAGCCATGGTCGCGCGCAAGCGCGATAGCGCGCGACCGTTCGGCCGAACTTCAGTCGAACTTGACCAGATCCTGGAAAATAAGCTGGGCCCACGTGTCGCCGCGTGCCTGGACGAGGAGCCCGCCCTCGCCGATCTTGCCGAGTTCGACCGGCGCGAACCCCAGCCGGTCGACGAGGGCCGACACCGTGGCACTAGCCGCGTCGTCATTGCTGGAGACGAACACGACCCGCCGCCCGCCATGCGGCGTCGTCGGCCCCTGTGCCAGAGTGGCTGCGGGCAGATGGTTGAAGGCCTTCACCAGCTTCGCTCCCGGAAACGACTTTGCAACTGCAGCGCTCGAAGGCAACCCGTCCAACTCCTTCACAGGGACGCCGTACGCGTTCATTGCGTCGATCACTATCTTCCCCTGCCAGCTCTTGGCGACCCGTGAGACATCCTCGTGTGCGCCGAAGGGGACAGCCAGGATGACAACGTCAGCCTCGATCGCATCCTCGATCCGCTGAGGAACGACCGACGGCCCGATCCGCGCAGCGAGCGCGTCGACCGGGCGCCTGCCTGCCACGGCGACTCTGATGCCCTGATCGGCGAATGCCTGCGCGATGGCCGTGCCGATGCTGCCAAGCCCGATGATTGCGTAGCTCATTGAATTTTCCATTAGTCATCCTCTATAAGAGAAGGGTCACTTAGGTGGATCGCGAGCCTCGGTCCTCAGACCTGGCCGATGCCGCCGTCATTCATCAGATCCGCGCCCGTCATATAGGAACTCTGTTCGGAGGCGAGATAGAGTGCCGCGCTGGCCATTTCCTCGGCACGGGCGAGCCGGCCGAGCGGGACCATGCTCTGGTACATGCTCACCAGTTCCTCGCGTGTCGCCGACTGTCCGTCCAGAATCGGCGTATCGGTGACGCCAGGGCTGAGCATGTTGACGCGAATGCCGCGGTCCTTGAATTCGGCGGCCCAGGTGCGAGCATAGGAACGCAACGCAGCCTTGGTCGCCGCGTAGGCGGTGTGCCCCGGAATGCCCATGACGTGTATGGCCGAAGAAACCAGGATGATCGATCCACCTCCCGTCATCATCGGCAGCAGTTTCTGCACCAGAAAAACCGGGCCGCGCGCCATGAGGTTGAATGCCTTGTCGAAATGTTCTGGCGTGATGGTGTCGATCGACGCCTGCTCGGTAAAGCCCGCGTTCGACACGATGATGTCGACGACACCCTTTTCTTCCCTGACCGCCGCGGCGACGCGGTCGAGGTCATCGAGATTCGCGGCGTCGGCCTGGATAGCGGTGACGTTGCGTCCGATCAGTTTGACGGCCTCATCGAGCGGGCCTTGCCGACGGCCGAAGATAAAGACGTGAGCGCCTTCGGCGACGAACCGCTGGGCGATCGCCAAGCCGATACCCGTCGTTGCGCCGCTAATGACGGCAACCTTGCCTGTGAGAGTGGACATTGGAACCTTCTGCCTGTTGGTGAACGGTATTGACATCGTAATTACCGGCCCAACGAATGATAATTAGCGGAGTTATCATGAGATCTATTCTTCAAGAGAATGGGTCTCACGAGAGCGATGCAATGGATCGGTTTCATGAATTGAACGCCTTCATCGCCGTTGTCGAAGCGGGTGGTTTTTCCGCCGCGGCGCGTAGAACCGGCGATTCACAGTCCGCCATCAGCAAGGCGATCGGCGCGCTGGAAAAGCGCCTCGGCGTGATGCTCTTGAACCGGAGCACACGCAGCGTGACCTTGACGGACCAGGGGCAGAAATACTACGAGCGGACCAAGCCGTTGCTGGACGAGATCGCGGTAGCCGACAGCGAACTGAGCAGCAGCACGCTGGATGTCACGGGCCTGGTCCGCATCGCCTGCGCCTCCACGTTCGGCCGTCTGCACGTTCTCCCCCTCATTCCCGAACTGCTGTCACGCCATCCGGGTCTTCAGGTCGATCTCGTGTTGTCGGATTTCGTACGCGACATGGTGGAAGATCGAATCGATCTCGCGATTCGGGTGGGCACCGTCAACGATCCGGATTCGGTCGTGAAGCCGATTGCCAGCACCCCGCTGGTCTGCGTCGGATCGCGTCGCTATTTCGAGCAACACGGCATACCGAAGGATCCTGCGGAACTCGCCGATCACAATTGCCTCGTCTACGGCGGTCTGATGGAATCGGCGAACTGGCCGTTTCAGGGGCCGCGAGGCCGGTTCAGCGTACCGGTGCGAGGCAACCTGTCGTCGAATAGTGTCGAGACGATCCGATCGGCCGTGCTCGCGGGTGTGGGAATCGGTCTCTTCGCGAAGCTCTCGCTGACCGACGAACTCAAGCATCCCGACATCGTGACCGTGCTGGACGACTTCATCGGGGACGCCCGTGATGTCAGCATCGTCTGGCCGAGGCGGCGCTTCGTGCCCGCGCGCGTGCGCCTGATCACCGACTTCTTTACAGATGCGCTGCCGCAGCGCTTGTAGATTCGCGGCAACCGTAATCCGTCACGCAACGCTCGCAAGCTGCGCGCGGCGAGTGCCTGCGTCGTTCGACATCGATTCGCGTACGTGGCGTGCGAATTCCTGCGCCGCGGGCTGAACCGTCGCGGGCAATCGCAGACTTATCGCGAACGGAGGCAGCACGGGCAAGCCGGCTGCGTCAGGCGTAAGCGTCTCCAGGTCCGCCGGCACCGTGCAGGCGAGCCAGGTCGTAATCGCGAGACCCGCACGCACCGTCGCAGCGGTCGCCTCGATGGTGCCGCTCTCGAATACGGTGCGCCACGCAATGCCCTCGTCCGCGAGCGCGCCGAGCACGACCGCCCGGAACGCACAGCGTTCGTCCACCATCGACAGCGGCAACGGCCGCTTCTGCGAGGCATCGCTGCCGCGCCCCTTGACCCACACCAACGGCTCGATGCGGACCACTTCGCCTTCGGCTTCGCTCGCGACATATTCGACCAGCGACACATCCACGCGGCCGCTATTCACCGCTTCGCTCAACTCCGGCGACGCCGCGCACACAAGCGAAATTTCCACTTGCGGATGCGCTTGCGCGAACGCCTTCATCGCGGGCGCGAGCAGTGTCACGAGATCGTACGGCACGCCCACGCGCAGGCTGCCGCGCAGCGGCCCGCCGGTCATGTCGGCCCAGATTTCGTCGTTCAGCCGCAGCAGCTGGCGCGCCTTCACGAGAAATTGCTCGCCATGGCGCGACAGTTCCAGCTTGCGCGTCTTGCGCACGAACAGCAGGCAATCGAGTCCGTCTTCGAGACGCTTTACCTGCTGGCTCACGGCGCCTTGCGTCATGTGCAGCAGATTCGCGGCGACGGTCATGCTGCCGCTATCGGCGACGGTCACGAAGGTACGGATCAGATCGAGATCGAGGTTTCGGCTCATTGATGCATTATGCCGCGTAATGGATCGCATCAGAATTATTGCCTTTTATGATGCGTCGGCGATCCGTACAGTGCAAGTCTCATTCACCCAAATTTGCACCCATGACCTCGATCCTGCCGCTTCTCCTCTTTGTCGTCATCGCCACCGTGACGCCCGGCGGCGCAACCACGCTCGCCACCGCTTCGGGTGCGCGCTTCGGCTTCGCGCGTTCGATTCCGCTGATGCTCGGCATCGCGGTGGGCCTCGCCTTGCTCGCTGCGGTCGCGGCGCTTGGGCTTGGCCGTCTGCTGCTCGCGCTGCCGTCACTGCAAACGGTGGTCAAGGCGCTGGGCTCCGCGTATCTACTGTGGCTCGCGTGGCACATCGCGCGCAGCGGGGCGCCGAACGCAGGTAACGGCCCCGCGCGCCCGGTTACGCTCGTCAACGGTTTCCTGCTGCTCTTGCTCAACCCGAAAAGCTGGGCGATGACGGTCGGCGCGGCGGCCTCATTCGCGCTGCTCGCGAGCAGTCCGAACCGACTCGCACTGCTTCTCAGCGCGGCGTTTGGCGTTGCTGCGTGTGTTTCGCTTGCGTTCTGGTGCGCGCTCGGCGTGCTGCTCGCGCGGCTCTTTACAACACCGCTTCACTGGCGCGTGCTCAATCTCGTGATGGGCGCGCTGCTTGCCGCATCTCTCATTCCGATCTGGAGATAAGGATTCCTTTCTATCCATCTTTCAAATCGTTCGATCCTGACGAGGCCGATCGAAGCGTAGCCATGCGGATCACACTGAGACGGCCTGGCCCTCGAGCATCAACAAGACAGATTCAAACGAACACCTTTGGCAGCCCACTGGGCTGAGAGCGAAGATATTGCTTCGGCGCCCTGACTTGAGCCCCGAAGTGAGCGGCAGCGTGCCAGGGCCAGCGAGGGTCGAAGAGCACGGCACGGGCCAGCGCGACCAGGTCGGCGTCTCCCGTGCTGAGAATGGATTCGGCTTGTTCGAACTCGGTGATCATGCCGACGGCGATGACAGGGAGCGTCGTCGCCTGCTTCAAAGCCCGCGCGAAGGGAACCTGATAGCCGGGCCCGACCGGAATTTGCGCGGCCGGGTTCGAACCGCCACTCGAGACATTGATCGCGGCACAGCCTCTAGCCTCCAGTGCCTGGACAAAAGCGACCGCATCCTGCACGGACCACCCGCCGTCCACCCAGTCAGTCGCGGACACCCGCATCGTAACGGGGCGATCATGCGAAAACGCGTCCCGCACGGCATCGAAGACCTCGAGGGGAAAGCGCATGCGGTTTTCCAATGAGCCGCCGTACTCGTCGTCCCTGTGGTTCGAGAGAGGCGAGAGGAATTGATGGAGCAGATAGCCGTGCCCACCCAGGATTTGAATGAAGTCCAACTCGAGCCGGGAGGCACGCTGCGCCGCAGCCGCGAACGCGTCGCGAATGGCAGCCAGACCGTCGCGGTCCAGGGCAGTGGGCGGTGTCTCACCGGCCGCAAACGCGACCGAAGACGGGCCGTAGGTGTTCCAGCCGTTGACGTGGCCATGAGGAATCTGTGCGCCGCCGTCCCACAATTTCTGCCGCGACCCTTTTCGGCCAGCATGGTTGAGCTGGATGCCGATCGGCGTGTCGGACCACCGCCGGACACTCCCCAGCACGCGCGCCATCGAATCTTCGCACTCGTCCGAATAGAGCCCCACGTCACCGTAACTGGTCCGGCCTTCGGGGGTGACCGCCGTCCCCTCGATGGTTAGCGCCGCTGCGCCTGAAAGCGCCAGCTGGCCGAGATGAATCAGGTGCCAATCGTTCATCTGCCCATCTTCGGCCGAGTACTGCGCCATCGGAGCGATCACGATACGGTTGGCTAAAGAGAGGTTGCCGACTTGTATCGGCGTGAACAGCGTTGGATGGCTCAAACCGATGCCGGGTGTTCCGCCGCTACCGCCGGCGACTTTGCCTTCGAGTGTGGACATGAAAATCTTCTGTCTGGTGATGAGTGACAGCTAGATCGTAGTTGCGACATAGTGGAGTGATAATTCGCGGATTCTTCATAAGGCCAATTCCCGACGAGAATAGCCATGAGCGGCGGGTTGTGGCCGCCTGAACCGTTATGCTGTTCGCGAGCCCAGGAGGCATACATGGCAGAAACGTGGCAATTCCAGGTCCGCATCACCGCAACGCCCGAGCTGGCCGATGCACTTCGGGCAAGCAGCCCCTATGAGGCGCGCGATTTGCTCGAAGCCTTATTGCGCGAGTACAACGCGTCTTTGAAGTGCCAGTTCGACGCATTCGCCGATTACGTCGAGGAGGCGGAACGTGCCGGGCGGGACCGCTATCCGTTGTACCAATGGACGAAAGATACGATCGACAATCCCGAGAAAAAGGCGAAGCACCTGAAGTCGTTTGCGGTGTACGTTCGCGGTGCTGAAGTCTACGACAGGGAAACTGCCGATGCGCTGTATGCGCGGCTCTTGGCCCTTGCTAGTCAGGTGGGCATCGAAAACGTGAGCCGGTTCGATACGAACCCGGCCAACAATCCGCAGCCGCCAGCGCGGAAGTGAGACAGCCACCGGATCTGCCGCATCGCACCATTGCCGCGGGCCACCCAAAGCTTCATCCATGCGCCAACTACCACAGAAAAATATGCACCAGGCTGCAGACGGCTTTCGTTAGAATCTATTTTCGTCGCGACAACAAACCCATCTGCATGGGTGCAGCAGCATCGAATCGCACATGCTGCTCACCTTGTTCATCCTTTATCGGAGGCGAGCGTGCCAGGTTTACTTCCCAATGTCGACCGCGAGGGACTCCTCGAATATTCGGTGGTCTACACCGACCGCTCGATCAATCATATGTCGCAGCTCTTTCAAGGAGTCATGCGAGATATTTCCAGCTCCCTGAAAAAAGTCTACAACGCGAAGGCGGTCGTTGTGGTTCCAGGCAGTGGAACCTTTGGCATGGAAGCCGTTGCCCGGCAGTTCGCGACGAACAAGAAGTGCCTCGTCATTCGCAATGGCTGGTTCAGTTTCCGCTGGTCGCAAATTTTCGACATGGGCAGCATTCCGTCTGAATCGATCGTGTTGAAGGCGCGTCCGGTCGAACCAGGCAGGCAGGCCGCCTATGCACCGCCTCCGATCGAAGAAGTCGTCGCTGCAATCAAGGAAAACAAGCCCGATCTGGTCTTTGCGCCGCATGTCGAAACCGCATCCGGAATGATGCTGCCCGATGCGTATCTGCGCGCCGTGGCCGACGCCGTGCATGCCGTAGGCGGCATGTTCGTACTCGACTGCATCGCCTCCGGTACGGTCTGGGTCGACATGGAGAAAAGCGGCGTCGATATCCTGATCAGCGCACCGCAAAAGGGCTGGAGCGCGTCACCCTGCTGCGCGCTCGTCATGCTCGGCGCGCTCGCCCGCGAAAGGATCGACGCAACGACCAGCACCAGCTTCGCCTGCGATCTTCGCAAGTGGCTGCAGATCATGGAAGCCTACGAGATAGGCGGATTCGCGTACCACGCAACCATGCCCACGGACAGCCTCACGACGCTGCGCAACGTGATCAACGAAACCGAGGCATACGGCCTCGACAAAGTGATGGCGGAGCAGCTCGAACTCGGCAAGCGCATTCGCTCGCTGCTCGTTAGCAAGGGATTCAGAAGCGTCGCGGCGGCAGGTTTTGAGGCGCCGGGCGTCGTGGTCAGCTACTCGGACGACGACGGCATTCGATCCGGCAAGAAGTTCGCCGATGCGGGCCTCCAGATCGCAGCCGGCGTTCCCCTGCAATGCGACGAGCCCGAAGACTTCAAGACCTTCCGCATCGGCTTGTTCGGCCTCGAGAAACTGCATGACATCGAAGGTACGGTCTCCCGCTTCGCGAAGGCGTTGGACCGCATTCTTTAACCCGCTTTTCCTCGAGGCGCGCCACGCGCTTCCTTAGGTCGTCACGAAATGAAACGAGCGCCCTTGCGGCGCTCGTTTTCGTTTTTGCTGTGGTGCGACTCGTGTGAAATCGAACGCTGTGGACTCAGGCGTCTGCCGGCGTATCGACGTAACGCAGACCCTTTTCGGCAAGGCGCTCGCGCATGCCGTAATAGTCGAGGCCGAGCGTGCCGCCCGCGAGCACCGCGCGCGTCTTTTCTTCCTTGGCGAGGCGCGCCTGGGTCGCTTCCACGACCTTCGCCACCGTGGCGAACGGCACCACGACCACGCCGTCGTCGTCGGCCACGATGACGTCGCCCGGATGCACGATCTGCTGCGCGCACACCACCGGCACGTTCACCGAACCGAGCGTCTCCTTCACCGTGCCTTGCGCCGAAACGGCCTTCGACCACACCGGGAAGTCCATCGCCTTCAGTGCGCGCACGTCGCGGCAACCCGCGTCGATGATGAGACCGCGCACGCCGCGCGCCGCGAGCGAGGTGGCGAGCAGCTCGCCGAAGTAGCCATCTTCACAGGGCGACGTAGGCGCGGCCACGAGCACGTCGCCTTCGCGACACTGCTCCACGGCCACGTGCAGCATCCAGTTGTCCGAGGGCGGCATGAGCACCGTCACGGCCGAGCCCGCGATCGCCGCGCCCGAATAAATGGGCCGCAGATACGTGGCGAGCAGGCCGAGGCGACTTTGCGCCTCGTGCACGGTGGCCGTGCCGGCCTCCTTGAGGATTTCGATGTGACGCGCGTCGGCGCGCGGGATTTGGGTGACGACTACACCGCGTTTCATGATAGATCTCCCACCACTGCGGGCGTCAGGCGCATATAGCCTTCCGCGTATTGAATGTCGCGCTTCGCCGTAATGCCGATGTTGCGCTTGGCCTGCACGCCGCGCTGTTGCGCGACACGCGTGTAGTACTCCCAAAGGTGTTCCTGGCCCGCCATGCATTCAATGGCGCGGCGCTTCACGTCCCACACTTCGGTGATGTCGAGGAAGGTGTTCGGAATCCACTCGCACTGCTCGGTCTGGTGCGGTTCGAACGCGTAGACCGGCGGCGCGCCGACGATCTTCTGCCCCGGATTGTGGCCTTCGGCCTGGGCGATGATGCGCGCTTCCTGCGCCACGTGCATGGCGAGCGGATGATCGAAGTTGTATGGGTCTTTTTGCGAGTGGCTCAGCACGAACGCAGGCTGCACGTCGCGATAGATATCGACGAGGCGCAGGAGCGCTTCATCGGAAACGCGCAACGGATAGTCGCCCAGATCGAAGAACTCGCATTCCGCGCCAAGAATCTCGGCGGCGGCGAGCGCCTCCTCGCGGCGCGCGGCCTTCACTTTCTCGATGGTCATGTCCGGGCCCTTGCGCCAGAGCTTCGCAGACTCGCCGCGCTCGCCAAACGAGAGGCACACCACCTTCACGCGATAGCCGTTCTTCTTGTGCAGGGCAATCGCGCCGCCCGCGCGCCATACGAAATCCGCGCTGTGCGCGCTCACCACGAGCATCGATTTATCAGTCATTTCCGGTTCACCAGACGTCGAACATCACGAAGCCCCATTGTAGGTTTGGGCGCGCCTCGCGAACCAACGAAAGGACTGCCGAAAGGCATCGAATCTGCTTATCGATGCCGCATGGAACGCGCCTCGCAAACGGGCCACGCCGAGTCTCGCCCATGCGGCGGCTAGCGCCATGCGGCGCATTGGTTGAGCGCGCAACGTTGTGCGAAGCCGCGCGCTCACATGTCGCACCTCAAGCCTTGTGACCCCGAATTTTCCAAGCTTTCGTTGCGCCCACATCGAATCCCGGAAGCTGAAATTGTTGCGTAAACGTTGAATACACCTATTGACAGCAATATTTAAATAACAAGCATTCTCATTTGCAATACAATTCGCATACTTTTCCGGGCCGATCATGGGGCCAGCTCTGCGAGCCCCGTCTGACCGGCAAAGCATAACCATTCGCCCGGAGCCTGCGCACAGCGCCAAGGCATCACGAGGCGCCAGCGCTACCTTCGCTACGACCCTTTTTATGTCCGCATCTCGTCTGCACACGTCTTTCAATTTGCCTTCGCGCCTTCCCGCTTCCCGCGTCACGATCCTCGCCGCCATCGCCGTCGCCTTCAGCCTGCCCGCCGCGGCGTTCGCGCAAAGCGCCGAGGCGCCCGCGGCAGCGAGCAGTGCCGCCGCAACCGGTAACGCCAGCAACGCCACGCTGCCCACCGTGAAAGTGCAAGCCTCCCAGGAAACGCTGCCGGGCGACCTGCAGCCGACCTTTGGCGGCGGCCACGTGGCGCGCGGCGGCGATTTCGGCGTGCTCGGTTCGCAGAAGAACATCGACGTGCCGTTCAGCATGACGACCTACACCGCGAAGCTGATCGAGGACCAGCAGGCGCGCACCATCGCCGACGTGCTCTCGAACGATCCGGCCGTGCGCACCGCCTATGGTTACGGCAACTTCCAGGAGGTGTACGTCATTCGCGGCTTCACGCTCGACAGCGACGACATCTCGCTCAATGGCCTGTATGGCATCACGCCGCGCCAGCTCGTCGAGACAGCCGCGCTCGAGCGCGTGGACATCTTCAAGGGCGCGAGCGCATTCCTGAACGGCGCGGCGCCCAACGGCACCTCGATTGGCGGCAGCGTGAACCTGCAACTGAAGCGCGCCGACGACAAGCCGCTCACGCGCGTAACGCTCGAAGGCAGCGCCTCCGGCGAGTTCGGCACGCACATCGACGTGGGCCGCCGCTTCGGCGACAACGACCAGTTCGGCATTCGCGTGAACCAGTACAACCGCGACGGCGAAACGAGCATCAATAGCGAAAAGCGCCGCGCCAACCAGACGGCCGTGGCGCTCGACTGGCGCGGCGACAAGCTGCGTCTCGAAGGCGACTTCATGTATCAGCGTCAGCACGTTTCGGACGGCCGCCCCGTCGTCTACGTGCTGGGCGACGAGATTCCCAATGTCCCTTCGGCCACGCACAACTACGCGCAGACCTGGTCGTATAGCGATGCGGAAGACACCGTCGGCATCCTGCGCGCCGAATACGACTTCCTGCCCGGCTGGACCGCGTATGTGACGGGCGGCGTGCGCCACACGAACGAGCACGGCGAATACTTCTCGCCCTACTACACCGATCCCACGACCACCACCGGCTCGCGCCTCGGCGTCGTGCGCAAGGAAGGCGCGACCTCGGCGGAAACGGGCGTGCGCGGCCACTTCAACACCGGCCCGGTGAGCCACTTCGTGACCGCAGGTGCCTCGATCGTGCGCGTGGAAACGCAGTCGGGCTGGACGCTTTCCAATTCGTTCCCGACCAGCCTCTACAGCGGCGTGCAGGTCCCGTATCCCGCGACGGCCTATCAGGCCGGCATGGACGGCAACCCGCCGATCACGGCGCTGAACCTGATGCGCAGCGTCTCGGCATCGGATACGCTCGGCTTCTTCCATGACCGCGTGCTGTTCACCGTGGGCGTGCGTCACCAGGAGATCCTGTCGAACGGCTACTCGTCGTCGACGCTGCTGCAGACCTCGAACTACAACGACTCGATCACCACGCCGCTGTTCGGCCTCGTCGTCAAGCCGTGGGAGAACGTGTCGATCTACGCGAACCGCAGCGAGTCGCTTTCGGCGGGCGGCATTGCGCCTCAGGGCACGACGAACTACGGCGACCAGCTCGCACCGGAGCGCACGAAGCAGTATGAAGTGGGCGCGAAGTACGACAACGGCAAGTACGGCGCGCAGCTCGCGCTGTTCCAGCTCGAAAAGCCGCAGACGTACACCAACAGCGCCGGCGCTTATGTGGCCAACGGCAACGAGCGCCATCGCGGCGTGGAAGCGTCGGTGTTCGGCGAGGTGTACAAGGGCGTGCGTTTGATCGCGGGCGCGACCTATATCAACGCCGTGCAGCTCGACACCGACGGAGGTTCGACCGACGGCAAGACGCCGGTGGGCGTGCCGAGCTTCCTGCTCAACCTGGGCGCCGAATACGACGTGCCCGGGGTGCAGGGCCTCACGCTCTCGGCACGCTGGACGCATACGGGTCCGCAGTACTTCAATGCGGCCAACACCATGTCGATCAAGGCGTGGGACACCGTGGACATCGGCGCGCGCTATGCGACGAACGTGTTCGGCCGTCCGACTACGTTCCGCGCCAACGTTTATAACCTTGCCAACAAGGCGTACTGGTCGTCGACCAACGGTGGTTATCTGACGATGGGTGCGCCGCGCACCGTGCTGTTCTCGATGACGACGGACTTCTGACCGGCAACCGTCAACGCGTAGCGATACGGACAAAGGGCCTGGCAGTTCATCTGCCAGGCCCTTTTTGCTTTTTGGCACAAACGCAAATGTATTGGCGATTGACCTTAGTTAGTCGCCCACCACCGTAATCGCAAAGCCGTCCCAGCCTTTGCTGCCCACCGTCTGCACAGCCGTGGTCGCGAGCCGTTTGTCGTTTCGAAGCATGTCGAAGTAGCGGCGCAAGCCAACCACGTCGTCCTCGTGATGCGCGGGGTCGGTCACGCGCCCTTCGCGCACCACGTTATCGGCCACGATCACCGTACCCGGGCGCGAAAGCTTCAGCACGCGGTCAAGGTAGTTCGGGTTATTGCTCTTGTCCGCGTCGATAAACACGAAGTCGAATGGCGGAACGCCTTGCGCGATGAGCGCATCGAGCGATTCGAGCGCGAGGCCCGTCATGACGGTCACCTTCGCATCGAGCCCCGCCCTCGCGATATTGGCCCGCGCAACGGCCGCGTTTTCCGGGCTGAATTCAAGCGACACCATCGCGCCGCCTTCGGGCAGCGCGCGCCCGAGCCAGATCGCGCTATAGCCGCCCAGCGTGCCGATTTCGAGGATGCGTCGCGCGCCCTGGATGCGCGCGAGCAGATGCAGAAACTTGCCCTGATTCGGTGCCACGTTGATCGCGCGAAGGCCCGCTTTGGCGCTCGCGGCGAGCGCGCCGTCGAGCGCATCATCGGGACCGATCAGCCGGTCGCAGAACCAGTCGTCCACTGCTTGCCACGTTTGCTCGTTCATCACCCTGCTCCGCGTTTTGATCACGCCGCCAAGATTACCGCACCTGCTCGCGGCGCTGCACAAGCGCGCGAGGCTGTTGCGCGCCTTATCGCTATGGCATCCTTACTAATTGAATGAGCCGGAAGGCTGCTTTTTGGCGCCCGTCCTCAGCGCTTGCGTTGCTCATTTGCAACGCCGCCGCCTTTTGTTGCGCGCGCAGGAATTGTCAAGCGCTCCAACCTCGCGGCCCAACCCACGCGCGCAACTGTCAAACCGGTCGCGAGGCCGCGCCAGCCCGTCGTCTGCGCGCTTTACGCAACGGGCATAAAGACGTGCATTCATAGGGCGCGATCCTTGGCTCTCCGCTAAACTCCACCACACATTGACGCCGTTTCGAGATAACGCCTGGCGGCATCACGCCGCCAATATCCATGGCCGCTGTCTTTGCAAGATAAAGACAGCCACTGCGAAGAAAACAAAGGGCTGTTGCGATGCGACTCTCCGTTCAAGTTGGGCTGGGCGCGCTCGTCGCCGGATTACTGCTGGGGGCGAGCCTTTTCGCGGTGGACAAATCGGCTATCGCGGCTACGCAGACGACCAAGGCGGCAGCCGCAGGAGCAAGCGACGTTCCCGCCTCCGCTCCCGCCGCGGCGCCAGTTGCAGCCTCCGCTCCGGCCGCTGCTTCTGCCGCCGTCACGGGGCCCGTTGTCATCCAGACGGCCCCCGGGTCCGTCATTCCCGAGCCTGCCGCGCCGGTGCCGCTCGGGCAGCCGCGCACGCGCACGTTCACGTTGCGCCAGATGGGTGCGTACGGGCCGATCCCGCTGCGCGGCCTCGATCCCACCGGCGGCATGAATGTAGACGTGCGCACCGACGAAGTCGTGACCAGCGCGAAGCTCAAGCTCGTCTACACCTACTCGCCCTCGCTGATCTGGTCGCTTTCGCATCTCAGGGTGTTTGTGAACGGTGAAGTCGTCGCGACGATTCCACTCGTGAAGGAGACGGCCGGGCAGCTCGTAACGAGCGAGATCGATCTCGACCCGCGCCTTTTCACCGACTACAACCGCATCAGCGTGCAGATGATCGCGCACTACACGCTCGATCATTGCGAGGATCCCTATCACTCGAGCCTCTGGGCCGACATCAGTCCCGACACATCGCTCACGCTCAACACGGCGGGCATCGTGCTGCCCGACAACCTCGGGCTCTTGCCTGTGCCGTTCTTCGACCGCCACGACAATCGCCTCGTGCGCGTGCCCTTCGTGCTCGCCGCCAACGCGGGCGTGCCGGTACTGCAAGCGGCGGGCGTCGTCTCGTCGTGGCTTGGCGCGCTCGCGAGCTATCGCGGCTCGCGCTTCCCGGTCTCGCGCACCGTGCCGCCCGACGCCAACGCCATCGCGCTCGTGCTGCCGGGCCAGATGCCCGAGGGGCTGAAGCTGCCGGAGATCAAGGGCCCCACGGTCTCGGTCATGGCGAACCCGGCCGCCGATCCGCAGTCGGGCCGCAAGCTTCTCGTGCTTGCGGGCCGCACGCCCGAGGAACTCCTGAACGCCGCCTATGCGGTCGCGCTCGGGCAGGCCGGCATGGCCGGCAGCAGCGTGATGGTGAAATCGATCGATCTCGGCCCGGCGCGCAAGCCCTACGATGCGCCGAACTGGGTGCCCACCGACCGCCCCGTGCTGTTCCGCGAGCTGGTGACCGACCCGCAACAGCTCCAGGTGTCGGGCTACAACCCGCCTGCGATCCGCGTGAATCTGCGCGTGCCCGCGGACCTCTATGCGTGGGCGCGGGGCAACGTGCCGCTCGACATCCGCTATCGCTACACGGCACCTTCCGCATGGAACGACTCGGTGCTCAACGTGAGCATCAACGATCAGCTCGTGCGCTCGCAACGGCTGCGGCCCGTCACACGCGCCTCCGACGAAGCGCGCATCAACGTGCCGCTGCTTTCGGGCTCGGACACGCGCGCCGCAACGAATCTGGAGATCCCCGCGTTCCGCGTGGGCAGCGACAACCAGTTCCAGTTCCAGTTTCATATCGACTCGCAGAAAACGGGGCTGTGCACCTCCACCGCCAACGACGTCGCACGCGCGGCCGTCGATCCCGACTCCGTCATCGACTTCAGCGGCTTCGCGCACTACACGGCGCTGCCCAACCTCGCCTACTTCGCGAACAGCGGCTATCCGTTCACACGCATGGCCGACCTTTCCGACACGGCCCTGGTGATTCCGGACCAACCCGACACGAAGGATCAGGAAGCCGTGCTCACACTGCTCGGTCATATGGGCCAGTGGACCGGCCTGCCCTCGCTGCGCGTGACGATCGCGCCGGCAAGCCAGGTGGACAGCGTGCGCGACAACAATCTGCTCGTGATCGGCTCGGGCTCGGGCGCGCAACTGCTCGAGAAGTGGGGCAAGGACCTGCCGCTGCTCATCGAGCGCGGCAAGACCGAGGTGACCACGCGCGACCAGCGCAGCGGCTGGCCCGGCTGGCTTGGCGGCACCGAGGACGAGGACCCGACACCGTCGGGCCGCTCGATCGTCACGCTCGGCGGACCGATGGCGGCCCTGATCGGCTTCGAGTCGCCGCTCAATTCGGGCAGGAGCGTGGTGGCGCTCGCCACGACCTCGTCGGCGCAGCTCGGCGACGTGCTCGACGCGCTCCAGGACGGCGGCAAGATCTCGCAGATGCATGGCGATCTCACGCTCGTGCGCGACGGTCAGGTCGAGGGTCTGCGCGTGGGCAACCGCTATTTCGTCGGCGATCTGCCGTGGTATGCGCGCGCCTGGGTGTTTATCTCGCGCTATCCGGCGCTGATGGCGCTCGCGGGCATTCTGGCCGGTCTGATCGTTGCGCTCACCGTGTTCTGGGCGCTCGGCCGCATGGCCAGCCGCCGCTCCGGGACCTGACGATGCGCCCGGGTTTGGCTACGTTCGCGCCCGCTCTGGCGCCACGGCTTGCGCCTCGGCTCACGCGCTGGCTCGCGGTGGGCGCGCTCGCCTGCGCGCCGCTCGCACCACTGACGCTGCTGATGCCGGCTGCGACAGCGCACGCGGCCGCGCCAGCCGCAAACGCCAGCGCCGCAAAATCCGCCAGCCCCGCGGCCTGCGCCTGGCCCGCATGGAATACGTTTCGCAGCACGCTACTGAGCGCCGACGGCCGCGTGATCGACGCGAGCACGCCGCGCCAGGTGACCGTTTCCGAAGGCCAGTCCTACGCGCTCTTTTTCGCGCTGGTCGCGAACGACCGCGCGAGCTTCGACAAGGTCCTCACGTGGACCGAAAACAATCTCGCGCAGGGCGACCTCGCCACACATCTGCCGGCATGGATCTGGGGACGGCGCGACATCGGCGAGGACGGCAAGCCGGTTGCGGCGTCCGCAACCTCGGGCGCTTCGGGCGCCGCGCATGCCGGCGAGCCGCAGTGGGGCGTCATCGACAGCAACCCCGCCAGCGACGCCGACCTCTGGATCGCCTACACGCTGCTCGAAGCCGGGCGTCTCTGGAACGAGCGCCGCTACACCGCGCTCGGCACGGTGATGGCCCGCAACATCGTGCGCGAGGAAACCGCCGTGCTGCCGGGTCTTGGCCGCACGGTGCTGCCGGGACCCGTGGGCTTTACGATCGGCAAGGACGGCTGGCGCCTGAACCCGAGCTACGTGCCGCTCCAGGTCATGCGGCGTTTCATGCTCGCGCTGCCGGAGGCGGGTGAATGGAAGGCGCTGCTCGCTTCGTCGGCGAGACTCGTCAACGAGACCGCGCCCAAGGGCTACTCGCCCGACTGGGTGGAATATCACGCGAAAGACGGCTTCGCCCCCGACGCGCAAACGCACGCCGAGAGCGCGTACAACGCGATCCGCGTGTACCTGTGGGCCGGCATGCTCGCGGGCGACGACCCGCTGCGCACCGGCACGCTCGCCACCTTCAAGCCGCTCGCGGATTTCGTCGGCGCGCATGGTTTTCCGCCCGAGCGCGTCGACACGACCACGGGCACACCGGGGCCGAACGAGGGCAACGGCGGCTTTTCCGCCGCAGTCGCGCCGTATCTGTCGGCACTCGGCCGCAGCGATCTCGCGAACGCTCAGGTCGACCGCAGCCGCGCGCTCGCGCAAAAGTCACCGCCTGGCTACTACAGCAGCGTGCTGATGTTGTTCGGGCTCGGCTATCTCGACGGGCTCTACCATTTCGACGCGCAAGGCCGCGTTGCCCCAGCATGGACGAGCGCATGCCCCACGCCGCGCTGAACGCCCTCGTGTCCGCCCGCCGTGCTGCCCATGTGCGCAACGCGCGCCGTGAGGCGCGGCGCGCGGCTGCGCACCCGCTGCGCGGCGAGGCGGCTTCACGCGCGCCGCAACGCTCGTTGCCGAACATCGCACCTCGGCTAGTACCGAAACTCGCACCGATCGTTGCGCTGCTCTTCGCGGCCTCGCCGTATCTGGCCTCGGCGCAGGCAGGCCCGCAGCCGGCGGCCAACGCCGCCACGCCTACCGCCCAGGCCGCGCAACTGCTCTCGGCTGCGCGCATGTGGGAAGGCAAGAATCGACCGGATATCGCGCGCGGGCTCGTGCAAAAAGCGCTGCTGTTCGATCCGCAGCAGCCCGACGCGCTCGCGTTGCTCGGCGAAATCGAGCTGCGCTCGAATCGCCCGGCCGAAGCCGCGAAAATCCTCGCGCAGCTCAAGAAGGTCGCGCCCAACGCGAGCGCGACGAAAGAACTCGACGACGCCTACCGCGTCGCCACGAGCGGCAAGATGGAGATGGCGCAGATCCGCCTGCTCTCTGCCGCCGGCAAGAGCGAGGAAGCCTCGGCGCGCCTGCTCAAGCTCTTTCCGAATGGCGCGCCCGCGGGCGATCTCGCGGGCGACTACTACCGCATCCTGGCCGGCACGACCGCGGGCCGCGCGCAGGCGATCAGCGAATTGCGCACGCGCGTGAAGCAGAATCCGAACGATCCCCGCCTCGCGCTGATCCTCGGCGACCTGCTCACCGACCGCGCCGACACGCGCATGGAAGGCCTCAACCTGATCTATCACGTGTACCAGCGCCAGGACAGCAACCGTGCGTTCGCGCTCGAACTTTGGCGGCGCGCGCTCGCGAGCGCCGGGCACGACGATCCCGCCTACTATGTGTGGTATCTGCGCTATCTGCAGGAAGTGCCCGACGACGCCGATGCGAAGCAGACCGTCGCCGATCTCGGCAAGAGGCTCGGCGCGAAGGGCCAGGCGCAGGCGCAAGCCCTGGCGCAGAACCCATCGGCTGTCATTAGCGCGCCGCCGGCCACGGCCGCAGGCAACGCGCGAGCGTCCACCCAGGCGCGTGCACGGCCCCCCGGCCCCGGCGCCGCCGATCGCGCGCGCGGCCTGGCGCAACTCGATCGTGGCGATCTCAAGGACGCCGAAACCTCGCTGCAAAGCGCGCAGCGCGCGAACCCCAACGACGGCGAAACGATCGGCGCGCTCGGTCTCGTGCGGCTGCGCGAAGGCCGCCACGATGAGGCGCGCGAGCTGTTTGCGCGCGCCCTCAAGCTCGACCCGGACAACGCCGGCAAGTGGCGCAGCCTCGAAAAGACGGCCACCATCTGGGGCACCATTGCGAAGGCGCGCGAGGCCAATACGCAAGGCAAGCCGGAAGAGGCCGAAACGCTCGCGCGCGAGGCGCTCAAGCTCGATCCTAGCAACACGACCGCCAGCGATATCCTCGGCAGCGCGCTCATCGCGCAGAAGAAGTGGCCCGAAGCCGAAGCCGTGCTGCGCCCACTCGTGAACGCGCCGAAGCCCGACATGGACGCGCTGCGCGGCCTCGTGACCGTGCTGCGCGAAACGGGTCGCGAAAGCGAGATCGAGCCGCTCATCGCCGCCACGACGCCGCGCGTGAGCGGATCGAGCGCCGAGCAAAAGCAGCTGCACGCCGAACTGCTCTCGATCCAGGCCGACCAGCTTCTTGCCGACAACCGCAAGAGCCCGGCCATCGCAAAGCTCGAGGAAGCCGTGCGCCTCACGCCCGACGACGCATGGACGCGCTTCAGGCTCGCGCGCCAATATCGCGACCTCGGCCTGCCCGCACTGGGCCGCCAGGTCATGGAAGACGGACTCAAGGTCTCGCAGGCGCCCGACATGCGCTACGCCACGGCGCTCTATCTGAATTCCGTGGACGACGTCGATGCGGCTGCCGCGCAGCTCGACGCCGTGCCGGTGGCGGAGCGCAGCGAAGGGATGCGCGAGCTGATGGGCAATCTCGCCGCGCAGAAGAAGATCGCACAGGCCCGCCAGCTCATCGCCCAGGGCAACGAAGACGAGGCGCGCGCGCTGCTCGATTCCGCCGCTGCCGACGCGAACGCGGCCAACGATCCGCAGATGCTCGCCACGGTCGGGCGCGAGTGGATCGCGATAGGCGAGCCGGACCGGGGCCTGAAGCTCGTGCAGGACTGGCTCGAGGCGCATCCTGACGACCCGGCGGCGAACGGCGCGCGCGTGCGCTACGGCGAGCTGCTGGCGGCGGCCAACCGCGACGACGCGTGGGCGAACTGGATCGACGCCACGCGCGATCAGCCCGGCATCACCGACGAACAAAAGGCCAGTCTCGACGACCAGGAGCTGCGACTTGTCGCGCGCGAAACCGACCGTCAGATCGAGGCGGGCGACTTGACGGGCGCCCGCCATACGCTCGACGCCGTGCCCGACCGCCTCAAGACAACCAAGCGCTGGCTGCTCGAAGACGTCGATCTGCGCGAAGCAAAGGGCGACTACAAGGGCGCAATGGCCTCCGCGCAGAAGGTGCTCGTGACGCAACCCGACGACGCCGATGCACGCCTCGCCGTTGCGCGTATGCTGGAGCGCATGGGCCGAGACCGGGAGGCCGCCGACATGGTGCGCGCAGTGCTTGCCGACACCGCGGAGAACGACATCGACACGCGCCTTGCCGTGGCGCGGCGCTTCACCTCGCTCGGGCTGAACGACGAGGCTTCCGCCGTTGTCGATCCGTTGCGCGAGCAGTATCCGGACAACCCGGACATTACGATCCAGGCCGGGCGCATCGCGCAGGCGGGCGGCAACTACAACGAAGCCGCGAGCCTCTATCGCACCTCGCGCGTGCAGGAACAGGCCGAAGGCACGCAGCCCGACGCCGACGGCACGACGTCGGCAGGCCGCGCGCTGCAAAGCCTGGAAGACCGCAAGCAGGGGCAGGTCGCGACCGGCTGGTATCAGTCGAACCTCTCGGGCGACCCCGGCATTTCCGAGCTGCACGCCACCGAAGTCCCGCTATACGTTCGCATTCCTGATGGCTATACGGGCCACTACTTCTTCCACGCCGATACGGTCTATCTGAACGCGGGCACGCTGCCGGGCGACGACCTCGACATCGCGTACAAGTATGGCAAGATCGCCGCGCTCGGCAACGCCGGGCTCGGATCCATCAACGAGACCGCGACGGGCGTCGCGCTCGCGGCGGGTTACGAGTTCAGCGGTGCGAACAATAGCTGGCGCGCCGATATCGGCAGCACGCCGGTAGGCTTTCCGATCACGAGCGTGCTGGGCGGCATTCAGTACCGGCACGACTTCCAGCACTCGTCGCTGTCGTTCGACGTTTCGCGCCGGCCTGTGACCGCCAGCCTGGTTTCCTATGCAGGTGGCATCGATCCGGTCACTGGCGAGAAGTGGGGCGGCGTGGTGCGCAACGGCTTCACCGTGCGCGGCGCGCAGGACTTCGGGCCCGGCACGATCTTCACGAGCATTGGCTTCGGGCTCCTGACCGGCACCAACGTGGAGACCAACCAGGAGTTCAAGGTGCGCAGCGGCTACGACTGGTCGGTGTTCAAGCGGCCCGACCAGATCGTGTCGAGCGGCCTCACGCTCAATTACTGGAAGTACTCGAAGAACGAACACAACTACACGTTCGGTAACGGCGGCTACTACAGTCCGCAAAGCTATTTTTCGGTCAGCATTCCGCTCGACTGGACCGGACGCTACAAGAAGCTTTCCTGGGAGATCGACGGATCGGTGGGCATGTCGTTCACGAACGAGAACGAGTCGCCGTTCTACCCGACGCGCCCAGGCCTGCAGGCTCAGGCGCTTGCGTTCATGAGCGCCAACGACCTCGGCTCGCCGTTCTTTGGCGGCGGCTCGGGCGGCGGCTTCAGCTATGCGGTCGAAGCGGCGGCCGAGTATCGCGTGACGGAACACTTCGTGGTGGGCGGCCGCTTCCGGCTCGACCGTTCGCGCGACTATGCGCCGAACGTAGGTGTGCTTTACCTGCGCTACTTCTTCTCCCCGCAGAAGGGGCCGGTGCCGTTCCCGCCGCGGCCGGTCGTCCCTTATTCGGCCTACTGACATGGCCACGGAGCGAGCGCGCATGACGACGATGAAATCCGCGAGACGAGCGACACGATGAACGATCCCGCCACCCTCCCCGCAGCGCCCGCCGGCGCCGGCCGCGATACGCGCCGCTCGCTGTTCTCGCGGCTCGCGCGCCGCGAGCCGCTTGCGATCGACGGCCTGCCGGCCTCGCTCGCTTCGCTCGGCGCGGGCCAGGTGCACGTGGTCTACGCGAGCGCCTCGCCCGCGCGCGACGCGCTTTTCTGGCAGACCGCCGCCGCCGCGCTCACAGGTCCCGCCACCGTCCTTTCCACGCGCGACGGCGCGAGTCTCGCGGCCACGCTGCGCGATCACGGCGTCGATCTCGACAAGAACGGTTCGACGCATGCGTGGGCCAACGTATGCGCGCTGCGCCCGCTCCCGGATCGCGACGGTGCACAAGTGCTGATCGAAGCGCTCAACGCGCTCGCCGAGCAATGCGCCGCTCCCGAAAGCCAGTTCTTCATCGAAGGCGCGGAGGCGTTCTTCAACTGGCAGGACCCCGCCGCGCTCGCAGCTCAGGGCGCGCAGCTCGCAGGCTGGTGCGCGCAGCATCGCTACGGCGTGCTGATAGTGGCAGCGCCGCCCGGACTCGGCGACGATCAGGAGCATCCCGAGCTGGCCGCCTTCCAGGCGCGCTTCGCGGGCGCCGCGCAATTGCACCAGGTGCAGGGGCAGTACCACTGGGAAGTCGCGTTCTGGCGCGCAGGCGATGCCGTGCACGGCAGCCAGAGCGTGCCGCTGCGCTTTTCCGCCGCCGATCACCGGCTCACGGTTTCCGGGGGCACCTTTGAAACTGAGATCGGCGAGGCGGGCCTGCTCGCACCCGACGAAGGCCGCGTGATCGTTTCGCGCGACGCGATGTTGCACGAGCGTGTGCTCCCGCAGGCCTGGCAGATCGTCGATAACAACGAGTCCGCCGTGGCCGCCGCGCGCACTTCGGTCGCGGCCACGGTGATTCTCGATTTCAGTGTGAACCGCGACCTCGAAACGCTCGCGGAGCAGGTGCACACGCTGCGCCTGCAGTGCGGTGAAGCGCTCAAGATCATCGTGCGCGAGGACGCCGTGGCCATGCGCTACGAGTCGCTCATGCTCAACCTCGGCGCGAACCGCGTGATCGCGCGGCAGACGCCGCTCGCGCAGGTCGAGGCCATCGTCGAGAGTCTGCAGGGCCAGGTGTATTCGCGGCCCATGCCCGCCGATTACCGCGCGGCGCTCGCCGCCGTGGTGCATGGCGAAGAGAGCGGCTACGTGGGCGCGGCGCACTTCGTCGAACTCGTGCGCGCGGCGGTGGAGCGCAGCCGCGTGATCCAGCTGCCGAGCGTGCTGATCCGCCTCGCGCTGATGCCGGAAGTCGCGCACGTGGATGCGCTGAAGGCGTGCCATCTGCGCCGCGCGGGCGACATCGTGACAGCGAGCGGCGACAGCCTCTACGTGTTCTTCTTCGCGTGCCGCATGAGCGACGCCGACGCCGTATGCCAGCGCGTGTTCCAGCGGCCGCTCGCCGAGCTGTTCCAGGGCGAGGAGCGCTACGGCGACGGCCGCTCAATCACGGAGACGCTGGACACGCTCGGCGAGGAAATCGAAACCACGCCGCCGCCCGACTATTCGGGCTGGCTCGCGATCAACGAAGGGCAGCCCGCTGCGCCCGCGGCCGTCTCGGTGCAGGCCAACGGCCAGACCGTGCCGCCAGCGGCGGCCTCGGCGATTGCACCGGGCTCAGCGACGGCAGCCACGATAGAAACCGCAGTGCCGGAACCCGCAGTGCCAGACAACATCGCTCCCATAAACGGCGACCTGTTGCCCGCGCTCGACGCCGCCGCGCGCACCGACAACGCGAAACCGCGAGCCGCGCCGCAGCGCGCGCCGCTGCCGCTCAAAGCATAGGAGAGCGACATGAACGTCTTCCTCGGTTACTTCGTCTGGGGTTTGATACTCGGCGTGCCGCTCTACTGGATCGGCTGGCGCCTGCGTCTCGCGCGCTTCGTGCCCATGTGGCTGCGCCCTGCGCGCTCGCGCCCGCTCCAGCTCCCGCCGCAGGTCGACGCCCTGCTGATTCGCGGCCAGCGCCGCTTCAGCCAGACGGGGCCGCGCCGATGAAGACCATCGCCATCGTCTCCAGCGTGGGCGGTGCGGGCCGCACCACCCTCACTGCGGCGCTCGCCGGTCTGCTGGCGGCGCGCGAACATGTTGCGCTCGCCGCGGAATGCGATCCGCGCAACGTGCTGGCGCTCCACTTCGGGCTGCGCGAGAGCGCGCGTGAAGGGCTCGTCACGCATCTGGCGGGCGGGCCTGGCGCCGACGATGCCTGGTCGCGCGCCGCACTGCAAAGCGACGACGGCGTGCTCGTGCTGCCATGGGGCAGCCTCGCTGATGGCCATGCATCCGGCGACCCGCGCGACGACGACGCCAGCGCGTTACTCGACGCGCGCCCCGGCTGGCTGCGCGAACTGCTCGCCCGCGTGGACCTGCCCGCCCATACGATCGCGCTCGTGGATGCGGGCACGTGGCCATCGGCGCACGCGCGCCAGGCGATCGATGCCGCCGACCTCGTGCTCGGCGTCCTCACGCCCTGCGCCACCGCGTGCGCGACGCTGCCGCGCCTGATCGCCGCGCTCGTACGCGCACAGAAGCGCAGCGTGTTCGTCGCCAATGCGGTCGTGCCCGCGCGCCAGTTGCACATGGACGTCGTTGCGCTGCTGCGCGCACGTCTCGGCGCCGCCATGCTCCCGTATCTCGTGCATGCGGACACCGGTGTGCCGGCCGCGCTCGCCGCGGGAGAAAACTTCTGCCTGAGCGCGCCCAGCTCGCAGGCCGCGCACGACCTTCACGGCATCGCCTCGTGGCTCTCGCACTGGAGCTCGGGCGCGAGCCTCGATGCGCCCGACGAACTGCTCGCGCAACACGTTGCGCGCGGGAGCATGCCATGATCCGCGAGCGCATCGCTGCCCTGTGGACGGCGTTCTGGTTGTCGCTGCGCCGCGTGAGCGCGCCCGAGTTCAATCTCGCGCCCGACGCGCCGGGTGGCCAGTGGCTGCTGCGCGCCTTCTTCCGGCCGCCGCGCCCAGGCCAGCGCGACGTGCCCGCGCTCGCCTTCGCGCAGCTCGGCAAGGACATCCGCCAGCGCCTGAACATCGGCCGCGACCGCACCGCTGGCGCGTGGCTTCTGCGGATCTTCCTGCGCCCGCGCCGCGCGCGTCAGCGTCTTGCCGCCGATCTGCGCAAGCTTCACAAGGCGCCGCAAGGGCACCATCGCTTCGCGCTGCGCGCGTGGCTCGACAGACGGCTCGAACCCATCTATCGCAGCGCTTCGCGCGCGAGCGCGGCAGTCGGCGCCCGCCTGCCCGACGTGCCGTGGGAAGGTATCGAGCAGCAGCTCGAGAAACTCTCGGCGGCGCTCGACAGCGTGCCCTACCTGCGCCAGGGCCTCCTGTGGCTCGCGTTCATCGCGGCTGTCGCCGTGTGCACGACGCCGCTGCCGTTTGCCGGCCAGGTGCTGCTGTTCCTGCTCGTGTACGTCGTGGTGATGATCGCGCGCCGCCTGCCGGGACGTCTCGCCACCATGCTCATGGTGATGCTCTCGATCCTCATGACGGGCCGCTACGTCTGGTGGCGCAGCACGCAAACGCTGCATCTTTCGAGCCCTGCCGAGGCCATCGTCGGCTACATCCTCTATGCGGCCGAGCTTTACACGTGGATCGTGCTGATCTTCGGCTACGTGCAGACCGCCTGGCCGCTGCGCCGCAAGCCGCAGCCGCTGCCCGACGACCCCGCCGACTGGCCGACCGTCGACCTCTACATTCCGACCTACAACGAGCCGCTTTCGGTGGTGCGGCCAACCGTGTTCGCGGCAAGCTCGATCGACTGGCCGCGCGACAAGCTGCGCGTCTACATTCTCGACGACGGCGACCGCGACGAATTCCGCGACTTCGCGCGCGAGGTGGGCGTGGGCTACCTGCGCCGCGACGAACATACGCATGCGAAGGCCGGCAACATCAATCACGCGATGCCGCTCACGCAGGGCGAGTACATCGCGATTTTCGACTGCGACCACATCCCCACGCGCTCCTTCCTGCAAACGACCATCGGCGTCTTTCTCGCCGATAAAAAATGCGCGATGGTGCAGACGCCGCACCACTTCTTCTCGCCCGATCCGTTCGAGCGCAACTTCGACACGTTCCACCGCGTGCCCAATGAAGGCAGCCTGTTCTACGGGTTGATCCAGGACGGCAACGATTTCTGGGACGCCACGTTCTTCTGCGGCTCGTGCGCGGTCATCAAGCGCTCGGCGCTCGAGCACATTGGCGGCATCGCGACCGAGACCGTGACCGAGGATGCCCACACCTCACTGCGGCTGCATCGCCACGGCTATACGTCGGCCTATCTGCGCACCGTGCAGGCGGCGGGTCTCGCCACCGACAGCCTCGCCGACCACATCGGCCAGCGCATTCGCTGGGCACGCGGCATGACGCAGATCTTCCGCGTCGACAATCCGTGGATCGGCAAGGGGCTCTCGTTCTTCCAGCGCATGTGCTACAGCAACGCCATGCTGCACTTCTTTTACGGCTTCCCGCGGCTCATCTTCCTCGTAATGCCCGGCGCGTACCTGTATTTCGGACTGCATGTCATCAACACGCCCGCGCCCGTGATCCTCGCTTACGTGGTGCCGTATCTGGTGATTGCCGCGATTGCCAACTCGCGCATCCAGGGACGCTACCGGCACTCGTTCTGGGCCGAAGCGTATGAGTCCGTGCTCGCGTGGTACATCGTGCTGCCCACCACCATGGCGCTCATCAATCCGAAGCTCGGCAAGTTCAACGTGACCTCGAAAGGCGGCCATATCGAGCACGAGTATCTCGACTGGACGATCTCCAAGCCCTATCTCGTGCTGCTCGCGATCAACGTGTGCTCGGTGCTCGCCGGCATCGGCCGCCTCACGATCTGGCGGTCCGAGGAGCCCGCCACCGTATTCATGAACCTCTTCTGGGCCGGCGTGAATCTCACCATTCTCGGGCTCGCGCTCGGCGTGGCCAAAGAAGCGAAGCAGGTGCGCGTGGCGCACCGCATTCCGCTGCGCGTGCCCGCCATGCTCACGCTGCCCGACGGCCGCACGCTCGCCTGCAAGACCGAGAACTATTCGATGGGCGGCCTCGGCCTCATGCTGCCCGCCGACGCCGTAGCGAAGCTCGAGCCCGGCGAGCGCATCAACGTGACGCTCGCGCGCGGCGTGCTGGAGCATGACTTCCCCGCCGTGGTCGCGCGTCTCGCCGACCGGCGCCTCGGCGTGCGCTTCGTCGGCATGACGGTGGAGACGGAACGCAAACTCGTGGAATGCACGTTCGGCCGTGCCGATGCCTGGCTCGAATGGGAGGACGTGCCGCCCTCCGACGCGCCGCTGCACGGCCTCATTCAGCTGATCGAGTTGAGCTGGCAAGGCTACATGCGCCTCATCGACGCGTTCTTCGACGCGCTGGAAAACTTCTTCACGCGACGCCGGGCCGGACAGGTCCGCCAGCCCTGATAACCGGAACAGCCGCTACCCCCTGGAACGCGAAACACTATGGGTCTCTGGAATCTCTACTTCCTCGCCAAGCTGTACCTCTACTCGGTCGGCACGCTCAAGCCTGAGTGGTGGATGAACTTCGCCTTCGTCGTCCTGCTGCTCGTGCCGCTGCACAAGCGGTGGCTGCGTATCGCGCGCGATGTGATCGCCGTGATCGTGGGCATCTCCATTGCGTACCACGAGTCGAGCATGCCCGACATCGGCCGGGCGATCTCGCAGATCCCCGTGCTCCTCACCTTCACGCCCTCGTACATGTTCGAACTCACGCGACGCGTGATTTCACTTTCGATGCTCGTGACGGCAGTGATCGCCGTGCTGCTCTACTTCCTCATCAATCGCTGGGTGCGCATGACGACGCTCGTGCTGATCGCGCTCGTCGTCATGCCGGTCTGGCAGGGCGTGGGCTCGTTCGTGGCAAACGCCACCGCCAATGCTTCGCTTGCGAGCAACGGCGACGAGGACGGCGGCACCGGCAAGAAGCGCGACGAGCAGTCGGGCAGCTACGACCAGCAGCTCGCGGCGTTCCGGGCCAACGAGGAAGGTCGGCATGTCAGTTTCACGCCGCTCACCACCGATGCGAACGCGCAGTTCGACATCATCATGGTGCACATCTGCTCGCTCTCGTGGAACGACATGGATGTCGTGAAGATGCGCAACAACCCGCTCTTCTCGCGCTTCGACTACATCTTCCATAACTTCAGCTCGGGCGCCAGCTATAGCGGGCCCGCTGCGATCCGCGTGCTGCGCGCGAGCTGCGGGCAGGAGCCGCACAAGGCGCTCTACGACCCCGCGCCGCCCGAGTGCCACCTGTTCGTGCAGCTCGCGCAGGCCGGCTACAAGCCGAACGCGCTGCTCAACCATAACGGCCGCTTCGACAATTTCCGCAGCACGGTGATCAACGAAATCGGCGTGCCGGGCGTGACGATCCCCGCGAACGAAGGCTTCCCGGAGTTCATGAAGGAGTTCGACGGTTCCGCGCTGGCCGACGACTACGACGTGCTTTCGCGCTGGTACAAGCAGCGCATTGCCGCTGGCGGCGGCCCAGTCGCGCTCTACTACAACACGGTCTCGATGCACGACGGCAACCGGCTGCCTGCGCCGAACGACAAGCTC
Organism: Paraburkholderia guartelaensis; assembly: GCF_004353905.1. Taxonomy (GTDB): domain Bacteria; phylum Pseudomonadota; class Gammaproteobacteria; order Burkholderiales; family Burkholderiaceae; genus Paraburkholderia; species Paraburkholderia guartelaensis. The sequence continues at coordinate 9,558 of NZ_SMOD01000028.1, read as the reverse complement.
ACGAGCCTGCAGTCCTACCCGATTCGCCTGCAACGGCTGCTCGGAGACGTCGACAAGCTGATCGATCTCGTCGCGCAGTCGGGCCGCAAGGCCGTGATCGTTTTCGTACCCGAACACGGCGCTGCGCTGCAGGGCGAAGAGAACCAGATTGCCGGCATGCGCGAGATCCCCACGCCGAACATCGTCCACGTGCCGGTGGGCGTGAAGGTGGTGGGTCTGCCGGCCGGCAGCGAGCACACCGGCGGCGTGACGACGATCGACACGCCCACGAGCTATCTCGCGCTCGCCCAACTGCTTTCGAATCTCGTGGCGCACAGCCCGTTCGCCACCGGCGCGCCGCCGCTCGCGCAGTATGCGAACAACCTGCCGCAGACACGCATGGTCGGCGAAAACGAAGGCACGGTGACGATGACGACGCCAACCGGCTATGTGATCCATACGCCGGACGGCGTGTGGGTGGAGGGCAAGTAATGGCGATGCGCTTGTGGGGGTCCGGCCGGCGTTCGCGCAGTGGTCCCGCGCTACCGAGCGATATCGACGCGCTCGCGCGCCTCGTCGAGGGCGTGGACCGCGACCGCTATCTCGACGTACAAGCCGAAGACGCCTGGCAGGCGGCCGCGAAGCGCTGGCCGCTCGTGGCAGCCGTGCTGGAGTTGCCGGTGGAAGGGGAGAAAGGCTGAGTTCACGAGAACTCGCCTTTGCGGCACGATCAGGGTCCGCTGGGCGCTACGCGTTGCGCGAGCACGCAGCGCTCCATCGGCATGCAGGTCAGCAAGCGGCCCGTGGGCGCGATATAGCGCCGTTCGAATGCTTCGGGTTCGGGATGGTCGAGCACGCGCCAGCCGTAGGGCGCGAGAAAAGCGGACAGCGCCTGCGGATCGAGGCCGAAGCGCCAGATCCGCTGCTGCTCCACGAAGCGCCGATACATGGCAGGCGCGCCGAAAAGCTCGCGGCCTTCGAGAAAGTCGTGGCGCACGTAGGTCAGCGCGAGCCGGCTGCCCGGCGCGGCAGTCGAAAGAAATTCGAGTGTCGCGCGCACGCTCGCCTCGTCGAGATACTGCGTGACGCCTTCCCAGATGAAAAACGTGCGCCGCGTGCGCTCATAGCCCTGCTTCGCAAGCGCCGCCGCGATGGGCTCGCGCTCGAAGTCGATGGGCACGAGTTTGACATGCACGGGCACGCTGCCAAAGCGCGCCGCTACCCGCCGCCGCTTCGCCTCGATGTTCACGGGCTGGTCCAGCTCCCATGCGGGCAGTGCCGGGCCAGGCCCTGGCCGGAAAGCACGCGTATCGAAGCCCGCGCCCAGGTTGACGAGCGCCCCTACATGCGGCGACGCGTCCTGCAGCGCCTCGTCGATATAGCGCTTGCGGCACAGCATGCCGCCCCAGAGGCCGGGATACTTCCGCTCCGTCGCCTGCATCATCCAGCGTGCGGTACGCGGGCCGCAGCAGGCCAGAAACGCTCGCGCCGCGACCGGCAGAAAAGCGGCGGCAAGCGCATCGTCGACGATACGCTCCGCGCGCGGCAGCTTTTGCTCGACGGCGACCAGCGTAGTCGGGCCCGTGCCGGTGCGTGCCGCTTCGCGGGTCATCGCGCCAGTTCCTCAGTGATCCTTATGATCCCTGGTCTGGCGCGCCTGTACTTCAGTCAACGAATCGAACAAGGCCTCCGCACGCGCCAGTTCGTCGAGCGCGTTATCGAGCCGTGATTGCGCGGCGCCATAGGCGAGCGGCGCGGCCATGTCGTCGTAAGCCTCGGCACGCAAAGCGCGAAATGCCCGGTCGACGTTGCGGCTCGCCTCAAAAAAGCGTTGCGCGGCCTCGGCTTCTTGTGAACGGATGTGAATCGCCATGGAAGAGTTCCATCGTGAGCTGCGTCCAGTCTCCCGCCCGGGAGACATGGCGCGTTCTTGCGCCGCCAAGCCGTGAAGACGCTGTGTGTTCGGCAGGCGGCACGTCGAAGAGATCGCGCGTAACGCCGCGCGCCTGCTGCGCGCAGGCCGCGCTGCGCACGCGTTTGGTGAGATCTGCGTAGGTGTCGAAGTCGCCCATGCGCGACGCCTCGTGAATTGCCGCGAGATCGCGCGCCTTGACGAGCGTGGGCTGCGTGAGCCGCACGAAGTACGGCGCCTCCAGCTCCGCCGTGAACACGAGCGGATGGCTCTTGCCGCCCGCCTCCGCCATGCGCTCGACGCAATCCACCACGACCGTGCCCTGCGAGCGGCCTGGCGGCTTCGCCGTGCTCACGCTACGCAGCCGCTCCGGAACCACGCGCAGTGAGCTGCCGACACTGAGTTCGGTTGGCGAGACGCACACGAGCGCGTAGTGATGCTCGCGTGCGGCGCCCGAGGGCAGCGTGGCGCTGCTCGTGACGAACACGTGCTGCGGAAGCTGGCGCACCTGGCCGCTCGCATCGACCCACGCATTCCAGACGACCACGCCGGCACGCTTGCCGCGCTTGTCTTGCATCGCGCGCGGGCGGCTTGCCGCCGGCGAGAACAGGGCGAGAAGCGAGCCCGTGCGCAGCGCGGCGATTTGAGCGCTGTTGCCGAGCGACTGGCCGATGCCCCACAGGAAGCGCCCGCCGCCCTGCCGCCGCTCCCACTCCTTACGCAGGATCAGTGTGGGGAGATCAACGCCGGCCTCTGGCCCGATACGGGACCAGCAAAACGTGGGCGGTAGGTGTTTTAGTGCCATCGACTTCCTCGGAATGCAGCCGCCCGCCGATTTTGGCGGGCAATTCAATAACCGTTACTGTATAGGTATAATGCATGACATGGAAGCCCCAGATACTTATTTTCCGGTGCAGGAACTGCTGCGGCGGTTATCGGACGATTCACGCTCTGCCAGCGAAATTGCGCGGCTTTCCGGGGTTAGCCAGCCTACTGTCTCGCGTCTTCGCACGTCGAACGGGCGGCGGGTACGCCGGAGCGCATCATTCAATAAGCTATGCAGTTTCTATGGTGTGAAGGCGCCGCCGTCCAGCCGGCACGCGGCCGCCTATAACGAATTGCTGCGCAATGCGATCGTCGAGGCGTGGGACGGCTCGGAAGAGCACGGCCGCGCGCTGCTCGTCGTCATCAAGGGATTGAAGGAACTGAAGGAGAGGGCCGCGTAGATTCGGTGGGAGGGCCAGGCGGTGCGTTGTGCGCGAGGGCGCTAAAGGTAACCGCCCATGGGAGATTAGCGTCGCATTTCGGGGTTACAGGGGCGTCCCAAACCGTGCGGAGGCCATGGCTGGCCGCCAAATCCCCATATGTGGTGACCTTTGCGTTTTCCTGCGCCGCGGGTAACTCAAACGTATGATGTGAGGGCACACACGCAGCCGCCCGTTCGCAATGTTCAACACTTGCCACCAGAGCACCGCGTCCATCATGACCGCCGACACTGCCCACACTCACACGAATGCTCCCGCCACGTTGCGCGGCCAGTGCCTTTGTGGCGCCGTGCGCTATGCGGTAGCGAATACATTCAGCTACGCGTTCAATTGCCACTGCTCGCAGTGCCGCCGCGCCACGGGTTCCGCGTTCAAACCGTTTGCGGGCATCGAAAGCGAGGCGCTGCGCCTCACCGAGGGCGAAGGGCAGACGATGGTCTATGGCGATCCGCAGGCCGCCCACGACGTGCATTGCGGCCGCTGCGGCTCGCTGCTCTATTCAGTCGTGCGCGAAGGGGCGTATGTGCACGTTACGCTCGGCACGCTGACCGATCCGCCGGACATCCGGCCCACCGGCCATATCTTCGTCCGCTCGAAAGCGCCGTGGTACGAGATCGCCGACTCGCTGCCCCAGTACGACGAATTGCCCCCCTGACGCTGCGTACGTCGCGTGCTTTGCCACAGGCGAGCGTGGCAGCGGCCATACCGGTATCGCAACACGACTGCCTGTCGTCGCGTCGATCGGCTAGTCTCGAAGCGTCCTTTCCTCTTGTCACAGGAACCGCGAGCCCCATATGGACTCCATGACGATCGAGACGTACACGAGTGGCGCCGCAAGCTATGCAGCCGAATGGGCGAGCCAGCCTGCGCCCGACGACCTCTATGCGCGTCTCATGCAGTATTTCCGGCCCCAGGGAAGGACGGTGGACATTGGGTGCGGGTCGGGCCGCGACGTCGCGTGGCTGAACGCGCATGGTTACCCGACGGTGGGATACGACGCGTCGGAGGGTCTGATCGCAAAGGCCGCCGCTGACCACCCGCAATACGCCTTCGGTCTCGCCACGTTACCCGAGCTGGAGGATGTGCCCGCGGCGAGCTTTGACAACGTCCTCTGCGAGACCGTGATCATGCATTTACCTGTCGCGCAGATCGGCCCGGCCTGCCGCCGCCTCGTCGAACTGCTCACGCCCGGCGGCGTGCTCTATCTGAGCTGGCGCGTGACCGACAGCGACAGCGCGCGCGATCCGGCGGGACGTCTATATAGTGCGTTCGACCCGGCGCTGGTCACCGGCGCGCTCGAGGGCACGACCATCGCGCTCAACGAGGAGGCGGTCAACCGGTCCTCCGGCAAACGCGTTCAACGTATTGTCGCGATTCGCGCGTGAGCGCTGCCACGCATGGCGATCGGACAACGGGGAATTCGCCGGGAATAACAACGTGCCATAGGCCAGGCGAGTGACAAAAACGTGAACTTCTCACTTGAAAATTGGTCTAAGGGACTCATGTAGGAAATATGTAAGGTGGAGCGCTATCGAGCGGTACGACCCTAAAGGCGGACAATGTGCCGCAAACACGACGATTCGGGTTGCCTCGCATGCCGTAACGCACTACCATACGCGGTCTTTCTGCATTGCACGAAAATCCAGGCTGCCACGTCTTCAGACGTTTGGCGCTCGCTTGGCGGGACCGGCATGCGCACCCGCCCACTCCCCTGCATTTCGTCATCGCCAGGACGCCACGCCGCTGGCGCGTGACCCTTTTTGCCCTTGTCGGGCTATCCCTTCGAGGAGAATGTATTGACAAGCCATGACCGGGACGACGCGCTGACCTCGTCTGCCCGCCCCGCACGCCGCTCGTCCAAAGACAAGACCGGCGATACGACGCCCATCGACGCAGGCTCGCAACTCGAAAAGCGCCAGCATCAAATGCGGGCGCTCATCAAGCTCGGCCGTGAACGCGGTTATCTGACCCACGCCGACATCAACGACCATCTGCCCGACAACTTCGCGCAGACGGCCGCGCTGGAAACCATTGTCGCCACGTTCAATGACATGGGCGTGCAGGTGTACGAGCAGGCGCCCGACGCCGACACGCTGCTCCTGAACGAAGATTCCCGCGCCGACCAGCAGGCCGACGACGAAGCCGACGAAGAAGTCGAAGTCGCGCTCTCGACCGTCGACTCCGAATTCGGCCGTACGACCGACCCCGTGCGCATGTATATGCGCGAAATGGGCTCGAGCGAGCTGCTCACGCGCGCCGGCGAAATCGAAGTGGCCAAGCGCATCGAAGACGGCCTCCAGGAAATGATCCAGGCGATCGCGGCATGCCCGTCGATCGTCGCGACCATCCTTGCCGACGCCGACCGCGTCGCGGCTGAAGAAATGCGCATCGACGAGCTCGTCGACGGCATCGGCAGCGACGAAGCCGCGCAGGAACCTGCCGCGGCCGAAGCCGACGCTGGCGAAGAGGTCGACGCACAAGCCTCCGACGATGAAGAATCGGACGACTCGAGCGACGACGAAGACAGCGACGCCGACAACAGCAAGGCGAACGAAGCCCTGCTCGCGCAGCTGAAGGCAGACAGCCTCGCGATCTTCGCGCGCGTTCGCACGCTGTTCGAACAGATGGCCTGCACGACGGACGCCAATGCGCGCGCTTCGGCCTCGGAAATGAAGATCTGCGCCGACATCCAGACGGAACTCGCGCCGATCCGCTTCACGGCCCGCACGATCGACCGCCTGTGCTCGCTGCTGCACGATCAGGTCGCGCAGATTCGCGCGATCGAGCGTAATGTGCTCTCCATCGTCGTCGATCGCTGCGGCATGCCGCGCGAAGCCTTCGTCGAGCAGTTCCCGGGCCACGAGACCGATCTGGACTGGGGCGTGCGCGCCGCAGCCGCGTCGAGCAAGTACGGTCCCGCGATCGAGCGCAGCCTGCCGGCTATCCAGGCAGAGCAGCGCAAGCTCGCCGAGATCGAATCGGCTGCATCGCTGTCGCTGCAGCAGATCAAGGCGATCAATCGCCGCATGACCGTCGCCGAATCGAAGATGCGTCAGGCGAAGGGCGAAATGGTCAAGGCCAACCTGCGTCTCGTGATTTCGATCGCGAAGAAGTACGTGAACCGCGGCATGCAGTTCCTCGACCTGATCCAGGAAGGCAACATCGGCCTGATGAAGGCGGTGGACAAGTTCGAGTATCGCCGCGGCTGGAAGTTCTCGACGTACGCGACGTGGTGGGTGCGTCAGGCCGTGACGCGCGCGCTCGCCGACCAGGCGCGCACGATCCGCGTGCCGGTGCACATGATCGAAACGATCAACAAGCTCAACCGCATTTCGCGCGAGATCCTGCAGCAAACGGGCATGGAAGCGCATCCGGCGGACCTCGCCGCGCGTATGGGCATGACCGAAGAGAAGGTGCGCGGCATCCTGAAGATCGCCAAGCAACCGGTCTCGCTCGAAAGCCCGGTGGGCGACGACGGCGACGCGACGCTCGGCGACATGATCGAGGACGCAGGTTCGGCTTCGCCGGCCGACGCCGCGATCCACGCGAACATGCGCGCTGCGATCGACGAGGCGCTCAAGGCGCTCTCGCCGCGTGAAGCGAAGGTGCTGCGCATGCGCTATGGCATCGACACGACTTCGGACCACACGCTCGAAGAAGTGGGCAAGCAGTTCGACGTGACGCGTGAGCGTATCCGCCAGATCGAAAGCAAGGCGATGCGCAAGCTGATGCACCCGAGCCGCGCGGACAAGCTGCGTCCGTTCCTGGAGCGCTAAGCGGATTTATTGCTGCGCTCTCTGGAGCTGGATTGAAAAAAGCCCGTCACCTTCCGGTGACGGGCTTTTTCTTTATGCGACGCGAGCGCCGGTCAGTCCGTGCCGTATTTCGGCGAGTGCGGACCGTAGAGCAGGCCCGTCGGCGGCCCCGCGTGCAACAGACGATAGCTCGTGACACCGGCGATATCGTGGCTCTTGTCGGTCAGCGAATTCGCGACCTGCTTGATTGCCGCCACCACCAGCATGCCAATCAGGCCGCCGCCACTGCTGTTGTTGCCTTCGTTGCTGCTGGCGCTTGCCGCGCCTTGCCACAGCACCTTGCCGGTTTTCAGATCGACGAGTTTCGCCGTCGCCGTCACCACCGTCGCGCTGTCGATCACACGGTATTGCGTCCCGAATTGCGTGATCTTCGAGTACACCACCGCATCGGCGCCAAAGATCTCGCGCAACTTCTCCGGCGGGGTCTGCTGGATGTCGCCTGCCGTCGTCAGTCCATTCTGCTTGAACGTCTCCTCCATGACCGCGACCGGAATCACGTAGTAGCCCGCCTCGGCGAGCGGCATCGTCATCTGGGAGAGCATGCTGTTCGACGCATTCACATCCGTCGTCGCATTGTCGGGCGGCAGTACGAGGATCGAGCGCGGGCGCGCATTCTTGAACGCCGTGTAATCCGCGTGCTTGACCGGCTGTGCACAGGCGGCCAGCAATGCGAGCGCGGACAGAGCCAGCCAGAGCTTGAGAGTGGAAAATCTGGACATATCGGTACGCTCGCTTATTGTTGTTTCGGTTTCTTCATGAGGAAGTCCATATAGGTCGACGACTCCGGGAAGAGGTGCTTCTCGGCATCGAATTCCTGCATGGCTTGCGTGTCGTTGCCGACGTTCGCGTAGAGCATGCCCAGTTGTGCATGGAATCCGGGCGGCGGCGTGTTGCCCTTCGCACGGATCTCCTGCAGCGACTTCTCGAGCGCATCGATCTGTTGCTGCGGCGCCTTCTCACCCTTCAAATAGTCGTAGACCTCGGGCTGATAGCCGCTCCACTGGTAGAGCGGCGGCGTGGTGTTCGCGCAGCCTGCGAGCAGCAGCGTTGCCGCCGTGATGGGCAGGCAGAGTCCCCGAAGCGTGCCGATGTATTTCATGAAAACCCCGTATGAGTAGTTGTTCTGATTCAGCGTGAAGCGCGGACGACGTGGGCGGTCAGTGCGCGGCGCGCAGCGCGCCGGCGTCGACCTGGTCGGCCAGATGGTTGACTGCTTCCTGGATCGCGAGCTCGAGCACCTTGCCATTGAGCGTCGAGTCGTAGCTCGCGGTGCCGCCAAAGCCGATGATCTCGCGGTTCGAAAGGCTGTACTCGCCCGCGCCCTGCGCCGATGCGACGACTTCCGAAGTCGTGGTGTCGACAACGTTGATGCTCACCTTCGCGTAGGCGATCTGGTTCTTGCCGCTGCCGAGAATGCCGAACAGTTGGTGATCGCCGACTTCCTTGCGACCGAACTCAGTGACGTCGCCGGTAATGACATAGTTGGCGCCCTTGATCGCCTGGGCTTTCTTGGTAAAGCCCGCTTCCTGGCGGATCTCGTCGAGGTTGTCGCGATCGAGCACGCTGAAGCGGCCGCTTTGCTGCATCGACGTGATCAGGATGGTCTTGGCCTGCCCGCCGAGCCGGTCGATGCCGTCGGAGAAGATGCCGCGCATGTAGCTCGAGCGATTGTCGAACTTGCCGACTGCGATCTGCACCGGCTTGCCGACGGGCGGGCGCTGCGCGCTGGTGACAGGCGGCACGGGCAGCGAACGCGACGATTCCGTCGCGCAACCGCTAAGGGCCGCGATGGTGGCGGCGGCGAGAACCGCACCCCACGTTTTGGACGACTTCATGAATTCTCCTTGTTGTCAGGACAGAAACGGCTGGACAAGGGAGATCGGCGAGATGCGGAGCCAGACGGCGGCGGCGTGCACGCTGAGCACGCAGGGCGTCCCCGCAAGCGTCGTTGCGGCGGAGATAGAGGGCGCAGTGCGTCGCTGCGCGCGCAAGTCATTCCATCGGTCGTGCATGTTTCTCGCTTCCCGCACGCGAGCGCATGCGCAGAAGCTCCCCGGTTTTTATTGGTGTAGCGTGTGATCTTTAGTTTGTAGTTAATGACTACACACGCGTGTATCGGCCGGAATAGGGAGAAACTTTAGGAAAGCTGCAATTTAATGCGAATTAGATTTTTATTTGCGCGATTTCTGAGGCGTATTGACGCATGCACGAAATGCTATTTAAACCGATTTGGAGATTTTCGCTATCGACCGCGAATAAATCAGGCCGCAGAAAATGATCGTTCTTTCTGAAGCGTAAACGCCAGAACCCCGGTGCTCTTTCGGAGACACCGGGGTTCTGGACGTACTGCATAAGGAGCCTGACGATTACCTACTTTCACACGGGCAATCCGCACTATCATCGGCGTGGAGCTGTTTCACGGTCCTGTTCGGGATGGGAAGGGGTGGGACCAGCTCGCTATGGTCATCAGGCATGACGGGTTGCTGCGTCGCATCGGGTCTTTTGGACCTGGCGCCACAGCCAATCGGGAAGAAGCGTAAAGAGGTGTTGCTGAATTGGGGTTGTGTTGTTTCAGGCACAACACGCG
>NZ_SMOD01000027.1 GCF_004353905.1 Paraburkholderia guartelaensis | reverse complement strand
CGCAAAGTGATCTACACGACCAACGCCATTGAAAGCGTGAACGCCCAGCTACGCAAGATCGTCAAGACGCGTGGGCACTTCCCCACGGACGAGGCCGCGACCAAACTGCTGTGGCTGGCCTTGCGCAATATCACGGCTGACTGGAGCCGTGCCGCACATGACTGGAAAGCCGCGATGAACCAGTTCGCGATCCTCTACGAGGATCGCTTCACCAGGAATCATTTGTAGAATGCAATTGATGACCTGCCAGACGGCAGGTTTTTATCTGCCTTGCACACAAAAATTCAGACACTTCCGTCGAGCCCGCAAACGAGTCGCGCCGACGCCTTTACGGCGGCTCTTTTTGCAGCCGAATTCAATCAGGCGCATCAAGGTCCACCAGCCGCCGCCGCATTAACGCCTACCTGCAACTTTTTTTCCTCATTCAAGTGTCGTTCATGCTGGCAGATTCGCTGGGTCGCGCGCAGTCGCTTCGACCGTCCGGCTCGCAACCACGCGTGGCCATTCGCGCGCTCGATGACGTCGCGCGCGCCGCCGACGCGGTCATGTATTCCACGCTCGTTCTCTCCGCTATCGCGGCGGTACTGATCGGCTTCATCTATTACGAACCGCAACTCGCGCTCGTGGGCGCCGCGCTGTTCCTCGGCGCCGGCAGCTTCGTGTTTTTCTGCGCGCGCGGCACCGCGCTTTCGCGCGTCGTGCTCACGCTCGCCAATGCCGCGCTCGTCGCGCTGCATATCCAGGCGGCGCATGGCGTCACCGAATTCCATTTCGGCGTGTTCGTGCTGCTGGGCCTGTTGCTCGTCTATCGCGACTGGCGTCCGATCGTGCTCGCCGCGGGATTCTTCGCGGTGCATCACCTCGCGTTCGACCGGCTGCAGGCGCTCAACTTCGCCGTGTACTGCACGCGCGAGGCGAACTTGCCGCGCGTGCTGCTGCATGCCGCCTACGTGGTTGCGCAAACGGCCGTCGAGATCGTGCTCGCGCATCGTCTACGCGTGGCGGCCATCGAGGCGGCGGAGCTGTCGGACATCGTGCGCAGCGTGGTGCGCGAGCGCGAGGTGTGCCTCGCGGTGGACGGCATTCCGGCGAGCGCGCCCACGGCGGTTGCGCTCAAGGGGGCGATTGCCCAGATGGCGCGCGCCATGCAGGAGGTGAGCACGAGCACGGCGCACGTGGAGCAGGCCGCGCTCGAAATCGCGGAAGGCAACGCGAATCTCAGCGCGCGCACCGAACACCAGGCGGGCAGCCTGGAAGAGACGGTCGCGTCGATGGACGTCTTCACGCGCACGGTCAAGGCAAGTGCGGAGCATGCGCGCGAGGCGAGCGCTTTCGCCCGCGAAGCGTCGACGGTCGCGCAGGCTGGCGACGACGTCGTCGCGCGCATGACCACGACGATGGGTGCCATCGAAAGCTCGGCCAGGCGCATCTTCGAGATCGTCGATGTGATCGAGGGCATTGCGTTTCAGACCAACATTCTCGCTCTCAACGCGGCCGTGGAAGCCGCTCGTGCGGGCGAGCAGGGACGCGGCTTCGCCGTGGTCGCCGGCGAAGTGCGCAGCCTCGCGCAGCGCGCCGCGGCCGCCGCGCGCGAGATCCAGCAGCTCGTGGAGAACTCGGCGAACGAAGTCGGCGCGGGCACGCAGCTCGCCGGCGAGGCGCGCGCCGCGATGGAAGGCGTGGTGCGCAGCATTGGCCGCGCGGCCGACATCATGGGCGAGATCACGGCGTCGAGCCACGAGCAGGCGCAGGGCATCGAGCAAGTCAACGCCATGGTCGCGCAGATGGACGACACCACGCGCCGCAACGCCGCTTTGGTGAACGAAGCAGCCGCCGCGTCGTCGTCGCTGCACGCGACGAGCGCGAAGCTGCGAGAGGTGCTCGGCCTCGTCGCATTGTCGTGATAATGTCGTGCAACGCCCGGGGTGAACGAGTGGTGAACAAGGAGATCTTCCCATGATGAGCGTGGTGGGCTGCATCGTCTACAAACACAATCTGTGGCTCGTCGTCGTCGCGCTGCTGATCTGCGCCGCGGGCTCTTGGGTCACGGCACGGCTTGTCCTGCGCTCGTTCGCCACGCGATCGCTGCAGCGCATGGGCTGGTCGTTCATTGCGGCCGTCGTTGCCGCCGCCGATATCTGGTGCACGCATTTCGTCGCCATGCTCGGCTTCGAACCGGGCGTGCCGATCGCCTTCGACCCCGTGCTGACCATCACGTCGCTGCTCATCGCGCTGGTGGGCAGCTTCGCGGGATTCCTGCTAGCGACGAGTCAGGCCGCGAACCGTCTTACGCGCGCGGCGCCCGCGCTAGGCGGCGCAATCGTCGGGCTGGCGGTCGCGCTCATGCACTACGCGGGCATGCTCGCGTATCGCGTGGAAGGCATCGTGGTCTGGAATCGCGTCGGGATCGCCTTGTCGATCGTGTTCGCAGTCACGATCAGCGGCCTTGCGCTGCATCTTGCCGGCGTCGCCGCGAAGCGCCTGCAGGAGAACGCGGCCGGCGCGCGGGCAAGCGGCGATGCGTCCGCGCGCCTCGTAGCGGGCGTGCTCGCCCTCGCCATCGCCGCGCTGCACTTCACCGGCATGTCTGCGTTCGAGGTCGTCCCGATGCCGATCGACGGACACTTTTCGAATCCCGCCGCGCTGCATGCGCTCGCGCTCGCCGTCGCATGCATGGCGCTCGTGATCGCGGGCGCGGGCTGCGTGAGCTTTCTGCTCGACGACAGCGTGCGCGCCGAATCCGTCGAGCATCTGCGCACGATGGCGATGAGCGACATGCTCACCGGCCTGCCCAATCGCGCGAGCTTCAACGCACGCATCGACGCCGAACTGGCGCGCACGCAGGACACGCGCAAGCTGGCGCTCATCGGCATCGACCTGAACCGCTTCAAGGAAATCAACGACCTGCACGGCCATCACGCCGGCGACGAAGTGCTGCGCATTCTTGCGCGGCGTCTTTCGAGCCTGATGCGCGAAGGCGAGTTCGTTGCGCGCGTGGGCGGCGACGAGTTTGTGGCGCTCACGCGCTTCGCCTCGCGCGAGGAACTCGGCGATCTGCTCTCGCGCCTCGAAACCGCGCTGTACCGGCCGGTGCGCTACGACGACGCCGAAGTGCTCTCGGGCGCGAGCCTTGGCGTCGCCATCTACCCCGACGACGCCACCACGAAGACCGTGCTCATCAACAACGCCGACCTCGCCATGTACCGGGCGAAGGCGGACCTGGCGCAGTCGGTGTGCTTCTACGAGCCGGCGATGGACGAGATCGCGCGGGCGCGCCGCTCGCTCACGCACGACTTGCGCGAGGCGCTCGCGCGCGGGCAGCTGAGCGTGCACTACCAGGTGCAGACCTCGATCGCGAGCGGCGAAATTTGCGGCTATGAAGCGCTGCTGCGCTGGGAGCATCCGCGGCTTGGCTTCATCTCGCCCGCCGAATTCATTCCGCTCGCCGAAGAGAATGGCCTCATTCTCGGCATTGGCGCCTGGGTGCTGCGCGAGGCGTGCACGCGAGCCGTTTCGTGGGCGCCGCCTTACAAGGTGGCTGTGAATCTTTCTCCGGTGCAGTTCTCGCATGCGGACCTGCCGAAGCTCGTCGAGACCGTGCTGGTCGAGACCGGCCTCGCGCCCGAGCGGCTCGAACTGGAACTCACCGAGACGACCATTTTCGCGGACCGCGAGCGCTCGCTCGACGTGCTGCAGCGAATCAAGGCCATCGGCGTGAATATCGCGCTGGACGACTTCGGCACCGGCTACTCGTCGCTCGACACGCTGCGCTCGTTCCCCTTCGACAAGATCAAGCTCGACCAGTCTTTCATCAGCGAGGCCGAGTCGAGCCGCCAGGCCACCGCGATCATTCGCGCGGTGCTCGCGCTCGGCAAGAGCCTCGGCATTCCGGTGCTGGCCGAAGGTATCGAAACCGAGGCGCAGCTCACGCTGCTCGCCGACGAAGGCTGCGACGAAGTGCAGGGCTATCTGCTCGGCCGCCCGGCGCCGCTGAGCCATATCGTGGCGAGCGGGCAGCTGTCGCTGCTCGCCGACGACGAAGCAGCGCTGGGCGCGGTGCGAGGCTAACCGCCCTCGTTGCCATAGTCCACGAAACGCGGCGCGCATTGCGGCTGCCATGCGCCGCCGTTCTGGGCGAACGCGCCGCGCGCCGTGTTGTGCGCATCGAGCGGTGCCTCCGCAAGACTCAGCACCGGCGTGACGCACGCATCGCTGCCTTCGAACAAGGCGGTCCATTCGTCGCGCGTGCGCGTGGCGACCGTCTGGGCGATGCGTTCCTGAACGCGCGGCCAGTGCGCCCGGTCGCGCTGCGGTAGTTCGAGCAGGTCTTCGGCGCCGATCCCTTTCATGAACGCCGCGTAGAACTGCGGCTCGATGCAGCCCACGGCGATATAGCGGTTATCCGCGCAGCGATAGGTGCGATAGAAGGGCGCGCCGCCGTCGAGCAGATTCGTGCCGCGCTCGTCCTGCCAGTGCCCCGCCGCGTAGAAGCCGTACATCATGCTCATCAGCATGGCCGCGCCATCGGTCATCGCGGCGTCGACCACGCAGCCTTCGCCTGTCGAACGCGCGCGCAGAATGGCGGCCACCACGCCGAACGCGAGCAGCATGCCTCCGCCGCCGAAGTCGCCGACCAGATTAAGCGGCACCACGGGCTCGCCGCCCGCGAGACCCACCGCATGCAGCGCCCCCGAGATCGCGATGTAGTTGATGTCGTGGCCCGCCGTGTGCGCGAGCGGCCCCGTTTGCCCCCAGCCCGTCATGCGTCCGTAGACGAGCGAGGCGCGCCGCTCGCGGCACACTTGCGGGCCCAGCCCGAGCCGCTCCATCACGCCTGGGCGAAAGCCTTCGATCAATGCATCGGCGCTCGCGATCAGATCGAGTGCGCGTGCCATGTCGTCGCGGCTCTTGAGGTCGAGCGCAACATATTCGCGCCCGCGCGCGAGCGGTCCGGACGGCGCGGGAGCACCCTCGCGGCCGATGCAGATCACGCGTGCGCCCATTTGCGCGAGCAGCATGCCGCAGAACGGCGCCGGGCCCAGCCCCGCGAATTCCACGACGGTAACGCCTTCCAGAGGCTTGATCATGTGTGCTTTCCTGCCTGCTTGCTGGTGTGCCGTTTAACGCGCCTTCACAGCGTGCGCGCGATGATTTCCTTCATGATCTCGTCGGTGCCGCCGTAGATGCGCATCACGCGCGCGTCCACCCATGCGGTGCCCACCACATACTCGGACATGTAGCCGTAACCGCCGTGCAGCTGCAGGAATTCGTCGAGCAACTGGTTCTGCAGTTCGGTGGCATTGAGCTTCGCCATGGCGGCATCCACGGGCGAAAGCTCGCGCCGAAGGTGCCGCGCAATGCAGTGGTCGACATAGGTGCGCACCATCTCCGCCTTCGCGCGCGCATGCGCGAGCTTGAAGCGCGCATTCTGGAAATCGAAGATGGCCTGGCCGAACACCTTGCGATCGCGCGTATAGCGGATCGTGCGCTCGAGCATGCCCTCGATCGACGCGGCAGCGCGCACCGCGATCACGAGCCGCTCCTGCGCCAGTTCGCGCATGAGGTACGAAAAGCCCTGGTTCTCTTCGCCAAGCCGCTGCGTGACGGGCACGCGCACATCCTCGAAGAAAAGCTCGGACGTGTCTTGCGCGCGCAGGCCGATCTTGTCGAGCTTGCGGCCCTTGCTGAAACCGGGCGTGCCCTCTTCGACCACGATCAGCGAGACGCCCTTGCCGCCCAGTTCGGGCGCAGTCTTGCAGACCACCACCACGAGGCTCGCATTCTGTCCGTTCGTGATGAAAGTCTTCTGGCCGTTGATGACGTAGTGGTCTCCCTCTTTGCGCGCGGCGGTGCGCACGGACTTGAGATCGCTGCCGGTGCCAGGCTCCGTCATGGCGATGGCGCCGATATGCTCGCCGCGCGCGAGCTTCGGCAGCCACTCGCGCTTTTGCGCCTCGGTGCCGTACGCGAAGATATACGGCGCGACGATGTCCGAATGCAGCGGAAAGCCGATGCCGCTCGCATTCACGCGCGCCAGCTCCTCGATCATGATGGCCGCGTGCCCAAAGTCGCCGCCGCCACCGCCGTACTCTTCGGGAATCGTGCAGCACAGCAGGCCTTCCTCGCCCGCTCGCCGCCAGACCGACTTCGGCACGATGCCTTCTTGTTCCCATTGATGATGGAACGGCACGATTTCGCGCTCGATAAAGCGCCGGGCCTGTTCGCGGAAAATCTCGTGATCGTCACGGAATACAGTGCGCATTTGGGGTGTCTCCAGTGTCTCTTGCTATTTCGTTATCCGTATCAAGCCGCAGGCTGGCGGTAGCGTTCCTTGAGAAGGCGCCGGAGCAGCTTGCCGTTGTCGTGGCGCGGCAATGCCTCCTCGAAGTCGACCGAGCGCGGCACCTTGATATGCGAAAGGCGCTCGCGACAGAACGCAATCAGCTCTTCGGCGAGCTGCGGGCTCGCGGCGTCGCGCTCGCGCGGCTGCACGACTGCTTTCACGGCCTCGCCAAACTCGGGATGCGGCACGCCGATCACAGCGGCATCGGCCACGGCGGGATGCTCGGCGAGCACGTTCTCGATCTCCTGCGGATACACGTTCACGCCGCCGCTGATGATGAGGTCCACGCGCCGGTCGCTCAGATACAAATAGCCTTCCGCATCGATATGGCCGATGTCGCCGTAGGTCGCCCACCCGTGGCGGTTGTAGACGCTGCGCGTCTTCACCGGATCGTTGTGGTACTCGAAAGCGGGTCCGCCTTCAAAAAACACGCGGCCAATCTCGCCCACAGGCAGTTCGCGATCCTCATCATCGACGACATGGATCTGTCCGTATTTCGAGCGCCCCACTGACCCGCGATGCGCGAGCCATTCGCCGGAGTCGATCGCCGTGAGGCCCACGCTTTCCGAGCCCGCGTAGTACTCGTAGATCACCGGGCCGAACCACGCGATCATCTGTTCCTTGATGTGCGGTGGGCAGGGCGCCGCGGCATGAATCGCCACGCGCAAGCTGCTCACGTCGTATAGTGCGCGCGTGGTCCCGGGCAGATTCAGGAGGCGGATGAACATCGTCGGCACCCACTGGCTGTGCGTGACGCGGTAGCGCGCGATGGCGTCGAGCGCGGCCTCGGCGTCGAACTTCTGCAGCACGATGGCACGGCCGCCCGTGTGCAGCATGCGCATGAGGTAGCGCAGCGGCGCGGCGTGGTAGAGCGGCGCGGTGCTCAGGTAGACGGAATCGGCGTCGAATCCGAACGTCTTGCGCCATGCCGCGGTTTCGGTGTCGTCGGCGTCGCGCTGCTCGAACGGCACGAGCGGCTTGCGGATACCTTTGGGCAGGCCGGTCGTGCCCGATGAATAGAGAAAGTCGCGTCCGCGCGGAAGTGGCGCCAACGGCGCGCTCGCATCGACCCCGGCTAGCGCCGCTTCGAGCGAGGCGAAGCCTGGCAGCGTTTCAGCCGCGCCAGCAACGAAGCAGGCGACGCCCTGCGCGGCGCCTTCGGCCACGAGCGCGGCCGCGAGTTCGTGCATGGCCTGCGAAACGATCAGCACGCGCGCGCCGCAGTCCTTGAGGACGTGCGCGGCCTCGCGTGTTTTCAACTGGATGCTGATGGGGGTGTAGTAGAGGCCGGCGCGCTCGGCACCGATGGCGATGACGGCGAGCGCGGGGTGATTCTCGAACAGCAGTGCGATGCCGTCGCCGGGTTGCAGGCCGAGGCCGAGGAGCCAGTGCGCGATGCGGTCCGCGCGTTCGTCCAGCTCCCGGTAGGTGATGATCTGGTTGAGTGCGGGGAAGCACAGGGCTTCCCGCGTGGGTGCTGCTACAGCTAGTTCGCGGACACGCTCCACGGTCTCGTCTCCATGTCATGCGCGGCCCCAGTCATGCTGCCGAGCGCTGCCTCCACGCGCCTGACGAGCGACATCAGCCGAGGGGCGATGTCGTCGGTCAGCTGGTTGCCGCTGATGTTGAAAACTGCAATCGAACAGCTAAAAACCCAATACTCGTCGTCGATCGGGGCGGACAACGGAATCGCCACCGAATGGATCTCGCGCTGCATGTCGCCATGCGAGAGCGTGCAGCCGTGCGCGCGCAACTCCTGCTGCGCAAGCTCGAGGCGCTGCGCGAGCAACTCGCCCTTGGCGGGGTCGCGCGCTAGCGTTTCCTGCAAGTACTGCTCGCGCTCGGCGCCCGGCACGGTCCACAGATACGCGCGGCCCGATGCCGTGCGCGAAAGCGAGAGCCGCGTGCCCGTTTCCGAGCGATACACCGCGCTGCCATCGCCCTGAATCACTTCGGCGTACGCCATGTTCAGGCGGTAGCCCACCGCGAGCGTCACCTGGCCGTGGCAGTAGTCGGCCAGCTCCTGCATCATCGGCCGCGCGATCTGCCGGATCGTCATGCGGCCCAGCGCCGGGGCGGCGAGGCTCAGCATCTCCGTGCCGAGCACATACTTCGAAATGCGCTCCGAATAGCGCAGCAAGCCGAACTCCGCGAGCGTGTTGATGAGCCGCAGCGCCGTGGGCTTGGGCAGCCCCGTGCGCTCGACCAGATCGCGCGCCGACAGCTCCGCGTCTCCCATCGAAAAGCACTGCAGGATCCGGATGCCGCGCGCGAGCGCGCTCACGAGCTGCGAGTCGGCGGCGTCGTCGGTGCGGGAGTTGGCCTGATCGTGCATGTCGGGTCCTTCGTCGGGGTAAGGGCGCGGCGCGCCGGTGCGGCTCGCGGCAAACCCCGGATTCTAGCTTTCTGCCGCACGCCGGAACAATTTTTTAAGACGGCTGGTTCATTTTTCCGCCTTCTTGATGCCGCGCCGCTCGCGGCCGCGTGCTGATGTCTCCTTTTTCGATCTCTGGGGATCAAGTCACCCAGATAGTGTTGCGGATCGTGATCAATAAATCAATAAAAATGATCCAAGAGTACCGAAATATGTTTACCACTATTGAAATAGTGAGGCAGTGAGGTGTATTTTGAGTCAAGCGATTCATTTTCCCGTCACTTTCAACCGATGAGAGAACCATGACCAACAGCGCGGTAATCGTCGACGCAGTGCGCAGCCCGATGGGCCGGACCAAGGCGGGCGGCGCTTTCGTCGACCTGCATCCTGTGGATCTGCTTTCGCAGGTCCTGCAGCAACTGATCGTGCGCAACGACCTCGACCCCGGCAGCGTGGACGACGTGATGATCGGCTGCGTGAGCCAGGTGGGCGAGCAGGCCTCTACGCCGGGGCGCCTCGCGTGGCTCGCGGCGGGCTTTCCGCAGCACGTGCCGTCCACCACCATCGAGCGCAAGTGCGGGTCGAGCCAGCAGGCGATCCATTTCGCGGCGCAGGCGATCATGGCGGGCGTCAACGAGATCGTCGTGGCCGGCGGTGTCGAGTCGATGAGCCGCGTCCCGATGGGCTCCTCGCGCATCGGCCGCGATCCGTACGGCGCGCTGTACCACGCACGCTATCCCGAAGGCATGGTCGGGCAGGGCGTGAGCGCCGATCTCGTGGCGCAGAAGTGGGCGCTCACGCGCGAGGCGCTCGATGCCTACTCGGCCGAGTCGCACCGTCGCGCCGACGCCGCGCGCGCCGCGGGCCAGTTCGCGCGCGAGATCGTGCCGATCGATGTGCCAGGGCCCGAAGGCGTGCGTCGCGTGGACCTCGACGAAACCATCCGCGCCGGCACGACCGTCGAGCGGCTCGCGGGCCTCGCGCCCTCGTTCGAGAGCGCGGAACTGGCGGCGCGCTTTCCGGGCATCCGCTGGAACGTCACGGCGGGCAACGCCTCGCAAATCTCCGATGGCGCCTCGGCGCTCCTCATCATGAGCGAGCAGAAGGCCGCGCAATTGGGACTGAAGCCGCGTGCGCGCATCGTGGCGTTCGACGTCTGCGGCGACGATCCGCTGATGATGCTGACCGCACCGATTCCCGCCACGCAACGTCTGCTGAAGAAGCGCGGCCTCAAGATCGACGATATTTCGCATTTCGAAGTGAACGAGGCATTTGCCGCCGTGCCGCTTGCCTGGCAGAAGGCGCTGGGCGCGGATGCGGCGCGGCTGAATCCGGCGGGCGGCGCGATCGCGCTTGGGCATCCGCTCGGCGCCTCGGGTGCGCGCCTCATGACCACGATGCTCAATTCGCTCGAAGTGAGCGGCGGCCGCTACGGCCTGCAGACGATGTGCGAGGCGGGCGGCATGGCCAACGCGACCCTCATCGAACGCCTCTAAAGCGCGACCACGAACAACGAAGGAGAAACGACACATGGACGAACAGAACAAACTCGCCGGCACGGTAGCGGTGGTGACGGGCGGCGCTTCGGGGCTGGGTCTCGCGAGCGCGAAGCGGCTGCTGGCAAAAGGTGCACAGGTCGTGATCGCCGACCTCGCCAGCTCGCGCGGCGCGGCGGTGGCCGATGAACTCGGCGCGCACGCGAGCTTCGTGCCCGCCGATGTGACGAGCGCGGATGACATGAACGCCGTATTCGAGGCGGCTACGAAGCGCGGCACGCTGCGCTCGCTCGTGCATTGCGCAGGCCGGGGCGGCGCAGTGCGCCTGATCGAGAAGGACGGCTCGCCGGGCTCGCTCGAAGCCTATGAAAACGTCGTGCGCGTGAATCTCTTCGGCACCTTCAACGCGCTGCGCCTCGCGGCGGCGGCGATGGCGCGCAACGAGCCCGATGCGGGAGGCGAGCGCGGCGCTTGCGTGCTCACGGCTTCGGTAGCGGCCTACGAAGGGCAGATCGGGCAGGTGCCGTACGCGTCGTCGAAGGCGGGCGTGGTCGGCATGACGCTCGTGGCCGCGCGCGATCTGGCGAGCAAGGGCATCCGTGTGTGCACGATCGCGCCAGGCCTCTTCGACACGCCGCTGCTCGCACGTCTGCCCGAGGAGATTCGCGAATCGCTCGGTCGCATGGTGCCGTTTCCGCCGCGTCTGGGTGAAGCCGACGAATTCGCCGCGCTTGCGCTGCACATTCTCGAGAATCCGATGCTCAACGGCGAGACCATTCGCCTTGACGGCGCGATTCGCATGCAGCCGCGCTGAGTGAGGCCGACCATGAGCGACGAATTGCTGATCGAATTCCGCGACGGCATCCAGATCCTCACGATCAACCGTCCCGAGGCACGCAACGCCTGCACGAAGGCGGTGGCCGAAGCGATAGCCGCCGCGCTGGACGAACTGGAACAGCGCGACGATCTGCGGCTCGCCATCATCACCGGCGCGGGCGGCACGTTTTGCGCGGGCATGGACCTGAAGGGTTTTCTCAAAGGCGAGCGGCCGAGCCTGCCGGGCCGCGGCTTTGCGGGGCTCACTGAAGCGCCGCCGCACAAGCCGCTCATTGCGGCGGTCGAAGGCTATGCGCTCGCGGGCGGTTTCGAAGTCGTGCTGGCGAGCGATCTCGTCGTGGCCGCGAACAACGCGCAGTTCGGTTTGCCCGAAGTGAAGCGCGGGCTATGCGCCGCGGCTGGCGGATTGTTGCGGCTGCAACAGCAGTTGCCGGAGCGCATCGCGATGGAACTCGTGCTCACCGGCGACATGTTCGGTGCGCAGCGGGCCTTCGAGTTCGGCCTCGTCAACCGGCTCACCGCGCCGGGCGAAGCGCTGGCGGGCGCTGTCGAACTCGCGCAGAAGATCGCGGCAAACGGTCCGCTCGCGGTGGCTGCGAGCAAGCGTGTGATGCGCGAGTCGCGAGACTGGTCCAGTACGGAGATGTTCACGCGTCAGCGTGAGATCACGGACCCGGTGTTCGCTTCCGCCGACGCGCGAGAGGGCGCGGCGGCGTTTGCGGAGAAGCGCAAGGCAGTGTGGCAGGGGAAGTAGGGCGCCCCGTTCGTCAAGCGTGCGTGAGCGTTCTTCGCAGCGCCGCGAAGAACAACTCCGACTGCAATCGCTCGCCCTGAATCTGGTCGGCCACGCGCTGCGCGAGGTCGGCCGCCACGGGCCGCAACGCGCGCCCGGTGGAGCCCGCGAGCACCTGCGCGGCGCAGGCGCGCTCGAGGTAATAGAGGTCGTCGAACGCGTAGTCGATGCGCTCGCCGCACACCACTACGCCGTGGTTGCCGAGGAAGCCGGTGTCCCTACCGTCGAGCGCATGCGCAATGCGCTCGCCTTCCTCGGGGCCGAGCGCGAGCCCGTTGTACTCGCGGTCGAGGGCGACGCGGCCGTGATAGCGCATCGCGTTCTGCGACAAGGTCGTATCGAGCCCGCAGTCCTCCGTGAGCGTGAGGGCGGTGGCGTACGGCATATGGGTATGCAGCACGCAGGCCTTCTTCGCGATGCCGTGGATGGCGGCGTGGATGAACATCGCCGTCGGCTCCACGGCATGGCGGCCCGCCATCACGTCCCCCTGTGCGTCGACGATGACGATATCGTCGGCCATCACCTCGCTCCACATCAGGCCGCGCGGGTTCAGCAGAAAGAGGCCGTCTTCGCCGGGGAGTGCGACGCTGAAGTGATTGCAGACGCCCTCACCCAGCCCGAAGTGCGCGGCGGCACGCAGCGCGAGCGCGAGGTCCGCGCGCAGCGTCGCGACTTCCGGGTGATGGAACAGAT
The DNA here is from genome assembly GCF_004353905.1 of Paraburkholderia guartelaensis. Classification (GTDB taxonomy): domain Bacteria; phylum Pseudomonadota; class Gammaproteobacteria; order Burkholderiales; family Burkholderiaceae; genus Paraburkholderia; species Paraburkholderia guartelaensis. The sequence continues at coordinate 100,002 of NZ_SMOD01000027.1, read as the reverse complement.
CTTCGCTTTCAATGGCTCCAGCATGATGCACTGCGTTGCTCATGGATCGTGGCTCCTGTTGTTCAGATGACCGCGTTGCGTCTGCGTCGCAACCCGCGTTCCTCATTCGCCGTCCAGCGCGAGCGGCACTTCGAGCCCCACCTTCACGCGGCTCATGCTCACCAGCGTCTTGAACCGCTTCACGTTGTTGTTCGAGAAGAATAGCTCGCGCGTGAGTTCCGTGTACTGGTCCATGTTTTGCACCGCGAGTATGAGCACGAAATCCCACTCGCCCGCGACGTAGTAGCACTGCTGGATCTGCGGGCAGCGCGCAAACGTGCGCTTCATCGTGTCGAGCAAATCGATCTGCTCGCTTTCGACCTCGACGGTCGCGACGATCGTGATGGGGTGATCGACCTTCTCGGGCGAGACGATCGCCGCGTAATGGTCGATCACGCCTTCGTCGGCGAGACGGCGCAAACGCCGGTTCACCGCTGCCGTGGAGAGGTTCACGCGCGCGCCGAGTTCGTTTTGGGGAATCTGCGCGTCGCGCTGGACTTCCATCAGAAGTTTGCGGTCGAACGAATCGAGATGTGTCGCCATTTACGCGGGAGCCTGAAAGTCGATATTTTTTTGCGTGATGTGACCGCATTATGAGACTTTTTCGCAGGGGCTGCGCAATATCATTTCGACATCGCAAGTCCACCGGAGCCGACCCATGCTGTTCGCCAACCCGCGCGCCATGCGCCATGCCTACCCCGAAACGCTCGGGAACATCCTGAACGTGAAGTCGGGCGACGAGAGCCGGGCATGGCTCGCCAGTTGGGAGTTGATCAGCCCGGAGCCCACGCCGCTCTGGGACCTGAACGGTGCGGCGGCGCATCTGGGCGTTGCCCGCATTGGCCTGAAGGACGAATCGTTTCGTTCTCCTCTTGGCAGCTTCAAGGCGCTGGGCGCACCCATCGCGCTGATGCGCCTCATCATGCGCCTGTGGCCCCTGCAGGAGATCGATCCTCGCAAGCTGATCGAAGGTCGCTACGGCGAGATGGTCACGAACCTCACGGTCATCAGCGCGACCGATGGCAACCACGGCAAGGCGCTCGCCGCAGCCGCGCAATCGATTGGCTGCAACTGCGTGATCGTGCTTCATGCGAACGTCAGCGCGGAGCGCGAAGCGGCGATCGCCGCGTACGGCGCGCGTATCGTTCGAATCGCGGGCAACTATGACGAATCGGTCGAGCACGCGGCGCAACTCGCGAAGACGAACGGCTGGCACGTCGTTTCCGATACCTCCTACGACGGCTACGAGGCAATCCCGCGCGACGTCATGCAAGGCTACGGCACCATCGCGGCGGAAGTCATCGAACAGTCTGGCGGCGCGTGGACGCATGTGTTTCTGCAGGGCGGCGTGGGCGGTCTCGCGGCCGGCGTAGCCAGCTATCTGTGGGAGCATCATGGCGCCGCGCGTCCGCGTTTCATCGTGGTCGAACCGCGTCAGGCCGACTGCCTGTATCAAAGCGCTATCGCTGGCCGCGCCGCGAAAGCAACGGGGTCGGTCGATTCCGTGATGGCCGGCCTTGCATGCGGGGAGACGTCGCCGCTCGCGTGGCAGATACTCGAGCAGTGTGTCGACGACTTCATGCTGATCGACGACGAGGACGCGGTAGAAGCAATGCGTAGCCTCGCCACCGGCGCGGCAGGCGACGTGCCCATCGTATCGGGCGAATCGGGCGCGGCAGGGCTCGCGGGCCTCGCGACGCTCATGCGCGATCCCGCTCTTGCGCGTGCAGCAGGGCTCGACGCTACCTCACGCGTGCTGCTGATCAGCACCGAGGGTGCCACAGCGCCTGGCGTGTACGCGGATCTGGTCGGCGCGTCTGCAGAGACCGTGGCGGCCCGTCGCGACGCCTGGCTGAGCCAGATCGCGCAGTAACCGAAAAGAGGACACCCACATGGAAAGCACACTGCAAGGCCAACTCAAAAGCTGGCGACAGTATCTGCACCAACGTCCCGAAACCGGCTTCGAGGAGATCCATACCGCCCACTACGTGGCGAACATCCTGGAGACACTGGGGCTCGACGTGCACCGCGGCATTGGCGGCACGGGGCTCGTGGCGAACCTCACGGTGGGCAACGGCAAGCGCGTGATCGGTGTGCGCGCCGATATGGACGCGCTCAATATCGCGGAGCAGGCGCCGGGCCGAGCGCATGCCTCGTTGAACGCGGGAAAAATGCACGCATGCGGGCACGACGGCCATATGTCGATGGTCCTCGGTGCAGCGCGGCTGCTCGCCGAGCAACGCGATTTCGACGGCACGGTGCGGTTCATCTTCCAGCCGGCCGAGGAGCACGGCCGCGGCGCCAAGGCAATGATGGCGGACGGGCTGTTCGAACGCTTTCCCGTCGATGCGATCTTCGGCGCGCACAACATGCCGGGCATGCCGGCCGGCACGTTCGCCACGCGCGCGGGCGGCATCATGGCGAGCGAGGATAACTTCGTCATCCATATCAAGGGGCGGGGCACGCACGCGGCGCGCCCGCACATGGGGGTCGATCCCATCGTCATCGCCGCGCAAATCGTGCTCGCGCTGCAAACCATCGTGTCGCGCAATCTCGACCCGAGCCTGCAAGCCGTGATCTCCTGCACGGAATTCATCACCGACGGCATTCGCAATGTCATTCCGTCGAACGTGATCATCAAGGGCGATACGCGCAGCTATTCGAAGGAAGTGCAAGCGCTGCTCGAAAAGCGCATGCGCGAAGTCAGCGTCGGCATTTGTCAGACGCACGGCGCCGAATGCAGTTTCGAGTACACGCACGAGTTCGCGCCGACCGTGAATTCCGAGCAGTTCGTCGACATGGCGGTGAACGCCGCGCGCAACGTGGCGGGAGACGCCGCCGTTGACGCCAACGTGCAGCCGATGATGATCTCCGAGGATTTCGGCGCGTTCCTGCAGGTCGTTCCCGGCAATTTCATCTTCATCGGCAACGGCGACGCGCCAGAACGCGGCGGGATTCCACTGCACAACGCCGGCTACGATTTCAACGACGACATCCTGATGACCGGCGCACGCTACTTCGCGGAAATCGCGCGCCTCGCCTTGCCGGTCGGAACCAACCAATCATGAATACGCTGAAACTGAACGGCGAAGTGCTGCTTCGCCAACTGCGCGAACTGGGTGAAATCGGCGCCGATCCGCAAGCGGGCGGGCGCACACGCATCGCGCTCACCGACGACGAAAAGGCTGGCCGCGACCAGGTGGTCGCGTGGATGCGCGAACTCGATCTCGACGTGCGCATCGACCGTATCGGCAATGTGTTCGGCACCCTGCACGCAGGCACCGGTGCCGGCTCGCAACGCCCGCTGATGATGGGCTCCCACATCGACACCGTGCGCAATGCGGGTGCGCTCGATGGTTGTTATGGTGTGCTCGCCGGGCTCGCCGTGGTGCGCGCGTTTCGCGAAGCGGGCGTGAAGCCGGGCCGCTCCATCACCGTGGGCGCGTTCACGAACGAGGAGGGCGTGCGCTACCAGCCGGACATGATGGGCTCGCTGGTCTATGCCGGCGGTCTGGCCGTGGAAGAGGCGCTCGACGCGCGCGGCATCGACAGCACGCGTCTTGGTGACGAACTGGCCCGCATCGGGTACGCGGGTGAGATGGAGCCTGGCGCGATCACACCGCACGAATATTTCGAACTGCATATCGAGCAGGGACCGATTCTCGAAGCGGAAAACGTGCGCATCGGCGTGGTCGAGAATCTGCAAGGCATTTCGTGGCAGCGCGTGACCGTGCAAGGCAACGCCAATCACGCGGGCACGACGCCTACGCATCTGCGTCACGACGCGGGCTGGGTGGCCGCGGCGGTCTCCACGTTCTTGCGCGAACTCGCGGTTCAGAGCGGCACGACGCTCGCCACTATCGGCATGCTGAGCATCGAGCCGAACGTCATCAACGTGATTCCTCGCAAGGCTGTTTTCACGGTCGATCTGCGCGACCCCGATGAAACGCGTTTGCAGGACGCCGAGCGCCGCCTTGCCGATTTTCTGGCGGAGGTGGCGCACAAGGAGGGCGTGAAGATCGAGACTGAACGTCTCGTGCGTTTCGAACCGGTGGTGTTCGACGCGGCGCTCGCACGTACCATCGAAGCCGCCGCCGAACGCCGGGGTTTCTCGAACCGGCGCATGACCTCGGGCGCGGGCCATGACGCGCAGATGATTGCGCGTATCGCGCCGGCCGCGATGATCTTCGTGCCGAGCCGCGGCGGCATTAGCCACAATCCGCGCGAGCACACGGACGACGATCAGCTCATCGACGGCGCGAACGTGCTGCTGGATGTGGTCCTGGAGCGCGTTGGCACGGCGTGAGGCCAGCGTGTCGCGCGGTTACGTTCCCACCGCCGCGGCCTCGTCGAGCGCATCGTAAATACCGATGACCCCCGCGGCGACATTGTTCCAATGATCGATGGCGTGCGTGCCGACCACGTCATCCCAGAACGATTCCGATCCATATTGAAGACGTTGCGCGTGCAACCGTCTCGTGTAGAGCTGCAGGTCGAACTCTGCGGTGATGCCCATCGCGCCCACCAGCGCGTGTGCACCGTTCGCCACCAGCGGCGCGGCGCGGCTCGCACGCGCCTTCGCAATGGCAGCCGCGATGCGCTGTTCCGACGTGTGATGTCCCGCGCAACCCAGCTGCGCAGCGACGCGCGTGGCGGCCACGTGCTCGGCCATGACGCTCAACTGCTGCTGCACGGCCTGGAACTTGCCGAGTGAGCGGCCAAACTGCTGGCGGTCGTTTACGTAGCCTAGCGTGATGTCGAACACGCGCTGCATGCCGCCCGCCATCGTGGCGGCCGTGGCGAGCGCGCCCAGCTCGCCCACGCCACGCACGGTGGCGGGCAGCGCGCGCGCCGCGTGCGCGGGGTAGGTGAGCGTGGCGTCGAGGCTGTCGCCGTGCGCGCGCAGATCGGCGCTGGCGAGCTCGACGAGGCTCGCGCCATCGGCGGTTTCGACGATGAGCGTGTCGGCGACGAGACCGTAGGGCACGAAGGCCGCGCCGTGCCGCGACGCGTTGCCAAGCGCGATGGCGATGGGACCGCGCGGCGCTTCTACACCCGCACGTGCGAGCAGATCGCGCGCGATCATGGTGTGCGCGGCAGGCAGCGGCAGCGCGTGCGCGCCGAATTCGAACAGCGCGCCCGCCGTGGCGGCGAGACGCATGCCCGAGCCGCCTTTTTCCTCTGGTACGAGCGCGTCGAGAAAGCCGAGAGCGTCGAGCTGGTCCCACACGGCGCGTCCCGCGTTGCGGTCGCGCGCCGCTTCCACGGTGCGCACGAATTGCGGCGTGCAGTGACGCGCGAGCACGTGATGTGCCGATTCGGTCAGCATGTCATCCATGGTGTTCTTCTCCATGTTCGTCGTTCGTTTAGCGCAGCCCGAGGCCGCGCGCGATCATGCCGCGCAGGATTTCGCGCGTGCCGCCGCGCAGCGAGTACGACGGTGCGATCTTCGTCACGTAGTCGAGCGTATCGGCTAGCTCGCGTGCCACGGCTTGCTGCGGATGCGCGCCGAGCGCGTCGCCGATCAGCGTGGGCACGCTCTGCTCGAAGCTGGTGCCGAGATCCTTCACGAGCGCTGCCTGTGTAGCGGGGCTCGCCCCGTCGGCAAGCGCCCCCGTGACGGCCACGGACATGGCCCGCAGCGTGGCGAGTTCGGTCACGAACGCGCCGAGCGTGCGGCGCTCGCTTTCGCCAACCGGCGCGTGCGCCGTGCGTGCGGCATCGCGCAACGCATGCGCCCATTCCTCCAGCAGCACGATGCTTGAATAAATGCGCTCGGGACCGCTGCGCTCGAACGCCAGTTCCGCAGTGACCTGTTCCCAGCCCGCGCCTTCGGTGCCGATCAGTGCGCTCTCGGGCAATTCGACATCGTCGAAGGTGACCTCGGAGAAGTGCGCGTCGCCGGTGAGGTCGCTTATCGGCGCGACATGCACGCCCCGCAGCGACAAGTCGACGATCACTTGCGAGAGCCCGCGATGGCGGTCCTCGGGCGCGCCCGAGGTGCGCACGAGCGCGATCATGAAGTGCGAGTGCGGCGCGTTGGTCGTCCAGATCTTGCGGCCCGAGAGGCGCCAGCCGTTGGCCGTGCGCTCGGCGCGCGTGCGTACGCTTGCGAGGTCGGAGCCCGCGTTGGGCTCGCTCATGCCGATGCAGAAAAACGCCTCGGCGCGGCAGATGCGCGGCAAATAGAACGCCTTCTGCGCCTCGGTGCCGTAGCGTGCGATGAGCGGGCCGCTCTGGCGATCGGCGATCCAGTGGGCCGACACCGGTGCGCCGGCCGCGAGCAGTTCTTCCACGAGCACGAAGCGAGCGAACGGGCTGCGCCCGCCGCCGCCGTATTCGCGCGGCAATGTGAGGCCGAGCCACCCTTGCGCCGCGAGCTGGCGGCTGAAGTCGGCGTCGAAGCCGAGCCACGAGCGCGCACGCACGGCGGGCGGCACGCCTTTGAGCGCTTCGGCGAGAAATGCGCGCACCGGTGCGCGCAACGCCTCGTCTTCGGGGGGGATCGTTCGGAGTGTGAAAGGGTCGGTCATAGCGTGCTGCGCTTTACAGTGCAGTTCCTGGCAGTGCGAAGTCATCAGGCGCTTGCGCGCTCATTCGGGGCGGCCGGCGAGCATGCGCTTGACGGTGTACGAGAGCACGAGTTCGTCGCGCTGGTTGAGCACTTCCACGCGGCTCGTGACCACGGCGCGATTGTGCTTCGAGGTGGGCTTCACGTCCTCGACTTCCACCACGCCGTAGATCGTGTCGTTGACGAGCACCGGCGCGTGCGCCTTCATCGAGAACTCGAGCATGGCGAGCCCGGTGCCTTGCACCATGGTCTGGAACAGCAAGCCTTCGATCAGGCCGCTCGTGAGCGCGCCCGGAACGGGGCGCCCGCTCATGGCGCCATGCTCGAAATGCGCGTCGATGAAGATCGCCTCCAGCATGCCGGTCGCCGAAATGAAATTGACCAGATCGGTTTCCGTGACCGTGCGCCGGAACGTGCGAAAGCGCTGACCCGCTTGCAACTCCTGCCAGTAGAAACCACGTCCGAGCAGTTGGGCGTCTTCGTGTGTCGTCATGCCTGTCTTCCTCCGCTGTTGGATGGCGCGCTGCGCCAATATCGTGTTCCGATTCTAGAATCGTGTTTCGATATCGGCAACAGAGTTCGAATATCGGAACGAGGTGGCCTGCCCGTCTCGCGTCGCTAAGCCATTGTTTATAAATAACAATTGCCTGTAATTTGGGCGTTTAAAGGGTATACGCCAGGCACGTGCGTCGTTCGATATTCAGAATCCGGTGCTACATTCGGAACCCGAGACCGGTTCCGCCGGCCCGGCAGCCAGAACGATTCGAATAAACCTGAAAACAGGAATCAAGGAGACAAGCTGGATGAATGCCAACCCCGAGATCGCGCAGGCAGGCGCAGCGTCCGAAGCGGCGCCGCGACGCACGGCCAGCGTCATATTTGCCGGTAGCGTCGGCAACGTGGTGGAGTGGTTCGACTGGTCGGTGTATACGACCTTCGCGATTTACTTCAGCAAGCAGTTCTTTCCCGCAGAGAACGACACCGCCTCTCTGCTCGCAACCTTCGCCGTGTTCGCTGTGGGCTTTTTCATGCGGCCGCTGGGCGGCTGGGTGATCGGTGGCTTCTCCGACCGCTTCGGGCGGCGCGCCGCGCTCACGCTCACCATCATGATGATGGCGGGCTCCTCGCTGCTGATCTCAGTGCTGCCCACCTACGCGACGGTCGGTGTGCTCGCGCCCGTGCTCATGACGGTGCTGCGCATGGTGCAGGGCCTCTCGGTCGGCGGCGAGTACGGCGCAGCCACCACCTTCCTCGCGGAATCCGCGCCTGCAAAGCGCCGTGGGCTGTATGGCAGCTTCCTGTTTTTCAGCATCGCGGCGGGCCTGCTGCTCGCTTCCGCACTTGCCAGCGTGATGACGAACGTGATGTCGAAGGAAGCGCTCGTGGCGTGGGGCTGGCGCATTCCCTTCTTCATTGGCGGCTGCGGCTCGCTCGCGGGCTTCTGGATGCGCCGCAACGTGGGCGAAACGCACGCGTTCGAGCAACTGCGCCGTTCGGGACGTATCGAACGCCGCTCGCTGTGGTGGACGTGGACGCAACATCGCACGGCCGTGCTGCGCCTCGTGGGCATCAGCGTACTTGGGGCGTTCAGCTTCTATCTCTTCATCAGCTTCATGCCGATCTACGCGATCCGCCACGCAGGCGCAACGCCGGCAGACGCGTTTCTGGCCAGCACGCTGAGCATTGCCATCTTCATGATTGCGCAGCCGTTCTTCGGCGCGTTGTCGGATCGTTTCGGGCGGCGTCCGCAGTTGATGGTGTTCGCGACGGCTTATCTCGTGTTCCTTTATCCGGTAGTGCGCTCGATAGGGCCGAGCGTGACGTCGATGCTGCTCGTCGAATGCTTCGGCTTGCTCACTTATGGACTCTATTCGGCCATCGCGCCGGCGATCATGGCCGAGCTGTTCTCGACTGCGGTGCGCGGCATCGGCATTGGTGCGGCGTACAACCTCGTGGTCGCCTTGCTGGGCGGCACGACACCGTATCTCATGACATGGCTGCAATCGCAGCAGCGCGAAGGCTGGTTTCTCGCCTACGTGTGCGCGGGCGCGGCCGTGAGCCTTTTCGCTTACTGGCGCATGCCCGAGACGGTGGGCAAACCGCTCGAATGAGCATGGCGCACGCGCAGCGCATGAACGTGTAGTTCCGCAATCCAGGCAGAGGTCATTTCACATGCAGCAGCAGACGAGAGACGCATCGGCATCGCAGTCGACGAAAACGCAGGCGCACCAACAGGCGCAGCAACAAGGCGGCCAGCGTGGCCGGCCGCTGGAAGGCATACGGGTGCTCGATCTTTCCCGCGTGTTGGCAGGGCCATGGTGCACGCAGAATCTTGCCGATCTCGGTGCACAGGTGATCAAGATCGAACGGCCCGGCCCGGGTGACGAAACGCGTTCGTGGGGGCCGCCGTACCTGCGCGACGAAGCGGGCCGCGACACCGTGGAGAGCGCGTATTACCAATGCGCGAACCGCGGCAAGCTTTCGATGGCGGTGGACATTGCCGCGCCCGAAGGCGCCGCGCTGATCCGCGAACTGGCGCGTCAGTGCGACGTGCTGGTGGAGAACTTCAAGGTTGGCGGCCTGAAGAAGTATGGGCTCGACTATGAAAGCCTCGCGGCACTCAATCCTGCGCTCATCTACTGCTCGGTCACGGGGTTCGGCCAGAGCGGGCCGCTCGCGCACCGCGCCGGATACGACTTCCTCATTCAGGGCATGGGCGGGCTCATGAGCGTGACGGGCGAGCCCGACGAGACACCCGGCGGCGGCCCGCAGAAAGTTGGCGTGGCCGTCACGGACCTCATGGCCGGCATGTACGCGACAACGGGCGTGCTCGCTGCCGTGATCGAGCGTCAGCGCAGCGGCCTCGGCCAGCACATCGACATCGCGTTGCTCGACTGCCAGCTGGCGATGCTCGCGAACCAGTCGATGAACTATCTCTGCACGGGTGAGGCGCCGCGGCGCCTCGGTAACGCGCATCCCAACGTCGTGCCGTACCAGACCTTCGCGGCCAGCGACGGTCATCTGATTCTCGCGTGTGGCAACGACAGCCAGTTCCGGTCGCTGTGCAGCGCGATGGATTTGAACGAACTCGCGGCGGATCCGCGCTTCGCCACCAACAGCGCGCGTAGCGTGAATCGCGCGCTGCTGCTGCCGGTGCTCGAAGAGGCGTTTCGCACGCGTACGCGCGACGCGTGGATCGACGCGCTCGAAGCGTGCGGCGTGCCATGCGGGCCGATCAACGACGTGGCGCAGGCGTTCGGTTCCGAGCATGCGCGTGTGCGTGAAAGCGTGCGCCGCATCGCGCATCCGCTGGCGGGCACGTCGCCGAGCGTGGCGAGTCCACTGCGCCTGTCGGCAACGCCCGTGGAATACGACGTGCCGCCGCCCTTGCTCGGCGAGCACACGCATGAGCTGCTCGACGGCCTGCTCGGGCTCGACGCCGCGCGCATCGACGCATTGTGTGCGAGCGGTGCGATCGGCGCGAACGCGAAGGTGCACACGCGCGGCGAGCACGAGGAGGCCATTTGAGCAGGCACCGGCCACACCGTCGCGGCCGGTGCGCATCCCTTTCGGGAGCAGGGCGACATGTATAATTTTTCGCACCGTTCAACCGTCGATCGATCCATGGCGCACCTCCCCGAAGACCGCGAAGCGGGCACCGAATCCACCGCGTCGCCCGGGCCGCGGGCGACTACGCGCATCGTGCAGGTGCTGCGCATTCTCGCCGACCATCCGCAAGGCGCCACGCTCACCGAACTCGCGGACCTCAGCGCCACGCCGAAAACGAGCCTGCTCGCGCTGCTGCGCGCACTCACGCACGCGCACTATCTCACGCATAACGGCGGCAAGTACGCGCTTGGCGTAGAAGCGTTCAAGCTAGGCGCGGCTATCGTCGCGCAGCGGCGTTTTCCCGAGATCGCGCGCCCCGTGATGGAACGCCTCGCGCTCGAAGCGGGCGAAACGATCCTGATCGGTCAACTCGCGAGCGACCGGCCTTCCATGGTCTATGTGATGTCGGCCGAGAGCCGCAACGCTATCCGCTTCATTGCGGGCATCGGCGAGCGGCGCGAACTCTTTTCCTCTTCGGGCGGACGCGTGCTGCTGGCCGCGATGAGCGAGGCGCAGCAAACCGAGTATTTCCGCACGGCCGAATTGCGCGCTCACACGCCCGCTACGCGCACGCAAAAGCGCGAGTTGAAGGCGCTCCTCAAGGAAGTGGCCGAAACCGGCGTGGCCGCCACGGTCGAGCAGAGTTCCGCCGACGTGGTGGGTTTCGCCGCACCGATCCGCGACGAGTCGGGCACGGTGATCGCGGCGCTCGTGATGGGCACGCCGGTCAGCCGCGGCGTGCCGGGCATGGAACGCTTCAAGACGCTGATCGCGCGCGGCGCGGCGGAAGTGTCGGCGCTGCTCGGGTACGCGGGACCCACGACGCTGACGTTTTCGAAGCAGTCAGGATAACCCGCCTCGCTCGACCACACAGTGGCTGCTCGATCATCGAGCAGCCATTTGTCTAACCAAATGGTTAATTCGGATGACGAAATAACGATCGTGCTTTTTCGTTCGGATCTGTCACTTACAACCCTGTTGATGTTTCTTTCTGCGGCCCTTCATCGATGAGCGATGCCTGTAAGGTCTGGAACCAACCTGCTTGTTAACCAGATAAAAACGGGATACACGTGTAAATCGACTCAAGGTACAGGCGCCCAAGCCGTTAGTAGGGGAAAGCTCAGATGTCACGCGGAAAGCAGCCGCACACGTCGCCCATGGCGCCGGCGCCCGCGCGTTCTGGCAGGGCCCGCCGTTCGCCGACGACGTGCTAGCGCAAGTGGAGCAGAGCGAACGGCACGAGCAGGTCATGTCTCCCTTATTCGCCTGAGACCGCTGGAAATCCCCTGAGACAAGCGCAGCGGTATGCCGGATGACCGGTTCCCCAAGCCTGATCGCGACAGATCATTACGGAGTGCAAATTGAAATCAGTACAGCAGCATGGCGTGGACGAGCGTACCACTCTGACGAGCAATAACCGGCTCGAACTGCTCCTCTTTCGCCTGGGTTCGGCGCGCAAGGGGGCGGTGCGCGGCCTCTACGGCATCAACGTCTTCAAGATTCGCGAAATCGCGACCATGCCCGAACTCACGCCGATTGCGGGTTCGCCCGAGCATCTGGCCGGCGCGGTGGATATTCGCGGCCAGATCATTCCGGTGATCGATATCGGGTCGATGATCGGCTCCGTCTCGGAGAAGCCGCCCGGCATTCTTCTCGTGACGGAGTTTTCACGCGGCACGCAGGCGTTCGCCGTGGAGGAAGTGGAGGACATCGTCCGGCTCGAGTGGAGCGAGGTGCTGAGCGCGGAATCGAGCGGCACCACGGGCTATGTGACGGGCGTGGCGCGCATCAATCCGGGCACCGCGAACGCGCGACTCGCGCAACTGCTCGACGTCGAGCAGATCATGCGCGACGCCTTCCCAGAGCAGCACACCGAAGTGGGCGCCGATGCCGTGGGCGAAGCCGTGCGCCTTGCCGGCGGCCGTATTCTCGCTGCCGACGACTCGGGCTTTGCCCGCGCGCTGATCGGACAGGCGCTCACCGCGCTCGAAGTGCCGCACGTGATTGCCCACAACGGGCAGGCCGCATGGGAGATCCTCCAGCAGATGGCCACCGATGCGCAGAGCGAGGGCATTCCGATTCGCGACAAGGTTTCGCTCGTGATCACCGACCTCGAAATGCCCGAAATGGACGGCTTCATGCTCACGCGCAAGATCAAGGCAGACCAGCGCTTGAAGCACCTGCCCGTGCTGATCCACTCGTCGCTTTCGGGCAGTGCCAACGAGGCGCATGCGCGCAACGCTGGCGCGAACGGCTACGTCTCCAAGTTCGCACCGGCGGAGCTTTCGGCGGCGATCCGCAAGGCGCTGGCCGCCTGACCCGGGCCACAGAACCCCGGTGGCCAGTATGGAGGCGCTGACTTCGGGCTGCGGCAGCGGCTTGACGTGGAGCGCGTCTGGCCGCGCAATCCTGTGAACACCTCCCCTTAAACCCGGCTTTTCGAGCGATTAACCGGGAGGTGGTTGCCTGACAATCTCTAGAAACGCGGGGTGGGCTCGCACTTTCTCGAGGCAGATATGTCAAGCAGCATTACGATCACGGACGAACTGGTTGCTGAAATCGCGGACCGGATGGCCGACGAGGGCCAGAAGGTTTCTCCCATGGCCATCTGGTCCGAAGTTCATACCGGCTCGGTGGTCGCAGTGGCTGCCTCCCTGCGCAAGTGGCGCGAAGAGCGTGCGCCGCGCGTGCAGCAGGTCGTCGAGCGCCCCGGGTTGCCGGAAACCGTGACGGACACGATGCGCGACGCGCTCGACCGTCTGTGGACGTCGGCGCAGGACGAGGCCGAGCGCGCCGTGGCGCGCCGCCTTCTGTCGATGCGCGAGCGCGTCGAGGACGCGTGCAACGAGCGCGACAACGCGCTCGAAGAGCTGCAGAGCACGGTCCAGGAACTCGACGCCCTGCAAGTCCAGCTGGATAACCTGACGCGCGCCTACGAGACCAAGCCCAATGCCGGGTCGGGTCTGGAGGAAGACATCGCGGGCGCGATTGAGCGCGCCGACGCCGCGGAAAAGCGCGCCGAGGAACTGGCCGAGCGCGTTTCGGCCCTCGAGGCGGAACTGGAGCGCGCGGTCGCCGAACTGGCCGCCGAGCGCGAAGCGCACGCGGCCCAGGCCGCCGAAGCCGAAGCCGCAGCCGCCGCGGCTGCCGCAGAGGCGAGCGAACAGGCCGAGCCGGCAGCCTCGACGGAGCACGACGAAGCGGAGCGCGCAGCGCAGGAAGCGGCTCACGCGGAAGCGGTTGCGAAGCTCGAAGGCGAACTGGAGGCGATTCGGGCGGCGCTGCAGGCCGAGCAGGAAGCGCACGCGGCCCAGCGTGAGCAGGTCGCCGGTGCGCAGGCTGAGCGCGATGCCGCCGCAACCGAACTGCAGAATGCCCAGCAGCAGCTCGCCAGCCTGAGCGACGAGCGCACGGCCGACGCCTCCGAAATCGCGCGTCTCACGGCGAGCCTGACCGAGGCGCAGGAGCGCGCCGACGCCGCGCAGCAGCAGGCGACCGAACTCGCCGAACTGGGCGAATACGCCAAGCCCGCGGCGTCGAGCGAACCCGCCGAGGTCGCAGCCGAGGCACAGCCCGCGGCCGCCGATCCCGAAGAAGTCGAAGCGCTGAAGGCCCAGCTTGTCAGCGAGACGGCCAAGCACGCCGCCGCGATTACCGATGCGCGCGAGAACATCAAGCGCTGGTCCGAATACGCGAACGGCCTGAAGCAGCAACTGGCCCAGGCCAACGAAAAGGCGATCGTGGGTCTGGCCCGCAGCGCCGGCGAAGCCTCGCTGAGCCGCCGCCTTGCCGCCGAGCTGGGCCAGGTCGTGCCGGAGCATGAACTGCTGCGCAAGGAGTCCCAGCAGCAAGTGGTCGTCGAAGCGGTCAGCGCCCATCTCGAGCAACAGGGCTACGCCTACGACGCCAAGACCGGCATGGTGACGAAGCTGAGCACCGAAAACGCGCCGGCCTGAGCGCACCGTAGACCGTCCGTTTGATGGCGCATCGCGAATGCGGTGCGCCGAGCTGTTTCTCCATGCCCGCTGCCTCAGTGCAGCGGTTTTTTTTTGCCCCTTCCCGGTGGATCCGATGCCTGCACGCGCGCAGGCATCGGGACAAATGCCGACTTCCAGCCAGCCGAACGCCCGCTTTCCGGAAAACGAATTGTTGGCCTCGCGCACCTGAACCACACTGGCACCTGTCCAGTGGCGCGCACAAACGAATCAGGCGGCCGCCGCGCAGCAGACTCCAAAGCACACAAAAGCCCCCAAAGGCACAGGAGGAGACATGACGCGACCCAAGACGCAGCACGGGAGCATCGGCAAACCGGGACGCGAACGGCCCGCACAGACAAACCTGCGCGGCGCGCTGGCGGCGGCGCTGGCCATCGCACTCGCGCCGTCGTTCGCGCACGCCACGGAGTGGCGCGTGGGCGTGGAACTGCCGCTCACCGGCGCCCTCGCGCAGGCGGGCACCGAGATGTACCGCGGCATTCAGGTGGCGGCCGACATCTACAACCGGCGCCATCCGCAGGACAAGATCACGCTGGTTGCCGTCGACGACGAATCGAACCCGGCCAAGGCCGTCGCCGCCGTCGAGCAACTCGCCTCGCAGCACGTCGTCGCGGTCGCAGGTGCGGCCAATTCGAATTGCGCCGGCCCGGCATCGGAAGCCGCGAACAAGGCCGGACTCGTCTACGTGACCTCGGGCGGCACCAGCGACGACATGGTCACGCGCGGCCTGAAGAACTTCTTTCGCGTGAGCAACACGCCCGGCTACACGAAGGGCATGGTGGGCCTCTTCAACACGCTGGGCGTGAAGTCGGTGGCGATCGTCTACTCGACGAAGGACGCGACGAGCGATCTCGCGAGGCAGCTCGACACGGCACTCAAGGCGCAGGGCGTGAAGACCTTCCTGCATGCCTACGATCCCTCGATCAGCGACTTCAAGCCGCTCATCAACAAGGTCAAGCTGCAGGATAAGCCCGACGCCATGGCGATGCTCGGCTACGAGAACGACTACGTGGGCATTCTGCGCGCCTCGCGCGTGCTCAAGCCCGACCTGAAGGCGATTGCGGCGCCGTGGGCGTTCGCGAGCCCGAAGATGGCGCAGTCGTTCCCCGACCTCGTGCCGAACGTGTATGGCGCGACCGTGCTCTCCTCGCCGGCTGACTACCGCTCGGCGGACCAGCGCGACTTCTCCGATACGTACCAGCGGCTCTTCAAGACCAGCTCGAACTATCAGTCGCAGACGTCGTTCGTCTACGCGCAACTGCTGTTCGACGCGATCGCCAACGCGCAGAAAGCGGGCACGCTCGACAAGGGCGGTCTGGCCGACACGCTGCGCGCCACCCAGCGCGACGACACGTTCCTCGGCAAGGTGGCGTTCGACGCACGCGGCGACAACACGAACTACGTGGCGCATATGGGCCAGTTCGCGCACGACGGCAAGCTCGCGCTCGTGTGGCCCGCGACCTATGCGACGGCAAAGCCGGTGTATCCGGGCGTGCCGTGGTAACAAAAACATAGAAGAACGAAACAGGGCGAGCACCGCATCTGAACGGTGCCGCTTCCTATTACCGAGACTCAGGTTTGGAGGTTCGATGGACCGCTTCGCGACTCGCAGCAAGCCGCGCGCCCTCGTGCGCGCACTCTTTCGCATCGGTGCGGGCGCCGCAAGCGCCTGCGCGCTGCTCGCCCACACGCCCGCCGCATTTGCCGACACGCTGCCCGTGGGGGTGGAGTTGCCGCTCACCGGGTCGATGGCGCGCGCAGGCAACGCGCAGCTCGAAGGCATCCGGCTCGCCGCCGATCTCTTCAACAACGGTAGCGGCAAGCACAAGGTCGCGCTCACCGTGGTCGACGACGAGGCGCAGCCCGCCAAGGCCGTTTCGGCGGTAGAGAAGCTCGCCTCGCAAGGCGTGCTCGCCATTACGGGCGGCTACGGCTCCAATTCGGTGAGCCCGGCTTCGGAAGCGGCCGACAAGGCCGGCATCGTCTATATCACCTCGGGGGCCGTCGATAGCGCGATGACCACGCGCGGCCTCAAGCACTTTTTCCGCATCGGGCCCGCATCGGGCTATTCGAAGGCGGTGGTGGGGCAGTTGAACGCCATGGGCGTGAAGTCGGTTTCGATCCTCGCCTCGACGAAGCAGGCCACCACCGACCTCAGCAACGAAGTCTCCACGCAACTGCGAGGGCAGGGCGTGGCGGTGACGGTGCATGCGTTCGACCCGGCGATGACGGACTTCAAGCCGCTCGTGAACAAGGTGCGCTTGCAGGACAAACCTGAAGTCCTGCTGATGATCGCTTACGAGAACGACTATATCGGCATTCTGCGCGCAGCCAAGGTGCTGCGTCCGCAACTGAAAGCCGTGATGGGCGCGTGGTCCATCGTCACGCCGAAGATGACCACCGACTATCCCGACCTCGTGAACAACGTGATCGGCTGCGCAATGCTGCCGTACCCCGCGGACTTCGGCACGGCCGACGGCAAGGCCTTCGTGCAGGCGTACCAGGCGGCGTATCACAAGGAACCCGACTACCTGGCCGAATTCGCCTACGTGCAGTCGCGGCTGCTGTTCGACGCCATGGCGCGCGCCGCCGACGCGGGCACGCTCAAGCAGGACGGCATTGCCGCCGAACTGCGCGCGAAGCCGCACGACACGCTGATCGGCAAGGTGAGCTTCGCGCCGAACGGCGACAACCCCGCGTTCCTGAACAACATGGCGCAGATCCAAGGCAATCGCATCGTGCTCGTGTGGCCGAAGGAGCGCGCGACGGGCAAGCTGAACTACCCCGCGCTGCCGTGGTAATTGCGCGCGCAACGAAAGAGGAGCCGCGATGACGGACCTGCTGCTGCAATCGCTGTATTCGGGCGTGCTCGTGGGCGGCGCCTACGCGCTCGTCGCGCTGGGGCTCGCGCTGGTGTTCGGCTCGATGCGCATCATCAATCTCGCCCACGGCGAGCTGGTGCTGCTTGCCGCCTATATCGCCTACACGTTCGAGACGAAGCTCGGCCTCAATCCCGTGTTCGCGATTCCGGTGGCGATTCCGGTGGTCTGCGCGGCCGCGGCCGCCGCGTGGTATCTGGTTAGCCGCATCAAGCGCGACCGCGAGCTGAACTCGCTGATCCTGACCTACGGTATCGGCATCGTGCTGACCAACGCCGTGCTGCTGGGCTGGGGCGCCGACGTGCGCTCGACCGGCAGCGCATGGCTGCAGGACAGCGTGATGCTCGGCAACCTGCTTTCCATGCGCAGCGAAGTGCTCTCGTTCGGTATCAGCGTCGTGCTGATGCTCGCGCTCTGGTGGTGGCTCTCGCGCTCGTGGTATGGCCGCGCCGTGCGCGCGATTTCCAGCAACCGCGATGCGGCGCGCCTGATGGGTATCGACCCGCGCAAGACCGAACTGATCTCATTCGTCGTAGCGGGGCTGCTCGCTTCGTGCGCGGGCGTGTCGATCTACGCGTCGAGCGCGATCCAGCCTTCCATCGGCGAAGCGCTTACCGTGAAGGCGTTCATCATCACGGTGCTCGCGGGCGTGGGCTCGATCCCGGGCGTGCTGGCGGGCGCGATGTTGCTCGGCATTACCGAAGCGCTCACGGTCACGCTCGCCAGCTCGGCGTTGCAGGAACTCGCGGGCATGCTGCTGTTTCTGCTCGTGCTCTACGTGCTGCCGAACGGCTTGTTCGGTGTGGCGAAACGAAGGGGATGAGATCGATGTCGACTTTGAAAATCACACCGGCCTGGTCCGGCCCGCGTCTGGCCGGGCTTGCCGTGGCGCTGGCCGTGCTCTATGTCGGCGTGCCGCTCGTGTTCGGGCAGAACCTGTATCTGATGAGCCTGGCGGTCGCCTCGCTCACCATCGCGGGCGTGGCGCTCGCGTGGGCGCTGCTTGGCAACCTCGGCGGCATGGTGAGCTTTGGACACGCGGCGTTTTTTGGCGTGGGTTCGTATATCTCCGCGCTCCTCACGCTCAAGGCCGGTTGGCCCGTGTTTCCCGCGATGCTTGCGGGCGGCGTGGGGGCGGCAGTTGCCTCGCTTGCGATGGCGCCCGCGCTGCGTCTGAAGGGGCCGTACTTCGCGCTCGCCATCCTCGCCTATGCGCAGATCTTCCGCATCATCGCGACCGAATGGTCCGATCTCACGGGCGGCGCGAGCGGCCTTTCCAGCATTCCGGGCCTGCCGAAGGTCGCGGGCTTCGACTTCGGCAGCAAGAGCGGCGGCTATCTCGTCGTGCTCACGCTCGTGCTGGTGTTCGCCGCGATTTATGCGAGGCTGCGCGGCAGCCATGTGGGACTCGCGCTGCGGGCGATGCATGAGTCGGAAGACGCCACGCGCGTGGTGGGCGTGAACAGCGTGATGCTCAAGCTCGCCATGCTGATGCTCTCGGCGCTGATGACGGGGCTCGTCGGCGCATTCAACGCGCACTACATCAACTTTCTCGAACCCGATTACGCGTTCAACGCGAGCTGGGCCGTCGTGCCGATCATCGCCGCGATTTGCGGCGGCTATCGCACCATACTCGGGCCGCTGGTGGGCGCGGTGACGGTCTATCTGGTCGACCAGCTCGTGCTCAAGAGTCTGCTGCCGACGGGGCATCAGATCGTGCTGGGCATTTTGCTCGTAGCGATGATCATCGTGAGCCCCGCGGGTCTGACCGCGCTGCGCTTCAAACGTACCCGGCGAGGTGTCTATGCAGCAAGCTGAACAGGCGGCGGAACTGCGACTGCAGGATGTGTCGATCCGCTTTGGCGGCATCACGGCGGTCAACGGTGTTTCGCTATCGCTCGGCACACGCGACGTGGTGGGGCTGGTCGGGCCGAACGGAGCGGGAAAGACGACGCTTTTCAACGCGATTTCGGGGCTCGTGCGGCCCACGAGCGGATCGATTCGCTTTGGCGATGTGGATTTGTTGAAAGCGCCGCTCTATCGGCGTGCGCGCCTGGGCATCGGGCGCACGTTCCAGGTGCCGCAGCCCATGCACGAACTCACGGTGCGCGAGAACTTGATCGTCGCGCAACGCTTCGGCACAGGACGCGTGGACGAGGGGCGCATCGACGAGATCCTCGCGTTCCTGGGACTTGAAGGCAAGGCGCAGCGCGACGCGGCGACGGAACTCGCGCTCACCGAATTGAAGGCGCTGGAGGTAGCGAAGGCGCTCGCAACCGGGCCGAAGCTGCTGTTGCTCGACGAAGTGCTGGGCGGTCTCGAAACGGCTACCAAGCGCCGCTTCATGCAAACGCTGCTGGCGGTGCACGAGCGATACAGCGTAGGCATCCTGATCATCGAGCACGATATCGAAACCGTGATGAACCTGTGCAGGCGCGTATGCGTGCTCAACTTCGGCAAGCTGATCGCCGATGGGCCGCCCGCCGACGTGTTTCGCGATCCCGAAGTCGTGCGCAGCTATACGGGGGAGGCCGCCCATGCTTGAGGTCAGCAGCGCCCGCGCCGGCTATGGCGCGATCAATGTGTTATGGGACGTTTCCCTCAATATCGCGAGCGGCGAGGTCACGACCATCGTGGGCCCGAACGGCGCAGGCAAGACCACGCTGCTGCGCGCGATCATGGGCCTCGTGCCGCTTGAGCGCGGCCAGATCACCTTCGACGGCGCGCCGCTCGCGGGCGTGCCTACGTGGGACATGGCGCAGCGCGGTATTGCGATGGTGCCTGAAGGGCGCATGATTTTCCGCGACATGTCGATCGAGGAGAATCTGATGCTGGGCGCGTTTGCGAAAACGCGGCGCGCTGGGGCGAAATCGCAGCTAGAGGAGGTCTACGCGCTGTTTCCGCTGCTCAAGGAGCGGCGTGCGCTGCTTGCGGGCACGCTATCCGGTGGTCAGGCGCAGATGCTGGCACTGGGGCGCGGGCTCATGTCCTCGCCGCAGCTCATGCTGATCGATGAGCCTTCGCTTGGGCTTGCGCCTGTGATGGTGCAGGAGGTGTTTGCGATTCTGGATCGGCTCAAGGGGGCGGGGCGGACTATTGTGCTCGTGGAGCAGAATACCAATATGGCGCTGCGGCTTGCTGATCAGGTTTATCTTATGCAGGGGGGGAAGGTTACGTTTGCTGCGCGGGCTGTCGATGTTAATGTCGATGAGCTTCATGATATGTATTTTGCGCGTTAGGGTTTTTTGTTTTTTGCTCTTTGGGGCTTTGGCTTTTTCCTGTTTTCGCGGCGGTCTGCCTGGGTTGCCCCTGTGCGGGGCGGCACCTACTTTCTTTGCGGCGGCAAAGAAAGTAGGCAAAGAAAGCCGCTCAAACCGCCAGCGCCTGCCACAGTTCACATCTCGCCGTAAATGGTGAATGGCTCCGGAGCGTCTGTCACCCCGCACCTTCAAGGTTAGTGACAAGGCGCTCATCGTTCCGGCGGCGCTCCGCGCGCCGAAGGGCATAACCCAACCCCGTTGGGGCGCGTGCATTATCGCGAAGCCTGAAATGCCTTTTGGTTTCCCTTGCAGACCCGACCGCAGCGCGCGAAGCGAGCAGCGGGATAAATGACAGCCTTGTCACTAACCTGGGTGGTGCGAGGTGACAGACGCTCCGGAGCCATTCACCATTAAAGCCGCGATGTGAACCGTGGCAGGCATTGGCGGTGTGAGCGGCTTTCTTTGCCTACTTTCTTTGCCGCCGCAAAGAAAGTAGGTGCCGCCCCGCACAGGGGCAACGCAGGCATACCGACGCGAACACAAGGAAAGGCCAAAACAGCCAGGAACCACCACAAGTTTCATGAACCCAATACATAAGAGCATGCGCGTGTGGCCCAGCGCCGATTGCGAGACACCGAACTGCGCGGCCGCGCCGTGATGGGATTCGCTGTTGGGGGCGACGTGAAGCGAATCATATAAAACACGCGAGCCGCAAGCATGACAACAGCCCGCAGCAAACATAACCGCGATCATCACGCCCGGCCTTCTTCACGCACGATCGCCGCGGCATGCTCCAGCAAATCCCCCTGCACCGAGCTTGCACCGCGCGCACGCCCCAGAAACACGATCACCGCGATAGCGCAGCCAAGCGTCAGAACAGCGAGCCCCGTAAGCAGCACCGAAAACGCATCGGCATAAGCCGCACGCAACGCAGACACGTGCACGCCCGGCAGCCACGCCGCAGCCTGCGCGAGGTCACCCGTCGCGAGTCTCGCCGACGCCTGCGCAATCGCGCCCCCATCGACATGAACGTGATCCGCAGCGAGAAGCCGGGCTTGCGTGAGCGCAGCCAGCAGCGCGCTCACGCAGGCAAGCGCGATGCCTTCGCCCGCCACGCGCGTCGTGCTGAAAATGCCGGTGGCCATGCCCGCACGCTCCTTCGGCACGACGCTCACGGAGAGGCCGTCCATCAATCCCCAAGGCATTGCCGCGCCGGTGCCGATCGCGAGCATCGGCCCGATCGCCGACGCATTCGCACCGCCGCGCAACGCCAATCCGAGCGCGTACAGTCCCGCGGCGGCGATGGCCAGGCCAATGCCCGAGACCACGCCCGGCGACAGCCAGCGCGTAAGCACCGCAGCCGCGAGCGGCACGACCAGCATGGGCGCTGAGAGCGCGAGCATGAGCCAGCCCGCGTCGATTTCGCGGTAGCCCTCCACGCCGATGAGCCGCAGCGGCAGCACGACGAGCAGAACGATGTAGCAGAAGCAGGTCGCGATCGGCAGCAACTGAACGCCCACGAAGCGCGGATAGCGAAAGAGCGAGAGATCGAGCATGGGACGCGCGATGCGCTTTTCGATTGCCACGAAAGCGCACGCCAGCACAACCGAAGCGGCCAGCAACCCCGCCACGAGGGCATGGGTCCAACCGCGGCTGGGTGCTTCGATTACGCCGTACGTGAAGCACGAAAGCGCTGCGGTGAAGGTGAGCGTGCCGGCCCAGTCGAGTCCGCGCGCGTTCGGGTCGCGCGACTCGCGCATGCGTGGTACGCCGAATACGAGCGCGAACGCGCCCGCCACTGCGCCGGTCGCGAACACGGCGCGCCAGCCGATGCGCTCGATCAGGAGTCCGGCGATCACGGGCCCGAACGCGAGCCCGAGGCCGAACGTCGTGCCGAGCAAGCTGAATGCGCGCGTGCGGGCGTGGCCGTCGAACTCCTGCGCGAGCGCCGCGGTGCCGCCGGCCAGTGCCGCTGCCGCGGACA
Organism: Paraburkholderia guartelaensis; assembly: GCF_004353905.1. Lineage (GTDB taxonomy): Bacteria > Pseudomonadota > Gammaproteobacteria > Burkholderiales > Burkholderiaceae > Paraburkholderia > Paraburkholderia guartelaensis. Next base: position 77,665 of record NZ_SMOD01000027.1, on the reverse strand, counting down.
AGCCTTGCGCCGCGCGCAGCAGGTCCAGCGAGAAGAGCGAAGGCGCACATGCGAGCGCAAGCGAAGCCAGCGTAAAACCCGCCACGCCGAGTGCGAACACGCGCTTGCGCCCGTACTGGTCCGCGAGTGTGCCTGCCGCCATCAGCAGACTGCCGAAGGCGAGCATGAATGCATTGGTGACCCAGTTGAGGGCGGCGGGTGCGCTGGCGGCGTCGCGCACGAACGCGCGGCCAATCGCTGGGGTGGCGACGGCGCCGCCCGAGAAAGCGAGCGGCATGGCGAGGCCGGCGAGGCAGACGGCCGCCAGGATGGCGACGCGGCGCGACGCCTCGTTGTGGTTGGGGGATATCGTCACGGAATGGCTCCAGAGGTCGCCGGACGCGCGCCGGCTGGAGCGAACTACGATAATGCGCAAACGTGCGCGGAAAAACAGGCTGGCGTTCCGCAGATTGCGGAACGGGATTCGCGAATCGTTGCGCGCCGGACTACTCGAATACGCTATGGATAATCTCAACGGCATCGTCGCTTTCGTGCGCGTCGCGCAGGCGCTCAGCTTCGTCGAGGCGGGGCACGCTCTCGGCATCTCGGCCTCGGCGGTCGGCAAGAGCATTGCGCGGCTCGAGCAGTCGCTCGGCGTGCGCCTCTTTCATCGCACCACGCGGCGCATCACGCTCACCGAGGAAGGCCAACTCTTCTACGAGCGCTGCCATCGCATGCTCGAAGAACTGCGCGATACGCAGGAACTGCTTTCGGCGGCGGCCCAAACGCCGCGCGGGCGCCTGCGAGTGAGCCTGCCCGCCATCGGCTATCGCTTCCTGCTGCCGGTGTTGCCCGAATTCGCGCAACGCTACCCGGAAATCGAACTCGATCTGGACTTCAACGACCGGCTCGTCGATCTCGTGGAAGGCGGCTTCGACGCCGCCATCCGCAGCGGGGCGCTCAGCGATTCCAGCTTGATGGCGCGGCGTCTCGGGCCGTTTCGCTTCGTGCTTGCCGCGGCGCCCGCGTATCTCGCGCGCGCGGGCGTGCCGCGCACGCTGGGCGATCTCGAAGCGCACGCCTGCGTGCGTTACCGGTTTCCCACGACGGGCAAGCTCCAGCCGTGGGACCTCGCCACGGGAACGGAAGCGCCGCCGCAATTGCGCGCCGCGCTCGTCTGCAACAACATGGAGGCGTTGCGCGGGGCGGTGGAGGCGGGCTTCGGCATCGGCTACATGCCGGACTTCCTCGCTCGCGACGCGCTGGCGACGGGCACGCTCGCAACCGTGCTCGACGAAGCCTGCGAAGCGCCGGGCCAGTTCTCGATCCTCTGGCCCTCCAACCGGCACCTCACGCCGCGGCTGCGCGCGTTCGTCGACTTCACCTGCGAGCGGCTCTTCAAGACGCCCTGAGCCGGCCGCGCAACCCGCGGCCTCGTCGGCAACCTCACGGCAATCATGCTAGGATGCGCCCTTTCGTCCGTCCGGATCATGGCGCACGCTGACTCGCGAGCGCCCCATGGATCTCGCGGGCCCTCGAAGCGGCGCCACGCCGCCGCCTCGCATCCTGTCCTGTTCCCCGCCCCCCTTCGAGCCAACGCGACGCGCGGGGCGTGGCAACGACATCCAGCCAATCCGCTGCAAATCCATACCGCTACATGGAATCCGATCGTTCCGGCTCGCGCCGTTCTTCCCGTTCTTCGTTGCTGCGTAGCGAACTGCTCGCGGGCATCACGTCGTCGTTTGCACTCGTGCCCGAGTGCATCGCCTTCGCACTCGTCGCGCGTGTCAATCCGCTCGCGGGCCTGTACGGCGCCTTCTTCATCTGCACGATCACGGCGCTGTTCGGCGGCCGGCCCGGGATGATTTCGGGCGCGGCCGGATCGATGGCCGTGGTGATCGTCGCGCTCGTGGTTCAGCATGGGCCGCAGTATCTGTTCGCCACGGTCGTGCTGAGCGGCATCGTCATGATGCTGTTCGGCGCGCTGCGCTTAGGCAAGCTGATCCGCATGGTCCCGCATCCGGTGATGCTCGGGTTCGTCAACGGCCTCGCGATCATCATCGCGCGCGCGCAGTTCGAGCACTTCAAGGTGCCCGGCCCGCAGGGTCCGCAATGGCTGCACGGCCCGGCGCTCGCGCTCATGGCGGGGCTCGTTGCGATCACCGTGGCGATCGTGTTCGTGCTGCCGCGCGTGACGAAGGCCGCGCCGCCCGCGCTCGTGGCTATCGTCGGCGTAGGGCTCGCCGCGCAGCTGCTGCACCTGCCGGTGCGCACACTCGGCGACATGGCGCACATTGCGGGCGGCCTGCCCACGTTCGCGCTGCCGGCGGTGCCATTCGACCTGGCGACGCTCAAGATCGTGCTGCCCTACGCGGTGCTGATGGCGATGGTGGGGCTGCTGGAGACGCTCCTCACGCTCAACCTCACCGACGACGTGACGGCCACGCGCGGCCGCCCCAACCGCGAGTGCGTGGCGCTCGGCGCGGCGAATGTCGCTTCGGGCCTGTTCGGCGCGATGGGCGGCTGCGCGATGATCGGCCAGACCGTCATCAATCTCGGCTCGGGCGGACGCGCGCGTATCTCGGGCGTGACGAGCGGCGTGATGATCCTGCTCTACATCCTGTTCCTTTCGCCGCTGATCGAGCGCATTCCGCTCGCGGCGCTCGTGGGCGTGATGTTCGTGGTGGCAGCCCAGACCTTCGCGTGGGGCTCGCTGCGCGTGCTGCACAAGGTGCCGCGCAACGACGCCGTCGTGATCGTGGCGGTCACGGTCATCACCGTGTGCACGGATCTCGCGACGGCGGTGCTCTGCGGCATCGTGATCGCCTCGCTCAATTTTGCGTGGCAGCATGCGCGCGAATTCCGCTGCGATATCCGCGATACGGCTTTGGGCGAGCGCGTGTACGTGCCGCGCGGCACGCTGTTCTTTGCCTCGGCCGCGCACTTCCAGACGCTGTTCGATATGCAGAACGATCCCGCTCACGTCACGATCGACTGCGCGCATCTGCACGTGGCGGACCATTCGGCCATCGCCGCGCTCGAAGCGGTGCAGGGGCGCTACGAGCGCGCGGGCAAGCGGGTCGTGTTCGCACATCTCTCGCAGCGTTGCAGCGGGTTGCTGGCGCGCGCAGACGTGGAGGTGCGGGTGACCGCATGATGTGCCAAAGGCGGGGATTTCCCGCCTTTTTTGTTTGCGCTGATACGCTAGCGCCACACGGCAGTTTCGTGGAGTTTGCGGTCCGAGCGGGCGGGGCGGATTCCGCGATGAAAGACCCGCATTTCGCCCGCGCAAAAAAAGCTTGACCTGGAGTGCACTCGAAGTCCCACCATTCAGAACGTCGATGAGGAGAGGCGCATGAAGATTGGCGAACTGGCAGCGCTCACGGGCCTTTCGGCCCACACGATTCGCTACTACGAACGCATCGGGCTGATTCCCTATGCGGTGCGCAACGAGACGGGCCAGCGTGCTTACGACCGCTCGGTGCTCGAATGGATCGAGTTTCTGGGCCGTCTGAAGACCACCGGCATGCCGATTCAGGGCATGTTGCGCTACGCGCAGCTGCGCGCGGCGGGCAAGGCAACCGAGCGCGAGCGCGGCGAATTGCTGGCGGCGCATCGCGAAGCGGTGCGTGCGCAGGTGGCGGAACTCAACGCGTGTCTTCTCGTCCTCGACAACAAGATCGAAGGTTATTCCCACGCCATGCAAAGGAACGAGAATGCACACCATGATGAATCAGCACAACGACGCCCAGCAGGAAAGCCGCCTCGCAAGAGGCAAGCGCATGCTCACGGCGATTGACGGCAGCGGCGGCGAGCACGTGATCGACTCGCTCGCCGACATCGCGCCGGATTTCGCGCAGTATCTGCTCGAATTTCCGTTTGGCGATATCTACGCGCGTCCGGGTCTCGACCTGCGCTCGCGCGAGATCGCGACCATCGCGGCGCTCACGGCGATCGGCCACGCGCAGCCGCAGCTCAAGGTCCATATCGCTGCGGGCCTCAATGTGGGCCTCACGCGAGAGGAGATCGTCGAGACGATCATGCAGATGGCCGTGTACGCGGGCTTTCCCGCAGCGCTCAACGGCCTCTTCGCGGCACGTGAGGTGTTTGCTCGCGAGGGTTGAGGGGCCCGCGGCATGCGGCGGCTAACACCGCCGCGGTCTGGCCGTTTCTCCCGTGCGGTCACTGTGGCGGTTTGCCGGAATCTCTCGTCCTCGCGAACGGCTCAGTTCAAACCAGGTGGATTCGAAATCCGCAGCCTCCACCCACCGTCCACGCATTTCCCCATGACCTGCGTAGCGGTGCCGCGCTCTTCATGCGCCCGGCCGTCCGGCAGCGTCACGTTCAGAGTCCAGTCGAGCAAGACGAGCGCGATGTCGCCGCTCGTCAGCACACGGCGCACCTCGTTACGGATGCGCGGGCGCAATGTCAGCAACTGAGCCAGGGCGCTGCGCAGTTCGGCTGGACTCCCTTGCACCATGTCGCCGCTCGTCATTCGCATCGTGGCTTGATTGCTGAACAAGCCGAGCACTGCATCGAGATCGCCGGCGTTCAGCGCCGCATCGAACGCGACCGGGACCTGCTCGGGCGTGCTGCATACGGCGGAGTGCTCCTCGATTGCGCCGACGAATCGCGCAATGACCCGTGCCATGTCGGCCGGCGCTTCTAGCGGCGACAAGTGTCCCGTTCCGGGCAGGATATGCATCGCCGCGTGCGGGATGCGCGGCAGTAGTTCTGCCTGCAGCGTTGCCACGCGATCCACCTGGTCAAGCTCGCCTGAGATGACGATGGTCGGCACGTCGATCGACATCACCGCCTCGGTGATGTCTTCGCGCATGGCTACGTTCGGCCAGGCCGCCTTGGCCTGCGGCGCAGCCTTCAGGCTGTCCTCGATGACTTGCTCGCGGCGGCTGGCGTCGAGCGATTTTGCGGTCAGCACGTGATCGATGACGAACTCGACCGATTCGCGCGATTGATACGCACCGGTCAACGTCGTGCGCTGCTCGTCCGACAGGACCATCGGCGACGGCGGCGAAGGCGCCACGAGCACGAGACCTTCGAGCCCGCCCGGCCGACGCGATGCGATGAGTTGCGCAACCTTGCCGCCCATCGAATGCCCGACAAGAACATAGCGCTGCAGGCCGAGCGCCTCGATGACACCCTCGGCGTCGGCGGCGAGATCGGCGATGCGGTAGCCCTCGGCGGGCGCCTCGGAATCGCCCCAGCCGCGGTGATCGGTGGCCACGATCCGATACCGGTCGGACAGCTCGCTCGCGACGCCGTCCCATGTGCGCGACGAACCGCCGTAGTAGTGCAGGAACACCAGCGCCAGCGCGCCGCTGCCTTGCTCCTTGACGTGAATCCGTATGCCGTTCGACTTGATTTCCATTTCCAGGCTCCTTCCCGGTTGGGTGATGGATGCATGGTAGATTCAAGACTTGGGTTTGATAATTGCCGTTCCAGTGTGGTCAGTCGATAATCAGATTATCGAATTGGGGGATGCAATGGACCGACTGACGAGCCTAGGCGTTTTTGTCGCCGCCGTAGAGGAGGGCAGCCTCGCCGCGGCGGCGCGGCGCTTCGGACTGTCGGCCGCGATGGCCGGCAAGCACGTGAGCGCAATCGAGGCCGAACTGAATGCGCGGCTGCTGCAGCGAACGACGCGGCGCTTGAGCCTCACCGAGGTCGGCTACGCCTACTACGAGCGCTGCAAGCGGATTCTCGAAGCGTTCGACGAAGCGAACCGGGAGGCAAGCGACTCGCAGGGCACGGCGCGCGGCGTGCTGCGCGTCGCCGCGCCGGTGACGTTCGGCGCGATGCATCTGGGCGGGGCCGTCGCCCGCTATCTGGAAGACCATCCGCATGTGAACGTGGAAGTGCTGCTCGCGGATCGCTACGTTGACCTCGTCGATGCGGGCGTCGATGTCGCGATCCGGATCGGACGGCTGCAGGATCCGGGACTCGTGACGCGCCGGCTCGCACCGTGCCGGATGGTCGTGTGTGCGTCGCCCGCGTATCTCGAGCGCCATGGCACGCCGCGCACCCCCGACGACTTGCGGCGCGCGCAGCGCCTCGTCTTCAGCGAGGCCGTGTCGGCGGGCGACTGGACCTTGCTCGACGCGAGCAACCGCGCGCACGTCATCGACGGACCTTGCCGGATGGCGGCCAACAATACGCAGATGCTGCTCGGCGCCGCGCTGGCCGGAGCCGGCATCGCGTATGGTCCGACCTTCGTGTTCGGCGAGCACCTCGGGCGCGGCGAACTGGTGGCGCTGCTGCCGGACTATCGCGCGACAGAGTTGGCGATTCAGGCGGTGTATCCGAGCGTGCGGCGCATACCGCTCAAGGTGCACCGTTTTGTCGATTACCTCGCCGATACGTTTGGCGATGAGCCGCCGTGGGATCGCAAGGCGATGCCTTAAACGAGCGGTATCGAATGGCATGTGCCAGCCGTAGTTGAAAGGAGTTGTCGCCTGGCCGACAATCTTTCGGCGAGTTCGCCCGCATCATGAGGACTCCCTCGATTTCCCCATACCCAACCAAGGAGCGTCGACATGGCTTCACCGAGTGTCAATGTCAAGAACGACGTGTCACCCGCCGAATGGGAGGCGCGAGTCAATCTGGCAGCTGCTTATCGCCTCACCGCGCTGTTCGGCTGGGACGATCTGGTGTTTACCCACATCTCGGCGCGCGTGCCCGGCCCGGAGCATCATTTCCTGATCAACCCATACGGCATGATGTTCGAGGAAATCACGGCGTCCTCCCTGGTGAAGATCGACCTCGATGGCCGCAAGGTTAGCGAGTCGCCGTACGACATCAATCCGGCTGGCTTCACGATCCATAGCGCCGTGCATGCAGCACGTGACGACGCGCACTGCGTCATGCACACACATTCGATCAATGGCGTTGCCGTGTCGGCCCAGGAGGCGGGACTGCTGCCGCTCTCGCAGCAATCTCTCGGGGTGTTGGCTTCGCTCGGTTATCACGACTACGAAGGCCTTGCCCTCAACGAAGCCGAAAAGCCGCGTCTGGTTCGAGACCTCGGCGACAAAAATTATCTGATGCTGCGTAACCACGGGCTGCTGACCGTCGGCAATACGCCGGCGGACGCCTTTGTCGCGATGTACTTCTTCGAGGCGGCCTGCATGATCCAGGTGCGAGCGCAGTCGGGCGGTGCAAAGCTGACGCCAATCGCGCAGCCCATTCTCGACGGCTTCAAGCAGCAGATCGTGGCTGTGACGCGTGGCGTCATGCCAGGGGCGCTCGTCTGGCCCGGTCTGCTGCGCCGGCTCGATCGAGCCTATCCGGGGTATGCGGACTGACGCTGGAGGTTAGAGGTGATGCGATCCGCGCTCGATCGGCCAGTTCGAGCAGCGGATAGATGCGTCGCTCAGATCCAGAGATCGTTTTCTACCGTGCGTTCGCTGCGCGCGCCGTCGCCGGTGTTGGCCACGCCGCGCGGTTCGATCAGCAGGAGCTTTACTTCGCCGATTGCGCAGGGCTTGTGTTCGGCACCCTTCGGGACGACGGCCAGTTGGCCCGCGCGCACGACGATGGGACCCTCGCGCGTGTCGATGCGCAGTTCGCCTTCGAGCACGATGAACGTTTCGTCGGTATCGGCGTGGCTGTGCCAGACGAACTCTCCAGCGAGCTTCACGACCTTGAACTGGTAGTCGTTCATCTCGGCCACCACGCGCGGCTGCCAGTGGCCTTCGATCAGGGCGATTTTTCCGAGCAGGTCGATGGTCTGGCCCTGGCCGCGTGCGGCCGGGGCGTTGGGGTGTGCGGTTGTGCTTGCGGCTGACATACGCGGCTCCGTTGCGCTGATTAGCGCTCAGTCGTGGATATTGACGAAGCCGAGACTACGCCCACTCGCCGCACGTGTCTTGCACGATCGTGACGATGTTCTAGCGTGTTCCGCCCACGATCCGCAGCCAGCGCGCCGGCGCAATGCCGAAGGTTTTCGTGAAATGGCGCGTCATGTGGCTCTGGTCCGTGAAACCCGCACAAGCCGCGACAACGGCGAGCGGCATGCCGCGCAGCATCATCGTGCGCGCGGCGTCGAGACGCCGTTGCGTCAGGTAGCGGTAGGGGCTCGTGCCGTAGAACCTGCGGAAGTCTCGCGAGAGGCTCCAGCGGTCCCGCCCGACGGCCTGTTCGAGCGCGTCGAGCGAGACGGCTTGCTGGCATTGCGCGTCGAGGTATTCGCGCGCACGTTGCGCGCCGGCGAAGTCGCCTGTCGAGCGAGGCGGCGGCGTGCCCGCCACGGCGGCGAGCGCATGCGCGAGTTCCGCGAGTGCGTCGCTCTGCTCGAACGGGTCGAGGCCTTGCGAGACTCGTTGCAGCAACGCATCGGTTGCCGCCCATAAACGGGGATCATTCGTCACGCCGCCCTCGATGAAGGGCAGTGCGCGGCCGCCCAGCACTTGCTGGAACACGGCGGGCTGCACGTAGATCATGCGATAGCGAAAGCCCTCGCCCGTGCCGGCCTGGCCGTCGTGCGGCTCGTCGGGATGCAGCACCATCGTGTGGCCCGGGAGGCTGTGGGTCGTGCCGCGCCGGTATTTGAAGCTCTGTACGCCCGAGAGCGTGCGGCCGATCGCATAGGTGTCGTGGCGATGCATCGCATACGCCTTCCCCTGAAAGAAGGCTTCGATACGCTCTACGCCCGCAACGGGCTCGGCGCGCAGCAGCCAGTCGGCGCTGCGTTGTGGATCGATTGGATTCATGGAGGTTGTCCCGGTGCGGCGCAACGCGGCCAGAGGCCGATACGGGCCGGCGCGGCGTCACGAGAATTGTGGCACAGGCGCGCCGCGCCTGCAGGCGTCGCCTAGCGGCCCATGCGCCGGTCGTAGCTGCTCACGACCCGATGAATCAGCGTGGGGTCGCGCGCGTCGGCAGTGTTGAACTGCACGACCACGCTGCCATCTGATTGCTGGTGCACATTTGCCGTCACGGTGGCGCCGTCGAGCGTCCCGGCAATCGTGCCTGTGCCGGGATCCTGCACCGTGATCGTGAGCCCCTCGTCGCGCATCGCGCCCGCCGCGGCGGCGAATGACCGATCGTAGCTAGCGGGCGTCATGACGACGGTGCCGGGTGGCGCGGCATAGTACGGACATCCCGCCATTGGCAGCAGGCAGGCACAAACCCCTGCGAACACGAGACACCTCACGACTGAACCCGCCGTCGAGGAAACTCGACGCTCACCCCGTAGATTCATGGCAGTTCTCCCCAGTCCCACATAGCGTTCGACATCCTAGAAGCTGACCGCCAGGCCAAACGACACACCGTGCACGTTGTGGCCAAACACATAGCGCACCATCGCTCGCGTACGGGTAATGATGACGGGATACGCGCTGCTGTCGAGTTCCAGGCCCACGCCCAGCGATGTGAGTTCGTTGAAGCCGAGCACCCCGGCGCTGTCGCCAAAGTAATGCGAGTACGCGAACTCCAGCACGTAGCGCACCGGCTTGTCCAAAGCGTGCCAGCCCGTTGGCGCGCGCCAGCGCGTCCAGAGGCTCACCTGCTGCGCCATGGCGGAGCCCTGAACGGCTTCCGAACTGCCGCCAAAGCTGCGCAGGTAGATATCGGTCGCGCGCAATTCCGCATCGATTTCGTAGTTTTCCCGGTAGTGCTCATAGTCGAGCATGAGCGAGCCGCCGTAGCCATACGCGTCCAGATAGCCGTTATTGAGGAACTGGAGATTGCTGTCCGTGACATGGTTGAACAACGTTTGTCCGATGCGCAGATCGCTGGAAACGCGTCCAATCGTGCCGTTTATGATCGGGCGAAACACGAGTTCGTTAGTGATGCGAAAGTCCCAGCCAAGCCCCACCGTGCCGCTGAAGGTATTCCACCTCGTGGGCACCGCCCGCGTCTCGGTTCCATCGGTCGCGATGAACGTCGGGTCGTAGCGGCTATAGGCGAGTGTGCCTTCCATGTAGAGCGGGAACGTCCGGCTTAGCGTGAAGCCGCCGCCTAGCTGTGTCTGCCCGAAGCCTGGGTTGCCGGTGGTGCCGTTGTTGATCGATAGCGAACTGGTCGTGACGTCCGGAACGGTAGTGTAGGTCATGATGGACAGCACGGCGTCCGCATGCTGCTTGATGTTGCCGCCTATCACGGTTTGGTTCGACAGCTGGCCCGGTGTGCTCTGCGCGTGCGCTTGCCACGGCAGCACGGCCGCGAGCATCGCTGCGCCAGCCTTTACCAGCGCGATGCGCAGTCGCAGCCAACGGAGGGTGGTGTTCGTCATGTTCGATCCTGGCGGGTCCCGATGCCCGATTGGGTCTGATTACACCTGCTTGAGTTTGCTCACGTCCGGTTGCGCGCCTGGCGCGAGGCTTCCTGTCCGCCGCGTATGGCGGCGGCAACGATCAATCCGGCAAACACGAGGCCGATCAGTCCGAGCAGCACCGCGCCGCCGAAATAGAACATGCCGATCGTCAGGACGACGAATATCACTAGCAGACCGCACAGGAGCAGACGCATATACCAGATGGTCCGGCCCGACTCCAGCAGGATTTCGCGTGCTCTCGGCGCATGGTCCGCGCTTTTTAGCGCATCGTTCATGGCGTATCCCTCTCGAGCGCCGCCGCACTGCGCTGTGCGAAACGCTCGAATATCTGCAGCATCAGGCACGCGTAAGCGGTGACGGCAAGAAAGAGCGCCATGCGCACGGCGAACGCCCGGTAAACGTCCTTGCCCGCCACGCTGTCCTGTACCGACTGACCCAGCAGAATGATCATGGTGACGAGGCTGTTCAGCCAGAAGCCCGGCGAGTATCGCGTGGGACGGATGCGATAAAGCCTGCGCGCCACGAGCAAGCCGAACAGCAGCATCCAGAGATAGAACATCCAGATATTCACGAAGAGCCTGAGCGCGAACCAGAACGCGACGGCGAGCAGTCCGCCGAGCGCCGTGGAGCCGAGCAGTTCGCGCGCCGCGCCGCGTGCCGACGTGGTGCAGGTTTGCCTGCCGAGGCTCACGGACTTCATGATGATGGGCATATAGCTCGCGGGGTCGTTCATCGCCAGCAGCCAGGCGGGCATGACCACGAGTGCGGCCTGCAACGCGATGCGCGATGCCATCGCTTGCGGCATAACGCGCGGGGCGGGTTTGGCGCCCGCAACCGCGCCGCCGGGCTCGGGAAAGAGCGCGTGGCTCACGACCGAGACGAGCACGGCGAGCAGCACGCCTTTCACGAGCGCACCGACCACCGTGGCGGCGAGTTGCTGGTCGGCCACGCCTGCCGCGCTGATCATCGTGAGGCCCGCCGCGAGGAACGTCGCCACGAGATTGTTGCCGCCGCGCAGGCCGGAGCGAAACGCAAGGAAGAGACAAACGCCGACGAGCAACACGCCCGCGAACGCGTAGTAGCGCAGCACGGGCACGAGCAACAGGCCACTGCTCGTTGTGAGCGCAACGACTACGGCGAGAGCGAGCGCCGCCTTGAGTGAAAGCGGCCGGTTCTGCGTCGCCAGCAGAAAGACGGCGAGCACCGGCGCGATCACAGGAATCGGAAAGTCGAGCGCAAAGCTGATGGCAAGCGTGAGCGCCGTGCCTGTGGCAACGCGGAGCGCGCGGCGACCGGGAAGCGAGGGGCTCGTTTGCATAGGCGCCGGTCAGTAGACGAAGGAGAGCCAGCTCATCACGCGCAGGAACACGCGGCCGAGCGGATTGAGCGGGTTGCCTGCGCTCGGAAACGCCATCACTTCGGCTTGCCCGCCCACGCGAACGTTGCGCAGCCGCGCGCGCTCGTCGCTGTCGAACTCGACGATCACGGGAAAGCGTTGCGCGGGCCGCAGCCAGTCGCGGCTGTTCTGCACGGTGGGCAGCGTGCCGGGCGGCGTGCTCTGTCCCACGCTCACGCCGTAGCCGATGCTGCGGATGCGTCCGGCGAACACTTCGCCGGGCAGCGCGTCCAGCGCGATGGCGACGGGTGTGCCCGCATGCAAGTGGCCCAGATTGTTCTCCGTCATGTCCGCGCTGACCCAGACATCGTGAATGGCGATGAGCGTCATGACCGGATTGCCCGCTGCCGCGAACTGGCCAACTTCGGTGCGCAGGTCGGTGATGACGCCGGCCGAGCGCGCGCGGATGCGCGTATTGGCGAGATCGAGTTCGGCCTTTTCGAGCGCGCCCGCGGCGCTGCGCAACTGCGCGTTCTCGGCTTCGTTGCCGCCTTGCTGTTCGCGCGCGCGTTCGATTTCGGCGCGGGCGGCTTCGACCTGGCTTTGCGCCTGCTCGTGCGTGGCGCGCGCCACTTCGAGGCGCCGCAGCGAGACCGTGCCTTCGTCTTCGCGGTACAGCCGTTCCAGCCGGTCGCTATCCTGGCGCGCCTTGACCTCGTTGGCGAGCGCCGCGCGCAATGACGCTTGCGCTGACTCGATGCCGGCGGTGTTCGCGCCGATTTGCCGCCGCGTGGATTCGAGGTCGGCGCGCGCGCGGTCGGCGGCGATGCGGTATTGCTCGTCGTCGATTTCGAACAGCACGGCGCCCGCGTTGACCTTCTGGTTGTTGTGCACGAGCACGCGCGTCACGCGGCCTGACACTTCCGCGGCAACGGGCACGACGTAGGCCGCGATGCGCGCCTGCTGCGTATAAGGCGTGAAGCGATCGGCAAGCAGATACCAGATCAGGCTGATGACGATCAGGATGACGATCCACTTGAGCGCCTTGCCCGATGTGTCGGAAGCCGGCGGCGCTTGGGGCGGGCTGGAAGGTTCGGACGCGCTGCTCATCGTGTCGGCCCTTCCGGTTGAGTGCCAGGCGCTTGCGCGGCGGAGGGCGATGCCGGTTCGTCGAGCAGGTCGCCCCAGTCCGTGCGTCGCTGCATCTGGGCGCGGGTAGCGGGATCGATGAGCGGCTGATCCAGGTCCCAGCCGCCGTCCACGGCCTTGTACAGCGCAATCAGGCTGCTCACGGCGTTGCCGCGATTGACGACGAACGCGTCCTGCTGCGCGGAGAGCGCGCGCTGCGCGTCGAGCACGCGCTGGAAGTCCGAGTACCCTTCGCGGTAGATCGTGTTGGCGAGCGTGAGCGAGCGCTGCGCCGCGCCTTGTGCGTCGTTCAGGATCGTGTCGCGCTGCAGCGCCGCGCTCAGCGCGGTTGCGGCGTCGTCGGCCTCGCGCGCCGCTTCGCGCACGGTCTCCTGATAAGCGACGATCAACTGCTGCAGGCGGGCATCCTGCACGCGCACGTTGTTCGTGATGAGGCCGTGATCGAACAGGTTCCATGTGATGCTCGGGCCGGCCGCCACGCCAAGCGTGCTCGGCGCACCCGCAAGCGAGCTGGCGCTCCAGGCGAGTGTGCCGACGAGCGAAATGGACGGATACAGGTCGGCCTTCGCCACGCCGATCAACGCAGACTGCGCGGCCATCTTCTGCTCCGCAGCGCGTACGTCCGGCCGGCGCAGCAGCAGCTTCGCGGGCACGTCCTGAAGCACGGCGTGGTCGATGAGCGGAACGAACCCTGCCTTGGCCGGCTGCACGTCGAGTTCGGGCAGCGGGCCGGGCGGGCGCCCGAGCAGCACGCTAAGCGCGTGCCGCGCCACCGCGATCTGGCTTTCGAACACGGGAATGCTGCTCAGCGTGCCGAGATACTGTGTTTTCGCTTGCTGGAGATCGAGCTCGTCGGTTTCGCCGCTCTTGAAGAGCTTTTGCGTGATGTCGTAGCTGCGCTTTTGCAGCTGCGCGTTTTCGCGCGCAATCCGCAGACGCGCTTCGGTCGTGCGCAGCGTGAAATAGGTGTCCGCGACCTGCGCGTGAACGAGCACGAGCGCGTCCTCGCGGTTGTCCTGGGCGGCGAAGAACGAGGCGTCAGCCGATTCGATCGCGCGGCTAAAGCGTCCCCAGAAGTCCAGTTCCCAGCCGATGCTGAACCCAAGACCGTATTGAATGTAGGCACCCGAACGCGGGTCGAAACCGTCGTGGCGCTTGCGCGCCGAGGCCAGCACGTCGGCGTTGGCCTGCTGCACCTGCGGGTAGCGCCCCGCGAGCGCGATGCCGAGCTGGGCGCGCGCCTCGATCACGCGCAAGGCGGCGATTTTCAGGTCGCTGTTATTCGCGTCGGCTGCGGCAATCAGCTGCTCGAGATTTTCGTCTCCGAATACGCGCCACCATTCGCGCGCGTCGGGTTGCTCATTCGGTCGTGGAGCGATCGACGTGACCTGCTCGATCGACGCGCTGCTCCAATGCTCGCTCCAGCTCTCGTGTTGCGGCTGAAAGTCGGGGCCCACGCGCATGCATGCGCCCAGTAGCGTGCTCAGGCAGCAGGCGCCGAGCGGGAGCCAGTAAGGGCGCTCGCAGAGGATCACAGCGCGGCCTCGGGGCTCAAGCCCGCTGTTCTTCTCGTGCGTGTTCGGCTTGGGGCTGGTCTTTCACCCAGCGCCAGAACAGTTGATAGCCGACGGCGAGCATTACCGGGCCGATGAAAAGGCCGATCACGCCGCCTGTGACCATACCGCCGATCGCGCCGATCAGCACCACCGGCATGGGCACCGCCACGCCGCGGCCAAGCAGCAGCGGCTTGAGTACGTTGTCGGCGAGACCTGCAACGAACTCGTAGACGGAGAAGACGATGGTCGCCGTGCTCACGCCCTGCGTCATGATCACGAAGATGATGACGGGCACAGTGATGAGGGTGGCGGGCAGCTGCATGATGCCGATCAGCAGCACGGCCAGCGCGAGCAGGCCTGCGCCGGGAATGCCCATCACGATGAAGCCGACGCCGATCAACACCATCTGGATGAACGCGATGCCCACCACGCCCTGGGCGACGGCGCGAATCGTGGCGGTGCAAAGGTCGGCGATTTGCGGGCCGTTTTCCGGGCCGGAAACGCGCGAGGCGATCTGCACCGTGCTGCGATAGCCTGTCTCGCCATGGGCCATGAGAATGCCGGCAATGATCAGGGCTACGAAGAAAATCAGCAGTGCGGCGCCGAGTCCGGTGATGGTGCCGAGCAGCGCGAGGCCGGTTGCCTTCAGTTGCGGCGCGAACCGCTGCACGAGACCGGCGACGTCGGTCGACGCCTGCATCCAGAAGTCGTATACGCGCTGACCGACGATTGGCCAGTGAGCGATCGAGTCGGCGGGAGGCGGGATATGAAACGTGCCGCCCTTCGCGACGCTCATGGCATGCTCGATCGAATCGGCCACGGCGACACCGAGCAGCCAGGTCGGCGCGAGGATCACCGCGAACGCCACGAGAATGATGAGCGTGGCGATGAGCCCATCCTTGTGAGGGAAGCTGCGCTGGAGTTTCGTTTGTAGCGGATAAAGCGTGACCGCGAGAATCACGGACCACACCATGAGGTCGAGGAACGGGGCGAAGATGCGAAAGCAAAACATCGCCAGGACGGCAATGAGCGCGGCGCGAATCAGGACATCGAGCAAATCCCGGGACTGCGCCTTTGGCGTTGATGTAGTGGGCAGCAGCATCGTCTGTGTCTCCTCGCAGGCCAGGGCGCGCGATTCAGACGCCCCCAGACTCCTATAACGTTCCGGCGAGGACCGCCAGAACTAAAGGTGGTACGAGAAACTGTCCGCCGACGTTGCGTGCCTTCCCAGCATGACCCCGTGACCGGGAGCACAACTCCACGATGTTTGCAGTCGCCTGCGAGTTGTGCGAAGCGCGCCGTCGAACTGAGTCTATTACACGCTTTGAAAAGGGACAACGAACGCGCGGCCCACTTTGGGCCAGCGAGGAACGTGGTTAGCAGTACGCTGAAAATGGCGTCATGCGCGAGCTGCGTTTCTGATTCCTATTCGCAGATATCAATGCCCCGGACCACTCGAAGGCACGCAACTGAGAATGAGCCGATCGCCCTGACCCGCACCGGGAGCCAATGCAGCGTTGTGGAATTCGTGGCCGCCGCAGCGCCACTCGGCGAGATAGTCATTCCGGCAGCCGCCCGATTGCGCGGCGACCATCGACACCGGATAGCTGCAGGTTCGCAAACCGTCGCAGTGCGCGGCGAGATCGCGTGTGACATTGCCGTGTGGTGCGCCGCAGTTGCTGCCGTACGTGCCGGAGACGATTGCGATCGTCGCTTCATTCGCGGCGCTCGCCGCGGATGAAATGACGAGCCCGCCAAGGCCGACGACGGCGACGCATGCGAACGCGCGGCCGATTGCGCTTGGCTTCATGACACACCTCCCAGGCCGGCGCCGCGCATGCGCGCTCGCGCGGCCCACCAATCCATGTTTACAGAGTAGTGCTGTCGCGCCGAAGGGCAAGACGGTGCCCGGCGATGGTGCGGGGCTTCGCTGCAGTGCACCAGCAGCAGTCACCTGAAGCACACGATTGGTGGCGCGCAGCCGGTCTCCGCTTCGCGCGCCGCGAGCGCTGCGTGAACCGTGAAACCCGCGCCAGCCGGGCGTTGCGCGGGGCGTGCGGGCTGCCGGCGGATCGGATGGCATACCTATTGCTTTATCGCTATCGGGGGCCAATGAAGGCTCCAATGAATTGCAGCATCGTCCCGCCGTGTGCGGGATCATTCGATCGTGCGGGGCAACGGCGTCCCGAAGCGGCACTCCACGGCACAGCGTGCGTGGCGGGTGCGCTTCGGGACGCTTTTTTTATGCGCTTCGCGCAAGCACCCTGGTCTGGCAACACCTTCGCGACGCGATTTGTACAACTAAAGATGAACATGCGGGAAACGATACCTGACATCTCTGCGGAAATCGTCGGCGAGCTCATCAATCTGGCCGGTCGTCAGCGCATGCTCTCGCAGCGTGTCGTCCTGCATGCGCTGCTCGGCTTGCGCGGTGACGCGGCCGCGCTCGTCGTGGCGCGCGACTGCCTCGACACGTTTGCGGCTTCGCACGCACGGCTGGTGGAGGGCGACGACCACTTTCCCGGCGTGTTCTCAACGGCGTTGCGCGAACTCTATTTCGGCGCACGCAAAGCCGACGAGCGCATCCGGGCGTTCACGAAACTCGCGGCGCATGCGTGCGCGTGCCTCGAGCGCTCAATCGAGGCGTCGACGGCCGATAGCGTGTGCGAGGCAGCCGTGACGGAACTCACTACCGCCGCCACGCCACTGCTCGAACTGCTGCAAGCGCTTACCCAGGCGTACCAGGACGAATTGCGCAGCGTGGAAGCCGCGGCGGCGAAGCGGCAGGCGGGCATCGTCGACGAACTCGCCTCCATTTCGCTGCGCGCGAACATCGTCGCGCTCAATGCACGGGTGGCTGCCGCACGCGCCGGCCAGTTCGGCCGCGAATTCGCGGTGATCACGGCGGAGCTGGCGCACGTGATAGGCGAAATGGACAGGCTCGTGCAGGGCGTGGTCGGCAAGCCCGAAACGCGCAATAGCGCGCCCGAAAGACATTCTGGATTCCGAAATCAACGGATGCATGCCCGCCTGGCGGGTTGAGATCCACTACTGGAGAGAACCTCGTGAAAGACCTGGTAAGTTCGCTCAAGAGCGGTAACTGGCGCGCGCTGGTCGCGTGCTTCCTGTACTTCGACACCGGCTTCACGGTGTGGGTGATGTTCGGCCCGCTCGCGCCCTTCATCCAGAAGGACATTGCGATGACGCCGGCGGAACTGGGCCTGCTCGTGGCCGTGCCGGTACTCGGCGCGGCGATTTTGCGCGTGACGCTCGGCAATCTCTATCAGGCCTACGATGGCCGCCGTGTCGCGCTGATGGGCATCGCCCTCTCCGCCATCCCCGCCGCCGTGCTGTTGATGATGCCGGGCACGCCGTCCTATACCTTGCTGCTCGTGCTCGGCGTGTTGCTCGGCGTGGGCGGCGCGAGTTTCGCCGTGGCGCTGCCCATGGCGGGCAGCAACTATCCGCCGAAGGTGCAGGGCCTCGTGCTCGGCCTCGCCGCGGCCGGCAATATCGGCGCCGTGCTCGACGGCTTCCTCTTTCCCGGCCTCGCGACCCACTATGGATGGGCGCATGCCACGGGCGCGGCGCTGCCGCTGCTCGCACTTGCCGCGACGGCCGTGACCTTTTGGGCCCGCGATCTCGGCCAGAAGTCCGGTAGCGCGCTGCACGCATTGCGCTCGTTCGGCATCACGCTCGCCGGCTTGATCGCGCTCGTGCTTGCCGTGCATGCAGGCGTGTTCGGCGCGGGCAAGACCGGGGTGCTGCTGCTGCCGGTGTTCGGCGCGCTGCTCGCCATCGCCGTGTTGCCGCGCCACTATCGCGCGGTGCTCACCGAAGGCGACACGTGGGTCGTGATGCTCGTGTACAGCATCACGTTCGGCGGCTTCGTCGGCATGTCGTCCTATATTTCGACGCTGCTGATTTCGCTTTATCAAGTACCGAAGCTCGAAGCCGGCGTGGTGATGTCGCTGCTCGCGCTGACCGGTGCGATGGTGCGCCCGCTCGGCGGCCTGATCGCCGATCGCATTTCGGGCGTGCGTGCGCTCGTGGTGCTGCTTGCCGCGATCTCGGTATGCGACTTCGCATTCGCGCTGTGGATGCCGCCGTTCGCCGCGGGCATTGCGCTGCTCGCCTTCACCTACGTGTGCTTCGGTCTCGGCAACGGCGCGACGTTCCAGCTCGTGCCGCGCCGCTGGCAGGGCCGCACCGGGCTGATGTCGGGCATCATCGGCGCGGCGGGGGGAATCGGCGGCTTCTATCTGCCGGTCATCATGGGCATTGCCAAGGAGAGCACCGGCAGCTACCAGATGGGCTTCGCGACGTTCGGCGCGATCGCGGCGGCCGCATTCGGACTCGTGGTGCTGCATCGCGCACGCTGGCTCGAATGGGCGCTGCCTCAGGAGCCGGCGATGGCCCAAGCCGTCGTGCAGGGCGCTCAGGCGAGCGCAAGCAACTGAGATCTGGTTAGATAGGATGGTGCGGCCCGAGCGTGAGCGACGGGCCGCAAACGCGTTTACGCACGTCGACGCAGCCCCTCGCTGCCCGCTTCCTGTGAATGCACGCCGAACGACGCGGGCGAAATGGCGAACGATGCCGCTTCGCCAATCGCGTTGCCCACGAGAATGATGGCGGGGCTGCCAAGGCCTGCTGCACGTGCGTGCGCCGCGATCGTGCCGAGCGTGCCGGTGACGCGCCGCTCGCTCGCGCTGCCCGCCCACTGCACGACGGCGGCGGGTGTTGCCGTGGGGAGCGCTTCTACGAGCGTTGCGCACAGCGACTCGATCCGGCTCATGCCCATATAAATGGCGAGCGTCATGCCCGTCGCGGCGAGCGCCTGCCAGTCGGGTTCGCTGTGGTCGCGCAGATGCGCAGTCACGAAGATCACGCCCTGGCAATGATCGCGATGCGTGAGCGACACGCCGAGTCCCGCCGCCGCCGCGAACGCTGAAGAAACCCCGTTCACGATCTCCACCGTCACGCCCGCCTTGCGCAACGCCGCGAGTTCTTCCCCTGCGCGGCCGAACAGCAGCGCGTCGCCGCCTTTCACGCGCACCACGTGCAAGCCGCGCCGCGCGTAGCGCTGCATCAGTCGCTCGATGAAGGCCTGCGGCGTGGACCGGCAGCCGCCGCGCTTGCCCACGCGTATCACCCGGGCCTGCGGCGCGAGCGTGACGATTTCCGGATTCACGAGATCGTCGAGCAGCACGACGTCGGCGCTCGCGAGTACCTTCGCCGCCTTCAGGGTGAGGAGGTCGAGATCGCCCGGACCCGCGCTCACCAGCGTGACCTTGCCTTCGTTGCCCGTCATCATCGTCGTCTTCCTTTGTATTGCGCGCACCCACGTGGGGAGCGCCATAAAACAAATGGCGTCCGCTCGCCGCTTGCGACGAGGGGACGCCATTGTCCGGTGGGTTCGAATCGAGGCGCGAAACGCGGCCCCAGGTTGCATGCCCGGCAACGCTGCCGGCACTCAGGCTCACGCAAGTTCCAGACCAACTTGCGCGCGCTCGCACCGCCCGCCCGCTAGCGGGGCGCGCCTAGTGGGCCGCCCCCAATTGACACCCCCGCAACCTGCACGCTCACGGCGCACAGCGAATGTGCTGCACGGCACCAATCTTGTGCTGGCCTGCATCACGATGCGCGCGCGAGCGACGTACCGGCGGCACCGCACGCAAGCCGCGGAAGTCCGCCGGACGGGGCGTTTCGCGGGATACACGCAGATTGGCACAGTGCTTGCGTATTGGTTCGCAGCAAGTGCCAAGCGAATCAATGGGGATTCGGCCGCAAGCAGTAGCGCGGCGCACAAGGGTTTCGTATTCAGGGCAACGGCGTCCCCCGAATCTGGCTTCGCGCAAGCTGGAATCGCGGGACGCCTTTTTTATTGGCAGGGGCTCAGCATGGTGCAAGCAACGAACGAAGTGAACAGCTCGGCAGCGATGGAGATCGTCGTCGTCGGCCATGGCATGGTGGGCCACAAATTTCTCGAGTGCATCCTTGCGGACGGCGCGCCCAACGCGCGCGTGACCGTGCTCTGCGAGGAGCCGCTTCCCGCCTACGACCGCGTGCACCTCTCCGAATTCTTCGCGGGCAAGTCGGCGGACGATCTCTCGCTCGTGGCACCCGGCTTCTTCGATCGCGAGAACGTGCGTCTCGTGCTGAACGCGAAGGCGGTGTCGCTCGATCGCGAGGCGCGCACCATCGAGGTGTCCAATGGCGAGACGCTTTCGTATGACAAGCTCGTGCTGGCCACCGGCTCCTCGGCGTTCGTGCCGCCCATAGCGGGCAACGATCGCGCAGATTGCTTCGTCTACCGAACCATTGCCGATCTCGAAGCGATGCAGGCGCGCGGCGCACACGCGAAGTCAGGCGTAGTGGTGGGTGGCGGCCTGCTCGGTCTCGAATGCGCAAAGGCCCTGCGCGACCTGGGCCTCGAGACGCACGTGGTGGAATTCGCGCCGCGCCTCATGGCCGTGCAGGTCGACGACGACGGCGGCCGCATGCTGCGCGGCAAGATCGAAGAACTCGGTGTGAGCGTGCACACGCAGAAGAACACGCTGGCGATCGTGGACGGTAAAACGGTGGACGGCGCAACGGCCGCCAACCGCATGCAGTTCGGCGACGGCACGCACCTCGACGCCGACATGATCGTGTTCTCGGCCGGCATTCGCCCGCGCGACGAAATCGCCCGCGCCTGTGGCCTCGAAATCGGCGCGCGCGGCGGCATCGTAATTGACGACCAGTGCCGCACGAGCGACGCGAACATCTACGCCATCGGCGAATGTGCGCTCTGGCAAGGGCAGATCTTCGGCCTCGTCGCTCCCGGTTACGACATGGCGCGCATTGCGGCCAAGGCGCTGGCGGGCGAGGCGTCGACCTTCGCGGGCGCGGACATGAGCACCAAGCTCAAGCTGATGGGCGTGGACGTCGCGAGCATCGGCGACGCGCACGGCAAGACCCCCGGCAGCCGTTCCTACCGCTACGCCGACGAGCGCCGCCAGGTCTACAAGAAGATTGTCGTGTCCGATTGCGGCAAGAAGCTGCTCGGCGCGGTGATGGTGGGCGACGCGAGCGAATACGGCACGCTGCTGCAGATGATGCTCAACGGCATCGAGCTGCCCGAGTCGCCCGAATTCATGATCCTGCCGCAGGCCGACGGCAAGGCCAAGCCCGCGATCGGCGTGGAAGCGCTGCCCGACGCCGCACAGATCTGCTCGTGCAACAACGTGTCGAAGGCTCAAATCTGCGCGGCCGTGCAGGAAGGCGCGACGACCATCGCCGCGGTGAAGGGCACGTGCAACGCCGGCACGTCGTGCGGCGGCTGCGTGCCGCTCGTCACGCAAATCATGAAGTCGGAGATGAAGCGCCAGGGGCTCGCCGTCAACAATCACCTTTGCGAGCACTTCCACTATTCGCGCCAGGAGCTGTATCACATCGTGCGCGTCGAGGGCATCAAGACCTTCGGCGAACTGCTCGCGAAGCATGGCAAGGGGCTGGGCTGCGATATCTGCAAGCCGGCCGTGGGCGGGATTCTCGCGTCCTGCTGGAACGAATTCGTGCTGAAGAAGGAGCACGCGAGCCTGCAGGATTCGAACGACTACTACCTCGCCAACATTCAGCGCGACGGCACTTATTCGGTGGTGCCGCGCATGCCGGGCGGCGAGGTCACCCCGGAAGGTCTCATCGCCGTGGGTCAGGTGGCGAAGAAGTACGGCCTGTACACGAAGATCACGGGCGGCCAGCGCGTGGACCTCTTTGGTGCACGCGTCGAGCAGCTGCCTTTCGTCTGGGAAGAGCTGATCGCCGCGGGCTTCGAATCGGGGCACGCATACGGCAAGGCCCTGCGCACCGTGAAGTCGTGCGTCGGATCGACGTGGTGCCGCTACGGCGTGGGCGACTCGGTGGGCTTCGCGATCGAACTCGAGAACCGCTACAAAGGGCTGCGCGCGCCGCACAAGATCAAGTTCGGCGTCTCGGGCTGCACGCGCGAGTGCGCGGAGGCGCAAGGCAAGGACGTCGGCATCATCGCCACCGAGAAGGGCTGGAACCTCTACGTGTGCGGCAACGGCGGCATGAAGCCGCGCCACGCGGAACTGCTCGCTGCCGATCTCGATCAGGCCACGCTGGTGCGCTACGTCGATCGCTTCCTCATGTTCTACGTGCGCACGGCGGACCGCCTGCAGCGCACGAGCGTGTGGCGCGACAACCTCGAAGGCGGCCTCGACTATCTGATCGACGTGGTCGTTCACGACAAGCTGGGCCTTGGCGCCGAACTCGAAGCGGAAATGCAGCTCGTGGTGGACACCTACGAATGCGAGTGGAAGAAGGCCGTGACCGATCCGGAAACGCGCCGCCGCTTCCGCCACTTCGTCAATAGCGATGCGGGCGACCAGCACGTCACCTTCATCGAAGAGCGCGGTCAGATTCGCCCGGCTACGCCCGAGGAGCGCACGCAGGTTCCGCAAGCGGCGCCGCATTTCAAGCCACACGAAGCACTGAGCGCGATTCCCGTAGTCGTCGAAACCGTCTGATTCCCTTTCATCGAACCGAGGAGTACGAAATGAGCAACGAACATAGTCAAGGCAACTGGGTTCCCGTCTGCACGCTCAACGATATCGTGCCGAACACCGGCGTGTGCGCGCTCGTGAAGGGCGAGCAGGTCGCCGTGTTCCATGTCGACGACGGCGACGCGCGCGTGTATGCCATCGGCAACTACGATCCGAACTCGCACGCAGCGGTGCTCTCGCGCGGGCTCGTGGGCAGCTTCGGCGAGCGCATCGTGGTGGCCTCGCCCATCTACAAGCATCACTTCGATCTGTCCACCGGCGAGTGCATCGAAGCGCCGCAGCATTCGGTCAACGCCTTCCCGGCACGCGTGGAAAACGGCCAGGTGTGGATTGCCGCCTGATTGGCCGACTGAAGTGACAAAGGAAGTGACGAACCAAGTGCCAAACGCGCGGCGTGCAGGATGCGCCGTGCGCCCTGAATCTGTTTCAAGCTGATATCGATCGACCGCATGAGCAGCGAGAGCGTAAAGAGCGTTTGCCCGTACTGCGGCGTAGGCTGCGGGATGATCCTGCACGTCGAGGACGGCCAGGTCGCGAAGATCTCCGGCGACGCCGAGCATCCGACCAACTTCGGCCGCCTCTGCACGAAGGGTTCGTCGGCGCACGTGGCGCTGCGCAAGTCGGGGCGTCTCGAGCGCGCCTTCGTGCGCCACGCGCGTGACGAGGACCCGGTGCCGCTGCCGCTTGCGCAGGCGATCTCCGATACGGCGCGCCGCCTGCGCTCGACGCTCGACGCGCAGGGCCCCGACGCGCTTTCGTTCTACGTTTCCGGGCAAATGTCGATCGAGGCGCAGTACCTCGTGAACAAACTCGCCAAGGGTTTCGTGCGCACGAACAACATCGAGTCGAACTCGCGCCTGTGCATGGCGAGCGCGGGCAGTGGCTACAAGCTTTCGCTCGGCGCGGACGGCCCGCCGGGTTCCTATCAGGACTTCGACCGCGCAGACCTCTTCTTCGTGATCGGCGCGAACATGGCGGACTGCCATCCGATCCTGTTCCTGCGCATGATGGAGCGCGTGAAGGCGGGCGCGAAGCTCATCGTCGTGGATCCGCGCCGCACGGCGACCGCCGAGAAGGCGTCGCTGTTCCTGCAGATCGCGCCGGGCACCGATCTCGCGCTGCTCAATGGCCTGCTGCACTTGCTGCACAAGAGCGGCCACACCGATGCGGACTTCATCGCGCAGTACACCGAAGGATGGGACGCGATGCCCGCGTTCCTCGAAGACTACACGCCGGAAAAGGTCGCCGAGATCACGGGTCTGGCGGTCGACGACATTCGCCGCGCCGCGCAGATGATCGGCGAGGCGCCGGAGTGGATGAGCTGCTGGACCATGGGCCTGAACCAGAGCACGCACGGCACGTGGAGCACCAACGCGATCTGCAACCTGCATCTCGCGACGGGCAAGATTTGCCGTCCCGGCAGCGGACCGTTCTCGCTCACGGGGCAGCCCAACGCCATGGGCGGGCGCGAGATGGGCTACATGGGACCCGGCTTGCCCGGTCAGCGCACGGTGCTCGCAGAAGACGACCGCGCGTTCGTCGAAGCGGCATGGGGCGTGGCGCCCGGCACGCTGCCCGCGAAAGTGGGCGGCGGCACCATCGACATGTTTTCGCGCATGGCCGCGGGCGAGATCAAGGCGTGCTGGATCATCTGCACGAACCCGGTGGCGAGCGTCGCGAACCGGCAAACGGTGGTGGCGGGCCTGAGGGCCGCCGAACTGGTGATCGCCCAGGACGCTTTTCTGGACACCGAAACGAATCAGTACGCCGACGTGCTGCTGCCCGGCGCGCTCTGGGCCGAGGCCGAGGGCGTGATGATCAACTCCGAGCGCAACCTGACGCTCATGCAGCAGGCCGTCGAGCCGCCGGGCGAGGCGCTGCCCGACTGGCAGATCATCGCACGCGTGGCCTGCGAGATGGGTTTTGCAGAAGCGTTCAGCTACGCGAGCGCAGCCGAGGTGTTCGACGAAATCACGCGCTTCGCGAACCCGAAGACGGGCTACGACCTGCGCGGCGCGAGCCACGCGAAGTTGCGCGAAACGCCGCTGCAGTGGCCCATCGCGCCGGATGCCTCGAGCGACCGCAACCCGCTGCGCTATGTGAACGACGGCGTGAGCCAGCCGTTCAAGGAAAACGCGGATGGCACGCGCCCCCGCATCGCGTTCGCCACGCCGCACGGCAAGGGCGTGTTCTTCGCGCGCCCGCACGTTGCGCCCGCCGAATTACCCGACGGCACGTTCCCGGTCGTATTCAACACGGGCCGCTTGCAGCACCAGTGGCACACCATGACGAAGACCGGCAAGGTGCCGATGCTCAACAAGCTCAACCCGGGCCCCTTCGTCGAGATTCACCCCGAGGATGCCGCCGCGCTCGGCATTGCCGCGAAGGACCGCGTGGAAGTGCGCTCGCGCCGCGGTCGTGTGGTGCTGCCCGCCGTGGTGACCGAGCGCGTGCGTCCCGGCAACTGCTTCGCGCCCATGCACTGGAACGACGTGTATGGCGAGGAGCTTTGCGTGAACGCGGTCACGAGCGATGCGGTCGACCCTGTTTCCCAGCAGCCCGAATTGAAATTCTGCGCGGTTGCGCTCACGCGCGTCGGCCCGCAAGCCGCGCCGCGCGAGACCACGCGAAAGCCGGATGCCGCCGATGCCGCCATTGCGTCTGCCGAATACGACAGCGCGGCGCAAGCCGTCAACCCGTCTCAGGAACTCGACATGTCCCGTATCGATGCCTTTTCGACGCTACTCGGTCTCGACGACGTCGCCGCGCCGCAACTGGGCGACGTGCAGCGCCAGTACCTCGCGGGCTTCGTGGGCGGCCTGCGCTCGTTGAGGGCGGCCGAGCCCGTTGGCGTGCCCATGCTGCCCGCGCACGCACCGTTTCCCGCCGACACGCGCGTCTGGCTGGACGGCCTGCTGGCGGGCCTGTTCAGCCGCGGCGAACCTGTCGCGCGCACGGCAGCGCTCGCCGCGCCGGGCGCGCCAGAAGAAAAGCCGCATGGTGTGCGCATCGCCCACACGCGCCCGAAGGTCGTGCTGCTCTGGGCCTCGCAGACGGGCAACGTCGAATCGCTCGTCGAGCAATATGCGACGCAACTGATGGACTCGGGCTTCGAGATTCGCACGGCCTGTATGGCGGATTACCCGCTCGCGAACCTCGCAAAGGCGCAATACGTCCTCCTGATGACGAGCACATTCGGCGACGGCGACGCGCCCGACAACGGCGAAGCCTTCTGGAGCGCGCTCGCGGCAGACAACGCACCGCGCCTCTCTTCGCTGCGCTTTTCCGTGCTCGCCTTCGGCGACCGCAACTACGATGCGTTCTGCGGTCACGGGCGCAAGCTCGATGCGCGCCTCGAAGCGCTGGGCGCCACGCGTCTCATGGAGCGTGTGGATTGCGACAGCGAATACCAGGGCGCCGCCGACGCATGGCTCGACCGCATCGTCGTGCGCATCAAGCAGGAGGACGCGGCGCTGCACGCGGTGCCCTCGGACGGCTCGATTCCGGAGGTGCTGCCGGGCTGCGCGGCGACGAAGGCCCGCCCGGCCGCCTCGAAGCTGCTGAAGAACGCCCGCCTGAACATGAAGGGCGCGACGAAGGACACGCGCTACTTCTCGCTCGCAACGGGCGAAGCGGGCCTCGACTACGAAGCAGGCGATGCGCTCGGCGTGTGGCCGACCAACTGTCCTGCGCTCGTCGACGAGTTGCTGGGCCTCACGCGCCTCGCCGCCGACACGCCGGTCGCGGTGAGCGGCCACGGCGAGATGCGCCTTGCCGAAGCGCTCAGCAAGCACTACGAGATCGCGCGCCCGAACCCCGATGCGCTCGCGTTCATTGCGGCCCGCACGCGCTCACGGGGCCTCGAAGAGATGCTCGAAGAAACGCGCAAGGGCGATCTGCGCAACTGGCTCTGGGGCCAGCAGCTCGCCGACGTGCTCCACGAATATCCCGTCGACATGAACGCACCCGAACTGCTCGGCATGCTCAAGCGCCTGCAGCCGCGGCTCTATTCGATTTCGTCGAGCCCGAAGGCGCACGCGGGCGAAGTGCATCTGACGGTTTCGGCCGTGCGCTACAGCAACGGCCGCCGCGAGCGCAAGGGCGTGGCCTCCACTTTCCTCGCCGACCGCGCGCAGGAGGGCAGCGTCCCGGTGTTCGTGCAGAAGAGCACGCATTTCCGGCCGCCGCGCAGTGGCGACGCGCCGATGATCATGGTCGGTCCCGGCACGGGTGTCGCGCCTTTCCGCGCCTTCCTGCACGAGCGCCAGGCGCGCGGCGACACGGGCCGCAACTGGCTCTTCTTCGGCGAGCAGCACGCGGCCACCGACTTCTACTACCGCGACGAACTGGAGCAAATGCGCAAGGACGGCCATCTCGACCGCCTCGACCTCGCGTTTTCGCGTGACCAGAGCGAGAAGGTCTACGTGCAGGACCGCATGCGCGAGCAGGGCGCGCAGCTATGGGCGTGGCTGCAGGAAGGGGCGCACCTCTACGTGTGCGGCGATGCGAGCCGCATGGCGAAGGACGTGGATGTAGCGCTCAGGGAGGTGGTGGCGGGCCATGGCGGCATGAGCGCCGAGGCCGCGCACGACTACGTCAGTGCGCTCGGACGGGACAAGCGCTACGTACGCGACGTCTATTGACGGGGCGCGGCGCGGCTTCGGCCCGGCTCTGCGAGGGGCGGCCTGAGGCCGCGCGCCACGTTTGCAGCGCGCGAAAGCGGCGCGTGCGCGCCTGGTCCGCGCGCGCGAAATCTTCATCTTCGTTGCCGAGCCCGGCATAAAGGCCGCCTTGGGCGCCTTTGGTCACAACGGGTTCGGGCAGCAGGATGGCGATGAGAAACGTCAGGCACGCGCCTGCGAACACCGCCACCACACTCATCGAGATCGACTCGAACATCCGTTTGCTCCCCGGTAGAATGGTGTCCGGCGGGAGAGGCCGCGCGCATCGCGCCGCATCGCCGCCATCGCAAACCATTTTGCGCAGGGCGCGCGTCCACGTCCAAGACGATATTCGGATCGTCACGATAAGCGCGCCTTATGAAAAAAACCGGAGACATTCGGGAGGCAGCCATCTTGATGCTTCGCTCGATACGCTACGTGCTCACCGTGGCGGAGTTGAAGAATTTCACGCGTGCAGCCGAAGTGCTGCACGTCTCGCAGCCGGCGCTTTCACAGCAGATCCGCCAACTGGAAAACGATCTCGGCGGCGCGCTGTTCGACCGCAGCGGCCGCGCCATCAGCCTCACCGAATTCGGGCGCGTCTACATCGAACACGCGCGCCAGGCGCTCGCGCATCTCGATGCCGGCAAGCGCGCGCTCAACGAGGTGCGCGACCTCACGCGCGGCCTGCTGCGGCTCGCCTATACCCCGACCTTCGCGGAATATCTGATCGGCCCGGCGCTACGCGGTTTTCGCGAGGCGCACCCGGCGATCGCGCTCGACGTGAGCGAGCGGCCGCTCGAAGACATCGAAGGCGGACTCGAGCGTGACGAACTCGATCTCGGCATTGGCTTCACGGATGTGCGCTCCGACGAAATCGAAGTGCGTCCGCTCTTTGCCGAGCACATGGCGCTGCTCGTGGCCACGCGCCATCCGCTGGCGCGCCGCCGCGCGGAAGTAACGGCGGAGCAGCTGGGGACGATGCCGCTTGCGCTATTGAGCCCCGACTTCGTGGTGCGGCGCTTCGCCGATGCCTATTTCCGTGCGCATCAGTTGATTCCGCGCGTGATGCTGCAAGCCAATTCAGTGGGCACGGTGCTCAAGCTCGTGAAGGACGGCACGCTCGCCACGCTGCTGCCTTCGGCGGTGCTGCGCGAGCATCGCGGGCTCGTCACGCTGCCGGTCGCGCCGGCGTTGCCACAGCGCACCGTCGCGCTGCTCAAGCGGCGGCGTGCATCGAGCACGCTCGCCGCCAATGCGTTTTCGGACGTGCTGCTCGCGTTGATTTCACAGGAAAGGCTGGGCGAAGCCTGAGGCGGCTTTTGGTTTTTTCGTCTGCTCAGGGTTGGTCGGACGACAGCAGGTTGTGGAAGAAGTCCACTGCGTGCTGGCGAGTCGGCATCGTCCCGAGCGTGGCTGCCGGGTCGAGCCCCGAGCGCCGCGCCGTGCCGCTCACGAGACTCTTTTGCAGGTCATTGAGCGGGCGGGCGAGATTGGTGGCGATGAATCCGGAAGCCGGCGGCGCGGCGATAGCCGGCAGGTCGGTGCGCGGTGCGTCCAGCGTGAGCAAGGGAGCGAGCGTGGGCGCGGCCGCCACGCGCTTGCTCGGGAGCATGTCGGCGGGCGCGATGCCGAGCCAGTCGCGCAGTGTGGCGAGAATCGACGTGTGGTCGTAGGGTGTGGTGTTGGGCGAGCGGAACACGGTGCCCGGCGCGATATACGGCGAAACCACCACCGCCGGCACGCGCACACCGAAGCTGTCGAAGGCGAAGTTCTGGTCGCCCGGGTTGCTCGCGGCATCGGGCGCCACGGCGTTGGCGGGGGGCAGCACGTGGTCGTAGGTGCCTCCGTGCTCGTCGTAGGTGATGACGAGCAGTGTTTCGGGCCATGCGGGCGACGTGCTCAACGCATGCCAGATGTCGTAGAGAAAGCTTTCGCCCGCGTAGACATCGTGTGGCGGGTGCTGGTCGTTGGGATCGAGCAGAAAACGCGGCTCGATGAACGAATACTGCGGCAGCGTGTTGTTCTGGCAAGCCGAGACGAAGTTGGCGAAGCGCTGGAAGTTCGCCTTATATTTCGGATCCCATAACGTCGGGAACATCGTGAGCGTGAGCGAAGGCGCGACGAGCGCGGCGCTGTACACGGCCCAGCTCGCGCCCACGTCGCCCAGCACGTTGAAGATGGTGCGCACTTGCCATTCGAAGGGGTCGGGCGGCGAGCCGTTGTCGACGTGGCCGTTCGACGTGCCCGCGTGGGCGAATGCGCGGTTCGGCCAGGTCTGGCTCGGCACGGGGGCGAACCATGCGTCGGAGACGGCATATTCGCGCGCGAGTGTCGAGAGCACCTTCAGCTGATCGGGGCTATGGCACTGCATGACCTGGCTTGCGTCCGTCGTTGCGGTCGTCTCGTAGTCTTGTACGAAGCCCGACATGGGCGTTGCGCCTGCCGCGCTGCCAAGCAGTTGCACGCGCACGTTCGCGAACGTCTCCTGCGGGTCCGGGTCGGGCAGCGTGGCCGTGGTGGCCGGCGAGGTCGCGGCGATGGTGCCGCCTGCCTTCGTTGGATTGCTCAGGCCCGCCTTGAGCCCGTCGAATGGCTGTTCCGCGCTGGCGGCGGGCAGGAAACGCGTGGGGCTGCTGCCGTTCGTGTACAAGCCGCCAAGCATCGTGTCAAACGAACGGTTCTCGAACATCACGACAACGACGTGTTTGATGTTCTGCAGGGACATGGGCTCTCTCCGTCACGCGGGTTTGACGAAGAATAGTGGTGCAGGCGGGGGGATTCGGCAAGGTTCGGCAACCCTGATAAATCCTGCCCATCCGGCGGGGTGCGCATGCGTGTGGGATAATCGCAAGGTTTGCCCAGAGCGCAGCTCAAGAGGTTGTTCGCAAGGGCGTGCGTGGGGCCTTTATTCCCGTGGCCCGCTTCCTTTCTGCGATTTTTCTTCCACAGCCACAATGCCCGCATACCGTTCCAAAACCTCCACCGCCGGCCGCAACATGGCAGGTGCGCGTTCCCTCTGGCGCGCCACCGGCATGAAAGACGAAGATTTTGCCAAGCCGATCATCGCGGTCGTCAACTCGTTCACCCAGTTCGTTCCCGGCCATGTGCACCTGAAAGACCTCGGCCAGCTCGTTGCGCGCGAAATCGAAGCCGCGGGCGGCGTGGCCAAGGAATTCAACACGATCGCCGTCGATGACGGCATCGCCATGGGCCACGACGGCATGCTGTATTCGCTGCCGAGCCGCGACATCATCGCGGATTCGGTCGAATACATGGTCAACGCGCACTGCGCCGACGCCATGGTCTGCATCTCGAACTGCGACAAGATCACCCCGGGCATGCTCATGGCCGCCATGCGCCTGAACATCCCCGTGATCTTCGTCTCGGGCGGCCCGATGGAAGCGGGCAAGACGCGCCTCGCGAACCCGGTCACGAAGGCCATCGAAGTCAAGAAGCTCGATCTGATCGACGCCATGGTGATCGCGGCGGACAGCAAGTACTCCGACGCCGAAGTGGCCGAAGTCGAGCGCTCCGCCTGCCCGACCTGCGGTTCGTGCTCGGGCATGTTCACGGCTAACTCGATGAACTGCCTGACCGAGGCGCTGGGCCTCTCGCTGCCGGGCAACGGCACTGTGGTCGCCACGCACGCCGACCGCGAACAGCTCTTCAAGCGCGCCGGCCGCCGCATCGTCGAACTCGCGCGCCAGTACTACGAGCAGGAAGACGAGCGCGTGCTGCCGCGCTCGGTGGGCTTCAAGGCGTTCGAAAACGCGATGACGCTCGACATCGCCATGGGCGGCTCGACCAACACGATCCTCCACTTGCTGGCCATTGCGCAGGAAGCGGGCATCGAGTTCGGCATGACGGACATCGACCGCCTTTCGCGCGTCGTGCCGCAACTGTGCAAGGTCGCGCCGAACACGAATAAGTACCACATCGAAGACGTGCACCGCGCCGGCGGCATCATGGCGATCCTCGGCGAGCTTGCGCGCGCAGGCAAGCTGCACACCGACGTGCCGACCGTGCACACGCCGACGCTCGGCGACGCGCTGGAGCAATGGGATATCACGCGCACGCAGTCCGAAGCGGTCAAGACGTTCTACATGGCTGGCCCCGCCGGCGTTCCCACCCAGGTCGCGTTCAGCCAGAACACGCGCTGGCCGAGCCTCGACACGGACCGCGCCGAAGGCTGCATCCGCTCGTATGAGCACGCGTTCTCGAAGGAAGGCGGCCTTGCCGTGCTGACCGGCAACATCGCGCTCGACGGCTGCGTGGTGAAGACCGCAGGCGTGGACGACAGCATCCTCGTGTTCGAAGGCACGGCTCACGTGACCGAATCGCAGGACGAAGCGGTGGAAAACATCCTCGCCGACAAGGTCAAGGCCGGCGACGTGGTGATCGTGCGCTATGAAGGCCCGAAGGGCGGCCCCGGCATGCAGGAAATGCTCTACCCGACGAGCTACATCAAGTCGAAGGGCCTCGGCAAGGCGTGCGCGCTGCTGACCGACGGCCGCTTCTCGGGCGGCACCTCGGGCCTCTCGATCGGCCACTGCTCGCCGGAAGCGGCAGCGGGCGGCGCAATCGGCCTCGTGCGCGACGGCGACAAGATCCGCATCGACATTCCGAACCGCACGATCAACGTGCTGGTCTCGGACGAAGAACTCGCGCGCCGCCGCGAAGAGCAGAACGCCAAGGGCTGGAAGCCGGCGAAGGCGCGTCCGCGCAAGGTGTCGGCGGCGCTGAAGGCCTACGCCAAGCTCGTGATGTCGGCCGACAAGGGCGCCGTGCGCGACCTCTCGCTGCTGGACGACTGACGCTGTGACGGGCCTCGCCCGTCGATCGGCAGATCTGGTCTGCACGAAAGCCGCTCTTCGGAGCGGCTTTTTTTCGGGTGGTGCATTACGGATTCGCGGGAAATGGGACTTGGACGTTTGCTTGGAGGTTTCATAACGTTTACGAAAATGTAACGATTGGGCCCTCCGTTGAAAAATTCTGTAACGGTTCGTAATACTGTGATATGTTTCATGACCTCGACAGTTGGTCGAACCCTCGTAAGAGCGTTCGCATCGGCTGACCGAACGACTGCTATGTGACATCCCGTGTATCGAAGATCGGTGAGTGAGGCAATTTTTTTTAAGGACTGCGATGCATTTGCGCAGCAAATTTCACCCACCGGCAATCGGATCGTCATCGGGCGCCAGGCGCAACGCCGTCACGGCTGCATCGGTTGCCTTCGCGTTTAGGCCATTCATGAAAACGGATCGCGGACAATGAAATCGATTTCCGAGATTTTCCGCTTGCTGGCGAGGGTTATTCCTGGGAGAAGTCCTGGCGCCCTGTTTCGGAGGGGGCGTGTGCTCGTGTACGCACTGCTTCACCCGTTTGCGGCGCGCATCTGGCTGAGTGGATTGGCGGCAGACTCCCTGCTTGCCGATATTGTCGTCCGTAACCGGCGCTATCTCGAACGTCCCTTTCGCCGCTTCGTCCAGGCGGACATGCGTGCCTGCGCGCGTGCCGAGTTGCTGTGCGGACATTTTCGGGTCGTGCGGGAACGTTTCGGCGACGATCTGGTGCGCAGTCTTTATCTGAATTCGGCAGACGTGACTTTGGCATCGAGCGGCAGGTACGCCATCGTCGTGAGCGAGCCGGTACGTTGTTGGCGCGAAGGGTTGCTGACCGTCGCCTGGCGCGACGTGGTCGACCGCGTCGATCTTGCGTGGGCGACAATCAGTTTCGAGGGGCACGCCGAATCGGGGAAAACCGGGGCGCTGATCGGCGGCCTGCAAGGGCCATCCGGCGCGGCCAGGGAGCGGGTGCGCGAGGCCACGCGCGCATGCCATGGATTGCGGCCCAAGGCTGCTGTCATGGAGGCCGTCTGCGTATTGTCCAGGATGGCAGGGGTGGACGTGCTGACTGGCGTGACGAAGAAGACACACGTTTCCGACTCCAGGCGGGAACAGATACGCGCGGATTACGACGGCTTCTGGCAGGAATTGGGTGGCATTGAAGGCAATGGGCGGTATGTGCTGCCGCTTCACCTGCATCACCGCGACGTCAGTGAGGTCCCGTCAAACCGGCGCGCTGCATTCCGCAGGCGACAAGCGCTGATCGCAGATTTACTCGCGCAGATCCCCCGGGCCATAGAGGCGGGCCGGATTGAAGAGGCCATGCCGTCTCATCTGGGTCATGCAGATTCGAGCAAGCAACTTCTGGATCTCGCTGTGGCTCTGGCAGCCGATCGTTGTAACCTCGAGCCAGGCATTGCCCGCGAAGAGAGCGACCCGATGCGAGACGATCGGCCGGTCGAACAAAAACTCGCCGCCTGATATCGGCCATCACAATTAGCAGGGCAAAAAAAATCGAGCCTCCCACAGTGATGTGGGAGGCTCGATTCGTTTGGTGGAACGTCCCCCGCGCAACGCACGGGGGCGGTCCATCACTTACTTCGCAGCGGCTGCGAGTGCGGCATTGAACGTCGCGCTCGGGCGCATGACTTCAGCGAGCTTCGCGAAGTCCGGCTTGTAGTAGCCGCCGATATCGACCGGCTTGCCCTGAACCGCGGCCAGTTCGCCCACGATCTTCTGCTCGTTCTCGGCCAATGCCTTCGCCAGCGGCGCGAAGTGTGCCGCGAGTTCCGCGTCGTCCTTCTGTGCGGCCAGCTCTTGCGCCCAGTACATCGAGAGATAGAACTGGCTGCCGCGGTTGTCCAGCTCGCCGGTCTTCGGCGACGGGCCCTTGTTGTTGTCGAGCAGCTTGCCGGTGGCGGCGTCGAGCGTCTTCGCGAGCAGCTTGGCGCGCGCGTTGTTCGTCTTGATGCCGAGGTCTTCCAGCGAAACGGCCAGCGCGAGGAATTCGCCGAGCGAGTCCCAGCGCAGGTGGTCTTCCTGAACCAGCTGCTGCACGTGCTTCGGAGCCGAGCCGCCGGCGCCCGTTTCGTACATGCCACCACCGGCCATCAGCGGAACGATCGAGAGCATCTTCGCCGAGGTGCCCAGTTCCATGATCGGGAACAGGTCGGTGAGGTAGTCGCGCAGGATGTTGCCCGTGACCGAGATCGTGTCCAGGCCGCGGATCACGCGCTCGAGCGTGTAACGCATCGCGCGGACTTGCGACATGATCTGGATGTCGAGGCCGGTCAGATCGTAATCCTTCAGGTACGTTTCGACCTTCTTGATCACTTCGTTTTCGTGCGGACGGTACGGGTCGAGCCAGAACACGGCCGGCGTGTCCGAGTTCTTCGCGCGCGTGACGGCGAGCTTGACCCAGTCGCGGATCGGCTCGTCCTTCACGAGGCACATACGCCAGATGTCGCCTTGCTCGACGGGCTGCGTGAGCGCTTCGAGCACTTCGCCCGTAGCGTTGTCGACGATGCGCGCCGTGCCGTCCTGCGTGATCTCGAACGTCTTGTCGTGCGAACCGTACTCTTCAGCCTTCTGTGCCATCAGGCCGACGTTCGGCACCGTGCCCATCGTGCGCGGGTCGAATGCGCCGTTGGTCTTGCAGAAGTTGATGATTTCCTGGTAGATGCGCGCGAACGTGCTTTCCGGAATCAGGCACTTCGTGTCGGCCGGGCGGCCGTCGGCGCCCCACATCTTGCCGCCTGCGCGAATCATCGCGGGCATCGAAGCGTCGACGATCACGTCGTTCGGTGCGTGCAGGTTCGAGATGCCCTTGGCCGAATCGACCATGGCGAGCGCCGGACGGTGCTCGTGGCATGCGTGCATGTCGCGGATGACTTCTTCGCGCTGCGATTCCGGCAGCTTTTCGATCTTCGTGTAGAGGTCGACGAGGCCGTTGTTCACGTTCACGCCGAGTTCTTCGAAGAGCTTGGCGTGCTTCGCGAACGCGTCCTTGTAGAACACGCGCACGGCGTGGCCGAACACGATGGGGTGCGAAACCTTCATCATGGTCGCCTTCACGTGCAGCGAGAGCATGACGCCGGTCTTGCGCGCGTCTTCCATCTGGTCTTCGTAGAAGGCCAGCAGGTGCTTCTTGCTCATGAACATGCTGTCGACGATTTCGCCGGCTTGCAGCTTGACCTTCGGCTTGAGCACGATGGTTTCGCCGGCCTTCGTCACGAGCTCCATGCGGACTTCGCGGTCCTTGTCGTTCGTGATCGACTTTTCGCCGTGGTAGAAGTCGCCGTGCTTCATGTGCGCGACGTGGGTGCGCGAAGCCATGCTCCACTCGCCCATGCTGTGCGGGTGCTTCTTCGCGTAGTTCTTGACCGCGAGCGGTGCGCGGCGGTCCGAGTTGCCTTCGCGCAGCACCGGGTTCACAGCCGAACCGAGGCACTTCGAATAGCGCTTCTGGATAGCCTTTTCTTCGTCGGTCTTCGGATCTTCGGGGAAGTCAGGGACCTTGTAGCCCTTGCCCTGGAGTTCCTTGATCGCGGCGACGAGCTGCGGCACCGATGCGCTGATGTTCGGCAGCTTGATGATGTTCGTTTCCGGCAACTGCGTGAGACGGCCCAGTTCGGCCAGATTGTCCGGCACGCGCTGTTCTTCCGTGAGGAATTCCGGGAACTCGCCGAGGATACGGCCCGCAACAGAGATATCGCTGGTCTCGACGTTCACGCCGGCCGGCGCAGCGAAAGTGCGGATGATCGGCAGAAACGCGCTGGTGGCGAGCAGCGGCGCTTCATCGGTCAGGGTATAGATGATGGTGGGTTGCTGGGTACTCATCGGCTTCTTGGCGGGGTTCAAAAACGGGGTGATAACACCACCGGCTGCGCGCAGTCGGCGAAACACCTGGATTTTGCCTCAATTTACAGCGGGCTGGGGACCAAGCGTGCATGTATTTCATATCGTGGAAAGCGCTTGCGCAATGTTAATTGACCAGAAAGTCGGCGCGTTTGCCATGATTGGCCGGCCCGGCGCTGAAAACGTTTCCGCGCCGGAGGCCCGTTCCATAAGGCTTTGAGAGGTGATGCCAACGATTCGGTCGTGGTTCTCTGGTTTTGTGGATCGCACCCTAGATTGACTGTCAAGCTGGTAAAGACCCTTGTGAAAAGAGAAGTGAATCGGGGAGTCTTATATAAGAATTTTGTCCTGCGAGCCTCGCCGAAGTCTCTAAAAACGGTTGCCTTGCTAATCAATTCGTGGTTTCATTGGTGCCATGTTCGATCACTGCCTTTACTTCAATTCGTCGGCGCTCGCGCGGCTCGTCGAGCGCGAGTGGACCGCCGCGTATGCGCCGTTCGGCCTCACGCCGGCGCAAGGCTTCGTGCTGCGCGTTGTGCTGGCGAAGCCGGGGTGCCTCGCGAGCGATGTCGCGCAAACGCTCGGCATCGCGCGGCCCACGGCGACGCGTCTCGTCGACAACCTGTGCGAGAAGGACTTGCTCGAGCGCCGCCAGGGCGAGGCCGATGGCCGCGAATGGGGACTCTTTCCCACTGCGGGCGGCGCGGCGCTCGACGGCCCGATCAACGGCGCGAGCGCCGACGTGGCGCGGCGCCTGCGTGGACAAGTGGGCCCGGACCTCTTCGAGTCCACGGTCACCGGCATGCGCAAGATACGCAAGGGACTCGCATAAGGCGTTCGCGCTTTTTTAAAACTCAAATGATTGTCTTGCTAATCAATAAGGAGAAGAGCGATGAGCGAAGCGGCGCTAAAAGGGGCAGGGGAGGAAGCCTGGCGTTGGGCGATTGGGGTGGCGATCGCCGCGCTGGCGGTGGGCGGCGTGGTGGCGGCGATTCTCGTCATGCCACGCGCCGTGGAGGCGAACAACCGCGCGTGCGTGAACGCTTACGCCAACGATCTGCACGCGGATCTCGCGGCGTTCGCGCAGGACCCGGCGTGGCAGGCGCAATACGTGGAGGCGCTCACGGCGTGCTCGCGTTAGACGGGCACGCCGCGCCGCCACATTACTTGCGGTTCAGGAACGCGAGCAGGTCGGCGTTGACCTGATCGGCCATCGTCGTGCACATGCCGTGCGGGCCGCCCGGGTAGATCTTGAGCGTCGCGTCCTTGACGATCTTCGCGGAGAGCTTGCCCGCGTCGTCGATCGGCACGATCTGGTCGTCGTCGCCGTGCAGGATCAGCGTGGGCACGTCGATCTTCTTGAGGTCTTCCGTGTAGTCGACCTCGGAGAACTCGTGCACGCAGTCGTGCAGCGCGAGGATGCCGCCCAACATGCCCTGCTGCCAGAACGAATCGATCACGCCCTGCGAGACCTTCGCGCCGCTGCGGTTGTAACCGTAGAACGGCACGGCCAGGTCGTACAGTGATGCTAGTGATTTATGTAATATATTTTAATAATCAGCAAGTTATGTTTGTGTTTATCATATCATCGAGGCGCGAAGGCCAGCATTCGGCTATGCGGGCTGATGCGGTGGTGCGGCGGCCCGTGAAGAACTGGCAAATCGTTAATTGTGTGCAATGAAGAATTTCAGGGTAATTAGCACTTGGACTCGTAGTTCGAAGTGGGGTCAAGAACGACGCCCTTATCGTCGTTAGCCCGTGACCGTTTGGCGGCGCGCGCAGACTCCGGGGGGCTGGTTATGTCGGCCGAATTTGGGAGAGGCTACGGGCATGCTCGAGGGCTCTATTACGCCGCGCTGGCATTCGGCCCGCTACAGCGCGATCGTGCCTGCTCCGAATTGACCACCGCGACCTTGAGAGAATCGTTGGAACCGGCTTTGTTCGTGGGGATAGGCTCGCAGTTCGGTGCCATCGATATCCCCGGTGACAAAAAGCACTTTAGGGCGGCAGCGGACCGACAAGCGTACAGGATTGAAATTTGAACGCGGGATGTCTACGCTAGATCGATCAGCCTCACGCAGTGAGTCGAGTTCAATATCCTTAGGAGGGGTTCATGCTGCGAGCCATGATGGGGCACAACAGCCACACTCTGACGATGTATTACTTGGGCAGGTCGGGCATTAGGACCGAAATCGCTCAATATCTTTGGGACGCCTCTATTGCACTGGCGGACGAACCTGGGGAATCGTGGTCAGAAGGCGCGATCACTATGCCGTTCGACGATTGCGCTCCAAATGCGCCGGGCTTGCAGGCGAGTCACTCTCCGCGGTCGGTCGAAACAGGCATCTGCATCGCGCGGGCTCGTGATTGTCAAACCATGCAGTGTCTAGATGCGTCGCCTGTGGGTCATGCCCACCTCCGCGAGTTTCATAAAGTATCAATCGGCCGCGAGACCACTCCCGAAATCCAACGGTTGTCTCGTGTGTGGAATGATCTTGATCAGAGGGACGCGCTGACCGCACATCTCAGTGCCCTTGATGCGCAGCTTGCTTCGTGAGGCTTGAGCGGAGACTGTGCACCTGCTTCGCACGATGTACCGATGATGGGTTGTTTTCTGTGCGGTCCTCTCCGCAACTAGAGGACTTTGCCGCCGTTCTCCGAAACAATAGGGGTATTGACGCTGAGATGAGGTTGGTCTTCTTCGATCTCCAACTAGGAGGCAACTTGCCGAACGCTTCGCCGTCAGGTAGCGTTCTCGGAGTCCTTTCAGCGGATCATCCGTCAATTCCACGTCCCACGACCTGGGCTCGAATTCGTCGTCAGCTTGACGTTCGATCAACTTTGACCACTGTTCCTCGCTGGTTTTAAAGCGCGTCAAATAGCCGTTGCGAACAGAGCGTACAACGGCCTGGGAAAACTCCCCTCCACAAAGTCCCTTAACTGCGTACCGTCGGTCCGCGCATAGGCCGCCGTCGTCTGCACCGAGGCGTGACCCAGCAGCGCCTGCGCCACCGGCAGCGGTACGCGGTGATCGACCACCAGGGTGCGCGCATAGCCGTGCCGCAGCCAGTGCGTGGACGCCCCTTCGAGCGCGGCGCGCATGGCGCTTTCCCCCGGCGGCAGCCGGGTTGCTGCCAGCGCGAACACCGCCCGCACCTCGTCGTAGAGGCCGCTCGCGCCGAGCGCGCGGCCGCGTTCGCTGTGGACGAGCGGTAAACGCTCTCCGGGCGGCGGATCGCCGGGCAGGCCGCGCACCCGCCGGTAGGCGCGCAGCGCCGGCAGGCAGGCCGAGGGGAGCGGTATCGCGCGTTGTTTGCTGCCCTTGCCAATGATGTGCAGGGTCCACTGCCGGGCGTCGTCCACCTGGATACGCGGCAGCGCGAGTGCCTCGTTCCACACCAGTTCGGCAAGCCGCACGCCGGCAAAGCGGTACAGCGCCCAGATGGCGCGCCGTCTCGCCCAGACAGTGGGTAGTACATCGACGGGCGCATCGCCCGCGGCGACCGCATCGCAATGCGTCAGTGCGGCCGCGGGCAGGAACCGCACCGGCGTCCAGGTCATGCGCGCGCGTCGCCCGGCGGCGAGCCCCTCGGCCGGATTGATGCTGAGATACCCCGTGCGGTGCCACCAGGCATAGAGGCTCGAGACCACCGCGAGCGCGCGGGAGACGGTGGCCGGCGCCGCGCGCCGTGCGTTTCCGTCGGCGCCGGCATGCGGGGCCTGCACCTCGTCGCGGTAGGCCATCAGGTCCTGGCGCGTGAGATCGGAAAACGGGCCCAGTCGTTCGCGCGTGCACCAGGCGGCGAGCCGCCGCAGTTCCGTCACGTAGGCGCGCAGCGTGTGCGGCGAGTGCGAGGCCCGCTCGCGCAGGAACAGGCGCACCGCCTGCGCGTCATCGGCCACCCCGAGGGTATTGGTCAGCACCACCGCATTCGCGAAGCGCCCGGCGCGCGCGAGCCACGCGGGCGCCACCAAGGCGGCCATCAGCGCTGCCTCTTCGGTGACGGCGTGGGGCATTGATGACAGTGCTCCGTCCGGTGCATCACCGGGGGTGTCATTGGGCCCCGCCAGGCGGAAGCGCCGCCGGTGCTGGCGCAGCACGCGCTCGAGCACCGTGGCGGCAGAAGGGGCGGTACTTTCCGGCACGACGCGCAGGCGCCCGCGTTCCCAGTACTCCACCGCCGCGTCGTGTTCAAGCAGCAGCGCGAACACGGCGGGGTGTTCGCGCTTCGCGTCGGCGAGCGACGGGCAACCCCGTTTCAGTACCGTGAGCGTCCAGCGCGCGTACACGGGGTGGCCGAGCGCCTGCGCGACGTATTCGATCGCCGCGTCGGTCCCCTCCGGCACGCGCTGCGGCGGCCGGCAGCCGGTGTCGAGCCAGCGGGACGCATGGGACGCGTGAGACAAATCGGACGGTTCGGACGGACTGGACGGTTTCATCGCGCCTTCCTCGAAGCGCCCGTGGCTGCCTTGACTCCGGCCGTGCGGGCCGCGCTGCGCGCCGGACGGCGTGCACCGGCAGGGGGCTTGCTCGACGTCGTGGCGCCCACCAACGCCAGGGTCTGGCGCTGCTGTTCCACCACGGTGGTCAGTGCCGTCGCTTCGGCGGCGGCCTGCTGCCGCGCGTTGCGTTCCTCTCCCAGTTCGGCAAGCAGGCGCTCGCGCAGCGACTCGAGCGCGGCGAGCCGCTCGGCCGCGCGCGCCAGTTCCGCCTCGAGCCGCTGCCGTTCCGTCTGGAACGTTTCGCGCTGGTGCGCGGTTTCGAGCAGCAGCTGTTTCGCAAGGCCGTCGTAGCGGGCGCGCTCGGCAGCAAGCTCGCTGGCATGCTGCCGGGCGGCACCGGCGGCCGCCGTTTCGATGGCTGTCAGCTGCGCCTGCAGCTGCCCCGCAGCATCTTCAAGGGCGGCGGTCCGCTGCGTGGCCGCTTCAAAACCCGCACGGGCGACGGCCAGTTCCGCGTCACGGCTGCTGAGCTGGGTGCGCACGTCGGCGAGTTCCACCCGCAGCAGTTCCACCTTCAGCGCGGCGTTGCGCTGCGCCTCGGTGGCGGCCTCCACCATGGTTTCGGTTTCGCGGCGCAGCCGCACGATGCCGTCCAGCTGCGTGGCGACGGCGGCTTCCCACAGCGCGCGCATCTGCGCGGCGATCTCTTGTGGGACGTCGGGTACCGCGAAGCCGTCGAACCGGGCCAGCCCCGCCTGCACGACCTCCGCTTCGATGGCGTTCAGGTGCCGCGAGAGCGTGGCGGGGTCGCCAGCGCCGAGACGCGCCCGGAGCTTTCGCACCGAGACGATCTTGCGGAACCGGGCGTCGGACGCGGGGGCGGGGTCGCCCGCCTCGGCGAGCAGGGCGAGGACAGTGGCGCGGATGGCGTCGGGGGTGACGGCGGCGGGTCGGGCCATGGGGGCCTCCGGCAGCAGAGGAGGAGCAAGCGGGCAGCAGACGGGCAGCAAACGCGGGCGCGAGGCGGGGAGGTCGGGAAAGGCCGGCCGCGCGAAGCGCCAGGCGGGATTTCCAGAATAGATAACGCACAGACCTGACGCAAGACAACCCGATTCGGCACAGTTAAAAGCACACGTGCCGTGATAAACCTGATTATCGCGGCTAAACGACTCCGCGGTGGCGGTTTGGCGGTGCCTCCGTGCTGCGTGGCGGAAGCGATTTTTCTCGCCGACCGGATCCTCGTGCTGAAGGCCAATCCAGGCGAAGTGCAGGAACTGATCGAGGTACCGGTGCCGCGCCCGCGCAGCTATGCGCAGTTGACCTCGCCAGAATTTCTCGCGACGCGCGCACGGCTCGACGCGCTGATCCATCCACCAACTGCGGACGAACCGGAAGACGCGCGCATACATCCGAACATGATCCGACTCACCGACGTGATCGACTCAGCGGAGCAGCGATCGGTTATCGAGTTGCGACCGTCCAGCAATTGCATGCCTTCTGCGCGGAGTATCCGGTGAGGCTCAAGGGAGTTTGACAAGATCGCGGTTTCGCACTCGATCAAGCACGACACTTTCGTGTGCAGCTGGAGATTCTCACTGCTCAGAGGTGACGCTTGATCGCACGAGGACGAGGCTATTGGTGCGTGGGCGAACAACACCGTGGATTATCCTGCAAGCGCTGCGCACCATGGTGCGATGTCGATAACAATATCTTCGTCTTTCCGGTCTACTCAGTCACACTCATAAGCGCTCATGCGTAGCGTTGGGCCAATTCACTTTCGTCCGTCTATGCATCTGCGCATACACCTAAAGTATAGTTGTCGTCCTTTTCTGCTAACCATAGTATCGATACGTTAACCTGACATAGCACTGCAGATCGCAATGCATGGTCATTATTGTTTTGCATAGGTTGTCCAGAGTTCTTAAATGTCTGTCCGCAAGCGTTGGTTGTTGTGTGATGGAGCATCGGTAGGAAACGATAACGATGGATAATGAGCTTAGTCGCAGGGTGGACGCGCTCCCGGGCTTGGTATGGACCGCATTCCCTGACGGTCGCATCGAATTTGTGAATAGACGCTGGTGCGAATACACGGGGCTGTCTGTCGAGGAAGCATCGGACGACGGATGGCAGACGGCGTTCCATCCCGACGACCGGGCCGCGCTGCTCGAAACCTGGCGGGTTGCTGTCGCCTCCAACGCGCCGGGTGAAGCGCAAGCGCGGATGCGACGCGTCGATGGCGTGTATCGGTGGTTTCTCTGTCGCGTCAACCCGGTGACTGATGGGGCGGGCAAAGTCGTGACGTGGTGCGGAATCAATACGGATATCGAGGAGCGCAAGCAGGCCGAAGATACGGCGCGAGCGAACGAGCAACGTTTGCAGCTCGTAGTCGATGGCTTTCCTACCCAGGTTCTGATTTTTTCGCCAGCCGGCGAAGTGCTGCACGCCAACCGCTGCTTTTTCGACTACTTCGGCGTGACCCTCAGCGAACTGAAGCAATGGCAGACCAACGGCCTGACCCATCCTGACGACAGAGAAGCGGTTATAGCGCGATTTCGCGAGTCGATGAGCAATGGCAAGCCTTATGACGGTGAGTCCCGTCACCGCCGTGCCGACGGCGTCTGCCGATGGTTTCGCGTGCAAGGCGTTCCGTTGCGCGACAAGGAGGGGCGAATCGCTTTGTGGTATTTCTTGCAAAGGGATATCGATGACCGCGTGCAGACGGAAGCGCACTTAGGGAAAAGCGCGGCGCTGATGGCCAAAGTGGAGCAACTGAGCTTGCGCGGAAGCTTTTCCTGGCGTCCGACGACCGGCTCCATTACCTGGTCGGAGCAGCTCTACCGTATGTTCGGGATCGAGCCCGGTGCGCAGATAACGATGGACACCATCGCTGCGGGAGTCCACCCTGACGACCTTCATCTTCTGCATGAGATGATTGAGCGGGCGCAAGACGGCAAGGACGTGGAATTCGACCACCGCCTGCTGCTGCCCAACGGCTCGGTCAAGTACGTGCACATTCAGGCTCACGCCACGCGGGACGTGCTGGGCCAACTGGACTACGTCGGCGCGGTGCAGGATGTGACCGAGCGACGCAGGTCCGAAGACGCGCTTGCGTGCCTGCGCGCTGAATTAATCCATGTATGTCGAGTCAACAGCATGGGTGAGCTGACGGCCTCGATTGCGCACGAGATCAGCCAGCCGCTCACTGGCATGACGATCAACGCCGGCACCAGTTTGCGCTTGCTGAGTGCGGAGCCGCCGAAAGTCGAGGGCGCCCTCGAGGCCGTGCGCCGCACTATCCGCGACGGGCGCCGCGCTTCGGAAGTGATGAAACGCCTGCGCGCGCGGTTCAATAACCACGCCGTGAAGACTGATGCGGTTGACCTGAGTGAAGCCGCACGTGAGGTCACTGAGTTGCTGCGCGACGAGATCCGCGAAAAACGGATTGTACTGCAGTTGAAAGCTGCGGATGACCTGCCGCCGGTCGCAGGCGATAGGGTCCAGCTCCAGCAGGTCGTGGTCAACCTGCTTCTTAACGCCGTGCAGGCGATGAACGAGGTAGACGACC
The DNA here is from genome assembly GCF_004353905.1 of Paraburkholderia guartelaensis. GTDB lineage: Bacteria > Pseudomonadota > Gammaproteobacteria > Burkholderiales > Burkholderiaceae > Paraburkholderia > Paraburkholderia guartelaensis. The sequence goes on along the minus strand of NZ_SMOD01000027.1, from coordinate 33,410 downwards.
GTCCACGGCAAATGCTCATCACCATCGAACGGGAAGATGGCGATTGTGTGCGGCTCGCCGTGACCGATTCCGGAGTGGGCTTCGACCCGCAATACGCGTGCAGGCTCTTCGATGCGTTCTATACGACCACGAGGGACGGCATGGGCATCGGTCTATCGGTGAGTCGCCGCATCATCGAGAACCATGGCGGCCGCCTGTGGGCCACCCCGAACGAGCGCTTTGGGGCCACTTTCTCTTTCGTCGTCCCATCCTTGGGGGATCACCCGGCGAACGCGGGGCCTGTCGACCGAATTTGATACTAGTCCGGAGAATTTCGAGAACCGCGCTTCCATATGGGCCAGCGGGCCGACCGGCCTGCATCAACGGGCCGGACATAAGCGTGCTGCCTTGACCGGTGAACCAATGTGCAAAACCTGCTTGTCCACACAAGTGTTCCTGGTAAAACGGTTTGACTTTGGTTGACCTGGCGTCCTGGTCGGTGCCGGGGTCGTGGATAAAGTGTGTCGTAGTGTTGAAGGCCGTCGAGGAGCTGACATTGCAGCAGATGTCGATCAATCACCGTCATCGGGATATGCGCACACGCGCGGCGGGCCTGTTGATGCTCGGACTTGGCCTCAAGGCCCGTGCCATTGCGTCGCAATTGGGCGTGAGTGGGCAGAGCGTGTACAACTGGTTGCACGCATGGCGCGAGCGAGCATCAAAGGACTGGCTGCCCGCCTGCGCGTGTTCTTGAATCGATAATTGATCGCCATCTCCCGCAACGTGATCTCCTCAGCCTTTACAAGCACTACACGGCATTTCATCAACATCTCGACACCAGGAAAAAACCGGGGTACCGAAATCCAAGTAGTTTTACCACGAGCACTTATGTCGATCAGCGCTGCGGAATAGCCGGCCAGCACAAACGCGCACCAACGAAAATGCCGGCTTCGCATGCCGGCTGCCGTACGGGCGGCGATCCACACCGCCATCCCAGGAATCTAGAGTTTGGGCTCCTGGATAAGTTCGGGCTTCAGCTCTTCGAGCAGCTCCATATCGTGACAGATCAACTGCGGGAGGTGCCCACGCAGAAATTCCACCCATGTCTTCGTCTTCGCGTCGACAAACCGGCGCGATGGATACAGAGCGTACACACTGGTCCTCTGCAGAATGTGCTGCGGCAGAACGCGTATGAGCGTGCCGTTACGCAGACCTTCAATTGCCGAATACACTGGCAGCGTACCAATGCCCATGCCTTCACGAATCGCAGCTACCAGCGACTGTGCGATGTTCACCTGGACCGGACCGTCAACGTGCAAATCGAGACTGCCTTCGGGCCCCTCGAGCCTCCACTCGTGCACGGGATCCCTCGGCGTCTTGAGGATCAGGCAGTCGTGGCGCGTGAGATCGGCGGGCACGTCCGGTGTGCCATGCACACGCACGTATGCAGGTGAAGCACACAGAATGCTGCATGTAGTTCCGAGCTGAAGCGAGACGAGATCGGAGTCTGGCAATGACAACGCGGTAATGACCGACACATCGCTGCTGCCTTCGAATAGATCGGGCAGGCGTTGTGACAGAGTGAGGTCGACCGTCACTTCCGGGTGTAAGGCACGGTACCGCGAGATCGCGGGCAGGACGTACTGTTGGCCGATGCACGCAAAGCTGTGCATGCGCAGCACCCCCGTGGGACGCTCGTGTGCGCAACTGGCTTCTTCTTCCGCGATGCAGACGTCCGCGAGAATCTGCGAGCAGCGCTTCAGATAGCGTTCGCCCGCAGGTGTGAGTGCGAGCCGGCGGGTCGACCGGTTGAGCAACCGAGTGCGCAGATGCGCTTCCAGCTCCGAAACCGCTCGCGACGTGACGCCGATGGTTGAATCGAGAGACTCGGCCGCGGCGGTGAAACTGCCGGCTTGTACGACGCGGACGAACATCCGCATGCTTTGTAGCGTATCCATCAGCCAATAAACCTTCTCGTGAGTTCTCTTGATCGACACGAAGGCGATTTCGTCGCCCTCCGGGCCACGACATTGTTGAGTGACCAGGAGCGGAGATTCACCGGCCAACGCGTTAAATTGTCGCAATGAGTCTCCTAAAATCGATATCGATGCCCCTGCATCTGTGAACGGTTTCGTCGCAGTAACGATGAAGGGGGGGCGAGTGGAAACAATATGTGAAGTACTGCTTATGTCACGAGGGTGTAAAATTGCTCTGCGGCGGACGGATGGGTTCCGCGAGCACACTGCATTTGCCCTTTGGTGATCATATGCATCAATTCGATGCCGGCCAGCAAGCTCCGCGCACAGCGGAAAGTCTTGAACCCCAGCATGGGCCGCGTGCGTCGCTCGATGATCCTGCTCGACCACGTTGTTGAGATATTTTCACTGGCGAATCTTGATGGGCGCTTCACGATCGGCATTGATTGCTTCGAGCGCGGCGGGATGGGCGCCGCTTTTATCAATCGTCACGGTGTCCGGTCCGCCGTTCTGATCGATCGATTTCTCGAAATGCCGCCGCGCTGCGGCCTTGTCACGATTGGCCAGCAGCAGGAAATCGACCGTGTTGCCTGCCTTGTCGACCGCGCGGCATAAATATTTCCACTGCCCTTTGACTTCGATGTACGTTTCATCCATGCGCCAACTCTTGCCGGCCGGGCGCTTGCGACGGCGAAACGCTTTCTCCAGTACTGGCAACAGCTTCATGGCCCAGCGGTGTACGGTCGAATGATCAACCGCAATCCCCCGCTCGGCCATCATCTGTTCAAGACGACGCAGGCTCAGCGGATACGCCACTTACCACCGCGCACACAGCAAGATGACGTCGAGCGGGTAGTGCAGGCGTTTGAGTACCTTTGCGACGACCGGATTCGGGTTCTGTTTCATCGATCAAAGCGGATTACCTTTGCGATGCCAGCATGGCAGCTCGCCTTATCGCGACAAAACCACGCCACTTCGAAGGTTGCTGACTAATGTGAAGTTCCATTCTGGCTTGCCTCTCGCGTGCCGTAAATGATGCCTTGGTAGTAACTATGCAGCAGTACAGAAGCAGACAGGAAAGCGTAACGGGGGAAGTCGGCGTGATTGTGCATAGCGACCGTGGCGGTCAGTATTGCAGCGTGCTCTTCTAGGACACGCCCAAGGCGTACGGCATGCGTTCGTCGATGAGCCGGCGTGGCGATTGTTGGGATAATGCGCCGACCGAAAGTCTGTGGGGTTCGCGGGAGGTCGCACAACCGTACGGTCGGCACTTCGCGACGCGGCGTGCTGTGATGGATGAAGTCATCGACTGGCTGGGCCTCTACAATGCCCGCCGACTGCATTCGACATTGAACTACGTCGGCCCTATGACGTTCGAGAAGAATTGGACCGCCGCTCAGCAAGGGCAAGCGGCCTGATGGCCCCGGCTATGGGATTCGCGAAACAGGGGCAAGGTCAATCCGGCGTTCTGTGGTTGAGCGCTGGTGCGTGACTGACTCAGTCTGAAGGGTTCACAAGCCCTGAACGCTCCGTGGGAGACGTATCTTGAGCGCTGCGCCTGACGAGAGCGCACGCAACCCACAGCGGCCAGCGTGCGTGATTGACCGCGGATGTGGGGTGGGTAAGGACCGCGCCGTTGCGGTCGATCGGGAAGGCACTGACGACTGCTTTTCGATGTAACGCTGACACGTCGATGTCTTAACGATCGTACCTCTGAGTGTCGCTTGCTGGCCGAGGCCTTGTGAAAACGCATGGATCGCCTAAACTGAATCAACGCATGGTTACCGGGTGATTCATGAAGCGATTCGTTGAAGGCGATGACCGCAAGCAGGTCGCATTGCTTCCCGAATGCGTCGATGACTACATCGGGCAGGACAATCCGGTCCGGGTCATCGATGCCTTCGTCGATGAATTAGATCTTGCGGAACTTGGTTTCAACGGTACCACGCCTGCAGCCACGGGTCGCCCGTCCTACCATCCGGGCGTGATGCTCAAGATCTACGTCTATGGATATCTGAACAGGGTGCCATCCAGCAGGCGTCTCGAGCGCGAATGCCAGCGTAACGTCGAGTTGATGTGGTTGACGGGACGTCTGACGCCGGACTTCAAGACGATCGCCGACTTTCGCCGCGACAACGGCCCGGCCATTCGCAATGTATGCCGTCGCTTCGTCGAACTGTGTCGCGGATTGAAGCTGTTGTGCAGCGACATGGTGGCAATTGACGGCAGCAAGTTCAAGGCTGTAAACAGCCGTGACAGGAACTACACGGAAGGCAAGATCGACAAGCGTCAGCAGCAGATTGAGGAAAGTGTTCAGCGATATCTCGACATGATTGAAACCGCAGACCGGACCAGTCCGACGGGTTTCGATGTTAGGACCGAGCGGCTGTACGAGAAGATCGCAATCTTGCGCGAGCAGATGCGTGAGCTCAAGCGGATCAAGAGGCAACTGAAGAATGAACCGGACAGACAGTTGTCGCTTACCGACCCGGATTCCCGTTCCATGACCAGTGGCGGCAAAAGAACCGGAACGGTTGGCTACAACGTTCAGGTCGCCGTAGATACAAAGCATCACCTGATCGTCGAACACGACGTGACGAATGTCGGCGGTGACCACGGACAACTCGGCAGGATCGCTGCGTCGGCGAAGAACGCGATGGGCAAGCCCAAGCTGAAGGTACTGGCTGACCGGGGCTACTTCAGCGGTCCGGATATCCGCACATGCGAGCTGACCGGGATCACGCCGTATGTCCCGAAACCCCTCACTTCAGCGTCAAGGAAGAAAGGACTCTTTACCAAGCGCGACTTTGTTTACGTTCCAGGGAAAGACGAATATCGATGCCCCGCCGGCGAGCGCGCAATCCGTCGATTCACGACCGTGGAACACGGAATGACGCTGCAGGTGTACTGGCCGAGCGCCTGCCCGCGTTGCTCGCTCAAGGAACGATGTTCGCCCAGCGACTACCGCCGAATTCGACGATGGGAGCACGAACATATACTTGATGCCATGCAGCGTCGACTAGACCGCAAGCCTGACGCAATGACCATCCGCAGAAGCACTGTTGAGCACGTCTTCGGCACGCTAAAGCACTGGATGGGGGCCACCCACTTCCTGACCAGGACGCTTGGACGGGTGAGTACCGAAATGAGTCTTCAAGTGTTGGCCTACAACCTGAAGCGCGTCATAGAGATACTTGGGGCTGGCAGGGCAATAAATGCGATGAAGATGGTCGGAACGTAAGGCCCGGAGGGGCTTTTTACGCTCGGAAACCTACGTTAAGTCGGGCCGGAGTTCTCAAGCTTGATTGGTCGGACTGGCGAGCTCGACTCCGGCGCAAAGAAAACAGTTTCCACACGGCCTCGGCCGACTACGGCCCGACACGGTTGGCTGTAGCCGACCTAGGGTGTGTGAAAACACGCTGATCGCCTAAACTGGATTAACTCATTCAGCACGGGTGACCGGATGAAGCGATTCATAGAAGGTGAAGATCGCAAGCAGGTGACGCTGCTTCCAGAGTGCCTGGATGATTTCGTTGCCGAGGACAATCCGGTCAGAATCATTGAGGCGTTCGTTGAAGAGCTTGACCTTGCATCACTGGGCTTCGATGGAGCGATGCCGTCGACTACAGGTCGACCGTCCTATCATCCGGGCGTGCTGCTGAAGATCTATATCTACGGCTACCTGAACCGGGTCCAGTCGAGCCGGCGCCTGGAACGTGAATGTCAACGCAATGTTGAATTGATGTGGCTCACGGGCCGTTTGGCGCCGGATTTCAAGACCATAGCCGACTTCCGTCGTGACAACGGTACAGGCATTCGCAACGTATGTCGCCGCTTCGTCGTTTTATGCCGCGAACTGAAGCTGTTCTCGCAAGCGTTTGTTGCCATCGACGGCAGCAAGTTCAAGGCAGTCAACACTCGTGATCGTAACTTCACAGAGGGTAAGGTCGAAAAGCGCCAGAAGCAGATCGAGGAGAGCATCCAGCGGTATCTGAACGCGCTGGAGACTGCCGATCGTACGCAACCCGCCGAGCTGGAAGCGAAGACGACCCGATTGCAGGACAAGATCGCGCGCTTACGCGAGCAGATGCGAAACCTTAATCAGATCAAGCAGCAACTCAAGACGCAGCCTGATGGCCAACTCTCGATGACTGATCCCGACGCGCGCTCCATGGCGACGAGCGGAAAAGGCTCGGGGATGGTCGGCTACAACGTGCAAGTGGCCGTTGACGCCAAACATCACCTCATTGTTGCTCATGAGGTCACAAATTCTGGTAGTGACCGGGCGCAGCTTAGCCCGATGGCACGAGCCGCGCGCGATGCGATGGGCAAAACCAGATTGCAGGCAGTAGCCGATCGTGGCTACTACAGTGGGCCTCAAATCAAGCAGTGCGACGATGCGGGAATTGCAGTCATTCTGCCGAAACCGACAACATCGGGAGCGAAACACCACGGCCGGTTCGACAAGGCAGACTTCATCTACATTGCGCGGGACGACGAATACCAATGTCCAGCTGGAGAGCGGGCAATCTACCGTTACACCAGTGAGGAACACGGGATGCAGCTACATCGATACTGGAGTAGTGCCTGTTCGCAATGCAAGATAAAGTCACAGTGCACGCCCGGCGAACAACGACGGATAAGTCGATGGGAGCATGAGTCGGTGCTGGACGCAGTTCAACGTCGGCTGGACAAGACGCCTGATGCGATGACAGTGCGCAGGCGAACCGTCGAACATGTCTTTGGCACGTTTAAGCATTGGATGGGCTACACGCACTTCCTGATGCGCAGATTGCCTAACGTAGGTACCGAGATGAGTTTGAACGTACTCGCCTACAATCTCACTCGAGTGCTGAAAATCCTGGGCTTCAGCAAGACGATGAAGGCAATGCGGCGGATGGGCGCCTGAGCACCCCATAGGTCCAGAAACACATCTCTTCAATTCGCCAGAACGCATCGGAGAGGCTTGCCCTCTCGGGGTCGCCGTGATGACCTAAAAGGTAGCCAAACGCGCCGCTCGGGTCAGCGGTTATGCTTCGCATTGCAATTCCATCGGGTTTCCACACGGCCTCGACCCTAAGCCGCCGCTGGGCACGGCTTCCCAGCTATGGCCGCTTTTCAGTGCAAAGCTGAAACCTGCTCCCCAAAAGACTTTCTGCAATTCTTGCGATCCTCAACGGTCACCGGCCGAGGAACGCTTGCCGCGGGAATTGACGATCAGCACCGCCATGAGCGAGCCGAGTGCCGTCCTGGTGACGGTGCGCGATTCCGGGCCGGGTATCGCTCCCGAGAACTTCAAGCGCCTCTTCGAGCCGTTTTATACGACTAAGGCTAGCGGGATGGGGATGGGGATGGGGCTGTCGATCTGCCGTTCGATCATCGAAGCACACGGCGGACGATTGTGGGCGCGCGCAAACGTACCCTGTGGCGCGATCTTTGAGTTCACGGTGCCGGTCCATCCGGCTGTTTCATTATAATCGAACCTCATCCGGCGGCACGGCCTCGTGGTCCAGTTTCGCGCAGGAAAAACGCAAGGACGATCGCGATCGCGATACCGCCTAGCAGCCACGCGCCCGCACCGCGAAACACGGCCATGTCCATTGCGCCGCCGCGCGCAATATGGCCGAGCAACTTGCCATACAGGGGCGTCAGGCAGGCACTGAAGGTGAACACGAGGAAGTTGATCGCGCCGTTCGCGCTGCCCTTCACCTTGTCCGAATTGACCTCCTTGATCACCGTGTAGGGCAGCATGGCGGCGCCCGACCCAATCCCGAGCAACAGGCCGAGCACGTACGGCGGCGCCACGCCGGCAGGCAGGAAGAAAATGCCGGCGCACGACACGAGCATCAGGAGCGCGCCGCCGATCAGTACGGGCTTTCGGCGGCCAAGATGGTCTGCCAGATAGCCCAGTAGCGGGCAGCCGATGACCCAGCCGAGCGGTACCATACTGGCACGGTTGACAGCCTCGGCGTAGCTGACGTGGAGGCCATTGTGCAAGAACGGTATGCCCCAGATCATGTCGCCAATCGTCGTGGGCAAGAACAGCAAGCCGGCGCAGAAGCCGCAAAGGTACGACTGCGGATTGGAAAGCACCTCCTTGTATGGCGCGAACATGGTCAGCCACGAACCCTGGCTTGCAGCCGTGTCGCCCTGTTCTTTCGGTGTCGCCGCAAACATCAGGACCGCAATCACAAAGATCCCGATGCCCGACATCCACCAGAACTGCTGCCAACTGATCACGCTGTGAATCAGCCGCCCGACGGCGAACTGCCCCGCAGCGCCGCCGAGCATGCCAAAACACTGAGTAAAGCCAATGGCCGTCGCGAGATATCGTGGCGGGAAGCCGCGCGTGGCCAGGTATGCGGCGCCGATAAACGCGCACGACGAGCCCGCCCCTTGCAACAGGCGGCCGATCTGCGCGCCTTCCACGCTGCCGAGTCCAAACAGGGCCGCCCCGGCCGCGACCAGGACGATGCCACCGGGAATGACCGCCTTGCCGCCGAGCCGGTCAAGCGCCGCGCCGACGACGATCGAACACAGCGAATAGCTGTAGTAGAAAAGGCCGACGACCACGCTGACACCGACGACATCGCGAGCGAACGCCGAGCTCAGCTCGGGCATCATGACGCTCGGCGCGGAACGCAACGCATACTGCATGAAGTAGAAGACCGCGCACAAGAACCACGCAATGACAAAACCGATATGCACGGTCTCAATGCCGCGTGTCGAAGCGGGCGTGCTTGCCACGTTACTGGACATCGCTCATTCTCCTTGGAATAGGTTGACCGCTACCGGCTTACCGGAACAGATTGACCTTGGCGAGGTCGACAAGCTCGTGCCCACGGCCATCCATGACAGCGCGGAGCATGAACAGACCAAACTTGTATGCCTGGTCGGCGGTGGTCGTGGGCGGCATCACCAGCTCCTGGCGCGCACTGACCACGTCAACCAGCGCCGGGCCTGGGTGTGCGAATGCAGAACGCAGGGCGTCCTCCAGTTCCCCGGGATGCTCGACGCGCACGCCCTTGACGCCCATGGCGTTGGCCATCGCGGCGAAGTTTGGGTTCTTCAGGTCGCATCCCGTATCGACGAAGCCGCTGGCCTTCATCTCCATTTCCACGAAACCCAGCGTGCCGTTGTTGAGCACGACGACCTTGACCGGCAATCCCGCCTGAACGAGCGTCAGGAACTCCCCCATCATCATCGTGAACCCGCCGTCACCGGACAGCGAGATCACTTGCCGGTCCGGGAAAGCGGCCTGGGCGCCAATGGTATGCAAGAGCGAGTTGGCCATCGAGCCGTGGTTGAACGACCCGATCAGACGTCGCTTGCCGTTCATCTTCAGGTATCGGGCAGCCCATGCGACGGGGGTGCCGACATCGCAGGCGAAGATGGCGTCGTCATCCGCCAGTTCGCTGACCAGCCGCGTCACGTATTGTGGGTGGATGGTGTCGCTGCCCGCTTCCGGTGCCGCCAGTCCGTCCAGGCTTCTCCGAGCCTTTTGATAATCTTCGAGCGCGCTATTGAGGAAGGCGGCGTCGGTTTTCTCCTCGATCATGGGCAGCAGAGCGCCGAGCGTATCCTTGACGGTTCCCAACACGCCAAGGTCGATCGGACACCGGTTTCCGAGCGTCTCCGGACGGATATCGATCTGCGCGATCGCCGCCCCTTCCGGGTAAAACTGGCGATATGGGAAATCGGTACCCAGCATCAGCAGCATGTCGCAACTCGTCATCGCCGCGTAGCCCGACGTGAATCCGATGAGCCCGGTCATCCCCACGTCAAACGGATTGTCGTACTCGATGTATTCCTTGCCACGCAATGCGTGCACGATGGGGGCCTTGAGCTTGCGCGCGAGCTCGATGACTTCCGTGTGCGAATCCTTGCAACCCGCGCCACATAGCAGTGCCACTCGCGATGACTCGTTCAGCATCTCCGCCAGCTTGTCGACTTCGGCGAGCGGTGGGCGAACCAGCGACGGCGCCGCTGGTGCAATCCAGTTAGGCGCAGGTGCGGCAAGCGGGGCGAGCGCGACGTTGCCCGGGACGACGACGACCGCCACGCCTTTTCGCCCGATTGCCGCGCGCATGGCGCGGTTGAGAATCTGCGGGAGCTGCTCCGGGCTCGACACGAGTTCGACGTAGTGACTGCACTCCTTGAAAAGCACTTCGGGATGCGTCGCCTGGAAGTAGTCGATGCCGATTTCCGTGCTTGGGATGTGCGCCGCGATAGCGAGAACCGGGACACCGCTGCGATGGCAATCGAACAACCCATTGATGAGATGCAGGTTACCGGGGCCGCAGCTGCCACAGCATACGGCGAGCTCTCCTGTCAGATGAGCCTCGGCGCCAGCGGCGAAAGCCGCGCTTTCCTCGTGTCGCATATGGACCCATTCAATTGAGCCATCCCGACGCAAGGAATCGGTGAATCCGTTTAGCGAGTCTCCGACGACTCCATACACGCGCTTGACTCCCGCTTTCACAAGCGCATCAACCATGTAGTCGGAAGCAATCCTTGTCATTTCATTTCTCCAATGAAGTTGAACATATGTCGACCATGCCCCGGCTTTCGGCCAGCCAGGATTCCGTGATCGAACCGCGGCGCAAGGACCAGAATACGTAGCGAACGCGTGCCCGGCCCACGGGTACGCACGCTCGGCGATTGGCGCATGCGCATCGTCGACCGGAGCCCCCACCTCCCAAAGCACCCACACGCGGCCCGGTTTGAGAGGGATAACGTCGTTCGATGATTGGCGCTCAGGTTACCGGACCGGCAATGGGAAAAAAACTAGACCTTGGTGGTAGTCGCGACCGATCACCTCGGATCAGTTCTGGTCAAAGAAGCGAGAGACGATACCCTGACCCCACGCATTGAATACCCGTATTCGGCGAGGTAGAAGTCGATTCGCGCAGCGACCTATATTCGCTCCGCGTCGCGCTGTATCAGACGCTCAGCGGCGTCCAGAGCGCCAATGACGTAGACAACCGAGCGATGGGAAAGGCCCTCCGGCGTAATCGTGTCGAAGACCAGGCGCGTTGCGCGCGTCAGCGGACCACCGCTCAGGAAGATAACAAACGGCCAAATGCCGAGCGTCAGAAACTGCATCGACCAATCCCGAAGCCGGCATACCTCCAGGCTATACCACAGTAGTCCAAGCCCCTGTCGGCAGGGAACGCCGATAACCTACGCCGTTTCCGGGACGTAGTATTCGCCATGGACCCCATGACTGCTTCCGACAGCAAAACGGACGCTGGAGCGACCGCTAAGTGGCACGCGCAAAGGGCCGTTCCTGGCCCGATTGCCGCCCGATGTGGGTGACCGAAGTCACCCTTTCTCTGCCACTCGATCCTGGGCCCGTTGAATGGCCGTTACCGGAGCTTGATCCAACGCCCGAAGGACGGCAGATCGGTGGGCCGGTCCGACTGGGAGCATGCTTGGTGGACCGGGCCGCACTGAGGCCCGCATTTCGGTCAGTTGCGGTAGATAGCGTTTCTCCCAATTCGAGTCAACCACTCCCAACCCTAGGATCGCACTACCTACGTTTTTCTTATCGCGATCTACTGAACAAACGACAAGCGCGCAAGCAGGTCGTCTAGGCGCTTCATTTGATGCACTACATTCAGTTCCAGTGCTGAAAGTTGAACAGAACGAAGTATTGATGGTGCCAGTGGAAGCGATATACTTTGCCCTGCCGTGCCCGCATTCTCCGCAGCAGCAAGTATCCACAACACCAGCTGTTGATCGGGGGCTCGGCCCGGCATCGCCACCCGAAAGCGGCTCGCTGCGCCTGCCATGCTCCGCAGGATGCTACTCACCTTCTCGACGTCGTTCACTCGTTTCGCGAAACTCCACTGCTCGAAGCGAGCCAGTTTATAGACTTGCTCCAAGACGTTGCTTGAAAGTCCGGCTCCGCGACGGGCCTGCTCGCACTCAGCGTCAGAGGCTCCTGCTCCCTGCAAACACATCACGAGGTACTTCATATTTGCCCGAACAGCATCAGTCACCGCTATATCAAGTTCATTCGTGCTCCGTTTCGGCCACAGCAATGTAGATGCGAGAACGGCAAGTACTACACCAAGAACATTGTCTCCAAGTCTCGCCAAAGAGTTAAAGAGACCGGTGTCAGGCGAAGCCAGGTCGGCAACCAGTACGAATGCGGGAGTCAAAAATACAACAAACAGACCATAGCTCACCTTACGCATCGACATTGCAAGACACGTGAGCGGAAACACTGCTAAGGAGAGCTCCCAGCGTGTACTGGCGACATAGCCGATGACGATCGCAATTGCAGCACCCACAGTCGATCCGACTGCACGTTCAATACCCCGCGGCCATGTCGTGCCGACTGAAGGTTGCATAACAAGCAGCGTTGCCATAGTTGCCCAATATCCGTACGGTAAGTGCAAAATTCGTATGACCAGAAACGCCCCGGTGGTAGCTGTCGCAAGCCGAATGGCATGGCGAACGCCACTGGAATCGGCAGTCAAATTCCTTTGTAGCTTCTGGAGCGCCTCGCGGACAACGTGCACCCCAGCTCCCAGCCATGACCCGCCGTTCTTCACGGTGTGCGCAATCGTCCCCGTATCTACTGGAGGTCGTTCGAACGAAAGTCGACCCATTGCTGGCTCTTTCAGGTAAGCGGAAAGCCGCGAGAGGCGTCGCCTCAGTGGTACCGGGTAAGCAACCGGCGGTTCGGACAACACGTCCCCTATTCGACCGAGCAGATCCGACATAGCCGTCAAAACTCGGGCAGATCTGTCCCGGTTCAACTGTGCCAACGACGACTGCTCGGTCATGTGAGACACAGCTAGCAAGTATTCAAAGATCCCTTCCGCGTCTTCAATTGCGAACGACAAATCACTGAACAATTGCCGACCGTCGCTTTTCGAGCGAGGTATACGGACAAGGGATTTCCGCGCGGACTCGATGGCGTTTCTCACCAACATGCGCTTTTCCGCCGTACAACGCGCCCACTTTTCCGCATCAAAGTTAGCAGCTGCCAGCAGCCGAGCATTGCCTCTGGCCAATTCAGCAAGGCGACCGTATACAATCTTTGTAGCTAAACGTGCAGGGGCAAATGGGTGAATTCTCCAAACAGTAAAGCTAAGCAAGAGTGCAAAGCAGCAGCCCGTCAGGTAAATGAACAAAAAATGAAACCCGTCGCCCGCACGAAAAGCCGGGTGGTCGACCATGACAACGCAAGCAGTCGCGGCGAGAATGGCCACCTGATAGGCAGGTGCGGAGAAGATAATCGAAAGTCCGGCGAAAAAAACGAACAACGCAATCGCAATCGCCGCACTTACGGTGCCTAGATCCGATGCAAAGGCCGTTGCTCCTCCCACAGCGGTCGACAACACCGCAAAGCTTCCCATCGACGCCAATCTCCGAGCCGGGGACCCTGCTGCGTCTGCAAGGCACGTCCAAAACGCCCCTATTGCGGCCCACGCAAAATCTGGGCTATTTATCCTTACTCCAATAAGGAGTAGAACAGTCGCAGCGCAAGCCGCCCTCAAGCCCTCCGATAGATTGACCTCGACCGAAGACAGCGAAGTCATCCAAGGGAACCGCAATCGCTCTACAGCCCAAACAAAAGCAGTGGACCCGATGTGGAATCGATGTAGCTTCAACATAGTGTGATTCCACAGACCCTAGTCAGACCACGTTTCCGGTAACGCCAAGTGCGCGGTGCGGTACATGTTAAAGACATTGCAGAGCGTAGTCTTCATGTGGTCGTTACTTCGTATTCATATAAAATAACAAACATATCCGCTACCACACCGCATCAACCGCTTACCGCATGGCAACGCGGACGAGCAGCTCAAATGGAAGCGCGAGAAGCCCTGCGCCAGCAACGCCGGCCCCCCATAGTACAACGCACCAGTAAGCTCTTCGAAGCATCAATTGATGCCGCGTAGTCGACATTCCAACCTCCTAAATTGATGCAAAAGACTGCTCGGCCTAATGATACTGGGCGCCCCTCTCGACTTTTCCACGAAATACCCAATACCCCGCAGTCGTGTATGTGATGATAATCGGCAGAATGATCACAGCACCGACCAGCACGAATACCTGACTTGCTCGTGGCGCTGCGGCGTCCGACAGGGTAAGGGTATTCGGGATGGCATATGGCCAGATGCTGGTTAGAAGCCCAATATAGCCCAGCAAGACAAGTGCGACGGCGATCACAAATGGTGCGACATTCAAGCGCCTTTTGATGGATCGATACATCAGAACCGCAGCAATGGCGACTAAAAATGGGATCGGAATCAGGCGTGACATTAACCCAGAATCGAACCAGCGCGTTGCAATGGTGGAATCTGTCGCAGGCGTCCAGATCGACACAACCGCAATGAAAACCAGCAGTACGAGCGTGAGGGGCCAAACCAGCTTATGCAGCCTGCGCTGCAAATCGCCTTCCGTCTTGGCTACCAGATACGTAGCGCCCAGCAAAGCGTAAGTCGCCATTAGCCCCAAGCCAGTGACTAGGCTGAACGGCTGTAACCAGAAGAACGCATCGCCGCTAAAACTACCGCCGGACATCGGGATACCGTGCAGGTAGGCCCCCAAAATGACACCTTGGAAGAACGCGGCGCCGGCAGAACCCAATATGAACGCCAGGTTCCAAACGTTCTTTGTTCGCGTGGCCTTCCCGCGGATTTCGAAAGACACACCGCGAAATATCAAACAGATGAGCATGAAGACAATCGGCAAATAGAATGCCGACAGCGCAACAGCGTAGACCACGGGAAATGCCCCGTACAGCGCGGCGCCACCGAGGACAAGCCACGTCTCGTTACCGTCCCAAACCGGGGCAACCGCATGCATCATCATATCGCGCTCTTCCTCGCGCGGGAAAAAAGGAAAGATCAGCCCGATTCCGAGGTCAAACCCGTCGAGCAGCACGTACATGAATAGCCCAAAGGCTATGATTGCAGCCCATACAATGGTCACGCCCATTTCAACTCCTTAGTTTTCCGTGGGTGCGTTACTCAGCAGCATTGAGTGGCCTACGGCCGGCACGCGCAAAGCCCGGAAATGAAAGTACGCGGTTTGGCCCATTGGGCAACTCGGGCCCTTTCTGGATGAGCCGTACGATGTAATAGATCCCAGTCCCGAACACCAGGAAATATACGATGACAAATGCTGTTAGCGACAGCCCTGCGCTCTGAGCACTGAGCGGGGAAACTGCATCTGATGTCCGCAGCATCCCGTACACCACCCATGGCTGTCGCCCCATCTCCGTCGTAACCCAACCCGCGATAAGCGCGAGGAACCCAACGGGTCCCATAGCGAGTACAAGACGCTGGAACCATTTGCATTCGAACAGACGCCCACGCAGCCTAAGCACCAAGCCAATCACTGCCGTCAGGATCATCAGCATGCCGAGTCCAACCATCATGCGGAATGTCCAGAAAATGACGGTTGAATCTGGACGATCGGCCTTTGGAAATTCCTTGAGTCCGCGAATTTCGCCTGTCCAACTATGCGTGAGAATCAGGCTTCCCAAGTGAGGAATCTTAACGGCATAGCGCGTCACTTCCGCGTCCATGTCGGGCACACCCACCAAATTCAGCGAGGTACCTCCCGTCTCTGTCTCCCAGAGGCCCTCAATCGCAGCGATTTTAGCTGGCTGGTATTTACGGGTGTTGAGGCCGTGCTGATCACCTATCACCGCCTGAATCGGCGCGAGAATCAGTAACAGCCACAGCGCCATCGAAAACGTCGTCTTGATGGCTGGGTCACGGCGGCCCTTCAAGAGATGCCAGGCTCCAGCCGCCGCAACAACGAGTGCTGCCACCAGGAACGCAGCCATCGCCATATGAGCAAGTCGGTACGGAAACGACGGATTAAAAATAATCTTGAACCAATCCACTGGGACAACGTGACCGTTTTCAATTGCGATGCCCTGTGGAGTCTGCATCCAGCTATTTGAAGCTAGAATCCAGAATGCCGAAATCAGCGTACCGACAGCAACCGTCGCAGTCGCTCCGAAATGAGCTTTCGGCCCAACCTTATCCCAGCCAAACAACGCAATTCCGAGAAAACCCGCCTCCAGAAAGAATGCCGTCATTACCTCATAGGTAAGCAGCGGCCCCGTAACTGGTCCTGCGTATCCCGCAAAGCCGGCCCAATTCGTACCGAACTGATAGGCCATGACCACACCGGATACAACGCCCATCCCAAATCCTACGGCGAATATCTTCGACCAGTAGATGCAGAGCTGCTTATAGTGTGGCTTGCCTGTCCGCAGCCACGCGGCCTCGAGCACCGCTATGAAACTTGCCAGCCCAATACTCAATGCTGGAAAGATAATGTGGAACGAAACGGTGAACGCGAACTGTATCCTCGACAAGTCAAGGGCACTGAGATTCATGTCGATTACTCCCCGCGTGAGGCCTCGTAGGGCCACACGCGCATCACGGTGTCGTGGGATTCGCCCAAATGCTTAACCACAGGCACTGGGACGCCGGGCAGGTTCCCCGCCCGGAAGGTTGAAGCGCAACTAGATCACGTGTTCTGTTCAGCGTGCTCGCTTCGGGGCATCGGGACAACGGTCAGTGAACGAACTCCCTGCGCACCGCGGATCAAGACTCCCTGAATGTCCGCCGTAGCAGACGGGCCACTCATCAGCACGGAATAGTTAGCCTTAAAGAACTCCGGCCTGTGATACGTGTGGTGGAGATTGCCAACAATGTCACGAGGGTCGAGCAATGCGATCAAATGCTGCGACAGGTAACCCAGTGCATTAACACGGTATTCCGCCTCACTCATCCAGAGAGAGCCGGTTTCCGCAACCGCAAATGCAGCACGGACCACGCCAACGTCGACGTCATTCAGTTCATGCGGGTCGCCTACATCTTCGATCCGGCGCGTACCGGCCACTTCTGGGACAGCAGAGCACACTACCTTCGCGCTGGGAAACCTTGCGCGTATCAGCGCCTCGATATCTCCATCTGCCGGAGCATCTACCCAGATCCCGCCCATCACCGCAAGCAGTTCCGGAAACCGCTTTTGAGCATCCGGTAGGTGGGCGTCGTACATTGGCACCGACGGTAGATCAACCGGAGAGCGCTGCGCCCGCCGAATCTTGTCGAGGATGGCGTCACGACTGTTCATTTGCTCCCCCTGTTCTTCAAAAACCATTGACGAAAAGTTGCATCCGGCGCTTCTGGTAGTTCGCGCTGCTTGCCCCAGGCGTTGAATGGGTTGTAGAGCAACGCCCTTGGCAACTCTTTAACGGCCATCTCTGCGCCTTCGACGGCAATGCGAAAGATTTTTGGACTGGCCATCACCTTGCCCGCCGCACGCATCGCCTGGGTCTTGACAAAAGGCAATTCGTGGTCCTCCGAAACTATCTGTCTCCACTTGTAAATCTGCTCGTGAATATTGATTTTGACCGGGCACACGTTGGTACAGCTTCCGTTCATCGTCGAGGCGAATGGCAGCGCGCTGTACTTTTTCAGATCGAAGGTGGGGTTGATGATCGCCCCGATAGGACCAGAATAAACGCCGCCATAGCTCAATCCGCTGCTACGCCGATAGACTGGGCAAGTATTCATGCACGCGCCGCAACGGATGCATTTCAGCGAATACCAAAAATCATCCATTGCGAGGCGTTCAGAGCGACCGTTGTCAACAAGAACAAAGTGCATCTCAGCACCCTCGCGCGGACCCCGGAAATGAGATGTGTATTGCGTGATCGGTGCTCCCAGCGCGTTGCGTGACAACATCCGGATAAACACACCAAGATGTTCAAGCCGAGGAATCAGCTTCTCGATTCCAATCGACGCAATGTGCAGTGGCGGAACGTTAGCCGACAAGTCGGCGTTCCCTTCGTTCGTGCACGTTACGACAGTTCCCGTTTCGGCGACCGCAAAGTTGCACCCTGTCATCCCTGCGTCCGCGTCGAGGATCAACGGTCGCGTCCGCTCGCGCTGCGCTTCTGCAAGGTGGTGAATGTCGTGGTCTCGGGGATCGGTGCCAATAGTTCTCGCAAAGACTTCGGCCACGTCTGACGCAAGCTTGTGCACCGCGGGCACGACGATATGACTTGGCTTCTCATTATCGAGCTGCTGGATCTGCTCGCCGAGATCGGTTTCAATGACCGAGATTCCGCGTGCCTCCAGGTACGGACGCATCTCGCACTCTTCGGTGAGCATCGATTTGCTCTTGACGAGTTTCGTCGCACCTCGCTCTGCGAGGATCTGGTGAACAATTCGATTATGTTCTTCTGCGTCTGCAGCCCAATGCACGACGACGCCGTTACTGGTTGCGTTGCGCTCGAACTCCTGTAGGTAGTCCGTCAAATGAGTCAACGTGTGCTCTTTGATCGTCGATGCCAGAACGCGGAGTTCCTCCCACTCTGGAATCGCATAGGTTACCTGATCCCGATTCTGGCGCAGCTGCCAAAGACGCTTATCGTGAAATTCCAGGTGCTCTTCGTGGTCGATAAACTTCTTCGAAAGCTTTTCATGGTCAACGCGGCTCATGAACGTGCTCCATTGAGTATCTGCGCGATATGGATAAATTTCAGGTCGAGTCCAAGCCGCTCGGCACAACCCTTCTGGTGCATCAGACAAGACGAGTCGGCGGACACGATGTACTCGGCACCAGCACGGTTGTGGTCTCGTACTTTGTCGTAGCCCATCCGCGCTGAAACCGGCTCTTCCGTTACGCAGAACGTACCGCCAAACCCACAGCACTCATCCGGACGTGATGGCATCACAAACTCGATTCCTTTCACCTTGGACAAAAGATCGAGTGGCTTGGAAAACGCGGGTTCGTTGATTTCCGACATCTTCGCCGTACGTAGTCCGCGCAAGGTCCCGCAACTGTTGTGCAGGCCAACCTTGTGTGGAAACTCTGCCCATGGGAATTCGTTGACCTTCAATATATCGTGCAGGAACTCGACAAGTTCGAAGGTCTGTCCACGGACCTTTTTGACCGCCGCCGTCTGCTCGATTCCCGTCATGTGATCGCGCACATGGTGGACGCAGCTACCGCTCGGAGCAACGATATGGTCAAAGTCAGAGAAATTTCTGACAAACAACTCTTCCGTCGCTGCAGCGTCCCGCTCACAACCGCTGTTTCCCATTGGTTGACCACAACACGTCTGGTCAAGCGGATAGGTTACGTCGCAACCGAGCCGTTCCAGCAACTCCAAGGTCGCGATGCCGACGTCAGGGAAAAACGAATCGATAAAGCAGGGGATAAACAACCCGACGCGCATACCACCTCCAAAAGAATCTATGACTCACGGGCCACGCAAAACTTCTGTGGACTAGGGAAAGCGACCTTAGCTACCGAAATAGATGTCAATATTACTAACACGTGCGGCCACAATAGCGGGTCGGCAACAGGGAAACCATAGAACTTTGGTGGTAGCTGGAGCGGAGCCGGTGGTGAAGTGTGTAACGAGTGGTTGACCGCCCGAGCGTGCCGGCCTCGCCCTCCGCCAATGGCTACGCCTTAAATTGGTCCGCCGACGAGGGTCCGATGTCCGGCTCAGAACCGACATTCGAATGTACGCCACAGCGCGACGTTCGAAGGTGGCGGCCAGAGCCTCGCGATGATCTGCCGTTCGATGCGCGATACCCTGAAACGCCGCCGACAACTCCAGCAAGCTAGGCAAATCCATCCGCTGTCCTTCGCGCACGAGCCGTTTGGACATGCGCAGGACGTCGGGCGGATTGCTGGCGATACTGCGTGCGAGCGTTAAGGCCGATTCCATCAGCTCCCCGTCGGGCACGACACGGGATACGAGGCCCCACTCGGCGGCGCGCCTTGCATCGATCGGTGTGCCAGTGAAGATCATCTCGCTCGCACGCGAGAGGCCAATCGCGCGCGGCAGCAGCCAGGCGCCGCCGTCACCGGGAATGATGCCTACTTTTGCGAAGCTCTCCGCGAAAAGCGCACTTTCCCCGGCGATGCGGATATCGCACATCAATGCGAGGTCACAGTCCGCGCCGTGTGCGGGACCGTTGACCGCTGCGATGCACGGCACGTCGAGCTTATGAAACGCGCGCGGAATGCGCTGAATGCCACGCCGATAATTCTCGCGGATATGACCCGCGCCGCCAGAGAACGTGCCGACTTCGTCGCGCATATGCTTGATATTGCCGCCCGACGAGAAAGCCGGACCCGCGCCTGTCAGCACGATCGTACGCACTGACATATCGCCTTGCGCGCGCGCCAGACTGTCGACCAGCGCATCGACTACCTCCATCTCGGTGATGGCGTTGCGGGTCTCGGGGCGGTTCAGCGTCAGCGTGACGACGAAACCTTCCTGCTCGTACAGTACCGGGTCACTCATGGCGAATCGCCGGGATAAATGCGCATGCCTCTCAACGCGCAAAAAGACGGTCTGCGTGCGACGCCTTTCCGCCACACCTGATCAGCGCAATGTCCGGATTGCGGATGGCTCCAGTAGACACTCAGCGTTTGCGAAGTAAGCTGCTCGACAATGGAAATGCGAGCGGGGACCGGTTCCACAACGATAAGCTCACATGTCCTGGTTGCCCTGCAACCGCTTCGGCGAGATTTCTTATTGCGGATGTACTGTTCGCCATGGACTCCGACGCAAACGATTTAGGAGTCGAAAGAGCAATCAGTGCGCGTCGAACGATGGCGGGTACATTTCGAAGAGTCGTAACCCTTTCAGCATCAGACAAGAGCAAAGACAAACACGAAGTCTCGCATCAGAATGTTCTCCGCGGAACGGAAACCCGGCCGTTCCGTGAACAACCCCGGGTGAGCTGGGCCACCGGCGCGACGTTCGGGTAAGTCATGGATTCGCAGCACCAATAGCTGCGACGGGGCGAGGGCCCGCACTCGCCAGCCATGGATCTTTCGACAGTTGCCGTTCAGGAAGCAAAGTTAGGCGAAGGCGGTGCAAAGCACAATTGCACAATGGTGTTAGCACCTGGCATCGCCGCGATTGCCTGGCACGCAGCTTCCTGCTTGTTCCAGCCACTAATCTGCTTCTCAAGCTGGTCGATATCCTGCTCGATTCCGTCGATGCGCCTCAACTGGTCGCACAGACTGCTGAACATGGTTCCCGGCAGCACATCCTCAAGCTCTGGCATGCGGGTACGCATCTCGGTGAGACATGCCGCGCGTCCTGCCCGGAATGACACACCAAATTCGTAGAGGAGGCCTCGCAACTGGTTCACTTGCATGGTACGGAACTTGATCAGCAGCGAGCGCATCCGGTGGAGACCGAGCATCGCCTGCTGGTCTTCTGTTTTTGTAGCTACCGTTCGCATCCCCGGCTGCTGTACCGCTGTCCAGATTGCCCTCGCATCCGCCGCGTCAGTCTTGTTTGTCTGGACAAATGGTCGGATGAACTTCGCATGCAGCAGCACCACCTCGTGCCCGATCGCCTTGATCTTGCGTGCCCACCAGTGCGCGCTGCCGCATGCTTCAAGCGCCACTCGGCCTGCAGGTCGCTGCGCGAGAAACGCGATCAGCTCGTCGCGTCGAAATCGTCGATTGGCTATCTCGCCGGTTTGAACGTCGACCCAGTACATCTGGAACACGTGCTTTGCAACATCCAGTCCGTATGTCGTAGCATTCATTTGGGCCCTCCGTTCCTCAAGTGGACGTGTCGAAACTCCACTCTGGCACATTGATGCCGTTCGGTTCTGGGGGGGCCTCCGCTTTGCTGCCGGACCCTGCGTCCCCGAAGGGAGGGTGGTGTCCATTCCATCTCGGCCATAAGGCGTCGTTCGCCTGCAGCGTCGCTCGGACATTTAGAGCGGCTAACACAACCTGGACATCGGGCTATAGGTTTCGTATCCTGGGCGCATGTCCAGAAGAAAAATCAGCAACGAACTGTGGGCGACGCTGGAACAGTTGATTCCGGCATTTACGCCGTCTCCCAAAGGCGGTCGTCGGCGCGCCGTTGATGACCGCGCAGCACTGAACGGCATCCTGTATGTCCTGCAAACGGGTATCCCATGGGAAGACCTCCCGCAGGAACTGGGTTTCGGCAGTGGCATGACATGCTGGCGACGTCTACGAGACTGGCAGGCCGCGGGAGTGTGGAAACTACAGCATCTGGCAATGCTTCGCCGGTCGCGTGAACACGACCAGATTGATTGGGAGCGGGCGAGTCTTGATGCGGCCAGTGTGCCGAGCCCCCCGGGGGGCCAGCAAACCGGCCCCAATCCGACAGACAGGGGAAAGCTCGGGTCGAAACGGCACATCGTCGTAGACGCGCGCGGCGTTCCACTGGCCGTCACGGTCACGGGTGCCAATCGACACGACTCGATGGCATTCGAGCCTACGCTCGATGCCATTCCGGCAGTCTCGGGCCTGGGTGGCCAGCCCCGCAAACGCCCGGGTAAGTTGCATGCGGACAAGGGCTATGATTTTGCACGCTGTCGGCGTTATCTGAAGCAGCGCGGTATCACGGCTCGTATTGCCCGTCGCGGCGTGGAAAGCAAGGAGCGACTTGGGGGACATCGCTGGGTGGTTGAGCGCACGCATGTCTGGTTTGCCGGTTTCGGCAAACTGCGCATTCGTTTCGAGCGGCGTCTCGACATTCATAGTGCTTTGCTTTCTCTGGCTGCTGCCGTTATCTGCTCGCGCTTCGTTGAGGACTTGTGTTAGCCGCTCTTAATTGAAATCGCACATCGCTTTACAACTTTAGTTGACGACGCTGACCTGGGAGTTTCAATTTTAGTTGAAACCGGAAACAACCGCTGCGCCTTGAGTGGCAAGGGGCCGAGCGGATATTGCAGATGCACACCGATAGTTACAACTTTAGTTTCGAGAGCGGTGAGTGCAAACGACGAGACCACGGCTGGCATGTATCCCCTGCGGTGACGACATTCGTCTTGACGGAACGACTGTGGTTGCGAGACTGATAGTCGCATTGCGAACGAGGGCTTCAGCGACCTACGGCTTGCTCGCAGGAGGACACGCGCGAGGGTGCAGGGCAGCCATCCCGTCTGAATGACGCACGAATCTTACGGAAGACAACCAGCTTTGGTGGGTTAGTCAAACGTCCTTATCACGGGCAGACCGTTCTAAAAAGTGGCGCCCTCGTCTCAACGGAATGCGGCTGAACCGCCACCGATGCGAAATTGTCTCGCGCGGCGCCCCCCCCACGATCACCACCTGGGCGCGATGTCTGCCAACTGCGCAATACCGCGGCCGAACGAAAAATTCTCATTTGGCACCGGGACAAGAGCAATGAATACGTCGTCCGGGGAGATGCCCACGTCCGCTTCCAGCAGGCGGGGAATGGCGGCGAGTAGCGCCTTCTTGTCGGCGGCCGGGCGATGGGCCCCCATGAGCACCGTGACAATCATCGCATTTTCGGTTCGGTTCATCTCCATGAAAGTCGGGTGAATGAACAGCTCGTCCTCGCCATGCTCGCTCAGGATTACGAATCGATCTTCCTTGGGGATATTCAGCGCTTCGACGAGCGATTGATTCAGGGCGTTACCCATTGCAATCTTCTGCTCTTTGGAAAAACGTCCCTTCGGGATATGGGCATGAAATACCGGCATGTTTGTGCTCCAGTCTCTTGAATAGGTGATTACAACAACACTCGATTTAACCGTTCAGGGCAGCCAGATGCTCCACGAACCAGCGGGACGCGGCGCTGCTGGCCAACGCGAATTGCGCATCGTACGGGTCGAAGTGATTGCCCGGCACCAGCGTCAGGCGCTTGGGCTCCAGTGCACGCTCGTACGCTTCCAGTTCGAGATCGGTCATTGTCACGCGATCGTCGTTGGCGATGACCATCAGTAAGGGTGTTGGCGAGATCCGGCTCACCCATGCACCCGGTTCATATATGCGCGCGGCGAACGTCGATCGCAGGGTAACCGTGTTCTGCCAGGATGCATCGCCGAGATCCAGCAGGTAGAAAGCGACCGCTTCCGGTGCGCGGTACGCTGCCGGCTCGGACAAATCTGCACTGGCGATTGCCTGCGCGCGGGGAGGTGCGCCACGGTGCTGATCACGCAAATCGTCTGTCAATGATGCGAGGAATGCCTGCATCGCATCAGGCGAAACCCGGCGGCGGGTTTGTTCGAACCCGCTAATCGTTGGGACTTGCGATACGACACATTTCACACGGCGATCCGTCGCCGCAAGCACCAGCGCGTGACCGCCGCTAAAGCTGGACCCCCAGATTCCGATTCTGCTGGCGTCGACCTCCGGTCGCGTTTCGAGAAAGGAAATGGCCCGCCGCCAGTCTGCGATCTGCGCCCATGGGTCGATATCGTGCCGCGGTGTTCCATCGCTCGAACCGAAATTACGGTGGTCGTGGACCAGCACAACAAACCCCGCTTCAGCGAAAGCGGTTGCAAACCGGTCAAGCCGATGTTCCTTGACGGCGGCAAACCCGTGGCACATTGAAATGGCAGGGTGGACACCTTCGCCAGACGGTACGTATAGCCACCCTCGCAACGTTACATCGCCTTCGCCCGGGAAGGCGATGTCTGTCCTGCTGATCATCATGTGATCTCGCTTTACATTAGGAGCATATGCGCATAGTATGGTTTGCATGGAAATTTGACAAGCACTGTTTGAGGGTAACGATGGGAACGACTTCTTATATCGGTGGGGCTTCGGTGAATGCGACACCAGCAGTTCGACCGGAGGTCGACGCTCTGATTTTCGTGCACGGTTTTCTCGATAGCCACACCGCCTGGTCGCCGCTGATCGGCGCGCTGG
Source organism: Paraburkholderia guartelaensis (assembly GCF_004353905.1). GTDB lineage: Bacteria > Pseudomonadota > Gammaproteobacteria > Burkholderiales > Burkholderiaceae > Paraburkholderia > Paraburkholderia guartelaensis. Next base: position 8,766 of record NZ_SMOD01000027.1, on the reverse strand, counting down.
CTTACGCATCGGTTCCCGCTATCGCGCCGGACCTAAGAGGGGCCGGGAGTCGGCGCAAAGACGACGATCATTGCACCCTTGCGCAAGCGGTAGCCGACATTTCCCAGTTGATCGACGAACTGCGCCTTTCGCGTGTGGCGCTCGTTGGACATAGCATGGGCGCGCAGATTGCGGAACTGGTTGCGGTGGAGCGCGCTGACCGGGTGGCGTCCCTCACACTCATAACGCCCACGCCGTTGCGGGGGAACACGTTGCCGGACGAGGTGCGGGATCTGCTGAGGGAGAGCGGGGCAGACCCGGATGCACAGCGTCAGATTCGGGCGGCGTTCTCAAAGAATCTGAACGATGCACAACTGGATGCGCTGGTCGCACCGGCGGTGCTGATGGGCAAGGAAGCAGTGCGTCAGTATTACGATGCTTTTACTACGGGTGATCGGCGCGGTGACGCGTCGTGTGCATTCCACGGTCCCGTTCTGCTAATCGGCGCGCACGACGATCCGGTCATTCCGGCAGAGCAGGTTGCCGCAACCTGCCGCGACCGGTTTCCCGGCGCCGAATATCGGGTCATAGACGAGTCCGGTCATTGGCCGCATCTGGAGCAACCGCGGCAGACGGCCGACGTAATTGCGCAGCACCTCGGCTGGTCATAATTGCTCCCCCTTTGAGGGGAAGGTTCGATCCCTTATGGCAGAGGTCAGCGCACAGAGGCAGGTACCCGCTGCCGGAAACGCGTAGATGCGCGTATATTATTGGCTTCAGCAAAAGGTGGGTAACTCGGGAAATGTCGAAGCGCAAAGATTGGGTAGAGAATATCGACGGCCGTTGCAGCTGCCTGGCCGCGCGGCAGGCGTCACGCTATTTGACTGCGGTATATGACCAGGCGCTGGCGCCGGCAGACCTGCGTATCACGCAATTCTCGATCCTGTATAAGCTCGCAAAGAGTGACGCACTGACCATCGGCGAACTGGCGACTGCGATGGCGATGGATCGGACAACGCTCGCCTCGAATCTGAAGCCGCTGGAGCGTGAAGGCTTGATCGATATGGTGCCGGGGGAAGACCGTCGCGTAAAGAAGGCCATGATTACAGAAGCAGGCGTAGCGCGCTTTCGAAAGGCTCTTCCGCTTTGGCGAGTCGTTCAGGAGCGGTTCGAAAAGAGTTTTGGAGTCAAGAATGCGGAAGAGCTGCGCAATTCCTTGCGCACGGTGCTCGGCAGCGGCTTTGATCCGTGGGCTGAAAATGGAGTGAATTAGGCCGCCCGCCAAAAGAGAGGGGCAGTGAGCGCTGCTAGCGCGGGCAACTGAACCTGGAGTCGATGGACAATTCGTCGAACAGGAGGTGCTGTTCGGACAAAAAAGGAGTATATGCTCATATACAGCAGCAGTTTTTATTCGAATTAAGGAGATGAGACATGAAATATCCGGAAATCATCGATGCGTGCAGGACGGCGTTCACAGGTTTCGAGCGCAACGATAAGACTGATCTTGTGGCGTTACTGGCGGACGACGTTGTCTTCGAGTTTTCGGACTCGCTGCCGTACGGTGGAACCTACCACGGAAAGGCCGAGTTCCTTGCGTTCTGGAAGCACGTCTACCATGAATGGGAATACTTCAACTACGACGCGAGAGCGGTGCTGGAAGCGGAGAACTACATCATTGTCCCGGTGATTGCACGGGCAAAATCCAGAAACGGCTTTTCTATGGAAAACGAGCATCTCTTCCTGTTTCAGGTGCGGGACGGGCAGATAGTCCATGGTCGGATCTATGCGGATACTGCACGAGGGCGCGACATCATTGAAGGGCAGGCGCCACGAAGTTTTCCAAAAGTGATTCTCGGTTGAGCGCAGTGCCAAAGCCTTAGTCCACTGCGTCATTGAATTGACACCGCCCGAATCCGACGCGAAGGAGAGGTGGTCGCGCAAGTTCGGACAGTCGGATAAGTGGAACGCTCGGGGCGACACGGCATGCTCAAGGCTAGGATTGGTAAGGCCGTTTTGGATTGAGTGGTTTTGGAGAAGAGTCCATTGCAAATTATGGCTTTGTCACGTTGCGACAGACGTGTTGCAGGGCTCGAGGGCGAACAAGGCGAAGTTGTGTTGTCACGACCGCCGGATTCCGGTGGCGCCAATTTCCCCTTATTTCCAATGTGCCCAGGCATACATGCGTGGTCTGGATAGACGCACCGGCCGGCTCGCGGACTGAGAACTCGGCGTCATTCAAACGTGGTTGCGTGCGCCTTGGCAAACAAGCTTGCGCGCACCGCACGGGCACTGGCAACCCGCAACGCCACATTCGATGCGAGAGGCCATCATGCCTGCCTGATCCGCCCATCCCGCTTTCCCTAACATTGAAGCCAATCATCTGGTTTTGCGATCGCTGAATTTTGATGACGTGAACGGCACAACGGCCTGACGAACAACCTGCCTGTTGAATTGGCTCCCGAAGCCGGGAGTTTTTCCAGGATCGTCAGGCGCGACTCTCATCGTGGCACGGGGAATCGTCCCCACAACGACGCTGGATAGATTTATGCAAGCCAACTACGCCGTCAAAGATTGAGGTTGCAAAAAAATGGCATGGATTTCAACACTATCCAGTGCAAAGCCGGCACCTGCTCCCCAAAAGGCTTTCTGCAATTCTTGCGATCCTCAACGATTACCGGCCGAGGTTCGCTAGCCGCGGGATGCGGGACGCGAATCTTGTCGTGCAAGCGCTCCGCGCGAGCCGGACCTGTCTCGCCTCAAAGACCGGGCTCCTTTATAATTCGCCGCGTGTATTCTGACGCGATGGCGCAAGGCGATGGATGAATGCTACCCATGGTTACGGCGAGATGGTCAACGGCCTCGAAGCCTTGTGGGAAGATGGCGAGCGCGTCTTCAGCCGGGCCCGATGGCAGACCGATGGTGGCGAAGAGACGCTGCTGATTGCGCGGCCCGCCGTCGAGCAGCCCCCGCCTGCCTGCCTCGAACGGCTCGCTCACGAATTCGAACTGAAGGACGAACTCGATGGCGCGTGGGCCGTGCGGCCGCTCGCGTTGGTGCGCGATGGCGGCAGGACGCTGCTGGTGCTCGCGGATCCGGGCGGTGAGCCGCTCGAGCGGCTGATCGGCGCGCCCATGGCGGTGGGCCATGCGGTGCGCCTCGCCGTCGGCATCGCCGCAGCACTGGGCAAGCTTCACCAGCGCGGCCTCGTCCATAAGGACGTGAAGCCTGCCCATATCCTCGTGAACTGCACGGACGGTCAGCCGCGGCTCACCGGCTTCGGTATCGCCTCGCGGCTGCGACGCGAGCGGCAGGCGCCCGAGCCGCCGGAGACCCTTGCCGGAACGCTGGCCTACATGGCGCCTGAGCAGACCGGGCGCATGAACCGCTCGATCGACGCCCGCAGTGATCTCTATGCTCTCGGCGTCACGCTCTACCAGATGCTCACGGGTTCACTGCCGTTCACCGCGGCCGATCCGATGGAGTGGGTGCACTGCCATATCGCACGCGAGCCGGTGCCGCCCGGCCAGCGGCGGGAGGGGGTCCCCGCCGTGGTGTCGGCCATCGTCATGAAGCTGATGGCCAAGACGGCCGAGGCACGATACCAGACCGCTTGCGGCGTCGAACGCGACATGCGGCGCTGCCTCGCCGGGTGGGAAGCCCAGGGTTACATCGACGACTTTGCACTCGCTCAGCAGGACACGCCCGACCGGCTGCTCATCCCGGAAAAGCTCTACGGGCGCGCCAGCGAGGTCGAGACCTTGCTGACCGCTTTCGATCGCATCGTCAAACACGGCGCGCCGGAGCTGGTACTCGTTTCCGGCTATTCGGGCATTGGCAAGTCCGCGGTCGTCAACGAACTGCACCGGGTGCTGGTGCCGCCGCGCGGGCTCTTCGCCGCGGGCAAGTTTGACCAGTACAAGCGCGACATCCCGTATGCGACGCTCGCGCAGGCTTTTCAGGGCCTCGTGCGACCGCTGCTCGGCAAGCCCGATGCCGAGCTCTCCGGCTGGCGTGACGCGTTTCTCGAGGCGCTCGGGCCGAACGCACGGCTGATGGCCGACCTCGTGCCCGAACTCAAGCTCATCATCGGTGAACCGCCCCCGGTCCCCGTGCTTGCGCCACAGGATGTACAACGGCGTTTCCAGCTGGTGTTCCAGCGGTTTATCGGCGTCTTTGCCCGGGCAGACCATCCCTTGGCACTCTTTCTCGACGACCTGCAGTGGCTCGACGCGGCCACGCTCGATCTGCTTGAGGATCTGTTGACCCGGTCCGATCTGCGGCACCTCATGCTGATCGGCGCCTGGCGCGATAACGAGGTGAGCCCCGACCATCCGCTGATGCGCAAGCTCGAAGCCATCAAGGCTAACGGAGGCAGGGTCACGGAGATTGCGCTGGCGCCGCTTGGTCACGTGCATCTGCGGCAGTTGATTGCAGACGCGCTGCGCTGTGAGCCCGCACGCGCCGCACCGCTCGCGGAACTGGTCCACCAGAAGACCGGCGGTAATCCGTTTTTTGCCATCCAGTTCCTGTCGTCGCTCGCTGATGAGGGGATGCTTCTCTTCGACCACGATGCCGGCCGCTGGTGCTGGGATCTGGAGCGCATTCGCGCGAAGGGCTATACCGACAACGTCATCGACCTCATGGTCGGGAAACTCACGCGCCTGCCGGGCGATACACAGCAGGCGTTGCAGCAGCTGGCGTGTCTTGGCAACAGCGCCGGGACGGCGACGCTCGCACTGGTCATCGGGATTCCTGAGGAAAACGTCCATGCGACGCTCTGGCCTGCCGTGCGGCTGGAACTGGTCGAACGCGGCGCGGCTGGCTACCGGTTCGCCCACGATCGCGTTCAGGAAGCCGCGTATTCGCTGATTGCCGAAGCGCGCCGAGGTGAAACCCACCTTCGAATTGGCCGACTGCTGGCGAAGCACACACCAGCCGAGACGCTTGACGAAGCGATCTTCGAGATCGTCAATCATCTTAACCACGCGATCCCTTTAATTACGTCACGCGGGGAGCGGGACGAACTCGCCGGGTTCAACCTGATCGCCGGGAAGCGCGCCAAGGCATCCACCGCCTACGCTTCGGCGCTCAAGTATCTGGTTGCCGGCGTGACACTCGTGGGTGGCGATGCCTGGGAGTGCCAACGGGAACTCGCCTTCGCGCTGGAGTTGCACCGGGCTGAATGCGAATTCCTGACCGGTGCGCTGGTGGTGGCGGACGAGCGTCTGGCGGCACTGGCAGCGCGCACGAAAGATCCGATGGAAGCCGCGCGCGTCGCGTGTCTGCACATGGACGTGCACGTGACCCGCGATCAGAGCGGCCGCGCGGTTGCTGTCGGTATTGAATACCTCCACAACCTGGGCATCGAGTGGTCGTCGCATCCGACGGAAGAGGATGCGCGCGGGGAGTATGAGCGGATCTGGTCCACCCTCGGAGACCGCCCGCTTGAGGCACTGGTCGATCTGCCCCTGATGAATGACCCGGCATCCCTCGCCACTGTCGATGTTCTGGCCAAGCTCGCGGAGCCTGCGTTGCATCACGGTCCGAACCTGCTTTGCCTCGTGACCTGTCGCATGGTCAATCTCAGTCTCGAGCGCGGCAACGCTGACGCGTCCTCTTTCGCCTATGCGTCGCTCGGCTTGATCGCCGGGCCGCGCTTCGGCGACTACGAGACAGGATATCGAGTCGGCCGGCTGGGCTACGACCTGGTCGAGCAGCGCGGGCTGAAGCGCTTCCAGGCCCGGACCTATCTCCTCTTCGGAAACCTGGTCCTGCCGTGGAAGCGACCTGTCCGGGCTGGCCGTGAGCTGCTGTGTCGCGCGTTCGAGGCGGCCAATCGAAGCGGGGACCTGACTTTCGCGGCGCACTGCTGTAACCAGCTGAATACGAACCTGCTTGCGGCCGGCGATCCGCTCGAGCAGGTGCAAGGCGAAGCCGAACGGGGTCTCACGTTCGCGCAGAAGATACGATTCGGTGCCGCCATTGACGTCATCAGTACCCAGCTCGGCCTGGTACGGACGCTAAGGGGGCTCACGCCGACCTTTGGCCGCTTCGACGATGCCAATTTCGATGAGCTGCGGATCGAGCGCCGCTTCACGGAGAACCCGAATCTGGCCCTTGCCGAGTGCTGGTACTGGATCCGCAAGCTGCAGGCGCGGTTCTTCGCCGGCGACCATGGTGCGGCGGTCGATGCCGCATTGCGCGCGCGACGGCTGCTTTGGGTGTCGCTAACCTTCGAACTGGCCGAATATCACTTTTACGGTGCGTTGTCCCGCGCCGCCTCATTTGACACAGCAACGGCTGAGGTGCGACAGGCCCACATGGAGGCGCTGGCTGAGCATCAGGGACAACTCGAGATGTGGGCGGCTCATTGCCCGGAGAATTTCGGGAACCGCGCGGCCCTCGTCAGGGCGGAGATCGCCCGGATCGAAGGCCGCGCATCCGATGCCATGACTCATTACGATGAGGCGATTCGCTCGGCCCAGGCAAACGGCTTTGTGCACAACGAGGCGCTTGCCAACGAACTGGCTGCGCGTTTTTATTTGACGCGCGGCTCTGAGAAAGCCGCGCGCGGCTACCTGCAGGATGCCCATGACGCTTATCTGCGTTGGGGAGCCCATGGCAAGGCACGACAGCTCGAACAGCGCTACCCCCACCTCAAACCTGATGCCGACCATCCGCGCCAGACGGCCATACCCGGCATGCCAATCGAGCAGCTGGATCTCGCGACAGTGCTGAGCGTCTCACAGATCGTGTCGGGCGAAATTGTGCTCGGGAACCTGATCGAAGCGCTGATGCGCACCGCCGTGGAACACGCGGGTGCGCAACGCGGCCTGCTCGTGCTCCCGCGGGGTACGGAGCTATGGATCGAGGCGCAGGCCGATACCGACGGCGACTCAGTCACCGTTGCGCTGCGCGAGGCAACGATTGCTGCCGCCGAACTGCCCGAGTCGATTCTCCAGTATTGCGCGCGGACCCAGGAGAGCGTCATCCTCGACGATGCCTCAGCCCGGGGCAGCTTCTCCAGCGACGCGTACATTGCCCGCGTGCAGGCGCGATCGGTCCTCTGCCTGCCACTCGTCAAACAGGGGAGGCTGATTGCCCTGCTTTATCTGGAAAACCACCTCGCCGCCGGTGCCTTTACCCCGGCACGGATTGCGGTCCTGAAGGTACTGGCTTCGCAGGCGGCGATGACGCTGGAGAACGCCCGTCTGTACCGCGATCTCGCGGAACGCGAAGCGAAGATCCGGCGCCTCGTCGACGCCAACATCGTCGGGATCTTCATTGGGAATCTCGAAGGTCGGATCCTCGAAGCCAATGACGCGTTTCTTCGTATTATCGGATACGACCGTGACGATCTCCTGGCGGGACGTCCGCGCTGGAGGGACCTTACACCACCTGAGTTGCTCGAGCTCAGCACGATAGAGTGGGAGAGGATGAAGACGACGGGGACATTGCCGCCCTACGAGAAAGAGTACTTCAAGAAGGACGGCAGTCGCGTGCCCGTGCTGGTCGGCGTTGCGATGCTGGACGAGCGCGGGACGCAATGCATCGCGTTTGTGCTCGACTTGAGCGAGCGCAAACGGGCGGAAGCGGAGGCACGCCAGATGCAGCTCGAATTCGCGCATGCCAACCGCGTCACGGCGATTGGGCAACTCGCGGCCTCGATCAGCCACGAAATGAAGCAACCACTCGCTGCGATCAATGCCTCCGGCGCTGCTGCGCTGCGCTGGTTAGACCGGGAGCGGCCGGTGATCGACAAAGCACGTGGCATGCTGGAATTGGTCGTGTCTGAAAGCACGCGAGCTGGGGAGATTATCCGGGGCATTCATGGCCTGGTAAAGAAGGCCCCGACTTGCAACGAGATCCTGCAGATCAACGAGGCGATTCGCGAGGTCATGACGCTCACGTCGAGTGAAGCCAGCAGAAGCGACGTCTCGGTGCGGTGGCGGCTTGCAGAGGACTTGCCGCTCATCAAAGGCGACCGGGTGCAACTCCAGCAGGTGATGCTGAACCTTGTTCTCAATGCCATTGACGCAATGATCGCCGTTGACGACGGGCTGCGGGAATTGACGATCAGCACCGCCATGCATGAACCGGGTGCCGTCATGGTGACGGTGCGCGATTCCGGGCCGGGCATCGCTCCCGGGCACATCGAGCGCATCTTTGAGCCGTTTTATACGACGAAGGCTAGCGGGATGGGCATGGGGCTGTCGATCTGCCGCTCGATCATCGACGCACACGGCGGCCGGTTTTGGGCGGTCGCAAACGTACCGCGCGGTGCCAGCTTTGAGTTCACGGTGCCCGTCCATCTGGCTGTTTCAGCGTAACCCGGCCTCGCATTGCGCACCCCAGGGTGTCGCGTTGCCGGCCTCCGCCCTCCGTCAATGGCTACGAGTTACATCATGGCCGGCCGGCGAGCGTTCGATGTCTGGCTCAGAGCCGAAGTCCGAACGTACGTTATGGCGCGCGGTCGGAGGGCTGAAGATGGCCGAGGCCGTGTGGAAACTGTTTTCTTTGCCCCGGAGTCGAGCTCGCCAGCCCGACCAATCAAGCTTGAGAACTCCGGCCCAACTTAACGTAGGATTTCGAGCGTAAAAAGCCCCTCCGGGCCTTACGTTCCGACCAGCTTCATCGCATTTATTGCCCTGCCAGCCCCAAGTATCTTGATGACGCGCTTCAGGTTGTAGGCCAACACTTGAAGACTCATTTCGGTACTCACCCGTCCAAGCGTCCTGGTCAGGAAGTGTGTGGCCCCCATCCAGTGCTTTAGCGTGCCGAAGACGT
>NZ_SMOD01000026.1 GCF_004353905.1 Paraburkholderia guartelaensis | reverse complement strand
CGGACCAAGCCGCACGTGAACGTGGGCACGATCGGTCACGTTGACCACGGCAAGACCACGCTGACGGCAGCGATCACGACGGTTCTGACCGCCAAGTTCGGCGGCGAAGCGAAGGCGTACGACCAGATCGACGCAGCGCCGGAAGAAAAGGCACGTGGTATTACCATCAACACCGCGCACGTCGAGTACGAAACGGCTAACCGCCACTACGCACACGTCGACTGCCCGGGCCACGCTGACTACGTGAAGAACATGATCACGGGCGCGGCACAGATGGACGGCGCGATCCTGGTGTGCTCGGCCGCTGACGGTCCGATGCCGCAAACGCGTGAGCACATCCTGCTCGCCCGTCAGGTCGGTGTGCCTTACATCATCGTGTTCCTGAACAAGTGCGACATGGTCGACGACGCCGAGCTGCTCGAGCTGGTCGAAATGGAAGTGCGCGAGCTCCTGTCGAAGTACGACTTCCCGGGCGACGACACGCCGATCATCAAGGGTTCGGCCAAGCTGGCGCTGGAAGGCGACAAGGGCGAGCTGGGTGAAGTGGCGATCATGAACCTGGCCGACGCACTGGACACGTACATCCCGACGCCGGAGCGTGCAGTTGACGGCGCGTTCCTGATGCCGGTGGAAGACGTGTTCTCGATCTCGGGTCGCGGCACGGTGGTGACGGGTCGCGTCGAGCGCGGCATCGTCAAGGTCGGCGAGGAAATCGAAATCGTCGGTATCAAGCGGGTTCGATCACGCCGCACACGCACTTCACGGCTGAAGTGTACGTGCTGAGCAAGGACGAAGGCGGCCGTCACACGCCGTTCTTCAACAACTACCGTCCGCAGTTCTACTTCCGTACGACGGACGTGACGGGCTCGATCGAGCTGCCGAAGGACAAGGAAATGGTCATGCCGGGCGACAACGTGTCGATCACGGTGAAGCTGATCGCTCCGATCGCGATGGAAGAAGGTCTGCGCTTCGCAATCCGCGAAGGTGGCCGTACCGTCGGCGCCGGCGTGGTTGCAAAGATCATCGAGTAAATCGAGTAGAATACTCGGCTTGCTGTAGAAGTTGATGTACCCAGGGACCACCTCGCGGCGCCTTGCCGCGGGGTGGTCCTGCGCTCTTTATATCGTCTGGCGGCGCAAGTCCGCCTCGCTCTTTTCAAGGAATCATCATGCAGAACCAAAAAATCCGTATCCGCCTGAAGGCTTTCGACTACCGCCTGATCGACCAGTCGGCTGCTGAAATCGTCGAAACGGCGAAGCGTACGGGTGCAATCGTCCGTGGTCCGGTGCCGCTGCCCACGCGTATCCAGCGTTTCGACATCCTGCGTTCGCCGCACGTCAACAAGACGTCGCGCGATCAGCTCGAAATCCGCACGCACCTGCGCCTGATGGACATCGTCGACCCGACGGACAAGACCGTTGACGCGCTGATGAAGCTGGACCTCCCGGCTGGCGTGGACGTCGAAATCAAGCTGCAGTAAGAGCCTCCAGCGCCGCCAGAATCTTCGGGTGGCGCTAAGTCTTTGATTGCTTGCGGAAATCGAGGAAGGACGTTATACTTGACGTCTTTTCGCGCATTTGCGCAAAAAATCGGTGTGTCCCCTTCGAGCCTTTACCTCGAAAACATGCCGGTACTTTGTAAATTAGCCCCGACCAATCGCAGTCGGGAATGGAGAAAACGATGAGCCTTGGACTCGTAGGTCGCAAGGTTGGCATGACCCGTATCTTCACGGCCGAAGGGGATTCGATTCCCGTGACCGTGCTGGACGTGTCCGACAACCGCGTGACGCAGATCAAGACTGTTGAAACCGACGGCTACACGGCCGTGCAGGTTACTTTCGGTACTCGCCGCGCATCGCGCGTGACGAAGCCGCTCGCAGGTCATCTCGCCAAAGCTGGCGTTCAAGCCGGTGAAATCCTCAAGGAATTCCAGATCGACGCCGCTAAGGCCGCCGAACTGTCCGCTGGCGCTGTGATCGGTGTGGAACTCTTCGAAGAAGGCCAGAAGATCGACGTGCAAGGCACCTCGATCGGTAAGGGCTACGCCGGTACCATCAAGCGTTACAACTTCGCTTCGGGTCGTGCTTCGCACGGTAACTCGCGCTCGCACAATGTGCCGGGCTCGATCGGTATGGCGCAGGATCCGGGTCGCGTGTTCCCGGGTAAGCGCATGACCGGTCACATGGGTGACGAAACCGTGACGGTGCAAAACCTCGAAATCGCCCGTATCGACGCAGAGCGCAAGCTGCTGCTGGTCAAGGGTGCCGTGCCGGGTGCAAAGGGCGGCAAGGTTTTCGTGACGCCCGCCGTCAAGGCGCGCGCCAAGAAAGGAGCGCAATAATGGAACTGAAGCTCCTGAACGCCAATGGTCAGGAAGGCGCAGCTGTTAACGCGTCGGACGTCGTGTTCGGCCGTGACTACAACGAAGCGCTGATCCACCAGATCGTTATCGCCTACCAGGCGAACGCGCGCAGCGGTAACCGCGCGCAGAAGGACCGCGAACAGGTCAAGCACACCACCAAGAAGCCGTGGCGTCAGAAGGGTACGGGCCGCGCTCGTGCCGGTATGTCGTCGAGCCCGCTGTGGCGTGGCGGTGGTCGCATCTTCCCGAATTCGCCGGAAGAAAACTTCTCGCACAAGGTCAACAAGAAGATGCATCGCGCAGGTCTCTGCTCGATCTTCTCGCAGCTGGCCCGCGAAGGCCGCATCTCGGTCGTGGAAGAGCTCTCGCTCGAAGCGCCGAAGACGAAGCTGCTGGCCGAAAAGTTCAAGGCCATGGGTCTCGAATCCGTGCTGGTCATCACCGACACGGTCGACGAGAACCTGTATCTCGCGTCGCGCAACCTGCCCCACGTGGCAGTCGTTGAGCCGCGTTTTGCCGACCCGCTCTCGCTGATCTACTTCAAGAAGATCCTGATCACGAAGGCAGCGGTCGCCCAGATCGAGGAGTTGCTGTCATGAGCGAGATTCGCAAGAACGATCATCGTTTGATGCAGGTCCTGCTCGCACCGGTGATCTCCGAAAAGGCGACGCTGGTTGCGGAGAAGAACGAACAAGTCGTCTTCGAAGTCGCGCCGGACGCGAACAAGCAGGAAGTCAAGGCTGCTGTCGAGCTGCTGTTCAAGGTGGAAGTCGAGTCCGTCAACGTGCTGGTCCAGAAGGGCAAAGCCAAGCGCTTTGGCCGCTTCAACGGCAAGCGCAAGGACGTGAAGAAGGCGTATGTCTGCCTGAAGCCCGGCCAGGAAATCAACTTTGAAGCGGAGGCCAAGTAATCATGGCAATCGTGAAAGTTAAGCCGACCTCGCCGGGTCGCCGCGCGATGGTCAAGATCGTCAACAAGGACCTCCATAAGGGCGCGCCGTTCGCGGCACTGCTCGAAAAGAAGTCCTCGACGGCTGGCCGTAACAACAACGGTCGCATCACGACGCGTCACCAGGGTGGCGGTCACAAGCAGCACTACCGTGTGATCGATTTCCGTCGTACGAAGGATGGCATCCCCGCGAAGGTGGAGCGTCTCGAGTATGACCCGAACCGTAGCGCGAACATTGCGCTGGTTCTTTACGCAGACGGCGAGCGCCGCTACATCATCGCGCCGAAGGGCGTGACGGTTGGCACGCAGCTGATGTCGGGTTCGGAAGCGCCGATCCGTGCAGGCAACACGCTGCCGATCCGCAACATTCCGGTCGGTACGACGATCCACTGCATCGAAATGCTGCCGGGCAAGGGCGCGCAAATGGCGCGTTCGGCTGGCACGTCGGCAATGCTGCTGGCACGTGAAGGCGTCTACGCGCAGGTTCGTCTGCGTTCGGGCGAAATCCGCCGCGTGCACGTTGAATGCCGCGCAACGATCGGTGAAGTCGGCAACGAAGAGCACAGCCTCCGTCAAATCGGTAAGGCTGGCGCGAACCGCTGGCGCGGTATCCGCCCGACGGTCCGTGGCGTTGCAATGAACCCGGTCGACCACCCGCACGGTGGTGGCGAAGGCAAGACTGCGGCTGGTCGCGACCCGGTGAGCCCGTGGGGCACGCCGACGAAGGGCTATCGCACCCGCAGCAACAAGCGCACGACGAGCATGATCGTCCAGCGCCGTCACAAGCGTTAAGGAGTAGGCAATGGCACGTTCTATTAAGAAAGGTCCGTTCTGCGACGCCCATTTGCTGAAGAAGGTTGAGGCGGCTGCAGCATCGCGTGACAAGAAACCGATCAAGACCTGGTCGCGTCGCTCGACGATCCTGCCGGACTTCATCGGCCTGACGATCGCCGTGCACAACGGCCGTCAACACGTTCCGGTGTATGTCACGGAAAACATGGTCGGCCACAAGCTTGGCGAGTTCGCACTGACCCGTACGTTCAAGGGACACGCGGCCGACAAGAAGGCCAAGAAATAAGGGGCAATCAAGATGGAAGTGAAGGCAATTCATCGCGGTGCCCGCATCTCGGCGCAGAAGACGCGCCTTGTGGCTGACCAGATCCGCGGTCTGCCGGTCGACAAGGCACTGAACGTTCTGACGTTCTCGCCGAAGAAAGCGGCTGGCATCGTGAAAAAGGTTGTGCTCTCGGCGATCGCAAACGCGGAACACAACGAAGGTGCTGATATCGACGAGCTCAAGATCAAGAGCATCTACGTCGACAAGGCAGCTTCGCTGAAGCGTTTCACCGCGCGCGCCAAGGGCCGCGGCAACCGCATCGAGAAGCAATCCTGTCACATCACTGTGACGGTCGGGAATTAAGGAGCCATACGATGGGACAGAAAATTCATCCGACTGGCTTCCGTTTGGCCGTCAGCCGCAATTGGGCTTCGCGTTGGTACGCGAACAACAACAATTTCGCGGCGATGTTGAAGGAAGACATCGGTGTTCGTGAATACCTGAAGAAGAAGCTGAAGAACGCTTCGGTGGGCCGTGTTGTGATCGAGCGTCCGGCAAAGAACGCTCGCATCACGATTTACAGCTCGCGCCCGGGTGTGGTGATCGGCAAGAAGGGCGAGGACATCGAACTCCTCAAGGCCGAACTCCAGAAGCGCATGGGCGTTCCGGTTCACGTGAACATCGAAGAAATCCGCAAGCCGGAAACCGATGCTCAACTGATCGCCGATTCGATCACGCAGCAGCTCGAGCGCCGCATCATGTTCCGTCGCGCAATGAAGCGCGCGATGCAGAACGCAATGCGTCTGGGTGCCCAGGGCATCAAGATCATGAGCGCCGGCCGTCTGAACGGTATCGAAATCGCACGTACCGAGTGGTACCGCGAAGGTCGAGTGCCGCTTCACACGCTGCGTGCTGACATCGACTACGCAACCTCGGAAGCGAAGACGACGTACGGCATCATCGGCGTGAAGGTTTGGGTCTACAAGGGCGACACGCTCGGCCGCAACGACGCACCGGTGGTGGAAGAAGTCGCCGAAGAAAAGCGTCCGCGCCGCAATGCGCGTCCGGGCGATCGTCGTCCGCGCCGTGATGGCGAAGGCGCACCGGGTGCCCGTCGTGGCGCACCGCGCCGTGGCGCCGGCGGTGACGGCAAGAGTGGAGAATAACGATGCTGCAACCGAAACGCAGGAAGTATCGCAAAGAGCAGAAGGGTCGTAACACCGGTATCGCAACGCGCGGCAACGCCGTTTCGTTTGGTGAGTACGGTCTGAAGGCTATCGGTCGTGGTCGCCTGACCGCGCGTCAGATTGAAGCAGCGCGTCGTGCAATGACGCGTCACATCAAGCGTGGCGGCCGCATCTGGATCCGTATCTTCCCGGACAAGCCGATCTCGCAAAAGCCGGCGGAAGTGCGTATGGGTAACGGTAAGGGTAACCCTGAGTACTACGTCGCCGAGATTCAGCCGGGCAAGATGCTGTATGAAATGGATGGTGTGTCCGAAGAACTGGCCCGTGAAGCCTTCCGTCTGGCTGCAGCCAAGCTGCCGCTGAAGACGGTCTTCATGGTTCGCCAGCTCGGCGCCTAAGGAGTGATTGATGAAGGCATCTGAACTTCTTCAGAAAGACAAGGCCGCGCTCGACAAAGAGCTGTCGGACCTCTTGAAGGCGCAATTCGGCCTGCGCATGCAACTCGCGACCCAGCAGCTCACGAACACGAGCCAGCTGAAGAAGGTTCGTCGCGACATCGCACGTGTGCGGACCGTCCTGACTCAGAAGGCGAACCAGAAATGAACGAAAGCGTGAAAACCTCGCTTAAGCGGACGCTGGTCGGCAAAGTCGTCAGCAACAAGATGGACAAGACGGTCACCGTCCTGGTCGAGCGCCGCGTCAAGCACCCGATCTACGGCAAGTACGTTGTGCAGTCGAAGAAGTACCACGCGCACGACGAAGCGAACACGTACAACGAGGGTGACCTCGTTGAAATCCAGGAGACCCGTCCTCTCTCGAAGACGAAGGCCTGGACCGTGTCGAAGCTGATCGAAGCAGCACGCGTCATCTAAAAGTGGCGCAACACCCCGGGGAGCCATTTCCCGGGGTGTAGAAGTAATTGAAATCGCTGAAGATTTCGCTTGCTAGACCAAGATTATCGAGTTATAGTCTTGGTCTTCCCTACTTATGGGTTTGCTGTTGGCAAAGCAGCAGGCGAATGTAGGTGGGGAAGCAGATTCGGGCGCCAGTCCGGGTTAGCAAGATTCACCGGAATGCGATGGCCGGTTTCGTTTGCCGTCGCTGCTGTTCTTACCCAAGCAGCTGAGCGGTCGTTCTAGTGGCGGCGCGGCTGACGGGACCAAGACTGACCGGATGTGCCATGGTGGCGCGACCGGATTAAGTTGGGAAAGATAAACCATGATCCAGACCGAAACTCGGCTTGAAGTAGCCGACAACACGGGTGCACGCGAAGTTCTGTGCATCAAGGTGCTCGGCGGCTCGAAGCGTCGTTATGCCAGCATTGGCGACATCATCAAGGTGAGCGTCAAGGAAGCAACGCCGCGCGGGCGCGTGAAAAAGGGCGAAATCTACAACGCTGTTGTGGTTCGCACTGCGAAGGGCGTGCGCCGTCAAGACGGCTCGCTGATCAAGTTCGATGGCAACGCCGCCGTGCTTTTGAATACCAAGCTTGAGCCGATCGGCACCCGTATCTTCGGGCCGGTTACGCGTGAGCTGCGTAGCGAACGATTCATGAAGATCGTTTCGCTGGCGCCGGAAGTGCTGTAAGGAGCCGCGATGAACAAGATTCGCAAGGGTGACGAAGTTATCGTCGTTACCGGCAAAGATAAGGGCAAGCGCGGCGTCGTGCTGGCCATCGGCGAAGAGCGCGTCACTGTCGAAGGCATCAACATCGCGAAGAAGCATGTGAAGCCGAACCCCATGAAGGGTACGACGGGTGGCGTGGAAGCCAAGGCAATGCCGCTGGCTATCTCGAACGTCGCACTGGTCGACGCGAACGGTAAGCCGTCGCGCGTGGGCATCAAGGTCGAAGGGGACAAGAAGGTTCGTTTCCTGAAGACGACCGGTGCTGTTCTGAGCGCCTGACGCTGCGGAGTAAAAAATGGCACGTTTGCAAGAATTTTATAAAGAGAAGGTCGTTCCTGGCCTGATCGAGAAGTTCGGTTACAAGTCGGTCATGGAAGTGCCGCGCCTCACCAAGATCACCCTGAACATGGGTGTTGGTGAAGCCGTCGCTGACAAGAAGGTCCTCGAGCACGCCGTTGGCGACCTCACGAAGATCGCCGGCCAGAAGCCCGTTATCACGAAGTCGCGCAAGGCAATCGCCGGCTTCAAGATTCGCGAAGGCTACCCGATCGGCACGATGGTTACCCTGCGTGGCAATGCCATGTACGAATTCCTGGACCGTTTCGTGACGGTTGCGCTGCCCCGCGTGCGCGACTTCCGTGGCGTGTCGGGCAAGGCATTCGACGGCCGTGGTAACTACAACATCGGTGTGAAAGAGCAGATCATTTTCCCCGAAATCGACTACGACAAGATCGACGCGCTGCGTGGGCTGAACATCAGCATCACGACGACCGCGAAGACCGACGAAGAAGCAAAGGCACTGCTCGCCGGCTTCAAGTTCCCGTTCAGAAACTGAGGTTACCGTGGCTAAACTGGCACTGATCGAACGTGAAAAGAAGCGCGCTCGTCTGGCAGCGAAATTCGCGCCGAAGCGCGCAGCGCTGAAGGCGATCATCGACGACCAAAGCAAGTCGGAAGAAGAGCGCTATTCGGCTCGCCTGGAACTGCAACAACTGCCCCGCAACTCGAACCCGACTCGCAAGCGTAACCGCTGCGCACTCACGGGTCGTCCGCGTGGCACGTTCCGCAAATTCGGTCTCGCACGTAACAAGATTCGTGAAATCGCGTTCCGTGGTGAGATCCCTGGCATCACCAAGGCGAGCTGGTAATAGGAGAAACATAAATGAGCATGAGTGATCCTATCGCCGATATGCTGACTCGCATCCGCAATGCGCAGATGGTCGAGAAGGTTTCGGTTGCTATGCCCTCGTCGAAAGTGAAGATTGCGATTGCGCAGGTTCTGAAGGACGAAGGTTATATCGACGACTTCGCGGTGAAGACCGAAGGTGCGAAGTCGGAATTGAACATCGCGTTGAAGTACTACGCTGGCCGTCCCGTTATCGAGCGCATCGAACGCGTCTCGAAGCCGGGTCTGCGCGTGTACCGCGGCCGCAACGAAATCCCCCAGGTCATGAACGGCCTTGGTGTGGCGATCGTTTCGACGCCGAAGGGTGTGATGACGGACCGCAAGGCGCGCGCTACTGGCGTCGGCGGCGAAGTTATCTGCTACGTCGCTTAAGGCCTAAGGAGAAGAAACATGTCTCGAGTAGGTAAGAGCCCGATCGCGCTGCAAGGCGCAGAAGCGACGCTCAGCGACGAGAAGATTACCGTCAAGGGCCCGCTGGGTACGATTTCGCAAGCTGCGAACCGCCTCGTGAAGGTGGTGAACGACAACGGTACGCTCAAGTTCGAGCCGACCGACGAAAGCCGCGAAGCCAATGCGATGTCGGGCACGATGCGCGCGATTGTCGCGAACATGGTGCAAGGCGTGACGAAGGGTTTCGAGCGCAAGCTGACGCTGGTTGGCGTTGGTTATCGTGCTCAAGCGCAAGGCGACAAGCTGAACCTGTCGCTGGGTTTCTCGCACCCTGTGGTGCACCAGATGCCGGAAGGCGTGAAGGCTGAAACCCCGTCGCAAACGGAAATCGTGATCAAGGGGATCGACAAGCAACAAGTTGGCCAGGTCGCTGCGGAAGTCCGCGGCTACCGCCCGCCGGAGCCCTATAAGGGCAAGGGTGTGCGCTACGCCAACGAGGTTGTGATCCTCAAAGAAACGAAGAAGAAGTAAGGGTGCGCAATCATGGATAAGACTCAATCTCGCCTGCGCCGCGCTCGTCAGACGCGTCTCAAGATCGCTGAGCTGCAGGTCGCGCGTCTGGCCGTGCATCGCACGAACACGCACATCTATGCGCAAGTGTTCTCGCCCTGCGGCACCAAGGTGCTGGCCAGCGCGTCGACGCTTGAAGCTGAAGTGCGTGCGCAACTGGCTGACCAGTCGGGCAAGGGCGGCAACGTCGCTGCAGCCTCGCTGATCGGCAAGCGTATTGCAGAAAAGGCTAAGGCCGCCGGCATCGAATCCGTCGCCTTTGACCGCTCGGGTTTCCGCTATCACGGCCGCGTCAAGGCGCTGGCTGATGCTGCGCGCGAAGCCGGGCTCAAGTTCTAAGGAAGGAATTCGTCATGGCAAAGATGCAAGCGAAAGTTCAGGCTGACGAACGCGACGACGGCCTCCGCGAAAAAATGATTTCGGTCAATCGCGTGACCAAGGTTGTGAAGGGCGGCCGTATTCTCGGCTTCGCCGCTCTGACCGTGGTTGGCGATGGTGATGGCCGCGTCGGTATGGGCAAGGGCAAGTCGAAGGAAGTGCCCGTTGCTGTCCAGAAGGCGATGGAACAAGCTCGCCGCAACATGTTCAAGGTGCCCCTGAAGAACGGCACCCTGCAACACGAAGTGCACGGCAAGCATGGCGCATCGGTCGTCCTCCTCGCTCCGGCGAAGGCAGGTACGGGCGTGATCGCCGGCGGCCCGATGCGCGCAGTGTTCGACGTGATGGGCGTGCAGAACGTCGTGGCCAAGAGCCACGGTTCGACGAACCCGTACAACCTCGTTCGCGCCACGCTGGACGGTCTGCGCAAGCAGTCGACCCCGGCAGACATCGCGGCGAAGCGCGGCAAGTCCGTCGAAGACATTCTGGGCTAAGGGTGGGTACCATGTCTGAAAAAACTGTCAAGGTTCAGCTCGTCAAGAGCCTGATTGGGACCCGCGAAACGCACCGTGCCACTGTGCGCGGTCTCGGCCTGCGCCGCCTGAACTCGGTCTCCGAGCTGCAGGACACGCCGGCTGTGCGCGGCATGATCAACAAGGTCTCGTACCTCGTTAAGGTCATCGGCTAAGCGGTCGACCAAAGACTCCAGGAGTTGAAAATGGAATTGAATAACCTGAAGCCGGCAGAAGGCGCGAAGCACGCAAAGCGTCGCGTCGGCCGCGGCATCGGCTCCGGCCTCGGCAAGACCGCTGGCCGTGGTCACAAGGGTCAGAAATCGCGTTCGGGCGGCTTCCACAAGGTCGGCTTCGAAGGCGGTCAGATGCCTCTGCAGCGTCGTCTGCCGAAGCGTGGCTTCACCTCGCTGACGAAGGAATTCGTTGGTGAAGTGCGCCTCGCCGACATCGAGAAGCTGCCGGTCGACGAAATCGATCTGTTGGCTCTCAAGCAGGCAGGCCTCGTGGGCGAACTGACCCGCAGCGCGAAGATCATCGCTACCGGCGAGATCAAGCGTAAGGTCGTCGTCAAGGGTCTGGGTGCGACGAAGAATGCGCGTGCTGCGATTGAAGCAGCAGGCGGTTCTTTTGCCGAGTGATTGTGAGTGGTGCGTGCGGGCTTGCCCGCCGTCACTAGCATCTGCATCGGAGAAGCTACTTGGCTAACAGCCCGAGTCTCGCAAAAACCGGTCGCAGCGCACCGAAGTTCGGCGACCTGCGTCGGCGTGCAGTGTTCCTGCTGCTGGCGCTGGTCGTTTATCGTATCGGCGCGCATATTCCGGTTCCGGGTATCGATCCGGACCAACTGGCGAAGCTCTTCCAGAGCCAGTCGGGCGGCATCCTTGGCATGTTCAACATGTTCTCGGGTGGCGCACTGTCTCGGTTCACGATCTTCGCGCTGGGTGTGATGCCGTATATTTCGGCGTCGATCATCCTGCAGCTGATGGCGATCGTCTCGCCGCAGCTGGAAGCGCTGAAGAAGGAAGGGCAGGCTGGACAACGCAAGATCACGCAGTACACGCGGATCTTCACGGTGGTGCTGGCGACGTTTCAGGCGTTCGGCATCGCGGTCGCGCTGGAAAACCAGCCTGGCCTCGTGATCGATCCGGGCATGGTGTTCCGCTTGACGACGGTCGTGACGCTCGTAACGGGCACGATGTTCCTGATGTGGCTTGGTGAGCAGATCACGGAACGCGGGCTTGGCAACGGTATCTCGATCATCATCTTCGGCGGGATCGCGGCAGGCTTCCCGAATGCGCTCGGTGGGCTTTTCGAACTGGTTCGCACCGGCTCGATGAGCATCATCTCGGCGATCATCGTGGTCGTTCTGATCGCAGCCGTGACTTACCTGGTGGTGTTCATCGAACGCGGCCAGCGCAAGATCCTCGTGAACTATGCGAAGCGCCAGGTCGGTAACAAGATTTACGGCGGGCAGTCGTCCCACCTGCCGCTCAAGCTGAACATGTCGGGTGTGATTCCGCCGATCTTCGCGTCGTCGATCATCCTGTTCCCGGCAACCATCCTGAACTGGTTCAGTTCGGGTTCGCGAACCGGCTGGTTTGCGGACACGCTGCACAACGTGGCCGAAGCCCTCAAGCCTGGCCAGCCCGTGTACGTGTTGCTGTACGCGTTGGCGATCGTGTTCTTCTGCTTCTTCTACACCGCACTGGTGTTCAACAGCAGGGAAACGGCCGACAACCTGAAGAAGAGTGGCGCGTTCGTACCTGGCATCCGTCCGGGCGATCAGACGGCACGCTATATCGACCGCATCCTCACGCGTCTGACGCTGGCCGGTGCGATCTATATCGTGTTTGTTTGCCTGCTGCCGGAGTTTCTGGTGCTGCGCTGGAATGTGCCGTTTTATTTTGGTGGAACGTCGCTGCTGATCATTGTCGTCGTCACAATGGACTTCATGGCGCAGGTGCAGTCGTACGTGATGTCGCAACAATATGAATCGCTGCTCAAGAAGGCTAACTTCAAGGGCGGCGGCGTCCCGATGCGTTAAAAGGACCTATGGCCAAAGACGATGTAATCCAGATGCAAGGCGAGGTTATCGAAAACCTCCCCAACGCGACCTTCCGGGTGAAGCTGGAAAACGGCCATGTCGTTCTGGGACATATTTCCGGAAAGATGCGGATGCACTACATCCGCATTCTCCCGGGCGACAAGGTGACGGTTGAGTTGACGCCTTACGATCTGTCGCGTGCGCGGATCGTGTTCCGGGCGAAGTGATTTAGGAAAAAGGGTAATATCATGAAAGTGATGGCATCGGTAAAGCGCATTTGCCGCAACTGCAAAATCATCAAGCGCAACGGCGTCGTTCGCGTGATCTGCAGCTCGGACCCGCGCCACAAGCAGCGCCAAGGCTGATTAGCGCGCTTGCGCTTTTTGTTTGAGGAAAAACAATGGCTCGTATTGCAGGGGTTAACATCCCGAACCACCAGCACACCGAAATCGGCCTGACGGCAATTTTTGGTGTTGGCCGCACGCGTTCGCGCAACATCTGCGTGGCCGCCGGTGTGCCGTTCAACAAGAAGGTCAAGGACCTGAACGACGCGGATCTGGAAAAGCTGCGTGAGGAAGTGGGCAAGTTTGTCGTCGAAGGCGATCTCCGCCGTGAAGTGACGATGAACATCAAGCGCCTGATGGACCTCGGCTGCTACCGCGGCGTGCGCCATCGCAAGGGCCTGCCCCTGCGTGGCCAGCGTACGCGTACCAACGCACGTACGCGTAAGGGTCCGCGCCGCGCAGCACAGTCGCTGAAGAAGTAAGCGGAACTGAAAGTTACAGGAAAACGTAATGGCTAAGGCTTCGAACAACTCCGCGGCGCAACGCGTTCGCAAGAAGGTTAAGAAGAACGTCGCCGAGGGCGTGGTTCACGTTCACGCGTCGTTCAACAACACGATCATCACGATCACCGACCGTCAAGGCAACGCGCTTGCCTGGGCAACGTCGGGCGGTCAGGGCTTCAAGGGTTCGCGTAAGTCGACGCCCTTCGCAGCTCAGGTCGCAGCTGAATCGGCTGGCCGTGTTGCAATGGAATACGGCGTCAAGAACCTCGAAGTGCGTATCAAGGGCCCCGGCCCGGGTCGCGAATCGGCGGTGCGCGCGCTGCATGGTCTTGGCATCAAGATCACCGCGATCTCCGACGTTACGCCGGTCCCGCACAACGGCTGCCGTCCGCCGAAGCGCCGCCGTATCTAAGGCGTCGTTTTAGCCGAACGCCTGAGCCGCCGGAAACGGCGACCCAGGCTCTCGGCGTTATTGAATTGACTAAGCCCACCGTTCGGTTCAAAGAGCCGGACTAGCGCGAAGGCCGGGTTTTCCCGTTTAGCCCTCGCGTGATCAATTATCGAAGGAAAGCAACGTGGCACGTTATATCGGCCCGAAGGCCAAGCTGTCCCGCCGTGAAGGCACCGACCTCTTCCTGAAGAGCGCACGCCGCTCGCTCGCCGACAAGTGCAAGCTCGACAGCAAGCCGGGTCAGCACGGCCGCACCTCGGGCGCACGTACGTCCGACTACGGCACGCAGCTTCGCGAAAAGCAGAAAGTGAAGCGCATCTACGGCGTGCTCGAGCGCCAGTTCCGCCGCTACTTCGCGGAAGCTGACCGTATCAAGGGCAACACCGGCGAAAACCTGCTGCAACTGCTCGAATCGCGTCTCGACAACGTCGTGTACCGCATGGGCTTCGCTTCGACCCGCGCTGAAGCGCGTCAGCTCGTGAGCCACAAGGCTCTCACGGTGAACGGCGTCGTTTCGAACATCCCGTCGATGCAAGTGAAGGCTGGCGACGTCGTCGCGATTCGCGAAAAGGCGAAGAAGCAGGCGCGTATCGTCGAAGCCCTCTCGCTCGCAGAGCAAGGCGGCATGGCAGGTTGGGTGTCGGTCGACGCGAAGAAGTTCGAAGGCACGTTCAAGGGCATGCCTGAGCGCAGCGACATCGCTGGCGACATCAACGAAAGCCTGATCGTCGAATTGTATTCGCGGTAATCGGATTGACGGCCGGGGTAACCTCTGTGCTTCGCGCAGGAGGCGGCCTCGGCCGTTTTTTTCAGGTTGTTGCCATCTCAGCCTTATCGGTGTAACGAGCCGAGGGTATTGAAAAGGAAAACCTATGCAAACCAGTTTGTTGAAACCCAAGATCATCGCTGTGGAATCGCTCGGCGACAACCACGCGAAAGTAGTCATGGAGCCGTTCGAACGCGGCTATGGCCACACCTTGGGTAACGCGCTTCGGCGCGTGCTGCTGTCGTCGATGGTGGGCTATGCGCCGACCGAAGTGACGATCGCAGGCGTCGTGCACGAATACTCGACGCTCGATGGTGTGCAAGAGGACGTGGTCAACCTGCTGCTGAACCTGAAGGGTGTGGTGTTCAAGCTGCATAACCGTGACGAAGTGACGGTTACGCTGCGCAAGGAAGGCGAAGGCGTTGTCACCGCTGGCGACATCGAACTCTCGCACGACTGCGAAGTCATCAATCCGGATCACGTGGTTGCGCATCTGACGAAGGGCGGCAAGCTCGACGTGCAGATCAAGATCGAAAAGGGCCGTGGCTACGTGCCGGGCAACGTGCGCCGTTATGGCGACGAGGCGGCCAAGATCATCGGCCGCATCGTGCTGGACGCTTCGTTCTCGCCGGTTCGCCGCGTGAGCTACGCCGTGGAAAGCGCGCGTGTCGAACAGCGTACCGACCTCGACAAGCTCGTGATGAACATCGAAACCAACGGCGTGATCTCGCCTGAGGAAGCGATCCGCCAGTCGGCACGCATCCTCGTGGATCAGCTGTCGGTGTTCGCGGCTCTGGAAGGCACGGAAACGGCCGCGGAAGCGCCTTCGCGCGCACCGCAGATCGACCCGATCCTGCTGCGTCCGGTGGACGATCTCGAACTCACGGTTCGCTCGGCGAACTGCCTGAAGGCCGAGAACATCTACTACATCGGCGATCTGATCCAGCGCACCGAGAACGAGCTGCTCAAGACCCCGAACCTGGGTCGCAAGTCGCTCAACGAGATCAAGGAAGTGCTCGCTTCGCGCGGTCTCACGCTCGGCATGAAGCTCGAAAACTGGCCGCCGGCTGGTCTCGACAAGTAAGAAGTCTGGCACGGACGCGGATTTTCCTTTAAAATCCGCGTCTTGCCTTTTTCACGTACCGGCCCGTGCCTTGTTAGTTACAGGGCGATAGAAGAGCTGGACTAAAACTTTGTTTCAAGGAAATTGAAATGCGTCACCGTCATGGTCTGCGGAAACTGAACCGCACGAGCAGCCACCGTCTGGCAATGCTCCGTAACATGTCCAACTCGCTCATCGAGCACGAAGTCATCAAGACGACGCTGCCGAAGGCGAAGGAACTCCGTAAGGTTGTCGAGCCCCTCATCACGCTGGGCAAGAAGCCGTCGCTCGCAAACCGTCGTCTGGCGTTCAACCGCCTGCGCGATCGTGACTCGGTCACGAAGCTGTTCGACGTGCTCGGTCCGCGTTTCGCGAACCGTCCGGGCGGCTACCTGCGTATCCTGAAGTTCGGTTTCCGTGTTGGCGACAACGCGCCGATGGCACTGGTCGAACTGCTCGACCGTCCGGAAGTCGCGGAAGAGAACGTCCAGGAAGCGGAATAAGCTTTCCGTCGCTTGATCCCCGGATCGAGCGGCATGCGAAAAAGCCAGGCCTAGCCTGGCTTTTTTGTTTTCGGGCGCGGATTAAATCGCATCGAGCCGTGTTTGCCGGTTGCAGTCCCCTTTTGCCACACGGTGCACGAGAGAAGCCGATCGGCGCCGATGGTACGATTACGTTCTGCCCCGAAGCCCGCGTTTGCTATCGCACGCGCGGCACCACGCCGGAGTTCGTCGTGACCCTCAATGTGACCCTGATGCTGACTACGGTGCCCGACGAGGCCGCCGCCGAAATGCTCGCCGCCGGGGCGCTCGCGCAGCGTCTCGCCGCGTGCGTGACGCGCCTGGGCGCCGTGCACTCGCAGTATCACTGGCAGGGCAACATCGAGTCGGGCAACGAGATCCAGCTGCTCTTCAAGACGAGCCTCGCCCGCGCGGCCGAGCTCGAACAGTTCATCCAGACCCAGCATCCCTATGAGACGCCCGAGATTCTCTCGTGGCAAGCCACGGCGTCGAACGCCTACGGGCAATGGGTCAATGCCGAGACTCAGCGCACCCTTCATGTCTAACCGTTTCGATCGGCGCTCGCGCGCCGCGCCGTACGCTACGCTGTCCGGCTTTCTCCTGCTCGTCTGCTGCCTGCTGCCGATGCTGTTCGGCACTTCGCTCGCGCGAGCCGCCGACGACGACTTCCTGCCGCCCGACCAGGCCTTCACGTTCAGCGCGAGCGAAGCGCCGGGCATGGTCGACGTGCATTTCAAGATCGCCGACGGCTACTACATGTACCGCGAGCGCTTCGCCTTCGCCGCGCGCAACGGCACCGCGCAACTGGGCGAGGCGCAAATCCCGCCCGGCCACGTGAAGTTCGATCCGACCTTCCAGAAGAACGTCGAAACCTATCGAGGCGAGCTGACGATCCGCGTGCCGGTGCAAAAGGCGAGCGGTCCGTTCGATCTCGCGGTGACATCGCAGGGCTGTGCCGACGCGGGTATCTGCTATCCGCCCGCGGAACACGTGTTTCACGTGAGCGGCGCGGCGTTACAGGCCGCGACGGCTGGCCAGAGCCCCGTGCCGGGCGCAGCAAGCTCGACGCCCGTGCCCCAGCCGCAGACGAGCGCAGCGCGCGCAGCAGGCGACACCGAGGAGCCCTGGTACGAACGCGCCACGAGCGCCGACTATGCGCAATCGCTGCTGCAGGGCGGCGGCTTTTTCGCCGTGGTCGGCCTGTACTTCGTGGCCGGCATGGTGCTGAGCCTCTTGCCCTGCTCGTACCCGATGATCCCGATCCTCTCTGCGATCATCGTCGGCGAGGGCGCGCGCGTTACGCGCTCGCGCGGCTTCGCGCTCTCGTTCGTCTACGTGCTCGGCATGGCGCTCGTCTACACGGTGCTGGGCATTGCTGCTGCGCTGGTCGGCCAGAGCCTTGGCGCATGGCTGCAGAACCCGTGGGTGCTGGGCGTGTTCGCGGTGCTCCTCACCGCGTTCGCCGTCACGCTGATCGCCGGCTACGACATCGCGCTGCCGCAGCGCTGGCAGGACGGCGCCTCGCGCGCCACCCAAGGCCGTTCCGGCGGCAAATTCGCCGCCGTCGCCGTGATGGGCGCGCTATCCGCGCTCGTGGTGGGCGCTTGCATGACCGCGCCGCTCTTCGCGGTGCTGGCGTTCATCGCGCACACGGGCAACGCCGTGCTCGGCGGCGCGGCGCTCTTTGCGATGGGCCTGGGTCTCGGCGTCCCGCTGATGATCCTCGGTCTCGGCGCAGGCTCGCTGCTGCCTCGTGCGGGCACCTGGATGGATGGCGTAAAGGTGTTCTTCGGGGTCGTACTGCTCGCGGCCGCGCTGTGGATCGTCTGGCCGGTGCTCGGCGCAACCGCGCAGATGCTGCTCGCCGCCCTCTGGCTGCTGCTTGCGGCCGCCGCGCTTGGGCTTTTCACGCCGAACGCGGGCGCGGCCAATGTCTGGCGGCGCCTCGGGCGTGGTCTCGGCGCGGCGTTCGCGATCTGGGCCGCGACGCTGATCGTAGGTCTTGCGGCGGGTTCGACCGATCCGCTGCGTCCGCTCGCGGTGCTGGCCGCACGCGTGGGTGGCGCGAGCGATGTTGCCGCTGCCGGCGCGGCGCAGTCCGCCGGCGCCAACGAAGCGAACGCGTTGGTCTTCGCGCCCGTGCGCTCGCCCGCGCAACTCGACGCGGCGCTGAAGACCGCGGGCAAGCCGTCGATGCTCGACTTCTACGCCGACTGGTGCGTGAGCTGCAAGGAAATGGAGAAGTTCACCTTCAGCGACCCGCGCGTCCAGGCGCGCCTCGCGGAGTTGGGACTGTTGCGCGCCGATGTGACCGCCAATAATTCGGACGACCAGGCACTGCTCAAGCGCTTCGGCCTCTTCGGACCGCCGGGCATCATCTTCTTCGATACGCAAGGGCACGAAGTGCTGCGCGTGGTCGGCTACGAGAATGCCGACCGGTTCCTCGCGCGCCTCGATCACGTGACGGCGCCGGCGCCGCAGACGCCGGCAGCGCCATCGGCCTGATTGGACTGATGGACGGCATTGCGCGCGCATGAGATCGCGCATCGCCCCGAAAGCAAAAAGGCACGTCCGTGGACGTGCCTTTTTTCATGCGATGCGTGCAGCGCTTACTTCTGTGCGCGCAGCAAACGTGCGGCGTCGAGTGCGAAATACGTGAGGATGCCGTCGGCGCCCGCGCGCTTGAACGCGAGCAGCGATTCCATCATCACCTTGTCGTGATCGAGCCAGCCGTTTTGCGCGGCTGCCTTGAGCATGGCGTACTCGCCGCTCACCTGGTACACGTAGGTCGGAAAGCGGAATTCGTCCTTCACGCGGCGCACGATGTCGAGGTAGGGCATGCCGGGCTTCACCATCACCATGTCGGCGCCTTCCTCGATGTCGAGGCGCACTTCGCGCAGCGCCTCGTCGGAGTTCGACGGGTCCATCTGGTAGGTCATCTTGTTGCCCTTGCCCAGATTCGACGCCGAGCCCACGGCATCGCGGAACGGACCATAGAACGCCGAAGCGTATTTGGCCGAGTACGCCATGATGCGCGTGTGGATGTGGTTCTCGCTTTCGAGCATCTCGCGGATCGCACCGATGCGCCCGTCCATCATGTCCGAAGGCGCGACGATATCGACGCCGGCTTCCGCCTGCGCGCGCGCCTGTGCAACGAGGATCTCGATGGTCTCGTCGTTGATGACGTAGCCGTTCTCGTCGAGCACGCCGTCCTGGCCGTGGCTCGTGTACGGGTCGAGCGCGACGTCGCAAAGCACGCCGAGGTCGGGGAAACGCTTCTTCAGTTCGCGCACCGCGCGCGGAATCACGCCGTCGGGATTCGTCGCCTCGATGCCATCGGGCGTCTTGAGCGCCGGATCGACGACGGGGAAGAGCGAAAGCACCGGAATGCCGAGTTCGACGCACTGCTCGGCGACGCCCATCAGCAGATCGATCGACACGCGCTCGACGCCGGGCATCGACGGCACGGCTTCGCGCACGTTGTTGCCCGCAATGACGAATACGGGGTAGATCAGGTCGTTTGTGGTGAGGAGGTTTTCGCGCATCAGACGGCGCGAGAAATCGTCACGTCGCATGCGGCGCGGACGATGATGCGGATAGAAGCTCATGTCGGCGGATATCTTGAAACGGGATGGGTCCCGGAGCGCAGGAAACTTTTCGGGACAATGGTATATCATACCGATCGAGCGAGGCGCCTGGCGCCGAGCTCCCCGCTTCTCCTCCCTGAGCGGGTGCCTGTCGTTTTTCGATAAGGCTGTTTAACCCGCCGGAAATCACGGCGGGTTTTTTTATGTGCGCCGAAAGCACCGCAGAAAGGCCCCGCAACGCAGCCCGAAAGGGCGCCTGTGCCTGACGTTAGCGTCGCCTGTGTGCGCTAGCGCACATAGCGCGGCGAATGCCGCGCGAGCCTTGCGAAAAGATCTGATGAATGCGCGTGAAAAGCCCGACAGTGTGGGCTTTTAGACGGCTGAGGGCCTGCCTGAAGCGGCCGGCCCGAGGTGCGTTACTACGGTTGTTAGTCGGTTTCGCCGACGGATTCCTGCGGCACGATCCAGCTCTCGATCACGGCGTGCGCCTCGTCGAGCCCCACGCGCTTGAGCGCCGAAAAGAGCTGGGCACTCAGCTTCCCTTCGTAGCCTTGCTTGCTGTATTCGTCGAACGCCTTGTTCGTCGTGCGCAGCGCGAGCACGCTTTCCTGACGCGTCAATTTGTCGCACTTCGTAAGGAGTGCGTGGATCGGCTTGCCGGTCGGTGCAAACCACTCGATCATGCGGCGGTCGAGGTCGGTGAGCGGGCGGCGGGCGTCCATCATCAGGATAAGTCCCGAGAGCTGCGCGCGCGTTTGCAGATAGAGCGAAAGCAGCTGCTCCCAGTGCGCTTTCGCGGCTGCCGGCACTTCGGCATAGCCGTAGCCGGGCAGGTCGACGAGATAGCCCGCTGGTTCGTCGGCGGGGCCGACCGAGAAGTAGTTGATATGCTGGGTGCGGCCCGGCGTCTTCGAGGCGAAGGCGAGCCGCTTCTGGTTACACAGCAGATTGATGGCGGTGGACTTGCCGGCGTTCGAACGGCCGGCGAACGCGACCTCGGGCCGCGCCGTAGCGGGCAGGTCGCGCAGATGGTTCACCGTCGTGAAGAAGCGGGCTTGGTGCAGCAGGAAGGCCATCGAGAAAGGACCACAATGTGAGACAACGCGGCGGGTGGCCCGCCGGGCCCGGAAGCGCCCGGGATGGAATCTGGGATATCGGGGGCAGGCCCGACTGGCGCGGTGCTGCCTTGCGCGCTATTGTACAATGCGATGGTTTACTGAATACCAGTGAGGCCAGCGCGGGCCTTTCGAGGTAGATCGGTCGCTGTCGTCCATTGCAGAACCTGATTCCCACAAGACGAAACAAGGTGCGCGAATGAATCGACTGGGCAAGTGCTTGAAGGTGTTCGAGAGTGCGATAGCGTCAGGTCTTACAGCAAGTTTATTCATGATGGCGGGGCAGGCAAGCGCGGCGGATCAGGGAACGCCGGCCAAGCCCGACGTCGCCCGGGGGCAAGCCATTGCCGCGCAGGTGTGCGCGGCCTGTCACGCGGCGGACGGCAACAGCAGCGGCGGCGCGTATCCCAAGCTCGCCGGCCAGCACGCCGAATATCTCGTCAAGCAACTCAAGGACTTCAAACCGCAGCCCGGCGGCAAGCCGGCGGCGCGCGCAAACCCCATCATGGCCGGCTTCGCTGCCGCGCTGTCAGACCAGGATATGATCAACGTCGCAGCCTGGTTCGCCTCTCAGACACCCAAACCCGGCTACGCGCACGACGCGAAGACCGTGCCGTTCGGCCAGTCGATCTGGCGTGGCGGCATCGCCGATAAGGGCGTGCCAGCCTGTGCAGCGTGCCACGGACCCACGGGCCAGGGTATTCCGATCCAGTTTCCGCGCCTTTCGGGCCAGTGGTCGGAATATATCGTTGCACAGCTCAATGCTTTCCAGCAGGGCACGCGTAACAATAACGATCCGATGCGAACCATCGCGCACCGGCTCTCGGACGACGAGATCAAGGCCGTCGCCGATTACGCCGCCGGCCTGCATTGAGCGAAGCAGGTTTGCCGCACGTTTGATCGGCAGTTTCACCGCGCGGCAGGCCGAAAAACAAGAAAAGGGTGAGGGCGTCGTCACGCTGACGGCGCGCCTGCACCCTTTTTTGCTGTAGCGCCTGATCGGCGAGAAGCCAGCAAGAGCGATAAAGCGGAGTTTGAATGAGCGTCACCACGCAGGGTTTGCAGTTGAATGTTCGCCAGAAGGCGGTGAAGAGCGCCGTCGAGCTGATCAGTTCGATGCGCTTCGCGATTGCGCTGCTCGTCGTGCTCGCCATTGCGAGCATCATCGGCACGGTGCTCACGCAGGACGACCCGTACCCGAACTACGTCAATCAGTTCGGCCCCTTCTGGGCCGACATCTTCCGCTCGCTGAGCCTCTACACGGTCTACAGCGCGTGGTGGTTCATGACGATCCTCGGCTTTCTCGTGGTGTCGGTCTCGCTGTGCGTGATCCGCAACGCGCCGAAGATGCTCGCGGACATGAAGAGCTGGAAGGACAAGGTCCGCGAAGGCAGCCTGCGCGCGTTCCATCACAAGGGCGAGTTCGCGGTGGAGGGCGGCACGCGCGAGCAAACGGCTGCCACGCTCAGCAAGCTGACGGGGCGCATGGGCTACCGGTTCGTCACGCGCGAGAGCGACGGCGCCACACTGATCGCGGCCAAGCGCGGTGCGCTCACGAAGATCGGCTACATCTTCGCGCACCTCGCGATCGTGATCATCTGCCTCGGCGGCCTGCTCGACAGCAATCTGCCGATCAAATTCCAGATGTGGCTCTTCGACAAGACGCCCATCCGCAGTAATGCAGTCATCAACGACATTCCGCCCGAGCACCGGCTCTCGCAGTCGAACCCGACGTTCCGCGGCTACGCGTGGGTGCCCGAGGGCCAGTTCGTTTCCACGGCCATCCTCAACCAGCCCGACGGCTCGCTGATCCAGGACCTGCCGTTCTCCATCCAGCTCAACAAGTTCATCGTCGACTACTACTCGACCGGCATGCCCAAGCTGTTCGCGAGCGACATCGTCGTGATCGACCACAAGACGGGCCAGCGCGTTCCGGCGCGCATCGAGGTGAACGAGCCGTTCGAGTACGACGGCGTCTCGATCTACCAGTCGAGCTTCCAGGACGGCGGCTCGCAGATGTCGATGACCGCGTGGCCCATGTCCGGCGCAAGCGCGAAGAGCTTCCCGTTCGGCGGCACGATCGGCAATTCGGCGCCGCTCGCGGTGCCCGCTGGCCAGGCGGTGCCGGGCGTGGATGGGCAGACGATCGAATTCGCCGACTTCCGCGCGATCAACGTCGAGAACATCTCGAATGGCAGCGGCGCGAACGACGCGCGCGGCGTGGCGCACCAGTCGCTCAAGGAAGCGTTCGACGAGCGCCTCGGCTCCGGTGCGAAGAGCTCGAAGCCGCTCGACCTGCATAACGTCGGCCCGTCGGTGCAGTACAAGGTGCGCGACAAGGACGGCCAGGCGCGCGAGTACAACAACTACATGCTGCCTGTGGACGTGGGCGGTGGCGATCGCATGTTCCTCGCGGGCATGCGCGAGAATCCCGACGATCCGTTCCGCTACCTGCGTATTCCCGCCGACACCGGCGGCACGCCGAAGGAGTGGATGCTGCTGCGCGCGGCCTTCGAGGACCCCGCGTTGCGCGCGCAGGCCGCGAAGCGTTTCGCCGCGCGCTCGGTCCCCGCTTCGAACCGCGAGTTGCAGCAGCATCTCGAGGACAGCGCGGAACGCGTCTTGACCCTTTTCGCGGGCTCGGACGCCCCGCAGGCAGGCGCTACAGGGGCTGCTGGCGCCGCTGGCGGCTTCCAGGCTGTGGCGGCATTCATCGACAAGTCGGTGCCGAAGGAGCAGCAGGAAAAGGCCGCGAGCCTCCTTCTGCGCATGCTGGAAGGTGCGACATGGGATCTCTGGCAGCTCGCGCGCGAGCAGGCCGGCGAGCCCGACCTGAGGCCCGATGCCGACGCCGCGCGCTTCGTACAGGACTCGATCAACGCGATTTCCGACAGCTTCCTGTATGGATCTCCTGTCTATCTACAGCTCGATTCATTCAAGCAGGTGCAAGCTTCGGTATTTCAGTTGACGCGCGCGCCGGGCAAGAAAGTCGTGTATCTTGGCAGCCTGTTGCTCGTGCTCGGCATCTTCTCGATGTTCTACGTGCGTGAGCGGCGTCTGTGGTTCTGGCTGAAGGACCGGAAAGGTCAGGACGGTCAGGACCACGGCGTCGACGTCATCATGGCGATGTCGACCGCCCGCCGTACCCTCGACTTCGAGAAGGAGTTCGCCCGTACCCGCGACGCGGTCGGCCGTGCGCTAGGCACGGCGCCGCAAACGGGCGCCACGAACGATGCGGGCGACACGAACGGCAGCGGCACGGACCGTGCGCCCTGATCGGCGCACGTGATTACAGCCACCCACGATCAACATCGGTAAGCCCATGGACTTGTCTCAGGTTTCCTCCTCCGCGAAGGCTCGCCGCGCCGAACGTGCGCTGGTGGTCAATGCCGCTGCGGCGCACGGCGCCGCGACTGCCCGCGATCCCCTCGCCGACGTGCTGTTCGACGAACGCCCCTTCCTGCGCCGCCTGACGGTGGTCGACTGGCTGTTCGCGCTGGCGCTCGTGGCGGGCGCGGGCTTCGCGCTCTCGCGCTACCACGCGCACATGAACTACTACGACAAGCTGGTGCTCTGCGGCACGACGCCGGCGCTCGTCGTACTGGGCTGGCGCTGGAAGCCGGCGCGGCTGCTCATGGCCGGTATCGCGGTGCTCGCGATTTTCGCGATCCAGATCTACCAGGGCGATCTCGCGCGCGCGGACCAGGCCTTCTTCCTCAAGTATTTCCTCTCCAGCCAGTCGGCCATTCTGTGGATGAGCGCGCTGTTCGTGCTCGCCACGCTGTTCTACTGGATTGGGCTGCTCTCGCGCTCGCCCTCGGGCGGCTCGATCGGCTCGAAGCTGACCTGGGCGGCGGTGCTCATGGGCTTCGTCGGCCTGATGGTGCGCTGGTACGAGTCCTACCTCATCGGCGCGGACGTCGGGCACATTCCCATCTCGAACCTCTATGAAGTGTTCGTGCTGTTCAGCCTCATCACCGCGCTCTTCTATCTGTATTACGAAAGGCACTACAACACGCGTGCGCTCGGCGCGTTCGTGCTGCTCGTGATCAGCGCGGCCGTGGGCTTCCTGATGTGGTACTCGATCTCGCGTGACGCGCAGCAGATCCAGCCGCTCGTGCCCGCGCTGCAGAGCTGGTGGATGAAGATCCACGTGCCGGCGAACTTCATCGGCTACGGAAGCTTCGCGCTTTCGGCGATGGTGGGCGTGGCGTACATCATGAAGGAGCGGGGCGTGCTGGCGGACCGCCTGCCCGCGCTCGAGGTGCTCGACGACGTCATGTACAAGTCGATCGCCGTGGGTTTCGCGTTCTTTACCATCGCGACCATTCTCGGTGCGCTTTGGGCCGCGCAGGCCTGGGGCGGCTACTGGAGCTGGGACCCGAAGGAAACCTGGGCGCTGATCGTGTGGCTCAACTACGCGGCCTGGCTGCATATGCGCCTCATGAAGGGCCTGCGAGGCGGCGTGGCGGCCTGGTGGGCGCTCACCGGGCTGCTCGTCACGACCTTCGCGTTCCTTGGCGTGAACATGTTCCTTTCGGGCCTGCATAGCTACGGCAAGCTGTAACCGAATCGGCCCGCAAGACGAACTAACCGTCGGATGCCTCGCGCTCCGACGGTTTTTTTTCGTCCGCCGGGAAGTTTTCTGCGAATTGCGCGTTTGCCCGCTTGAGGTCATCCAGTCGATCCACGTCGTGCACAGCACGGCAGGACGGGTCGAGATACGATCAATGTGCTGGCGGCGCACGCCACGCAAGAAGCAGGAGCAGCGATATGTGGATCAAGCGGAGCAGCAGGATCTTGCTCAACGGTGACGACATCCCCGCGAGCGAAATCACGCCGCAAAAGGTGTACGAACAGCGTCGGCGCATTCTGCGGGCTGCGGGCGCGCTTGCGCTCGGCGGCATTGCGGGGCCGTTCAGTGCAACGCAGGCGTTTGCGGAATACGCCCCCGGCGACCCGAAGGCGCAGAAGCTCGCCGCGCAGACGAACACGAAGTTCGTCGCGCTCGACAAGGTCACGCCCTACAAGGACATCACGACCTATAACAACTTCTACGAGTTCGGCACCGACAAGGGCGATCCGGCTCAAAACGCGCATACGCTGCGGCCGCGTCCGTGGAAGCTCAGCGTCGAGGGCGAGGTGAAGAACCCGAAGGTCTATGACATCGACGAGATCCTCAAGCTCGCGCCGCTCGAAGAGCGTGTGTACCGGCATCGCTGCGTGGAGGGCTGGTCGATCGTCGTGCCGTGGATCGGTGTTTCGCTTTCCGAACTGATCCGCCGCGCCCAACCTACGGGCAACGCGCGCTACGTGCAGTTCATCACGCTCGCCGACCCCTCGCAAATGCCGGGCCTCGCCGAGCCGATTCTCGACTGGCCGTATTCCGAAGGCCTGCGCATGGATGAAGCGATGAATCCGCTCACGCTGCTCACGGTCGGCCTTTACGGCCAGGTGCTGCCGAACCAGAACGGCGCGCCCGTGCGTGTGATGGTGCCGTGGAAGTACGGCTTCAAGAGCGCGAAGTCGCTCGTGAAGATCCGCTTCGTCGAGAACCAGCCGCCCACCAGCTGGAACAAGTACGCGCCGAACGAATACGGCTTTTATTCGAACGTGAATCCGAACGTCGATCACCCGCGCTGGAGCCAGGCCACGGAGCGGCGCATCGGCGAGGACGGCTTCTTCCAGCCCAAGCGCAAGACGCTCATGTACAACGGCTACGGCGACCTCGTCGCGTCGATGTATCAGGGCATGGATCTGCGCAAGAACTTCTGAGCAACGAGCTTGATGGAGCGAGAGATGGAATCGACGACGACACCGCAGGCCGCCGCGCGCGTGGGGGCGGGCCAGGCGCGCCCTGCGCGAAAGGCGGGGAGTGTGACCGGCCCGCGCTGGCTGCCGTGGGCGAAGGTGGCGGTGTTCGTCGCCGCGTTGTATCCGCTTGCGCGCCTCGTGCTGTTCGGCTTCACGGACGGGCTCGGTGCGAATCCGATCGAGTTCATCACGCGTTCCACGGGCCTGTGGACGCTGGTGTTCCTCTGCATCACGCTTGCGGTCACGCCGCTGCGACGACTCACGGGCTGGAATACGCTGGTCCGCTTTCGGCGCATGCTGGGCCTCTTCGCGTTTTTCTACGCGACGCTGCACTTCACGACCTACATCTGGTTCGACAAGTGGTTCGACGTCGCCGCGATGTTCAAGGACGTGGGCAAGCGGCCGTTCATTACGGTGGGTTTCGCGGCGTTCGTGCTGCTGATTCCGCTCGCCGTGACGTCCACGCGCGCGATGGCGCGCCGCCTCGGACGCCGCTGGCAGACGCTGCATCGGCTCGTCTACGCGATCGGCGTGCTGGCGATCCTGCACTTCTGGTGGATGAAGGCGGGCAAGCACGACCTCGTGCTGCCCAAGCTCTACGGCGCGATCATGGTGGCGCTGCTCGGCTGGCGCGTGGCCGTGTGGCTGCTTGCGCGCTGGCGTGCCTCGCGCGCGGGTACGGGCGTCGCGTAGGTGCAGCGCGCGCAGGCAGGCAAATAAAAAGCGACGCCTTGGCGTCGCTTTTTTACATGAGCAGACGAAAGACTCAGTCCGGCAGCACGCGCTCGCTCGCGAACAACTGCGCGACGTTTTCGCGCTCGCGCGCGAGATGCACACGCTTGCCGTCGACCATCACCTCGGCGGCGCGCGCACGCGTGTTGTAGTTCGAGCTCATCACGAAGCCGTATGCGCCCGCGGAGCGGATTGCGAGCACGTCGCCCGGTTCGATCGCGAGCGAGCGTGCGCGGCCCAGCCAGTCGCCGCTTTCGCACACGGGGCCGACCACGTCGTAGGTCTGCGGCGCAGACTGGCGCGCAACGACCGGCTCCATCGCGTGATACGCGTCGTACATGGCGGGACGGGCGAGGTCGTTCATCGCGGCGTCGACAATCGCGAAGTTCTTTTCCGAGCCCGGCTTCAGGAACTCGACCGTGGTGAGCAGGATGCCCGCATTGCCTACGAGCGAGCGGCCCGGCTCGAAGTAGACCTCGCGCGCCTTGCCCGTTTTCGCACCATACGCCTCGATGCGGTCGAGCACCGTACGCACGAACTCGCCGATATCGGGCGGCGTTTCGTCGTCGTAGGTGATGCCGAGGCCGCCGCCCACGTCGATGTGACGGATGCTCACGCCGTCGGCTTCGATCTGGTCGACGAGTTCGAGCAGCTTGTCGATGGCGTCGAGATACGGCGCGATTTCGGTGATCTGCGAGCCGATGTGGCAGTCGATGCCGACGACGTCCAGGTGCGCCATGGCCGCGGCCGCGCGATAGGTCGCGCGCGCTTCGTCGAATGCCACGCCGAACTTGTTCGCCTTCAGGCCGGTGGAAATGTACGGATGCGTTTTCGGATCGACGTCCGGATTCACGCGCAGCGAAACCGGCGCCTTCTTGCCGAGCTTGCCCGCCACCTCGTTGAGGCGGTCGAGTTCGGGAATCGATTCGACGTTGAAGCACTTCACGCCCGCTTCGAGCGCCTCGCGCATTTCGCCGGCGGTCTTGCCGACGCCCGAGAACACCACGTCCTGCGCTTTACCGCCTGCCGCGAGCACGCGGGCGAGCTCGCCTGCCGAAACGATGTCGAAGCCCGCGCCTTCGCGCGCGAACACGTTGAGCACGGCGAGGTTGCTGTTCGCCTTGACCGCGACGTGCACCTTGGCGCGGCGGCCGGCACAGGCGTCCGCGTAGGCGTGCCATGCGGCGGTGAGCGCCGCGCGCGAATACACATAGAGCGGCGTGCCGTACTGTGCGGCGAGATCTGCGGCCGAGACGCCTTCTACGAAGAGCGTGCCGTTATCGCGGTGAAAAGCGGACTGGGTCATGCGAGCGTTTTACTGGGTTGGCGTGGCGTCGGAAGCCGGTTGCGGGCTGCCGGTGGTCGCGGGTGTGGTGCTGAGGTCGGTGTCCGGGGACAACGAGAGCGGCGTGCCGGAGGTGTCCGGAATCATGCCGACCGGTGCCGAAGCCGACTCGGGAGCACTCGCGGGCGCGCTTGCAGGCGTCGCGCCGGTTTCCGGCTGCG
Organism: Paraburkholderia guartelaensis; assembly: GCF_004353905.1. Lineage (GTDB taxonomy): Bacteria > Pseudomonadota > Gammaproteobacteria > Burkholderiales > Burkholderiaceae > Paraburkholderia > Paraburkholderia guartelaensis. Next base: position 100,843 of record NZ_SMOD01000026.1, on the reverse strand, counting down.
CGGTTTCGAAATTGGGCTTGGGCGGAAGCGGCGGCACGGTGGGCATGTAGAGCGCGCCACGCTGGCCGCAGCCTGCGAGCGCGACGGCGCTGAGCGCAAAAGCCGCTAGAATCGCGCGGGGCGTCCATGCGCTGGGGGCCGCTGCGCGCGTCCAGGAAATGACACGCATAATTGTCCCTGAATGAATAACCGGTGGAGTTTAGCATGCCAGACAATGACTACCTGAGCCGCGCGGAGGCCGTGCTGGCGGCCGTGGAGCGCGCTGTAGACGAGGCCGAAGCGGACATCGAACTGGAGCGCAGCGGCAACGTTCTGACGCTCGAATTCGAGAATCGCACGAAGATCATCGTGAATTTGCAGCCGCCGATGCGCGAAATCTGGATCGCGGCGAAAGCTGGCGGATTCCACTATCGCTTCATCGACGGCGAATGGCGCGACACGCGCACGGGCACTGAGTTCTTCTCGGCGCTCACGGCCTATGCAACGGAGCAGGCGGGCGAGCCGGTGCGGTTCGAGCCGTAACTGCGCAAGCTTGAGTTCGCAAAAGGAACGGGCGCCAGTTGGAAAACTGGCGCCCGTTTTTCATTGCCACTGCCGCGGCGAGCCTCAGTGCCCCCGGAACAGATTCATGATGTCTTCCTTCTCTTTCGCATTTACGTGCTCCGGCGTGGGCGCGGCGCCCGCGTCGTCCGCGCCCGACGCGCCGCTAGCCGACGCTTCGAGCGCCGCCTGACTGATGCCCACCGTCGAGACGAAGCCGTGGCCCGGCGTGGCGTCGGCGTAGTAGAGCTCGTCGCCGAGCGTGACGATGCCGTCCGGCATCGCCATCTTGTACTCGGGCACGCCGCTGAGCGCCTTCTGCATGTAGTCGATCCAGACCGGCAGCGCGAGACCGCCGCCCGTCTCCTTGTCGCCGAGGCTGCGCGGATTGTCATAGCCGATCCAGGCGATTGCGGCCAGCGTGTGCTGATAGCCCGCGAACCAGGCGTCGCGCGAGTCGTTGGTCGTGCCGGTCTTGCCGCCCAGGTCGGTGCGCTTGAGGACGTTCGACTTCGCGCCCGTGCCGCGCTGCGCGACGCTCTGCAAGAGGCTGTTCATGATGTACGCGTTGCGCGGGTCGATGGCGCGCGGCGCGTTCTGCTCGGCCACGAGCGGCTGCGCCTGGGCGACCACCATGCCGCGCTGGTCGGTGACCTCGGCGATCAGGTACGGATTCACGCGATACCCGCCGTTGGCGAACACCGAGTAGCCGGCCGCCATCTGCAGGGGCGTGACGAGACCCGCGCCGAGCGCCATCGGCAGGTAGGCGGGATGCCGGTCGGCGTCGAAGCCGAAGTGCGTGATGTACTGCTGCGCGTACTTCGTGCCGATGTGATTGAGGATACGGATCGACACGAGGTTCTTCGACTTCATGAGCGCCGTACGCATGCTCATCGGGCCGTCGAAGCCGCCGCCGTAGTTCTTCGGCTCCCACGGCTGGCCGCCCGTTTCGGCGGCGCTGAAGAAGAGCGGCGCGTCGTTGATGACGGTCGCCGGCCCGAGCCCCTTGTCGAGCGACGCCGAGTAGATGAACGGCTTGAAGCTCGAACCCGGCTGACGCCACGCCTGGGTGACGTGGTTGAACTTGTTCTTGTTGAAGTCGAAGCCACCCACGAGCGCGCGGATCGCGCCGTCCTGCGGCACGATCGAGATGAACGCGCCTTCGATTTGCGGCAGCTGCGTGATTGACCAGTCGCCTGCGTTGTTGCGCGCCAGCCGGATGATTGCGCCCGGCCGGATTTTCTGCGACGGCTGCGCGCGCGCGGAGAGCGCGAACTGCGCGAAGCGCAGCCCGTCGCCGGTGATGCTCGTGGTGTTGCCGTCCATGAACGTGACCCGCACTTCCTTCGGGCTTGCCGCCGTCACGACCGCCGCCACGAGTTCGCCGTTGTCGGGGTGCTCGACGAGCGCGTCGTCGATGGCCTGCTCGCGTTCGTCGTTGTCGGTCGGCAGGTCGATGAACGCCTCGGGCCCGCGATAGCCGTGGCGGCGCTCGTAGTCCATCAGCCCCTTGCGCAGCGCGCGATAGGCGACGTCCTGATCGGCGGAGTCGATGGTGGTGACGACGTTCAGTCCGCGCGTATACGCCTCCTCGTGGTACTGCGCGTACATCATCTGACGCACCATTTCCGCGACGTACTCGGCGTGGACGCTGAATTCCTTGCCCGCGCTCTTGACGACGAGCGGTTGCGCCGCGGCCTCGTCGTATTGCTGCTGGGTGATGTAGTGCAGCTCGAGCATGCGCTGGAGAATGTACTCCTGGCGCACCTTCGCTCGCTTCGGATTGACGACCGGGTTGTAGGCCGACGGCGCCTTGGGCAGCCCGGCCAGCATTGCGCACTCGGCGAGCGTGAGGTCTTTCAGATCCTTGCCGAAGTACACGCGCGCGGCGCTCGCGAAGCCATACGCGCGCTGGCCCAGATAGATCTGATTCATGTACACCTCGAGAATCTGATCCTTCGAGAGCTTCGACTCGATCTTGTAGGCGAGCAGCATCTCGTAAATCTTGCGCGTGTAGGTCTTTTCGCTCGAAAGGAAAAAGTTGCGCGCCACCTGCATGGTGATGGTGCTGGCACCCTGGGTGGCGTGGCCATTGGTGAGCGCGACGAAACCCGCGCGCGCGATGCCGGCGAGATCGACGCCACCGTGATCGTAGAAGCGCGCGTCTTCGATGGCGAGAATCGCCTTCTTCAGGTTGTCGGGCACGTCCTTGAAATGGACGATGTCGCGCCGCTCCTCGCCGAACTCGCCGATCAGCACGTGGTCGCGCGTATAGATACGCAGCGGCACCTTCGGGCGATAGTCGGTGAGCGCCTCAAGCGACGGCAGGTTGGGCGTCGCCACGACGAGCGCGTAGCCGAGCACCAGCGCCACACACACCACGCCGGCGAAGATGAGGCCGAAAAAGGCGATCAGCAGCGTGGCCCACCACGGGCGCTTGCGCCGCCGGGGCGGCTCGGGCGGCGTGGAAGGCGGGACGGACGAAGGAAGCTGATCTTGCATACGAACACCAGAAAAACAGTCCCGCGATTATAGCCGCCGCTCGCTCGCGGGCTTTCGAGATGCTTACATTGGCGGCAGGGGCGAGCACGCAACCCGCTGTTTTTGTCGACGCTTCTGTTGATATTCGCACTGTAGACGCGCCCTTCGCGCGTGGATAGCGCTTGCACCGACCGTTGGCAGTTCGGCCGAATATTCGCGCGCCGCCCCGGTTCGCACAATTTCCCCATCGTGGCGCTGCGAACGGTTTGCGGCGCGTGGACTTACGGGAGGGATGCGATGGGTTTCGGGAATCCGCTGTTGTTGGGCGCACGCCGCTTTGCCGCGGGTGTGGATTTAAGTGCGCGCGGGGTCACGCTCGCGGTGTTAAGCCGGCGCATTGTCGGGGCGGGGCCGGTCCGCCTCGAATGGCTGGCGGCCGCGCCGCTCGCGCGCGAGGCGCTCGCAGGCGCGGAGATCGTCGACCGGGCGGCCATCGTCGCCGCGCTTCGCAGCGTGTTTGGCGAGCTGCCGCGCGCCAGCGCCGCGGCGTCGCTGCGTTGTGCAATGGCGCTGCCCACGAGCGCGACGCTCGTCGCGACCGTGCCGCTTGCGCGTCTGGCGCCCGCGGGCGCAACGGACGAATCGGGTATTCACGCGGCGCTCGAGCCGCTCGTGCTGGCGGAGGCGGAGCGCGTCGCGGGTGTGGAGCGCGGCGAGCTTGCGGTCGACTGGGACGTGCTGCCGGCCACGCCACGCAGCCACGAAGCGCAGGTGACGATCGCGGCGACGGCGCGGCAGCACCTCGAAGCGCGCATCGAATGCGCGGCAATGGCAGGCATCACGCTGTGCGCTGTGGACAACGAGGCGCACGCCGCGTTACGCGCCATGCGGCACGCGGCGGTGTACGAGCTGCCGCCGCACGAACCCTGGGTGGCGATCTGGGTCGGGCCGGAGGGCGTATACGGCTGGTTGCTCGTCGACGACGCGGTCATCCGGCACACGCGCTTTCCCGCGCTCGAACATGCCGATCTCGTGGAGGCGCTGCGCGACCTCGTCGACGGCGAGCAGGCCGGCTGCGTGCAGGTCTCGGGCGAGCTTGCCATGCTGCGCGGCGTGAACTTCACGCTGGCCGATATCGGCGACGCACTGGGCGCACCAGTGCTGCCCTTCGAATGTGGACCGCTGGCCGACATCGAATGGCCGCTCACGCCGACGCTTTTGCATGATCCGGCGTGCGCGGTGGCGTTCGGACTTGCGCTGCGCGGGGTGGCGGAATGACGCTCGCGCGCGCCGTGCGGGTGTTTCCGCGCCGGGCTGTCGGCGGATTCAATCTGCTGCCGTGGCGGCGGCGCGAGATCCGCAGGCGGCGCTGCTGGCGTCTGCTTGAATGGGGCGCCGCGGTGCTTGGCGGGTGCTTCTGTGCGCTTGGTGTCGTGCTTTGGCAGCACGTCGAATGCAGCGCGCTCGAGGCTCGGCGCGAAGCGCTGGAACGGCCGCTGGCGCAGTGGCGCGCACCGCTCGCCGAGGCGGAGCGCCTCACGCGGGAGAGCGAAGCGCGCCGCGTCGGCGATCGACTCGCGCGACAGCACGCGCGGGCGACGGCGCGCTTTTTCGCCCTCGCAGACGCGTTGGCGAGCGGCGTTCCGCCGGGCGTCGGCTTGCAGCAGCTCACGCAGTCCGCCGATGAAACCGATCTGCAGGCGAGCGCGGCGGACGAAGCGGCGGCAGCGGCCTGGCTCGGACGGCTGCGCGCGCTGCCCGATGTCGAGGCCGTGAGTGTGCCCGAACTCAGGCGCGCCGCGCCGGCCAGCGCTGCACGCGAGCGTGCCTCAGACGGCGAACCGATTCGCGTGGCGGCTCATCTCATCTGGCAAGGCGCGAGCAAAGTGCCGCGGGCCGGCGCACCGCGAGCGCGCGAGGCGTCGCGAGCGTCGAGCGGCGCCGCCGCGAAGGAGGCGACATGAGCACGATGCCAGCGCACGTTGGACACGAGCGGACGCTCGTTTCGGCTCGGTCAGGCGCGAGCATCGCATTGCGCGGATGGCCGCCGCTTCACGCGTGGAGCACGCGTCGCCGCCGGGCTGTCGCGTCGACGATTGCCGTGCTGGCTTTCGCCGGCGCAAGCGGCGCCTGTATCGTCGGGGATCCGCTTGATGTGCATGCAGCACGCGCTGCGCTGGAAGCCGCTCAAAAGCGCAACAGCGACGCCCGGCAAGCACTGGAGCGCCTGCCCGCGCTGCGCGAGGCTGCAGCGCGAACGCCTTCGCGTGCGCTGCGTGCTGGCAATTCCGCCGACGACATTCACCGCATCTCGCAACTCGCCGCGCAATCGGGCCTCGTGCTGCGTGCGCTGGAGCCGGGCGCCGCGGGCGGCGCGCAAGCCGAGGCGTTCCGCTCGATCAAGCTCACCGCACAAGGCAACTTCGCGCAATTGCGCGGATTGCTCGAAGGGCTGGCGCGCGAGCCGGCGCTGACGGTGGCATCCGAGCTTGCAATCCGGCGGATGGGAACCGGTTCGTCAGTCTCGGCAACGCTGCATGCGTACGATGCGCTTCCCGCTGTGCCGCTGGCGGTGGCGTCAGCCTCAGCAGAGTCTCGCGATCCCTTCACTCACGCGGCTTCCGCCGGGAGCGCGGAAGCCGGGTGGCGCCTTGCCGGCATCCTCCAGGATCGGCAGCGCATCGTCGCGCTAGTGGAAACGCCCACGGGCGTCGTGACCGCGCAGGCGGGCGAGTCGATCGGCGATGCTCGCGTGCTGGAAATCGGGCCGGCGCGGGTCGTCGTCGCTGCGGGTGGGACGACGCGCGCGCTCGGCTGGACGGAGACAGTGAAATGAGCGCGTTCAAGTGGAGCGTTGCTGTCCTCGGCGCGTCGATGGCGAGCGCTGCCGCGTGCGCCGCGTGGGGCGCGGTGCCGCCGCCTCAACCTGTGTGGGCACGTTCGCCAGTGGCGCTCGAGCGCTACGAAGTGGCGCCGTTGCCCAACGGGGCGGGGGAGCCCGCAGCGAATCAGTGGGTTGACAATCCGTTCGTGGGAGGCAGCGATGCCCCGATGCCCGAAGACGTTTCGCAGGCACTCGCGGACGGCGACGCTGGCATGTCACAACGTGCTGCCCAACCCTCGCGCGAACCCGGCGGCGACGCGTCAGCGGCCGGGCCGCTCGAAGGGCCGCCCGTACCGATGCGCGCGCCGATGCGCCTTGGCGACGCCGCGGCAGCAAACGACGGGTTGCCGCCCGACCGGCCGATCACGCTCAACTTCCAGCGCGCTGAACTCACGGCCGTCCTGCACGCGTTCGCTCAGTTCACGAAGCTCAACATCGTTGCAAGCGAACGTGCTCGTGGCCAGGTGACGTTGCGCCTTGACCGCGTGCCGTGGCGTACCGCGTTCGATCTGTTGCTGGAGGCAAACGGTCTTGCGATGTCACGCATCGGCGACGTGATCTGGGTCGCGCCCGCCGCGGAGGTGGCGGCACGCGAGCGGCAGCGTTACGAGGCGCACGCTCGGGCTGTGGAGCTGGAGCCGCTTGCCAGCCGCTCGTTCGAGTTGCATTACGCGCGCGCCGAGGATTTGCGCCGGTTCCTGACCGGCTCGGGGACACAGCGCGCACTTTCGAAGCGCGGCACGGCGGTGGCGGACGCGCGCACGAACCTCCTCTTCGTCACCGACCTGCCGGCGCGACTCGACCAGATCGGCGAACTCGTGTGGCGGCTCGACGCGCCCGCGCGTCAGGTGCTGATCGAGGCGCGCATCGTCGAAGGAGACGAGGGGCTGTCGCGCGAACTGGGCGTGCGTCTTGGCGTGACGCCGGTAAGTGGGGATGCAACGATGCACCGGGGCCTGACCACGGGAGCGGACGGAACGGTGTACAACCTCGCAGCGGGCCCGATCTCCGGCTTCGAGGCCGCGGGCCTTGGGCTGACGCTGCTGGCCGCCCGCGCAACGCGCCTGCTCGACATCCAGTTGAGCGCGCTCGAGGCCGAAGGGCGCGGGCGCGTGGTGTCGAGTCCGCGCGTCGTCACTGCCGACCGCACGAAAGCCGTGGTCGAGCAGGGCACCGAGCTGCCTTATCAGGCCAAGGTCGGGCAGGGCGTTTCGGGCGTGCAGTTCCGGCGCGCAAGCCTGAAACTCGAAGTCGAGCCGCAGATCACACCCGATGGCCGTGTGATACTTGACCTCGATGTGGCGAAGGACAGTGTCGGCGAGCAAACGGCCGCCGGGCCTGCGATCAACACCAAACACGTGCAGACGCGCGTCGAAATCGAGGACGGCGGTACGGTCTCGATCGGCGGCATCGACGCGACGGATGACCGCGATGATGTGACGCGAGTGCCACTCCTGGGCAAAATACCGGTTCTGGGCGCGCTTTTTTCGCATCGCGCGCACCGCGATCAGCGCAGCGAGCTGGTGGTTTTCATCACGCCGCGCGTCGTGGAGCCGAATTGACCCTGATTGATCGGGTAAGCTGGCTGCAAGCGCGCAGCCGCGTGCTTGCGGGGCCGGAACAATGGGGCCCCAGGCTCGACAATGCCGCTGCTTTGCCAGTAAGCTGCGGCACCAACCTTTCGTAGGAAACGCTGCAAGTGCGGGACGCAAACGCCAATGTATTTTTCGTAGGGCTCATGGGCGCCGGCAAGACGACCGTGGGCCGGGCGGTCGCGCGCCGGCTGGAGCGTCCGTTCTTCGACTCCGATCACGAGATCGAGGCGCGCACGGGCGCGCGCATCCCGGTGATCTTCGAGCTCGAAGGCGAAGCGGGCTTTCGCGACCGCGAGGCCCAGATGATCGAAGAGCTCACGGGGCGCGAAGGCATTGTCCTTGCGACCGGCGGCGGCGCGGTGCTGCGGCCCGAGAATCGCGCGGCGCTCAAGGCGCGCGGCTTCGTCGTGTATCTGCGTGCGCATCCGCACGACCTGTGGCTGCGCACGCGGCGCGACAAGAATCGCCCGCTCCTGCAAACCGAAGACCCCAAGGCGCGGCTCGAAGCGCTGTACGAAGTGCGCGACCCGCTGTATCGCGAAGTCGCGGACTTCGTGATCGAAACCGGCCGGCCTTCCGTCAACGGACTCGTCAACATGGTGCTGATGCAGCTCGACATGGCCGGCGTCGTGCGGGCCACGGCGCGCGAGTAGGGCGCAGGTCGCGCAGTTTGTCGTGCAGCAGGCAGTGCATCGGAAACCCAAAAGATTCAGAGCATGATTACCGTCAACGTCGAACTGGGCGACCGCGCCTACCCCATCCATATCGGTTCCGGCCTGATCGGTCAGACGGCGCTCTTCGCGCCTCATATCGCCGGCAAGTCGGTGACGATCGTGACGAACACCGTCGTCGATCCGCTGTACGGCGAGACGCTGCGCGCCGCGCTTGCGCCGCTCGGCAAGGACGTCAATACGGTGGTGTTGCCCGACGGCGAGGCGCACAAGAACTGGGAAACGCTCAACGAGATCTTCGACGCGCTGCTCACCTCGCGCGCCGATCGCAAGACCACGCTCATCGCGCTGGGCGGCGGCGTGACGGGGGACATGACGGGCTTCGCGGCCGCCTGCTACATGCGCGGCGTGCCGTTCATCCAGGTGCCGACCACGCTGCTTTCGCAGGTCGATTCGTCGGTGGGCGGCAAGACGGGCATCAATCATCCGCACGGCAAGAACATGATCGGCGCGTTTTACCAGCCGCAGGCCGTGATCGCCGACATTGGCGCGCTTGCCACGCTGCCGGAGCGCGAACTGGCGGCGGGCATTGCCGAGGTCATCAAGACCGGCGCGATTGCCGACGCCGAATTCTTCGACTGGATCGAAGCCAACGTCGAATCGCTCAACCGTTGCGAGCCTGAAGCGCTCGCGCACGCGGTCAAGCGCTCGTGCGAGATCAAGGCATCGGTCGTGGCCGCCGACGAGCGCGAGGGCGGCCTGCGCGCCATCCTCAACTTCGGCCATACGTTCGGCCACGCGATCGAGGCCGGGCTCGGCTACGGTGAGTGGCTGCACGGCGAGGCAGTGGGCTGCGGCATGGTGATGGCGGCGGACCTTTCGGTGCGCATGGGCATGCTGGACGAAGCCTCGCGCGCGCGCCTCGTGCGCGTGGTCGAGGCCGCGAAGCTGCCGGTGCGCGCGCCCGCGCTCGGCGCGGCCCGCTATGTCGAGCTGATGCAGGTCGACAAGAAGGCCGAGGGCGGGGCGATCAAGTTCATCCTGCTCAAGTGCTTCGGCGAGACGCACATCGGCCGCGCGCCCGACGAAGCCGTGCAGGCCACGCTCGCCGCCGCGACGCAGAATTGAGGCGGCGCCGGCGATAACCCCTTGCGGAGGAACGGTGAGCGACACCCGCAGCGATAACCGTAGTGATCCCCGTAGTGTTCAAGGACTTGGCGACGCGCATGGCGGCGACGCTTCCGCCGCGCTAGTCGCGTCATTCGACGAGGGCCTCGCGCCGTACGCGGCGCACGCCTCGCGCACGCGCGGCCGGCGTTATCCCGAGCCGCCGCCCGCCGCGCGCAGCGAGTTCCAGCGCGACCGCGATCGCATCGTCCATTCCACGGCGTTTCGCCGCCTCGAGTACAAAACCCAGGTGTTCGTGAATCACGAGGGCGATCTCTTTCGCACGCGGCTCACGCACAGCCTGGAAGTCGCGCAGATCGCCCGCTCGGTCGCCCGTAACCTGCGCGTGAACGAGGATCTGGTCGAAGCGATCTCGCTCGCCCACGACCTCGGCCATACGCCGTTCGGCCATGCGGGCCAGGACGCGCTCAACGAGTGCATGCGCGAACACGGTGGCTTCGAACACAATCTGCAGAGCCTCGCGGTCGTGGACGAGCTCGAAGAGCACTACGGCGCGTTCGACGGCCTGAACCTCTGCTTCGAGACACGCGAAGGCATCCTCAAGCACTGCTCGCGCGAGCATGCGCGGCATCTCGGCGATCTGGGCGAGCGCTTTCTGCTCGGCCGGCAGCCGTCCATCGAAGCGCAGATCGCCAACATCGCCGACGAAATTGCCTACAACAACCACGACGTCGACGATGGCTTGCGCTCGGGCCTGCTCACCATCGAGCAGCTCGCCGAGGTCGAACTCTGGCAAACGCACTACGACGCCGCGCGCGCCGAATATCCGCAGATCGAGGGCCGCCGGCTGATTCACGAGACGGTGAGGCGCATCATCAACACGCTGATCGTCGATCTGATCGGGCAGACGCGGCGTAATCTCGCCGAGTGCGCGCCGCAGTCGCTCGAAGACGTGCGTGCGGCACCCGCTCTCGTCGCGCACAGCGAGCGCGTGGCCGCGCAGGCGGCTGCGCTCAAGCGCTTCCTCTACCGCAACCTGTACCGCCACTATCGCGTGATGCGCATGGCCAACAAGGCGCGGCGCGTGGTGAAGGGGCTGTTCGATGCGTTCAGCGAAGACCCACGGCTTTTGCCGCCCCCGTACCAGACGCAGGACGCCGCCGTGCAGCCGCGGCTGATTGCGCATTACATCGCGGGCATGACCGACCGCTATGCCCTGAAGGAGTACCGCCGCCTCTTCGTCGTCGCCGACGACGTTTGAGGGCGCGCCTCGCCCCATCTCACCGCCCCTGCCGATTTCGGGAGCCCATTTGATCAAGTCCTGGCTGTATCCGCGCGTCGCCGCGCATCGAGGGGGCGGCACGCTCGCGCCCGAAAACACGCTGGCGGGTCTGCGCACTGGTGCGAGCCTCGGCCATACGATGGCCGAGTTCGACGCCAAGCTGTCCGTCGACAACGTCGCGTTCCTGCTGCACGACGACACGGTGAACCGCACGTCGAACGGGCACGGCGCGGCCGCGTCCATGCGCTATGCGGAACTTGCCGCGTTGGACGCGGGCAGCTGGCGGGATGCGCGTTTTACGGGCGAGCCAATGCCGACGCTCGCTCAAGTCGCAGCGTGTTGTCGTGAGCTGGGGCTTGCGGCGAACGTCGAGATCAAGCCCTGCACGGGCCGCGACGTGGAGACAGGACGCATTGTCGGCGCCGAAACGGCACGCCTGTGGGAGCGCGAAGCGCGGGCAGGCATGCCGCCTTTGCTGTCGTCGTTTTCTTATGCAGCGCTCGAGGCGGCGCGCGAGAGCGCGCCGGAACTGCCGCGCGGTCTGCTATTCGAGCGCGTGCCCGCCGACTGGCGCGAGCAGACGGCGGCGCTCGAGTGTGTGTCGCTGCATGCGAGCCATCGCCATCTGGACGAGGCGCTTGTGGAGCGCATCAAGTCGGCGGGGCTTTTCATCCTCGCCTATACGGTGAACGACCTCGACCGCGCTCGCCAGCTTGTGAGCTGGGGCGTCGATACGGTCTGCACCGACCGTATCGACCTGATCGGGCCGCACGCGCTCGACGCGTGAGGCCCAGGCCGGGCGGCCAGCGCCCGGATCTTCCTTCAGCGGCGCGAGAGCAGCGCGCCCACTACCAGCGCCACGCCGCCCGCGATCGCTACGGCCTGCCAGGGATTACGGTGTACGTAGTCGTCAGCGCCGGCGATGGCCGCGTCGGTATGGTCGCGCGCGGCTGCACGCGCGACTTCGAGCCGCTCGCGGGCGGCGTCGAGACGCTTGCGGATGTCGGCGCGCAGCGCGGCGGCATCGGCCTGGGTTCCTTCGCCCAGCGTGTTTTCCAGCTCGGCGAGCAGATCACGCAACTCGTCGGTGATATCGGCGGCGGCGCTGCGGCCGCGGCGCGCGATGCGCCGCGCGTGTCGGCTCGTGCGCGTCCAGGAATCTCCGAGGGCTTCTCGCGTGTTCGGAAAGGCGCTCATGTATGGCTCCGTCGTTGAAAAGTCACAGGTAAAAGGCTCGCCGCGGGGCGCACGAAAAAGGGCGCGGGAGGGCGAGGCCCGGAGTGCAAGTATTGCGCAATTCCAGTGCCCGAGCCTTGAACGAGCGCAGCAAGCCGGGCGCAAACGCCCGCCAGGCGGGGCTCCGCTCTCTGGTGACAAAACAGGTGATTACGGGGACAGCACGCTTTTTCCCAGAGGCATAGAATCAGGATAAGCCCATGCGAAGGTGGGGAAAATTCGATGGAGACGCTAAGGCGGGAACGCAACGAGCGGGCGGGAGATGCCGCCCTTCGCCAGACGCCGCAAGGGCGAGGCGAAGGGCCGGCGCGAGGTAATGCAGGGCGCCGGGGCGCGTTAGAAGTTGTAGCCGACCTTCAGGTACGTCACGAGCGGGTTCAGGTGAATCTTCGATTCCGCGACGCGCTGCGTCCCGAACTGATTGTTCAGCGTCGTGTTGTACGTGGCGGTCACGTTGATCGGAATGTACGAGAGCGAGAAACCGGCGAACCAGTGCTTCGTGAAGTTGTAGTTGAAGCCCAGGTTAAACACGGGGGCCCAGGAACGATCCGTCGAAACACTGGTCGGACCCCCAAGCACACCGTTTTCGAAGGAGCCGTTGGTGATCTTCGCGTCGGTGAACCAGGCGTAGGTCACGCCGATGCCGAGGTAAGGACGGAATTTTGCTTCCGGGCTGTTGAAGTAGTACTTGAACAGCAGCGCAGGGCTCCACAGTTTCGCCGAGCCGACTTTGCCGAAGCTGCTGAAGCTGCCGCCGCCGGAAATATCGAACTTCGGCGGAATGCCCAGTTCGGCTTCGGTAGCGAAGTGGTCGGTGATGTAGTAGCCGAGGGAGAAGCCCACGGTGTCGGCCGAGCCGACACTGGCGCCCGTGTTCGGAATGGCCATGTTGACGGGCGTGCCGCCGACACTGTCGATCTTGAGCGGATCGCTGGTGTCCTGAGGCATGAAGCGGAACCAGCCGGTGGTGACGTAGAACGTGTTTGCGGATTGTGCGTGTGCTGCCGTGAAACTGGCGAGCGCGGCGACCCCTGCCAGCGCCTGTTTTAATTTCATATTAATTGCTCCTCCATGAAAGGCCCGCTCATTATGAACACAACGTTTGCAACAAACCAGACGCGACCGTTAGAGCTTTTTTACTAAGCGCCGCGAGCTTTCCGCCGAAGCCGCATGCCAGCGAGAACTAGCGCTGGTGGGGCCTGGCGGGTCTGCGGGTATTCACCAACGGAACCAGGAAAATCGAGCATGGCACGGCTTGCACGTCTTTATGTTCCCGATCAGCCACAGCATGTGATCCTGCGCGGACTCGATCAGCAGCCCGCGTTCGTCGATGACCAGGACTACGAACTGTTCATCGACTGCCTGAAGGCCGCGGCGCGCGATCATCATCTGGCGGTGCATGCGTGGGTTTTGATGCCCGGCGCGGTGCAACTGCTCGTCACGCCCTCCGACGAATCCAGCCTGCCTAAGGCAATGCAGGCGGTCGGCCGGCGCTACGTGGCGCATTTCAACCGGCGCTATGCGCGTCGCGGCACGCTCTGGGAGGGGCGCTACCGCGCGACGGTCATCGAGGGCGAGCGCTTCTTCCTGCTGGCGAGCCGCGTCGTCGAGCTCGCTCCGGTGCGCAGCCACCTCGTGACGGCGCCCGAAGACTATCGATGGTCGAGCTACCGGCATCACATCGGCCTCACCGTCGACAGCCTCATCACCGACCATCCGCTTTACTGGGCGCTCGGCAATACGCCGTTCGAGCGTCAGCGCGCGTATCGCGAACTCTGCGAGCAGGTGCTCGACGAACGCGAAACGACGCAGCTCATGCAGGCCACGCTCAAGGGCTGGGTGCTCGGCAGCGACACTTACCGCGATTGGGCGTCGCGCACGGCGAACCGGCGTGTCTCGCCGCTGCCGCGCGGGCGCCCGCGCAAGGTGCGCGAAGCGCCGGGCACGCCGGCAACGCCGGGCGCAATTGGCGCGGCGTCCACCGCGAGCGCTTCCTCGACGCCTGCGCCCGGATCGGGTGGGGCAGGTGGTCAATCGGCTGGCCACGGCGCCGGTCAATCTGGCCCCTATTCAACTTCGCACTCTGGCGCCAATCCGGCCGGCTCGACTTCGACGCATGGAAGCGGCCACGCCGGGAGTGGTTCGGCTACAACATCGGGTGGAAATCCGGGTGGCGCGAGCGGCCATTCCGGTGGTTCACAGGGATCCGGCAGCGGAGGCTCTTCCGACTCGAGTTCGGAACACGACGAGCGCAAGCCGGGTACCGGCACTCACTGATTGCTTTTCGGATCAAGTGTTTACGAGATAAACGGCATCTCCGGATGCCGTTTTCTTTTGCCCAAATTTAATATGACCCCAATAAAAAAATGTGCGAATGCACCAACTCGATAATTGGGGTTCGAACACGACGTTTTATTTGCATCCCCTTGATTCGTCGCGTATATTCGCCTTTCGGCTCTCCTGGGCGCATAACGCGGGAAGCACGTAGTACCCGCGCAACGCCGTACAGCGGTCACGTAAGCGGCGTAAATCAAGAAAACGGATTCAACGGCCGGCAACGGCCCCCACTCTGACGGTGTCCCCATGAACGATCACCAGCAGCGCGCCGCGGTGCCCGCCGCGCAAGGTCTCTATGACCCGCAAAACGAACACGACGCCTGTGGCGTCGGCTTCGTCGCCCATATCAAGGGCAAGAAGAGCCACGAAATCATTCAGCAAGGCCTGAAGATTCTCGAGAACCTCGACCACCGGGGCGCCGTGGGCGCCGATCCGCTGATGGGCGACGGCGCGGGCATCCTGATCCAGATTCCGGACGCGTTCTATCGCGAAGAGATGGCCAAGCAGGGCGTGACGCTGCCGCCGTTCGGCGAGTACGGCGTCGGCATGATCTTCCTGCCGAAGGAACACGCCTCGCGTCTCGCCTGCGAACAGGAACTCGAGCGCACGGTGCGCGCCGAAGGCCAGGTCGTGCTGGGCTGGCGCGATGTGCCGGTCGATCACGCCATGCCGATTTCGCCCACGGTGAAGGCGAGCGAGCCGCTGATCCGCCAGATCTTCATCGGCCGCGGCAAGGACGTGATGGTCACGGACGCGCTCGAGCGCAAGCTGTACATCATCCGCAAGACCGCGAGCCACCGCATTCAGGCGCTCAAGCTCAAGCACGGCAAGGAATACTTCGTGCCGTCGTGCTCGGCGCGCACGGTCGTCTACAAGGGCCTGCTGCTCGCCGGCCAGGTCGGCGTGTACTACCGCGACCTGCAGGACGAGCGCGTGGTCTCGGCACTGGCGCTCGTGCACCAGCGCTTCTCGACGAACACGTTCCCGGCGTGGGAACTGGCTCACCCGTACCGCATGATCGCCCACAACGGTGAAATCAACACCGTGAAGGGCAACGTGAACTGGCTGAACGCCCGTACCGGCGCGATCGCCTCGCACGTTCTGGGCGACGACCTGCCCAAGCTCTGGCCGCTGATCTATCCGGGCCAGTCCGACACCGCATCGTTCGACAACTGTCTCGAACTGCTGGTGATGGCCGGCTACCCGCTCGTCCACGCGATGATGATGATGATCCCGGAAGCCTGGGAACAGCACACGCTGATGGACGAGAACCGCAAGGCGTTCTACGAATATCACGCCGCGATGATGGAGCCGTGGGACGGCCCCGCCGCGATCGCGTTCACCGACGGCCGTCAGATCGGCGCGACGCTCGACCGTAACGGTCTGCGTCCGGCGCGCTACATCGTCACGGACGACGACCTCGTCATCATGGCTTCGGAAGCCGGCACGCTGCCGATCCCCGAGTCGAAGATCGTCAAGAAGTGGCGTCTGCAGCCGGGCAAGATGTTCCTGATCGACATGGAACACGGCCGCATCATCGACGACAAGGAACTCAAGGACAACCTCGCCAACGCCAAGCCGTACAAGAGCTGGATCGACGCCGTGCGCATCAAGCTCGACGAGATCGAGCCGAAGGCGGAAGACGTCGCGACCGCGCGCGCCGAAGCCGCCGCGCTGCTCGACCGTCAGCAGGCGTTCGGCTACACGCAGGAAGACCTCAAGTTCCTGATGGCGCCGATGGCGATGTCGGGCGAAGAGGCTGTCGGTTCGATGGGCAACGACTCGCCGCTGGCGGTCATGTCCAACAAGAACAAGACGCTCTACAACTACTTCAAGCAGCTGTTCGCGCAGGTCACGAACCCGCCGATCGACCCGATCCGTGAAAACATGGTGATGTCGCTCGTGTCGTTCATCGGCCCGAAGCCGAACCTGCTCGACACCAACAACATCAACCCGCCGATGCGTCTCGAAGTGTCGCAGCCGGTGCTCGACTTCAAGGACATCGCGAAGATCCGCGCGATCGAGCAGTACACGGGCGGCAAGTTCAGCAGCTACGAGCTGAACATCTGCTACCCGGTGGCCTGGGGCAAGGAAGGCATCGAAGCGCGCCTCGCGTCGCTGTGCGCGGAAGCCGTCGATGCGGTCAAGTCGGGCTACAACATCCTGATCGTGTCGGACCGCCGCGCGGACCGCGACAACGTCGCGATCCCGGCGCTGCTCGCCACCTCGGCGATCCACTCGCACCTCGTGCAGCACGGTCTGCGCACGAGCACGGGTCTCGTCGTGGAAACGGGCTCGGCGCGTGAGACGCACCACTTCGCGCTGCTCGCCGGTTTCGGCGCGGAAGCCGTGCACCCGTACCTCGCGATGGAAACGCTCGCGCAGATGGCGCAGGGCCTAAAGGGCGACCTGTCGGGCGAGAAGGCCGTCTACAACTTCACCAAGGCAGTGGGCAAGGGCCTGCTCAAGGTGATGTCGAAGATGGGCATCTCCACGTACATGTCGTACACGGGCGCGCAGATTTTCGAAGCCGTCGGTCTGGCTGACGATCTGATCGCCAAGTACTTCAAGGGTACGGCCTCGAAGGTGGGCGGCATCGGCCTCTTCGAAGTGGCTGAAGAAGCGATCCGTCTGCACCGCGACGCATTCGGCGACAACCCGGTTCTCGCCAACATGCTCGACGCGGGTGGCGAGTACGCGTACCGCGTGCGCGGCGAAGACCACATGTGGACGCCGGACGCAATCGCCAAGCTCCAGCACTCGGCGCGCAGCAACTCGTACCAGACGTACAAGGAATACGCGCACCTGATCAACGATCAGACGAAGCGCCACATGACGTTCCGCGGTCTGTTCGAATTCCGCCTCGACCCGGCGCGCGCGATCTCGATCGACGACGTCGAGCCGGCCAAGGAAATCGTCAAGCGTTTCGCCACGGGCGCGATGTCGCTCGGCTCGATCTCGACCGAAGCGCACGCCACGCTGGCTGTTGCGATGAACCGTATCGGCGGCAAGTCGAACACGGGTGAAGGCGGCGAAGACGAGAAGCGCTATCGCAACGAACTGCGCGGCATTCCGATCAAGAACGGCGACACGATGCGTTCGATCATCGGCGAAGAAGTCGTCAAGGACATCACGCTGAAGGATGGCGACTCGCTGCGTTCGAAGATCAAGCAGGTGGCGTCGGGCCGCTTCGGCGTGTCGGCGGAGTACCTGTCGTCGGCGGACCAGATCCAGATCAAGATGGCGCAGGGCGCGAAGCCGGGCGAAGGCGGTCAGTTGCCGGGCCACAAGGTTTCGGAGTACATCGGCAAGCTGCGTTACTCGGTGCCGGGCGTGGGCCTCATCTCGCCGCCGCCGCACCACGACATCTATTCGATCGAAGACCTGGCGCAGCTCATTCACGACCTGAAGAACGTGAACCCGGTTTCGTCGATTTCGGTGAAGCTGGTGTCGGAAGTGGGCGTGGGCACGGTGGCAGCCGGCGTGGCGAAGGCCAAGGCCGACCACGTTGTGATCGCCGGTCACGACGGCGGCACGGGCGCCTCGCCGCTCTCGTCGCTCAAGCACGCTGGCACGCCGTGGGAACTCGGTCTGGCGGAAACGCAGCAAACGCTGGTGCTGAACCAGCTGCGCGGCCGTATCCGCGTGCAGGCCGACGGCCAGATGAAGACGGGCCGCGACGTGGTGATCGGCGCGCTGCTCGGCGCAGACGAATTCGGCTTTGCGACGGCGCCGCTCGTCGTCCAGGGCTGCATCATGATGCGCAAGTGCCACCTGAACACCTGCCCGGTCGGCGTTGCGACGCAAGATCCGGTGCTGCGCGCGAAGTTCTCGGGCCAGCCCGAGCACGTCGTCAACTTCTTCTTCTTCATCGCTGAAGAAGTGCGCGAAATCATGGCGCAACTGGGTATCCGCAAGTTCGACGATCTGGTCGGCCGCGCGGATCTGCTCGACACGCGCCGTGGCGTGGAACACTGGAAGGCGAAGGGTCTCGACTTCTCGCGCGTGTTCTATCAGCCGTCGGTTGGCGCTGAAGTCGCGAAGAAGCACGTCGACACGCAAGACCACGGTCTGGACCGCGCGCTCGATCACACGCTGATCGAGAAGGCGAAGGCTGCGATCGAAACGGGCGAGCACGTCTCGTTCATCCAGCCGGTGCGCAACGTGAACCGCACGGTCGGCGCGATGCTTTCGGGCGTCGTCGCTAAGAAGTACGGCCACGACGGTCTGCCGGAAGACACGATCCACATCCAGCTCAAGGGCACGGCGGGTCAGAGCTTCGGCGCGTTCCTCGCACGTGGCATCACGCTGGACCTCGTGGGCGACGGCAACGACTACGTCGGCAAGGGCCTGTCGGGCGGTCGCATCATCATCCGTCCGACCAACGACTTCCGCGGCAAGTCCGAAGAAAACATCATCTGCGGCAACACGGTGATGTACGGCGCACTCGAAGGCGAAGCCTTCCTGCGCGGCGTGGCGGGCGAGCGTTTCGCGGTGCGTAACTCGGGCGCGACGGCGGTTGTCGAAGGCACGGGCGACCACGGCTGCGAATACATGACGGGCGGCACGGTGGTCGTGCTCGGCGAAACGGGCCGTAACTTCGCGGCGGGCATGTCGGGCGGTATCGCCTACGTGTACGACCCGGACGGCACGTTCGCCGGCAAGTGCAACAAGTCGATGGTCGCGCTCGACCCGGTCCTGCAACAGGCCGAACAGGAGCGCACCGTGGACCGCGCACTGTGGCACGCAGGCCAGACCGACGAAGCGCTGCTCAAGGGACTCGTCGAGCGTCACTTCCAGTTCACGGGCTCGCCGCGCGCCAAGGCGCTGCTCGAAAACTGGGATGCGGCGCGCCGCCAGTTCGTGAAGGTGTTCCCGACGGAATACAAGCGCGCACTGGGCGAACTCGGCGCGAAGAAGGCGAACCAGGAAGAACTGGCGGCCTGATCCGCAAGACGACGACTGAACGAAGACGAAGCGCCCGCCGCGCTCACTGAAGCGGCGGCGGGTGCGGTCCCCTCACCGAATAGATAGAGATAGACGAGAACCATATGGGTAAGGCAACCGGTTTTCTCGAGTTCGAGCGCCAGCATGAGGCGTACGAAGCACCGCTCACGCGTGTGAAGCACTACAAGGAATTCGTGGCGGCGCTCACCGACGCCGACGCGAAGATCCAGGGCGCACGCTGCATGGACTGCGGCATCCCGTTCTGCAATAACGGCTGCCCGGTCAACAACATCATTCCGGACTTCAACGACCTCGTGTTCCGCCAGGACTGGAAGAGCGCGATCGACGTCCTGCATTCCACGAACAATTTCCCCGAGTTCACGGGGCGTATCTGCCCGGCGCCCTGCGAAGCGGCGTGCACGCTCGGCATCAACGACGACCCGGTCGGCATCAAGTCGATCGAGCACGCGATCATCGACAAGGCCTGGGCCGAAGGCTGGGTCGCGCCGCAAGTCGCGAAGCACAAGACGGGCAAGAAGGTTGCCGTGGTCGGTTCGGGCCCCGCGGGCCTCGCCGCCGCACAACAGCTTGCGCGCGCCGGTCACGACGTGACGGTGTTCGAGAAGAACGACCGCATCGGCGGCCTGCTGCGCTACGGCATCCCCGACTTCAAGCTGGAGAAGTGGCTGATCGACCGCCGCATGCGCCAGATGGAAGCCGAAGGCGTGACGTTCCGCACCAACGTGTTCATCGGCAAGGGCGAACTGCCCGCGTACATCGGCAATACGGCGAAGGAAACGATCTCGCCGGACGAACTGAAGGATCAGTTCGACGCCGTGGTGATCGCAGGCGGTTCGGAAACGCCACGTGATCTGCCGGTGCCGGGCCGCGAACTCGAAGGCATCTACTACGCCATGGAGTTCCTGCCGCAGCAGAATAAGGTCAACGCCGGCGACAAGCTGCCGAACCAGCTGCTCGCCAAGGGCAAGCACGTGGTCGTGATCGGCGGCGGCGATACGGGTTCCGACTGCGTGGGCACCTCGAACCGTCACGGCGCGAAGAGCGTCACGCAGTTCGAACTGCTGCCGCAGCCGCCCGAAGAAGAGAACAAGCCGCTCGTGTGGCCGTACTGGCCGATCAAGCTGCGCACGTCGTCGTCGCACGACGAAGGCTGCTCGCGTGACTGGTCGGTTGCGACCAAGCGCCTCGAAGGCAAGAACGGCAAGATCGAGAAGCTTATCGCCGCGCGCGTGGAGTGGAAGGACGGCAAGATGGTCGAAGTGCCGGGCTCGGAATTCGAAATGAAGGCCGATCTCGTGCTGCTCGCCATGGGCTTCACGCAGCCGGTTTCGCCTGTGCTCGAAGCATTCGGCGTCGAGAAGGATGCGCGCGGCAACGTGCGTGCCTCGACCGAAGGCGAGAAGGCGTACTACACGTCGGTCGACAAGGTCTTCACCGCTGGCGACATGCGCCGCGGCCAGTCGCTCGTGGTGTGGGCGATCCGTGAGGGCCGTCAGTGCGCGCGCTCCGTCGACGCGTACCTGATGGGCAGCTCGGAGCTGCCGCGTTAAATCCGGTGTGTCCCGTTGATTCGACGGGACGCACGGGAGACGGCAGGAGACACGAAGCTGGAAAGCCGGGCATCCGCAAGGATGACCCGGCTTTTTTACGTCTGCGCCCGACAGGGTTACCATGACGCGATTGCCCGACCGAACGAGGCCCGCCGATCATGTCCGAAGCCCGCGAGACCGATCGTGACACGCAGCAATGGCGGCGCTGCTTCATCGCGCTGTCGCCCACTGCGGCGTCGCGCGATGCGCTCGCCGCGCTCGACGTGCCGCCCAATGCGCGGCGCGTGCCCTATGCGCAACTCCATCTGACAGTGACGTTCATCGGCGCGATGTCGTTCGACCAGGGGCACATGCTCTCGCGGCGGCTCGCCGAGCACGCGCCGCTCATCCCACCCGCGCAAGTCACGCATATCGAATGCTGGCCTGGACGCGCGCATCCGCGCCTCATGGTGGCCGTGCTCGCGATGTCGGACGCGTTCACGGCGCTCGACTGGCGCGTGCGCTCACTCATGGGAGACGTGGGATTGCCGCTCGACGCGCGAGCGTTCCGCCCGCACGTGACGCTCGCGCGTTTCGCGCGCGACGCCGTGGGCGCACCGGCGGCAAGCGGCGGGGAAGCGCTGCCGCCGTTGCGATTCGAGTCGCTGGTGCTGTATTCGAGCACGCTGGCGAGGCAGGGCGCGCGCTACGAGGCTTTGGCGAGCGTCGCGCTCGATTGAGGTGTCGTCGCGCTGTGTAGTCTCGGCCGACGCCTAGGGGCGATACCGGGCCAGCGTCAATCCATCGAGATCGATTTCCGGCACGCGTTGCGTGACGAGATCCGCGAGCACGCGGCCCGAGCCCATCGACATCGCCCAGCCTGTCGAGCCGTGCCCGACGTTCAGCCACAGGCCATCCACGCCCGACGTGCCGAGCAGCGGCGCGCCGTCCGGCACCATCGGTCGGCGCCCCACCCAGAATTGCGCCGAGGAAGGCGTCGCGGCGTGCGGGAACCAGTCGTCGAGCACCTTCATGAGCGTTTGCAGCGCCTGTTCGCGCAGCGTCGCGCGGTGGTCGCCCAGTTCCGCCGTCCCCGCCACACGCAGATACGGGCCGAAGCGCGTGATCGCTGTCTTGAGCGACTCGTCCATGAGCGCGGCGCGCGGGGCCTTCTGCTCGTCGACCACGGGCAGCGTGGCCGAATAGCCCTTCACCGGATACAGCGGCACCCGCACGCCAAGCGGCGCGACGAGCGCCGCGCTCTCCACGCCCAGTGCGACCACCACGGCGTCGGCGGCGAGCGTTTGCGGTCCGGTATCGGCGACCTCGTTCAGGTCGGCGGGGCGCAGCACCTGAGCGGGCGCGCGGCGTTCCTCACGTCGCTGCTCCCGCAGCTCGCGGCGGTTGTTCGCCGTGCGCCGTCCGGGCACCGCGCGCACGCGCACGCCGCTCACCTTGCCGCCCGCGGCTTCGAGCGCGAGCACTTCGGTATCGAACAAAAACGTGACGCCGCGTGATTCGCAGACGGAGCGCAGTTCGCGCGTGAAGCGTGCACAGTCGCCGGCCTCGTCTTCGGGCAGATAGACGCCCGCCACCGGTTTCACTCGTGACCAGGCGAGCCCCGGCTCGACCTGCGCGCAGGCGGTGGCATCGAGTTCGCGATAGACGATGCCCGCATCGCGCAACACGCCGAGCGCCGGTTGCGCGAGTTCGAGGTCGTAGTCGCTGCGAAAGAGCTGGAGATAGCCCTGGCTGCGCCCGTACTCGAACGCGTGCGTGGCGCGAAACGCGTGCAGGCATTCACGGCTGTAATAGGCGATGCGCTGCATGCGCTGCTTGTTCACGCGAAAGCGCGCGAGATCGCATTCGCGCAGCCAGCGCGCGATCCAGCGCCACTGCGCGGCGTCGAGCGTGGGCCGGAAGATGAGCGGCGAGGTGGGCTTGAGCAGATACTTGATGAGCTTGGCGGGCATGCCGGGCGCGGCCCACGGCGTGACATAGCCGGGTGCGATGACGCCGGCGTTGCCGAAGCTCGTGCCGAGCGCGACGCCCGGTTCCCGTTCGACGACCGTGACGTCGCAGCCTCGTTCGCTCAGATAGTACGCAGTAGCGACGCCGATCACACCGGCGCCGAGGACGATCGTCTTCATGCCGGTCGCACAACAGGGAGGGACGGTCGGTATTGCAGCATGTTCGCGCTCATCGTGCAGTGGACTCCGCAGACGCTTGCTCGCTCCCGGCAGCAGGCACTTCCTCGGTCAGCGCCTTGCCCTTCGTCTCCGGCAGGCACAGCGCCGCGACGATCACGAGCAGATAGCCCGCGCCGGCCACCGCGCCGATCGCCTTCACGAGCGAAGTGGTCTGAGCGAACGTGCCCACGAGAATGGGGAAAAACGAGCCGAGCCCGCGCCCGAGGTTGTAGCAGAAGCCCTGGCCCGAGCCGCGGATCGCGTTGGGGTAGAGCTCCGAGAGATACGCGCCCACGCCCGCGAAAATGCCTTGCACGACGATGCCGAGCGGAAAGCCGAGCAGGAGCATGGCAGTGTCGGTGATGGGCAGCATCGTGTAGGCCATGCCGAGCGCAAACGAGCCGATGGCAAACAGGATGAACGAGGCGCGCCGGCCGATCTTGTCGCACAGGATCGCGCCGACGATGTAGCCCGTGAACGAGCCGACGATCAGCACGATCAGGTAGCCGCTCGTGTTGAACACAGAGAGATGGCGCACCGTCTTGAGATAGGTGGGCAGCCACGTGGTGATCGCATAGTAGCCGCCGAGCATGCCGGTGCACAGCGCGCTGCCGAGCAGGGTGGTGGCAAGATGCGCGGGCGCGAAGATCTGCATGAAGTGGCTTTGCACCGCGCCGCTTTCGCGCGCCCGGCGCGTGGCGACGAACACGTCGGGGTCGCTCACGTTGCGGCGCACATAGAGAATCCAGAGCGCAGGCACGATGCCGATCCAGAAGCACGCGCGCCACGCGTATTCCTCAGGTAGCAGGGCGAAGAAGGCCCAGTACAGGATGGCGGCCGCGCCCCAGCCGAACGACCAGCTGCTCTGCACCGTGCCCACGGCCTTGGCGCGATGCTGCGGCGAGCGGATCGTTTCGGCCATCATCATCGTGACGACCGTCCATTCGCCGCCAAAGCCGATGCCCTGCAGCGTGCGCGTGGCGAGCAGTTGCCAGAACGAATGCGTGAAGCCGGAGAGGCAGGTGAAGACCGCGAAGGTGGCGATGGTCCACTGCAGCACGCGCACGCGGCCGTAGCGGTCGGCGAGGATGCCGGCGAGCCAGCCGCCGATCGCCGAGGAGATCAGCGAGCTGGTCGCGATCATGCCGGCCTCGCTCTTGGTCATGCCCCAGGTCGCGATGAGCGTCGGGATCAGGAACGAGTAGATCATGAAGTCGAACGCGTCGACGGCGTAGCCGCCGAATCCCGCGTAGAGCGTGCGTCGCTCGCGCGCGTTCAACTCGGTGAACCATTGAAAGTAGCCCATCGCGTGTCTTCCCCCATATTTGTTGTGCGCGCAACGAACCGGGTGAGCGGCATGTGCTGCGCAAGCGACCCGGCTGGCGCACACGCGTTGGGTGGCGTGTGCGCTTGGCGCTGAAGGGCTGGGCGGTGCAACGCGGCCCGTCTCCGGTGTGCTGGAGGGGTATTTTACGGTGCGAAACCGTGCTGAGGCGAGGGGCAATTTTGGGGCGCCCGCTATCGTTGTATTCCGTTATTTAGTTCGATAGGAAGCGAACGATGGCGCGCGGGAACCGCACGGCGCTAGAGCGTGAGCCCGCCGTCGACGTGGATCACCTGGCCGGTGATGTGGCGGGCGGCGTCCGAGAGCAGGAAGGCAATGAGTTCGGCGACATCGGCGGGATCCGCCACGTGGCCGAGCGGCGTTTCCTGCGCCGCGCGCTCCCACACCGGCGCGTTTTCCGGCGTGGGGCCCTTGTCCTTGCGCGTATAGCCGGGCGCGACGCAGTTCACTGTCACGCCGTGCGGCGCCAGCTCTGCCGCTGCGGTTTTCGCCAGAGATTCGAGCGCGGCTTTCGCGGCGGCTGTGGCGGCGAACGGCGCGCCGGCGCGGTAGCGGTGCGCGACGAACGAACTCAGCGCGACCACGCGGGCGCGCGCCGAGCGTTCCAGTGCCGGCTGCGCGCGTTGCACGAGCCCGGCGAATGCCGCGGGCATGGCCGCGAAGGCGCCTTCGAGCGATGCGGTGTCGAGCGCGGCGAGTGTTTGGCGCTGCGCATGCCCAGCGTTGGCGACGAGCTGGTCGAGCGCGCCGAATTGCGCAAGCGTGGCGTCCACGAGCGCGCTCGCCTGGCCGGCCTGCGCGAGATCGCCGTACGCGGTGGCGCAGGTCGAGCCGCGCTGTTCGCACTCGGCGGCAACGGCGGCGAGCCGGGCGCGCGATGCCTCATCCGCGCCGCGCGCGTGCAGCATCAACGCCACACCCGGCGCCGCGATGCGACGCGCGAGCGCCGCGCCGATGCCCGAGCCCGCGCCCGTGATCAGCACGACGCGCAGCGCGCTTTCGCTCACGCGGCGACCCGCTCTTCGGGCATGCGCTCGATCTCGAGCGTTTCGTGGTGGTACGCCGCAAGCGACTCACGGTGCGCGACGCTCACGATCGCTGCCTTGGGCAGGCGTTCCATGAACAGCTTGTAGAGACGGCTTTCGTTGTCGGGGTCGAGTGCACTCGTCGCTTCGTCGAGGAACAGATAGTCGGGCTTGTGCAGCAGCACGCGCGCGCCGGCGAGGCGTTGCTGCTCGCCCGGCGAGAGCACGCGCGTCCAGTGCGCCGATTCGCCGAGACGATCCACGTACTCTTCGAGGCGGCAGGCACGCAGCGCTTCGCGGCAGTCTTCGTCGCTGTAGTCGTCGGCGGGCGAGGGGTAGGTGAGCGCCGCCTTGAGCGTGCCGATGGGCAGATAGCTCTGCTGCGGGATGAACATCATGCGCGCATCGACAGGGGCGTCGATCGAGCCTTCGCCGAACGGCCAGAGGCCCGCAAGCGCGCGTATCAGCGTGCTCTTGCCCGCGCCCGAGGGGCCGCGTACGAGCCAGCGCGAGCCCGGCTTGATGGCGATGTCGCGCACTTCCGAGAGCGGCGTGCCATTGGGCAGCGAGAGCTTGAGGTGCTCGGTGGCGAGCTCGTTGTTGTCGATGAAGTGCAGGTTGATGCCGCCGTGCTCGGTGGCGGGCGAGACCGATTCCTTAAGGCGCGGCGAGTGCACCACACGCACGAATTCGCGCAGACGATTCACGGTAGCGCGCCATTCGACCAGCGTCGAGTAACTGTTGATGAACCACGAGAACGAGTCGCTCACGGTGCCGAACGCCTGCGAGATCTGCATCAGCACGCCGAACGTGAAGGCGCCCGCGAAGTAGCGCGGCGCGGCCA
This sequence comes from Paraburkholderia guartelaensis, assembly GCF_004353905.1. Classification (GTDB taxonomy): domain Bacteria; phylum Pseudomonadota; class Gammaproteobacteria; order Burkholderiales; family Burkholderiaceae; genus Paraburkholderia; species Paraburkholderia guartelaensis. Next base: position 74,789 of record NZ_SMOD01000026.1, on the reverse strand, counting down.
CGACGAGCGGGAAGATGATGGCGATCTGGCCGTAGAAGCTCAGCACGAAGGTGAGGCGCTTCGTGTACTTCATCACGCGCCACCAGTTGTCCTTGATGTGCGCGAAGAGGCCTTGCGCGTTGCCGCGCTCGGTGTCCATGCCGTCGTAGAGGGCGATCTGCTCGGCGTTTTCGCGCAGCCGGATCAGGCCGAAGCGGAAGTCCGCTTCCACCTTTTGTTGTTGATAGTTGATCGACACGAGCGGGTGGCCGACTTTCTGGATCACGAGCGAGCCGAACACGGCATAGAGCGCGGCGGCCCAGACCATGTAGCCCGGAATCGCGAGCGGCTGCCCGCCCAGCGTGACGGTGAGCGCGCCCGCGAGCGTCCACAGGATCGTGATGAACGAGATGAGCGTGACGACCGTCGAGAGCAGGTCGAGCGTGAGCGAGAGCGTGGTCGTGGCGAACGACTGGAGGTCGTCGCTGATCCGCTGGTCGGGGTTGTCGGCGAGGCGGTCGCGCTCGATGCGGTAGAACGCGCCCTTGCCGAGCCACTCGCTCAGGAACCGTGTGGTGAGCCATTGACGCCAGCGAAAGCCGAGCATCTGGCGCAGATAGCGGCCATACACCGCGAGGATGATGAAGCCGAACGCCAGCTCGGTGAAGGTCATCAACAGCGGCGGGAAGCGCTTGACGTCCTTGGCCTGCAACGCGTTGTAGAACTCCGCGCTCCAGCCGTTCAGGCGCACGTTGATCCACACGACGAGCAGGTTCATCACGATGATCGCGACGAGCAGGCCCCAGGCGATCCAGCGTTCCTCGGAGACCCAGTAGGGCTTGATCAGGCTCCACGCGGTGATCTTCTGATGCTCGTTCTGATCGGGCGTGGCGCGGGCAGGTTGGTTGGTCATGTGCGTCCTGAAGGTGTGGCGGCCCGCTGGGGGCATGCGCCGCGCGCCGCACGGCGGCAGCGTTGCAGCGATTTTTGCAGCGATTCTGTCGTCGGGCGCTTAAGTGAGTCTTAACGGCTCGAAGGCGGAGCCAAAAGCGGCGCCTGGCGTCGAGACAAAAGCGCACGCCGGCGCGGCCGTAGCGTGGCGCCCATTGTCTCACCGCGCGGGCCTGCGAGGCGAAAGAGACGGGTTCAGGGCATTGTGCCAGACGAGCACTCCCGGCTCCGCCGAGGTTTGCGAGCGGCGCGCGTTTTGTGGTCTAATCGTCGTTGACGAAACAGGGGTGCTTCACCGGTATGCCGGGCATGCCGCCAGTGAGGCTGAGAGAAACCCTTTGCACCCGATCCGGGTAATACCGGCGCGGGAAGTTTCCAGAAAGTCTTACCGGAGCGCCCAGCCTGGGTTTTGAAAAGGCGGGGGCGCCAGGATTCCCGCCGGGCTGCGCTTTGGGCGCTTGGGTTCGTATACGCATTCCGTATCGGGCCGTCTGCGCCGCATAGCCTCCACGGTCGGCCTTGCCAGCCGGTTTCGTCCTTGGGTACGTCTGCTGCTGCCGTACGGAAAGGATACGATGACCGCCTATTCTCTTTGTTCCCCGATTTTTATCGCGTTCGCCTTGCCGTTCGCCTCGCCTGAGGGAGCGTCGTCATGAGCCGCGCCCGCAACCATAGCGTGGGCAACGTGCCCGACTTCGCCGTGCTCGGCGGTGGCCTGAGCGGCCGGCTCGTCGCATGGCGTCTTGCCGGCGAGGGCCATCGCGTCGCGCTTTACGAGCGCGGCGGCCCCGAAGGCGGCGAAGCCGCGGCCTGGGTCGCGGCGGCCATGCTCGCGCCGCTCGCGGAGGCCGCTGTCGCCGAGATGCTCATTACCGAGCTTGGCGTCGCGTCGCTCGAAACCTGGCCGCGCATCCTGGCCGAGTTGCCGGAGCCCGTGTTCTTCCAGCGCAACGGCACACTCGTGGTCTGGCATAGCGCCGATCGCACCGAAGCGCCGCTCTTCGAGCGACGCGTGCGCGCCAACGCGCCGCGTTCTCTCGCCGACGCCAACTTCGTCTCGCTCGCCGGTGCGCAGCTCGACGCCGCCGAACCGGCACTCGCCGGGCGCTTCGCACGCGGCTGGCTGCTCGAAGGCGAGGGCCAGCTCGACAATCGCCAGGCCCTGGCCGCGCTGGCGGCGGGTCTCGCCGCGCGTGGCGTGGAAACCCACTGGCACACCACGGTCGACGAGGCCAATCCGCCGCCCGCGCGCGTGACGATCGACTGCCGCGGGCTGGGCGCCAAACCTTCGCTGCCGGGTTTGCGCGGCATTCGCGGCGAAGTCGCGCGCGTGCACGCGCCGGGCATCACGCTCACGCGCCCGGTGCGGCTCCTGCATCCGCGCTATCCGCTCTATATCGCGCCCAAGGAAAACGATGTCTTCGTGATCGGCGCGACCGAGATCGAAGGCGAGGACCGTTCGCCCGTGAGCGTGCGCTCGGCGCTCGAACTGCTGAGCGCGGCGTTTGCGGTGCATCCGGCGTTCGGCGAGGCGCGCATCCTCGAGTTGAACACGCAGTGCCGCCCGACGCTGCCCGACCACCGCCCGGCGCTCATCTGGGACGGCAAGACCACGCTGCGCGTGAACGGCCTCTATCGGCACGGCTTCATGATCGCGCCGGAAGTCGCCGACGAAGCCGCGCGCTTCGCCCAGGCGCTGCTCGACGGCCGCGTAAGCGACGCCGATTCTTTCGAGTCGCTGCGCCGCGCGTCGCGCTGGGGCGACATGCTGCACGCGCAGGGCGCGCACGAGCCGGCCTGACGCCTCACCAGAAACAATCCGCAGTTTGAGAACGTATTTGCCATGGACATTCAAATCAACCAGAAGCCGATCACGCTGCCCGAGGGTGCGACTGTCGCCGATGCGCTCGCCGCATTTGGCGCGCGTCCGCCGTTCGCCGTCGCGCTGAACGGCGATTTCGTGGCGCGCACCCAGCATGGCGCGCGCTCGCTCCAGGCGGGCGACCGCCTCGACGTCGTGAGCCCCGTGGCCGGCGGCTGAGCCTCGCTCGCCCAAGCCACCGGTCGCGCGCATCGCATATACGGCGAGCGCTTTCACGACACCGCCAAGGATTCCAACCCATGACCACCACTTCTACCGCCGACGCGCTCACGCTCTACGGCGAAACCTTCGCGAGCCGCGTGCTGCTCGGCACGTCGCGCTATCCGTCGCTGCAGTCGCTCGCCGACTCGATGGCCGCCGCGCGCCCCGGCATGATCACCGTCGCGCTGCGCCGCCAGATGAACGAGGGCACCGCCGAGGCCGGCTTCTTCGACCTGCTCAAGGGTCACGGCGTGCCGCTCCTGCCGAACACGGCCGGCTGCCTCACCGTCAACGAGGCGGTGACGACGGCGCACATGGCGCGCGAAGTCTTCGAAACCGACTGGATCAAGCTCGAACTGATCGGCGACGACTACACGCTGCAGCCCGACCCGGTCGGCCTGATCGAGGCCGCGTCGCGTCTCGTGAAGGACGGCTTCAAGGTGCTGCCGTATTGCACCGAGGATCTCGTGATCGGCCGGCGTCTGCTCGACGCGGGTTGCGAGGCGCTGATGCCATGGGGCGCGCCGATCGGCACCGGCAAGGGCGTGATCAACCCCTACGGCTTGCGCGTGCTGCGCGAGCGCTTGCCCGATGTGCCGCTCATCGTCGACGCGGGCCTGGGCGTGCCTTCGCACGCGTGCCAGGTGATGGAGTGGGGCTTCGACGGCGTGCTGCTCAACACGGCCGTATCGCAGGCCACGCACCCCGAGGCGATGGCGCGCGCGTTCGCGCTGGGCGTGGAGGCGGGGCGCGCCGCGTTTCTCGCCGGACCGATGGCCGAGCGCGAAGCGGCGGTCGCGAGCACGCCCGTCGTCGGCATGCCTTTCTGGCACCAGGATGGAGACAAGCGATGACTGAGACGCTGCGACTGCAGGACCGCGAACTGTTCTGGCCGCCCGCCGACGAGCTCACCGAAACGGCCGAGCGCATCCGCGCGCGCCTGGGCGACTGGCAGCCCACGCACGCGCCGTGGCGCATCTGTCTCACGCCGCCCGACGCGCCCAATGGCGGCGATCTGATCGTCGTGACCGACGCGGCGCCGCATCTCGCCAACATCGCACGCTGGATGACCGACGGCGCGGGCGTGATCGAAGCCGCGGGCGAAAACCCGAAGGCGGCGCGCGCCACGCTGCATCTGGGCGGCGAGCGTTACGCGCTCGAAGGCGAACTGGCGGAGGACTGGATCCCGGCGCTGGCGGCCTTCCTCGACTGCGGCTTCGATCCGCACGACGCGCTCGTGCTCGCGCTCGCCTGGCGCGACGGCGACGAGCAGCAGGCCGACGCCTGGCCCGTCGACATCAAGCGTTTTCCGCGCGTGCTGGGCCTGCCCGCCGCGCCCGCGCAGCCGTTTGCGCCGTGTCCCGCAAAGCTTGGCTTGTATCCGGTACTGCCCACGGCCGACTGGGTCGAGCGCGTGCTCGACTACGGCGTGAAGACGGTGCAGCTGCGCAGCAAGCAGCCGAAGTCTGCAGCGCTCGCGAGCGAAATCGAGCGCTGCGTCGCGGCGGGGCGCAAGCACGACGCGCAGCTTTTCATCAACGATCACTGGCAGGAGGCCGTCGCGGCCGGCGCTTATGGCGTGCACCTCGGCCAGGAAGATCTGCGCGAAGCCGACCTCGGCGCGATCGCGGCGGCTGGCGTGCGTCTCGGCCTCTCGACGCACGGCTACTTCGAAATGCTCACGGCGCTTCATTTCCGTCCGAGCTACCTTGCGTGCGGCGCCGTCTTCGCCACCACGACCAAGGCCATGCCCACGGCCCCCCAGGGCCTCGCGCGCCTCGCCCGCTACGTGAAGCTGCTGGACGGCGTCGTGCCGATGGTGGCGATCGGCGGCATCGACGGCAATGTGCTGCCCGAAGTGCTCGCCACGGGCGCCGGCAGCGCGGCGGTAGTGCGCGCCGTGACCGAGGCGGCCGACCCGGCTGCCGCGGTTGCTGCATTGCGCAACGCGTTTACGCAATAATGGTCCGCCCTGGCATCGGGCTGCGCCTCGTGCGCGACCCGGGGCCGAGGGGGCCGCAACCCGCAGCAGCGGGCGATTGCGGCTTACATCAACGGGACTAGGGGCGTCACGGCAGGTTTTCCACGATGGCCCTATAATCCCGCCTTCGTGTAAATGGACTGTCAGACCACGTGCCCTCAACCTCTGAGACCCTACTGGAGCTGCGCGACGTCGACTTCGGCTACGGCGACCGGCTCGTCCTGTCCGGCCTGAACATGCGCTTCCCGCGCGGTCGGGTAGTGGCAGTGATGGGCGGTTCCGGTGGCGGAAAAACGACAGTGCTGCGTCTGATCGGCGGCCTCGTTCGCGCCCAGCGCGGCCAGGTGCTGTTCGGCGGCCAGGACGTCGGCGCGCAATCGCGCGACGGCCTCTACGCCCTGCGCCGCAAGATGGGCATGCTCTTCCAGTTCGGCGCGCTCTTCACCGACATGTCGGTGTTCGAGAACGTCGCGTTCGCCCTGCGCGAGCACACCGACCTGCCTGAAGAGCTGATCCGCGACCTCGTGCTCATGAAGCTCAACGCCGTCGGCCTGCGTGGCGCGCGCGACCTGGCGCCTTCGGAAATCTCCGGCGGCATGGCGCGTCGCGTGGCGCTTGCGCGCGCCATCGCGCTCGATCCCGAACTCATGATGTACGACGAGCCGTTCGCGGGTCTCGACCCGATTTCGCTCGGCATCACCGCGAACCTCATCCGCACGCTCAACGACGCGCTCGGCGCAACCTCGATCCTCGTCACGCACGACGTGCCCGAGTCGTTCGCGATCGCCGACTACGTGTATTTCATGGCCAACGGCCAGGTGCAGGCACAGGGCACGCCGGCCGAGCTGCGCGCCTCGACCGACCCGATCGTGCGCCAGTTCATCGACGGCGCGCCGGACGGCCCGTTCCGGTTCCATTACCCGTCGAACTTGCCGCTCGAAGCGGACTTCGGCATTGGCGGAGGCCGCTCATGATCGGCGCCATCAGTTCGATCGGGCGCACCGTGCTCGAAACGATCGCGCGCGCGGGGCATGCCACGCGCTTTTTCGTGCGGCTCGTCCTCGAATTCTTCCCGCTGCTGCGCCGGCCGCGTCTTGTCACGAAGCAGATCCACTTCGTCGGCAATTATTCGCTCTTGATCATTGCCGTGTCGGGCCTGTTCGTGGGCTTCGTGCTCGGGCTGCAGGGCTATTACACGCTCAACCGCTACGGCTCCGAGCAGGCGCTCGGGCTGCTGGTCGCGCTTTCGCTCGTGCGTGAGCTCGGGCCCGTCGTCACCGCGCTGCTGTTCGCGGGCCGCGCGGGCACGTCGCTCACGGCCGAGATCGGCCTCATGAAGGCGGGCGAGCAGCTCACGGCCATGGAGATGATGGCGGTGGACCCCGTGCGCGTGGTGGTCGCGCCGCGCATGTGGGCGGGCGTGATCGCCATGCCGATCCTCGCGGCCATCTTCAGCGCGGTCGGCATTCTGGGCGGCTACGTGGTGGGCGTGGTGCTGATCGGCGTGGACGCCGGCGCGTTCTGGTCGCAAATGCAGGGCGGCGTGGACGTCTGGACCGACGTGGGCAACGGCGTGGTGAAAAGCATCGTGTTCGGCTTTGCCGTGACGTTCACCGCGCTCTATCAGGGCTATGAGGCGAAGCCCACGCCCGAGGGCGTGTCGCGCGCGACCACCAAGACGGTCGTGTACGCGTCGCTCGCGGTGCTCGGCCTCGACTTCCTGCTCACCGCGCTGATGTTCAGCTAAAGACGCCGGGCAGCGACCCGGCGGCGCGGCGCGCATGTGAGCGACGCCGCAACGGATTCTCATTGGGATGACGATGAAAAAGAATGCTCTCGACTTCTGGGTCGGCCTGTTTGTGGTGCTGGGCTTTATCGCGCTGCTGTTTCTCGCGCTGAAGGCCGGCAACATGAGTTCGCTGTCGTTCCAGTCCACCTACCCGGTGAAGCTCAAGTTCGACAATATCGGCGGCCTGAAGCCGCGCGCGCCGGTGAAGAGCGCGGGCGTGACCGTGGGCCGGGTGGCCTCGATCGGCTTCGACTCCAACACGTATCAGGCGCTGGTGACGATCAACCTCGACCAGCAGTACCAGTTTCCGAAGGACACGTCGGCGAAGATCCTGACGTCCGGTCTGCTCGGCGAGCAGTACATCGGCCTCGAGCCGGGCGGCGATTCGGAAATGCTCAAGGCTGGCGACACGATTTCGATGACGCAGTCCGCCATCGTGCTCGAGAACCTGATCGGCCAGTTCCTCTATAGCAAGGCGGCCGATTCGGGCGCCGCGAAGCCGTCCAGCGGCGCGAGCACGGATGCGGCGCCTGCTGCGGCACCCGCGCCCGCACCGGCCCCGGCGCCTGCACCGGCTGCTTCGGCGGCACCGGCGGCTTCGGCGGCCCAATAAGAAGGAGAAAAAGAGAATGACGACCATACGCATGCGCGCCATCACGCTTGGCGTCGCAGCGCTTGCACTCGGGGGATGTTCGACGGTGCAGACGCCGTCGAAGGAAGATCCATGGGAAGGGTTCAACCGCACGGTGTACACGTTCAACGACAAGGTTGACACGTACGCGCTCAAGCCGGTTGCGCAGGGCTACGTGAAGGTGACGCCACAGCCCGTGCGCGACAGCGTGACGAACTTCTTCGCGAACATCGGCGACGTGTACAACGCCGCGAACAACTTCTTGCAGCTGAAGATCACCGATGGTGTCGAGGACATCATGCGGATCGTGATCAACACGGTCTTCGGCCTGGGCGGCCTGTTCGACGTCGCGACGCTCGCGAAGCTGCCCAAGCACAACCAGGACTTCGGTCTCACGCTCGGCCACTATGGCGTGCCGCCCGGCCCGTACCTCGTGCTGCCCCTGTTCGGTCCGAGCACGGTGCGTGACGGCGTGGGCCTCGTGCCCAACTACTTCATCAATCCGCTCACCTATGTGGATCCGGCCGCGCTGTCGTGGGGCCTTTACGGCCTGAACGTGGTGAGCACGCGCGCCAACCTGCTTGGCGCGAGCGACCTGCTCGAAGGCGCGGCGATCGACAAGTACTCGTTCATCCGCAACGCCTATCTGCAGCGCCGTCGCTACCTGCTGTCGGATGGCCGTGCGTCGTCTGACAGTAACCTGCCGGATTACGGCGATGGCGCGCCGCTGCCGAAGTACGACGACACCGACGAAGGCGCGGCTGCCGGTGCGTCGGCTCCCGCTTCGGGTGCGGCTGCCGGTGCAGCGGCTCCCGCTTCGGGCACTGCGCCTGCGGCCACGCCGAATGGGGCCAGCACAGTGCCCGCAACCCCCGGCGCAATGACCGCTCCGGCCACGCTGGAAGGCCCGGCTGGCGCCGCGGCGCCGGCGGGCGCCTCGGAAACCACGGTGCCGGGCGACCAGATGATCCCGCCCGCGCGCATCGGCTTCCCGAGCATGCTGCGTCTGCGCTGAGCGCTGCGCTCCGGCGTGGTGAAACGCCTCGCCGGAGCGTTCGTCTGACCTATACGTCTGACGTAACAAGCAGAAACGCTTGTCGCACTTTGCTGGCAGTTTTTGACATAGCGGGATAGATCTCGCGTGATATCGTTGGCTCCAACGGGGCGATGTCCCCCAACTAGCAGGACTCGATATGAAAAAATTCTTTCTGTACCCGTTTTTCGCCATGTTTCTTTCGTTTGCCGGCGGCGCGTTCGCCCAGACGGTAGACAGCAGCAATCCCGACGCGATGGTCCAGACGGTCACGCAGCAGGTCATGAGCCAGATCAAGGGTGACAAGTCCATCCAGTCCGGCGACATCAGCAAGATCACGCAGCTCGTGAACGAAAAGATCCTGCCGTACACCGACTTCCGCCGCACCACGCAGCTCGCAATGGGCCGCAACTGGCGCACGGCTACGCCGGAGCAGCAACAACAGGTCATCGAGCAGTTCAAGACGCTGCTGATCCGCACGTACTCGGGCGCGCTCGCCCAGGTGCGCGACCAGCAGATCCAGTACAAGCCGTTCCGCGCGAACCCGGACGACACCGACGTCGTGGTCCGTTCGACGGTCATGAACGGTGGCCAGCCGATCGAGCTCGACTACCGTCTCTACAAGACGCCGCAAGGCTGGCGCGTGTATGACATCAACGTGCTTGGCGCGTGGCTCATCCAGGCGTACCAGCAGCAGTTCCAGGAAAAGATCCAGCAAGGCGGCGTGGACGGCCTGATCCAGTTCCTCACGCAGCGTAACGAGCAACTCGCATCGGGTAAGGCGACCTCGTGAGCGAGCGCTTCGCTACCGGCGCCAACCTGACCCACGAGAGCGCAAAGGCCGCGCTCTCGGCCGGGTTCGCGCAGATCTCGGCGGGCGCAACCGCCGTCGACTGCGCGGCGCTCACCCAGTTCGATTCGTCGGCGCTCGCCGTGCTGATCGCATGGCAGCGTGCCGCGCGTGAGCGCGGCGCTCCCCTCGCTGTGCTCAATATGCCCCCCGCGCTCGCCTCTCTCGCGCGCGCCTACGGCGTCGATACGCTTCTCAACGAGCGACATTGACCCGCGTCGCCTGGCCGGACGCTAGCGTTCGAGCGGTATCACGCCGCACTGCCGGGCCGACGCCGTTCCCCTCCAGGGCCAGGCCGCGCTTTCCGACTTGGCCTATAATCAACCGTTTTTTGGGCGCTGCCTCTGCGCAAAAAGCACCGCTTGGTATGTACTAAGCGTGCACTGAGACAGCAAAGCCGGCCTCATAAGCCGTCCCCAATTCCGGTCCTCCCCGCAGCATTGATGCACTCTTGAGCCGCGCCGTTCGCAAACGGGCGGCGTATTAGTCATGCCAGCCATAGAAATCCGTAACGTCAAGAAGCGCTACAAGTCGCTTCAGGCGCTCAAGGGCGTCAGCTTCACGGTCGAAGACGGCGAGTTCTTCGGGCTGCTCGGCCCGAACGGCGCGGGCAAGACGACGCTCATCAGCATTCTTGCCGGCCTAGCGCGCGCGGACGAGGGCTCGATCGCCGTACGCGGCCACGATGTCGTCGCCGACTACCGCAACGCGCGCCGCAACCTCGGCGTCGTGCCGCAGGAACTGGTGTTCGATCCGTTCTTTACCGTCCGCGAGACACTGCGCATCCAGTCCGGCTACTTCGGCCTGCGCAACAACGACGCGTGGATCGACGAAGTCATGGCCAATCTCGATCTCACCGAGAAAGCCGACGTGAACATGCGCGCGCTGTCCGGCGGCATGAAGCGCCGCGTGCTCGTGGCGCAGGCGCTCGTGCACCGGCCGCCCGTGATCGTGCTCGACGAACCCACCGCCGGCGTGGACGTGGAACTGCGCCAGACGCTCTGGAAGTTCATCGCGCGCCTGAACCGCGAAGGGCACACCATCGTGCTCACCACGCACTATCTCGAAGAAGCCGAGCAGTTGTGCGACCGCATCGCCATGCTCCGGCGCGGCGAGATGGTCGCGCTGGAGCGCACGAGCGCGCTGCTGCAGCGCTTCGCGGGCACGCAGCTGTTCCTGCGCTTCTCGGAAGGCGCGCTGCCGAGCGATCTGCGCGCGCTCGAAGTCGATCCTTCCAACGCCAGCCCGCACCAGCATCTGCTGCGCCTTGCGAGCTACGACGACGTGGAGCGCATCCTGGCCAGGTGCCGCGCGAACGGCTGCAAGCTCGAGGAAGTGGAAGTGCGCAAGGCCGATCTGGAGGATGTCTTCGTGCAGGTGATGAACGGTCCTGAAGTGGTCGAGGGTCTCGCATGAGCGGTTTTCGTACGCTGTTCTACAAGGAAGTGCTGCGTTTCTGGAAGGTCGCCTTCCAGACCGTGCTTGCGCCCGTCATTACCGCGCTGCTCTATCTCACGATCTTCGGCCATGCGCTGCGCGGCCACGTCGAGGTGTATCCTGGCGTGGAGTACACGAGCTTCCTGATTCCCGGCCTCGTGATGATGAGTGTGTTGCAGAACGCCTTTGCGAATAGCTCGTCGTCGTTGATCCAGTCGAAGATCACGGGCAATCTCGTATTCGTGCTGTTGCCGCCGCTCGCTGCATGGGAGATGTTCGGTGCTTACGTGCTCGCTTCGATCGTGCGCGGCCTCGCCGTTGGCGCGGGCGTGTTCGTCGTGACGATCTGGTTCATTCCGATGAGCTTCGCCGCGCCGTTCTACATCCTCGCGTTCGCGGTGCTCGGCTCGGCGATCCTCGGCACGCTCGGCCTGATCGCCGGGATCTGGGCGGAGAAGTTCGACCAGCTCGCGGCGTTTCAGAACTTTCTCATCATGCCGCTCACGTTTCTTTCGGGCGTGTTTTATTCGACGCATACGCTGCCGCCCCTGTGGCGCGAAGTGTCGCGGCTCAATCCGTTCTTTTACATGATCGATGGCTTCCGCTTTGGGTTCTTCGGCCTGTCCGACATCAACCCGCTCGTGAGCCTTTCGATCGTTTTCGTGTTTTTCGTGGCGCTGGCCACGCTCGCCATGCGTTTGCTCGCGAGCGGGTACAAGCTGCGTCACTAAGCAGGAGCCATACTCATGTTGCCGACTCCGGAACAGATCAAGCAGTACATCTCGGCTGGGCTCGCGTGCGAGCACCTCGAAGTCGAAGGCGATGGCCAGCACTTCTTCGCGACGATCGTCTCCTCAGCATTCGACGGCAAGCGCTTGATCCAGCGCCATCAGCTCGTCTACGCGGCGCTCGGCGACCGCATGCGCGAGGAAATCCACGCGCTCAGCATGAAGACGCTCACGCCCGCCGAATGGCAGAACGCATAATCTGGAATCTCAGTGCGAATCACCCAGGACAAAGACGCCGCCGCGAGCGGCGCAGCTCAACATCAAGCGACCCCGCAAGCCGGCCGCACCGATCAGGAAACCTCAGGCATGGATAAACTCGTCATCGTCGGCGGGCAGAAGCTCGCAGGGGAAGTGGCTGTTTCCGGTGCAAAGAATGCGGCGCTGCCCATTCTCTGCGCAGGCCTTCTGAGCGCGGAACCCGTTCATCTCGACAACGTGCCCGACCTTCAGGACGTGCGCACCACGCTCAAGCTGCTTGGCCAGATGGGCGTGCGCACCGAGCAGCATGGCGCGCGCGTGCAGCTCGACGCCTCGAAGGTGAACAATCTCGTCGCGCCGTATGAGCTCGTGAAGACCATGCGCGCGTCGATCCTCGTGCTCGGGCCGCTCGTCGCGCGCTTTGGCGAGGCGAAGGTGTCGCTGCCGGGCGGCTGCGCGATCGGCGCGCGCCCCGTGGACCAGCACATCAAGGGCCTGCAGGCAATGGGCGCCGAGATCAACATCGAGCACGGCTTCATCGAGGCGCGCGCGAAGCGCCTGAAGGGCGCGCGCATCGTCACCGACATGATCACGGTCACCGGCACGGAAAACCTGCTGATGGCCGCCGTGCTCGCCGAGGGCGAAACGGTGATCGAGAACGCCGCGCGCGAGCCCGAAGTGGGCGACCTCGCGCACCTGCTCGTGGCGATGGGCGCCAAGATCGAAGGCATCGGCACGGACCGCCTCGTGATCCAGGGCGTGGACAAGCTCCACGGCGCGCACCACACCGTCATTCCGGACCGTATCGAAGCGGGCACGTTCCTGTGCGCGGTCGCGGCCGCGGGCGGCGACGTCACGCTGCGCCACGTGCGTCCGCACATCCTCGACGCCGTCACCGACAAGCTACGCGAAGCCGGCGTGACGATCGAAGAGGGCGACGACTGGATGCGCGTGCGCATGCACGAGCGCGCGCGCGCCGTGAACGTGCGCACCTCCGAATACCCGGCGTTCCCGACCGACATGCAGGCGCAGTTCATGGCGCTCAACACGATCGCGGACGGCACCTCGCAAGTGGTCGAAAACATCTTCGAAAACCGCTTCATGCACGTGCAGGAACTGAATCGCCTGGGCGCCCACATCACGATCGACGGCAAGACGGCGCTCGTCGCCGGTGTCGAGAAGCTCTCGGGCGCGAAGGTGATGGCAACCGACCTGCGCGCATCGGCCAGCCTCGTGATCGCGGGTCTTTGCGCTGACGGCGAAACGCTGATCGACCGCATCTATCACCTCGACCGCGGCTACGACCGCATGGAAGAGAAGCTCACGAAGATCGGCGCGAACGTGAAGCGGATCAAGGGGAGCGCGCAATGAGCACGGTCGAGTCCAAGCCCACGCCGGCGGCCGCGGCCAGCGCGCCGCTCACGCTTGCGCTCTCGAAAGGCCGCATCTTCGAAGAGACGATGCCGCTTCTCGCCGCAGCCGGCGTGCATGTGACTGAAGACCCGGAAACCTCGCGCAAGCTCATCCTGCCGACCACCGACCCGAACCTGCGCGTGATCATCGTGCGCGCGACCGACGTGCCCACCTACGTGGAGTACGGCGCGGCCGACTTCGGCGTGGCGGGCAAGGACGTGCTCAACGAGCACGGCGGCGGCGGCCTGTATCAGCCGATCGATCTCGACATCGCGCGCTGCCGTCTTTCGGTGGCCGTGAAGGGCGGTTTCGACTACGCGAATGCGGTGCGCCAGGGCGCGCGCCTGCGCGTGGCGACCAAGTACACGGAAGCCGCGCGCCAGCACTTTGCAGCCAAGGGCGTGCACGTCGACCTCATCAAGCTGTACGGCTCGATGGAACTCGCGCCGCTCGTGGGTCTCGCCGACGCGATCGTCGACCTCGTCAGCACGGGCGGCACGCTGCGCGCGAACAATCTGGTCGAGGTCGAGGAGATCATGGAGATCTCGTCGCGCCTCGTCGTGAATCAGGCGGCGCTCAAGCTCAAGCGCGCCGCGCTGCGGCCGATCATCGACGCGTTCGAACGCGCGTCGCGCGGCACGCAGGCGAGCTGACAGATCAGGAGCAAAGGGCAGGCGCAATGACGCGCCGCCTCGCGCGCAGTGCGCCTCAAACGGCGCGGCGCGCACAAACGTAACGGATGGATACCAGCATGGCTATCACGATGCGCAAACTCGATTCCAGCGCCGAAGGCTTCAAAAAGGCGCTGCACGCGGTGCTCGCCTTCGAGGCGAGCGAGGACGAGGCCATCGAGCGCTCCGTCGCGCAGATTCTCGCCGATGTGAAGGCGCGCGGCGACGCCGCCGTGCTCGACTACACCAACCGCTTCGACCGCCTGGCCGCCCCGAGCGTCGCGGCGCTCGAACTGCCGTTCAGCGAACTCGAAGCGGCGCTGGAGAGCCTCGAGCCCAAGCAGCGCGCGGCGCTCGAAGCGGCGGCGGCGCGCGTGCGCGGCTACCACGAGAAGCAGCGCATCGAATGCGGTTCGCATAGCTGGCAATACACCGAATCCGACGGCACGGTGCTCGGCCAGAAGGTCACGCCGCTCGACCGCGTGGGCCTTTATGTGCCCGGCGGCAAGGCCGCGTATCCGTCGTCCGTGCTGATGAACGCGATTCCCGCGCGGGTCGCGGGCGTGCGCGAAATCATCATGGTCGTGCCCACGCCGGACGGCGTGAAGAACCCGCTCGTGCTGGCGGCGGCGCTGCTCGGCGGCGTCGATCGCGTGTTCACGATCGGCGGTGCGCAGGCCGTGGCGGCGCTCGCGTACGGCACGGATACGATCCCGGCCGTCGACAAGATTTGCGGCCCGGGCAACGCCTATGTCGCTTCGGCCAAGCGCCGCGTGTTCGGCACGGTCGGCATCGACATGATCGCGGGCCCCTCGGAAATTCTCGTGATTTGCGACGGCACGACCGATCCGCGCTGGGTGGCTATGGACCTGTTCTCGCAGGCCGAGCACGACGAGCTCGCGCAGTCCATCCTGCTGTGCCCGGACCAAGGCTTCATCAAGCGCGTGGAAGACGCCATCGACGAGATGCTGCCCGCCATGCCGCGCGCCGAAGTCATCGCCACGTCGCTCACGAACCGCGGCGCGCTCGTGAAGGTGCGCGACATGGCCGAGGCCTGCGCCATCGCCAACGAGATCGCGCCGGAGCACCTCGAAATTTCGGCGCTGGAGCCGCAGAAGTGGGGCGCCGAAATCCGCCACGCGGGCGCGATCTTCCTTGGCCGCTACACGAGCGAAAGCCTCGGCGACTACTGCGCGGGGCCGAATCACGTGTTGCCTACGTCTCGTACCGCACGTTTCTCGTCGCCGCTTGGCGTCTATGATTTCATCAAGCGTTCGAGCCTCATCGAGGTGAGCGCGGAAGGCGCGCAAACGCTCGGCGAGATCGCGGCCGAGCTGGCTTACGGCGAAGGCCTGCAGGCCCACGCGCGCAGCGCCGAATTCCGCATGAAGCAGGTGTAAGGCACGCCTCGCAACCGGCAGAAGCCGGTTGAACGAGCCGCCGCGCAGCATGGAGACGCCGCGCGGGACGCAGCAGTTGGCCTTCAGTTTGACCCACGCGCAGCAGAGACCACGACGATAACCAGGGCAGCCGGCTTGCCGAGCTGCCCGTGCCGGCGGCCCCGCTTTTCGCGAGCCGCCTTTCGACATGACGACACCACAAGACATCATCCGTCGCGACGTGCTCGCGATGACGAGTTACCCCGTGCCCGACGCTTCCGGTTTCGTGAAGCTCGACGCCATGGAGAATCCGTTTGCCCTGCCCGCCGACCTTGCCGCGCTTCTGGGCGAGCGCCTCGCGGCGGTCGCGCTCAACCGCTATCCCGCGCCGCGCCCCGAAGCGCTGATCGCGAAGCTCAAAGAGACGATGCGCGTGCCCGCCGACTGCGACGTACTGCTCGGCAACGGCTCGGACGAGATCATCAGCATGATCACGATGGCGTGCGCGAAGCCGGGCGCGAAGGTGCTCGCGCCGGTGCCGGGCTTCGTCATGTATGCAATGTCGGCGAAGTTCGCGCAGCTGGAGTTCGTCGGCGTGCCGCTGAAGACCGACTTCACGCTCGACCTAGAAGCGACGCTTGCGGCCATCGCGGAGCACACGCCCGCCGTGGTCTGGCTGGCCTACCCGAACAATCCGACGGGCACGCTGTTCGACGACGCCGACATCGAGCGTGTGATCGCAGCTGCTGAAGAGGCGAAGAGCCTCGTGGTGATCGACGAGGCCTACCAGCCGTTCGCGATGCAAAGCTGGATGCCGCGCGCGGGCGAGTTCGACAACGTGGTTGTGATGCGCACGATGTCGAAGCTCGGGCTCGCAGGCATCCGCCTCGGCTATCTGGCCGGGCGTCCCTCGTGGCTCAACGAGTTCGACAAGGTGCGTCCGCCCTACAACGTGAACGTCCTCACGCAAGCGGCGGCGGATCTACTGCTCGACCATGTCGACGTGCTCGATGCGCAGGCCGCCGAATTGCGCGCGCAACGGGCGACGCTGGCCGCTGAAGTGGCGAAGCTGCCGGGCGCCGAGGTGTTCGAAAGTGCGGGCAATTTCCTGCTCGTGCGCGTGCCCGACGCGGCGGCGGTTTTTGACACGCTGCTGTCTGCCCGGATTCTGATCAAAAACGTGGGTAAAATGCACCCATTGCTTGCGAACTGTGTGCGCCTGACCGTTGGCACCCCCGACGAAAACGCGCAATTGCTCGCTGCCCTGAAGCTCGTGCTGCGTTAGGCCGAAGCTTCGTTCTCCCACTCTCCTGTTACGGGCTGTTTGAAGGAAATTGCCATGCGCGTCGCGCAAGTCGTTCGCAACACAAGCGAAACGCAAATCCGCGTGAAACTCAATCTGGACGGCACCGGCGAGCAAAAGCTCGCGACCGGCGTGCCGTTTCTCGACCACATGCTCGACCAGATCGCACGACACGGTCTGATCGATCTCGAGATCGAGGCGCATGGCGACACGCATATCGACGACCACCATACGGTGGAAGACGTCGGCATCACGCTCGGCCAGGCGGTGGCGCAGGCCATCGGCGACAAGAAGGGCATTCGCCGATACGGCCACGCCTATGTGCCGCTCGACGAAGCGCTCTCGCGCGTCGTGATCGACTTCTCCGGCCGTCCGGGCCTCGAGTTCCACGTGCCGTTCACGCGCGCGCGCATCGGCACGTTCGACGTCGACCTCTCGATCGAATTTTTCCGCGGCTTCGTGAACCATGCGGGCGTGACGCTGCACATCGACAATCTGCGCGGCCTCAACGCGCACCATCAGATGGAAACCGTGTTCAAGGCATTCGGCCGCGCGCTGCGCCAGGCCGCCGAACTGGACGAACGTCAGGCGGGCAAGATTCCGTCGACGAAGGGCAGCCTCTAAGCGACGCCTCTCACCGACCAGAAGGCGGGCCGCGTTGCGCGCACTGTGCCGGCGCGTGCCGGAGCAGGACTTCGGGCGCGCCGCGCCGGGGCCGTCGCCCACATGCGGCGTGCGCGCCACATTAGCCATTCGGCTTATGGGCTCGCACGCGCCGACTGGCGTACATTGACGGCTTCGAAGGCAGATCAGGGCACATCGCGGCGCGCATGCGTCCACACAGCCAAGGGCAAGGCCTTTTGAGCAGGCCGGATTCGAGATGAAAACTTCAATTGCGATTGTTGACTATGGAATGGGCAACCTGCGTTCGGTGGCCCAGGCGCTGAGGCAGGCCGCGCCGGAAGCGGACGTGGCCATCGTCGAGCGTCCCGAGGCGATTCGTGCCGCCGACCGTGTGGTGCTGCCGGGGCAGGGTGCGATGCCCGACTGCATGCGCAGCCTTGCCGAGTCGGGCCTGCAGGACGCCGTGCTCGAAGCCTCGCGCACGAAGCCGCTCATGGGTGTGTGCGTGGGCGAGCAAATGCTGTTCGACTGGAGTGCGGAAGGCGACACGAAGGGCCTCGGCCTGTTGCCCGGCAAGGTCGTGCGCTTCGATCTGGAAGGCCAGCTGCAGGACGACGGCTCGCGCTTCAAGGTCCCGCAAATGGGCTGGAACCGCGTGCGCCAGGCTCGCGCGCACGCGCTGTGGGACGGCGTGCCGGACGAAAGCTTCTTCTACTTCGTGCACAGCTACTATGTGGTTCCGGCGGATGACGCGCACACCGTGGGCGAAACGCCGTACGGCGCGCCCTTTACCTCGGCAGTGGCGCGGGATAACATCTTCGCCACCCAATTCCACCCGGAAAAGAGCGCCGCTGCGGGCTTGCGCGTCTATCGCAACTTCGTCCACTGGAACCCCTGATTTCCTGCGGCGCTGACGCTCGCTGCCGTCTTCGCGCACGAGGATTGCGGCATTCGATTTGCGACAGCAAGGCCGCCGAAAGAGTTGTACTAAACTAGCGAAACGGCGTCGGATCGGGCCTTTTTTCCGCCGGCGCTGCAGACTTCAACCTCATTCCCAGATACACCCGAAGCTATGCTGCTGATTCCGGCCATCGATCTCAAAGACGGTCACTGCGTGCGCCTCAAACAAGGCGATATGGACCAGGCGACGATTTTCTCCGAGGAACCGGCGGCTATGGCCCGACACTGGGTCGAGCGCGGCGCGCGGCGCCTGCACCTCGTCGACCTCAACGGCGCGTTCGCCGGCAAGCCGAAGAACGAAGACGCGATTCGCGAGATCATCCGCGAAGTCGGCGACGAGATCCCCGTGCAGCTCGGCGGCGGCATCCGCGACCTCGACACCATCGAGCGTTATCTCGACGACGGCCTGTCCTATGTGATCATCGGCACCGCCGCCGTGAAGAATCCGGGCTTCCTCCAGGAAGCGTGCACCGCATTCGGGGGCCATATCATCGTGGGCCTCGACGCGAAAGACGGCAAGGTCGCGACCGACGGCTGGAGCAAGCTCACCGGTCACGAAGTCGTCGACCTCGCGCGCAAGTTCGAGGACTACGGCGTCGAGTCGATCATCTACACCGACATCGGCCGGGACGGCATGCTTCAGGGCATCAACATCGAAGCGACGGTGCGCCTCGCGCGCGCGGTGAAGATTCCGATCATCGCGAGCGGCGGGCTTTCCAATCTCGGCGATATCGACGCACTGTGCGAAGTCGAGGACGAAGGCGTGGAAGGCGTGATCTGCGGCCGCGCGATCTACTCGGGCGACCTCGATTTCGCCGCCGCACAAACGCGCGCAGACAGCCTGCGCGAATCGGACGACGCGTAAAGCGTCGAATGCCGGCCTCCGTCACTGGAGGCCTTTTGTTTTTGGCGCTGCGCCGCCATCTCGATGGGGACTGGCGCTCGCGCGGGATAATTTCGCCTCGAGGCGCAAGGCAGGGCGCAAAGCGCGCGACAATGGGCTGCGCGCCACGCCCGAACCGGGGCCGGCAGCCTTCTCGCGAAAGGTGCTCGCCGCACACACACCGACTGGCAACTTCGGCAAGATCATGGCTCTACCCAAACGCATCATCCCCTGCCTCGACGTCACCGCCGGGCGCGTCGTCAAGGGCGTCAATTTCGTCGAACTGCGCGACGCGGGCGACCCCGTCGAAATCGCGCGCCGCTACGACGACCAGGGCGCAGACGAACTCACGTTCCTCGACATCACCGCGACCTCCGACCAGCGCGACCTGATCCTGCCGATCATCGAGGCGGTGGCTTCGCAGGTCTTCATTCCGCTCACCGTGGGCGGCGGCGTGCGCGCCGTGGCGGACGTGCGGCGCCTGCTCAACGCCGGCGCGGACAAGGTCAGCATGAACTCGTCGGCGGTCGCCAATCCGCAGCTCGTGCGCGATTCCGCCGACAAATACGGCTCGCAGTGCATCGTCGTCGCCATCGACGCGAAGCGGACTTCGGCACCGGGCGAACCCGCGCGCTGGGAAGTGTTCACGCACGGCGGGCGCAAGGCCACGGGCATCGACGCCGTGGAATGGGCGCGCAAGATGGCCGAGCTGGGCGCGGGCGAAATCCTGCTCACGAGCATGGACCGCGACGGCACGAAGAGCGGCTTCGACCTCGACCTCACGTGCGCGGTGTCCGACGCGGTGCCGATTCCCGTAATCGCCTCGGGCGGCGTGGGCGGCCTGCAGGATCTCGCGGACGGCATCGTCAAGGGCCATGCCGACGCCGTGCTGGCCGCGAGCATCTTCCACTATGGCGAGCACACGGTGGGCGAGGCGAAGCGCTTCATGGCCGACCAGGGCATTTCGGTGAGGATGTAACGCGATGAGCAACACTCAAACCGGCAAACCCGACAACGACCTTGCCAATGCCAACTGGCTCGACAAGGTCAACTGGGACGCCAACGGCCTCGTGCCCGTGATCGCGCAGGAAGCCACCACGGGCGACGTGCTGATGTTCGCGTGGATGAACCGCGAAGCGCTCGCCAAGACCGTCGAGCTGCGCCGCGCCGTGTACTTCTCGCGCTCGCGCCAGCGCCTGTGGTTCAAGGGTGAGGAGTCGGGCCACGTGCAGCACGTGAGCGACATCCGCCTCGACTGCGACGAAGACGTCGTGCTGCTCAAGATCGAGCAGGTCTCGGGCATCGCGTGCCACACGGGCCGCCACTCGTGCTTTTTCCAGCAATTCGAAGGCACCGTCGACGAAGGCCGCTGGGTGGCCGTCGACCCGGTGCTGAAAGACCCCGAACACATCTACAAATGACGCAACTGAACACCAACGACACCCTGCTGCGCCTCGCGGCGGTGATCGACAGCCGCAAGGGCGGCGATCCGGACGCCTCCTACGTCGCGCGCCTCTTTCACAAGGGCGACGACGCGGTGCTCAAGAAAGTCGGCGAAGAGGCGACCGAAGTCGTGCTGGCCGCGAAGGACGTGCGGCAAGGCGGCGCACCGAAGGCGCTGGTCGGCGAGATGGCCGACCTGTGGTTCCATTGCCTCGTCACGCTCTCGCACTTTGATCTGAGTCCCGCCGACGTGCTCGCTGAGCTGGAACGCCGCGAAGGCCTTTCGGGTCTCGAAGAAAAGGCGCTGCGCAAGAGCCGCGAGCGCGAAGAGAACGGCGACTGAGGCACTGCGCCGCGTACATCGTTCTACAGAGGGAGATGAACCACATGTCCACGTCTGGCGACTATCCGCCCCCTTCGTACCGCAACGGCGTCGACGCGGACCGTTTGCGCAGCCTGCGCACTTTCACGCACGTGCTGTACGCGCTCTATGCGGTGTACTGGCTGACCGGCGGCATTTCGGTGCTGGTGGCGATCATCCTGAATTACCTCAAACGCGACGAAGCGCTCGGCACGCCCTATGAGCAGCACTTCACGTGGCAAATCCGCACGTTCTGGCTCGGACTGGCCGGCCATCTGATCGGCGGCGTGCTCATCTTCGTGCTGGTCGGTATTCCAATTTTGTGGGCTGTCGCAATCTGGACGTTGTACCGTATCATCAAAGGCTGGCTGTACTTGTACGACAACAAGCCGCTGCACAACCCGCGCGCCTGGTTTTGAGGGCAACGGGCGCGCTTGCGGCTTTGCTCACCAGGAGCACCATGAGTCACGACCGCAGCACCTGTCTCTTCTGCAAGATCGCCGACGGCCATATTCCAAGCACGCGGGTGTACGAGGACGACGAGTTCGTCGCCTTCCGCGACATCCGCCCAGCAGCCGAAACACACGTCCTCGTGATTCCGCGCCAGCATATTTCCACCCTTGCCGATTGCGGTGAAAACGACGCACCGCTGCTTGGTAGAATGTTTGTATTGGTCGCACGGCTCGCCAAGGAGTTGGGCGTTTCGTACACGGGCGGCGAAACCGGGTTTCGCACGGTGGTGAATACGGGGCCGGGCGGCGGGCAGGAGGTCTACCATCTGCACGCGCATTTGCTGGCTGGGCCGCGTCCGTGGCACCGCATGGGCTGAGTGCCGGCGGCGGTGAAAGTCGGTATAAATGACGGATGGCGTGAGTTTCACTAGAGCGTCGCGCTAAAGGGTTGCACTAAAGGGTCGCACGCCACGTCCATGCAACATCGAACAGGCACAATTTATCGCGTCGCGCACCTCGCGCGGCGGCGGGGTTAAGGAGAGAGTCAATCATGGGTTCGTTGAGCATTTGGCACTGGCTGATCGTCTTGTTGATCGTTGCGCTCGTCTTCGGCACCAAGAAGCTGCGCAATATCGGTAGCGATCTGGGCGGTGCGGTGAAGGGTTTCAAGGAAGGCATGCGCGAGAGCGAAGGCGCCGGTGCCGACACGCAGAAGCGCGAACTCCCGGCCGACGGCGGTGCAGTCGACGTCGAAGCCAAGGACAAGACGCAGCGCTCGAACGACTACCGCTAAAACGCGTGGCGGCCGTTTTCTTCGCCGCCACGTGTTTTTCCGCTTGTTTCCCGCTTGTTTCCACCAAGGCAGCCAAGGCTGACGGAAAACTCCATTCATGCTCGATCTCGGCTTAACCAAGATGGCGCTGATCGGCGTCGTTGCGCTGGTCGTTCTCGGGCCGGAGCGGCTGCCGCGTGTCGCCCGCACGGCGGGCGCGCTGTTCGGACGCGCGCAGCGCTATATCAACGACGTCAAGGCGGAAGTCACGCGCGAGATCGAACTCGATGAGTTGCGCCGCATGAAGACCGAGTTCGAAGCGGCGGCGCAGAACGTCGAGAAGAACGTTCAGGACAATCTGCGCAAGCATGAAACCGAGTTGAACGACGCGTGGAACGCGGGTACGTCGGTGTCGCCGAGCATCGCAGGCGGCGCGGATCCTGCCAGCCTGGAAGGCGCTGCCGCCAATGCCATGGACGGCGTCGCCACGCAATCGGGATGGCGCTCCGGCAACGCGGGCGCGAGCGGCGCGAAACGCAAGAACTGGCGCGTGAAGCAGAGCGCCGCGCCTGTCTGGTACAAACGCGCCACGCTGCGCCGCATGCGGGTGCAATCGGGCGCTGCACGCGTGGCACAGCACACGCCGGCGAGCTTGCGCCGGCCCACGCGGTTCTTCTGACGCGGATCCGCCTTTGCGCATGTCCATTTCCAACAGAGGGCCGGTGTGAGCGACCCCCAGCAAAAACTGGAAGAAGGCTCCGAAGAGACCTTCATTTCCCATCTCGTCGAGCTGCGCGACCGTATCATTCGCGCAGGCATTGCCGTGATCGTCGTGTTCGTCGGGCTCGTCTACTGGGCGCCCGACATATTCCGTCTGCTTGCGCGTCCGCTCATGCAGAACCTGCCGCGCGACGGCAAGATGATCGTCACCGACGTGACCGGCTCGTTCTTCGTGCCCATGAAGGTCACGATGCTCGTGGCCTTCGTGATCGCGCTGCCGGTCGTGCTCTACCAGATCTGGGCGTTCGTGGCCCCTGGCCTATACCAGCACGAAAAGAAGCTCGTCGCGCCGCTCGTGGCGAGCAGCTACACGCTCTTCCTGTGCGGCATGGCGTTCGCGTATTTCGTGGTGTTCCCGACCATCTTCCGCGTGATGGCGCACTACAACGCGCCGCTCGGCGCGGAGATGACGACCGACATCGACAATTACCTGAGCTTCGTGCTCACCATGTTCATCGCGTTCGGCGTGACCTTCGAGGTGCCGATCATCGTCGTGCTGCTCGTGCGCATGGGCGTGGTCACCGTGAAGAAGCTCAAGCAGATCCGCCCCTACGTGATCGTCGGCGCGTTCATCGTCGCGGCCGTGGTGACGCCGCCGGACGTGTTCTCGCAACTCATTCTCGCGCTGCCGCTCATCCTCCTCTACGAGGCGGGCATCATCGCGGCGCGTATCTTCATCGGTACGGGCGAGAAGAAGCCCGCGGACGAGAGCCAGGCGGCGAGCTAGCCCCGCTGGCTTGGCGGAGAAAAGCCGCAGGAAAGCAAAAGGCCGCGAACCCACGTTCGCGGCCTTTTCGTTTTTCCGGTTGTGAGCCCAGACGCGGGCAGGGCGCGATGCCCTGCCCGCGGTGAGATATCAACCGCCGTCGTCGTCGCCTTCGCCGTCTTCCTGTGCCGGCTGCTTCGGCGGCGGCGGGCGCTTGCCGATCAGCACGTCGAGATCCATGTCCCTGTTCTTGCGCACGAGGTGGATCTTCGCGTCCGTGCCCGGCTTGATCTGCGCGATGACGTTCAAAAGGCGCGTGGTGTCGGTGATGGCCTCACCGTTCACCGAGGTCAGGACGTCGCCCGGCTTGATGCCGGCCTTGTCGGCGGGGCCGCCCTGCAGCACGCCCGCGACGATCGCACCCGACTTCTCCTTCAGCCCGAACGAATCGGCGATCTCCGGCGTCACGTCCTGTGGCTCCACGCCGATCCAGCCGCGCGTGACCGAACCCGAAGTGATGATGCTCTCCAGCACGCTGCGCGCCGTGGAAACGGGGATCGCGAAGCCGATGCCGAGCGAGCCGCCCGAGCGCGAGTAGATGGCCGTGTTGATGCCGAGCAGGTTGCCGTTCACGTCGACGAGCGCGCCGCCCGAATTGCCCGGATTGATCGGCGCGTCCGTTTGGATGAAGTTCTCGAACGTGTTGATGCCGAGGTGATTGCGGCCCAGCGCGCTGATGATGCCCATCGTGACCGTCTGGCCCACGCCGAACGGGTTGCCGATGGCGAGCACGACGTCGCCCACGCGCGTCTGGTCCATGCGGCCGAGCGTGATGGTGGGCAGGTTCGGCAGATTGATCTTGAGCACCGCGAGATCGGTTTCCGGGTCGATGCCGATCACCTTGGCGTTGGTGGTGCGGCCGTCGGAAAGCGCGATTTCGATCTGGTCTGCGCCGTCGATTACGTGCTGGTTCGTTAGAATGTAACCGTCCGGACTGACAATGACGCCCGAACCGAGGTTGGCGGCAGGCTGCTCCTGCTGCTTCTGGTTTTTGTTGCGATCGCCGAAGAAGTAGCGAAATAGCGGATCGTTCTGGCGGGGGTCGGGCGGCAGCGACCCATCCTTGCTCGAGAACACGTTGACGACCGCGGGCATTGCCTTCTGGGCGGCGTCCGCATAGGAGCCCTGGGCGGCGCCTCCACCGATGCCTGGCGCCACTTCCCGCAGTGCAACGATCGGCTCGGCAAGCTGTTTGCCGAACTGCCCCTGGTGCTGCAGCCACTGCGGTTTGAGCGTGGCGATGATGAACATCAACGCCAGCAGGACCGTCACCGCCTGGGCGAAGAACAGCCAAAAGCGTCTAAGCATCTGAAGATTAGAGGATTATATGGATCGGATCGAACTGGAATTGTATCTGAACAATCTTCTGGAATCCGCGCGGTTCAAGGACTACTGCCCCAATGGCCTGCAGGTCGAAGGGCGGCGTCGCGTGGAGAAGATCGCCACGGGCGTGACCGCTTCGCTCGCCTTCCTCGAAGCCGCGCTCGAGTGGGGCGCCGACGCCGTGCTCGTGCACCACGGTTACTTCTGGAAGAACGAAGCACCGCAAATTACGGGCCGCAAGTACCGGCGTCTGAAGACGCTGCTCGCGAACGATATCAACCTGTTCGCCTACCATCTGCCGCTCGACAGCCATCCCGAACTGGGCAATAACGCGCAGTTGGGCGCGAGATTCGGCTGGATCGGCGAACAACGCTTCGGCGAGCAGGATCTTGGCTGGATGGCGACGCTGCCAATGCCGATCACGCTCGCGCACTTCACTGCCGAGGTCGAGCAGACGCTCGGCCGCACGCCGCTCGTGCTCGGCGACCCCGATTGGCAACTGCGCCGCGTGGCCTGGTGCACGGGTGCGGCGCAAAGTCTCTTCGAGGCCGCGATCGACGCCGGCGCCGACGTCTTCCTCACCGGCGAGATCTCCGAGCAGATCACGCACACGTCGGCGGAAAGCGGCGTGGCATTCCTCGCCGCGGGCCATCACGCAACCGAGCGCTTCGGTGTCCAGGCGGTCGGCGCGCACCTCTCGGAGGCCTTCAATATCGAGCATCTTTTCATCGATATCGACAATCCCGTTTGATTGCGAATTCGGCGCAAATTGTCGTGGCGCAGCATCGTTTTATTCATGAGGCATTTACAAACTGAAAAGAAAGTGGCCCTCTTTTCTGCGGGAAAACCCCGAGATATCAAGGACTTCCGAGGCTTTTTCGAGAACGCCCCTTGTAAATGCCAACTCCATTCGAGCAAACTAGCGTTCGGCAGCACCGCGGGTAAGCTGGCGTGACGGAAAAATCCAACTCAGAAGTGGGGCGATGTGATGCGAGACAACGAGAATGACCGCGTCGATGGCAGCCGCCGAACCTGGCTGATTGCGACGTCCGTAGCAGGTGGCATTGGAGGCGTGGCCACTGTCGTACCTTTCGTAGGGTCCTTTGCACCATCCGAAAAAGCCCGCGCCGCCGGCGCGCCCGTCGAAGCCGATATCACGAATCTGCAGCCCGGCTCGATGATGACCGTCGCCTGGCGCGGCAAGCCCGTGTGGATCCTCAACCGCACGGATCGCATGATGGCCGACGTCAAGAAGGCCGATCCCGATCTGGCCGATCCGAACTCCGAACATCCGTTCTCGATGCCGATGCCGGAGTACTGCATGAACGAATTCCGTTCGCGCGCCGAGCATCAGAACATTCTCGTGGCGGTGGCCGTCTGCACCCATCTGGGCTGCACGCCGACACCGCGCTTCCAGGAAGGCCCGCAGCCGAACCTGCCCGACAGCTGGCCAGGCGGCTTCCTGTGCCCGTGCCACGGCTCCACCTACGATCTCTCCGGCCGCGTGTTCAAGAACAAGCCGGCGCCGCAAAACCTCGACATTCCCCGCTACATGTTCGCGTCCCCGACGCAGATCGTGATCGGCAAGGACGAAAAAGGAGAAGCGTAATGGCGACGGGAACCGAAAAGGAAGTGGTGGAGACGGCCGGGCTGCAAGGCTGGATCGACAAGCGCTTTCCAATGACGGCGAGCTGGCGCGCTCACGCTTCCGAGTACTACGCGCCGAAGAACTTCAACTTCTGGTACTTCTTCGGCTCGCTCGCATTGCTCGTGCTGGTGAACCAGATCATCACCGGCATTTTCCTCACCATGAACTACAAGCCCGATGCGACGCTCGCGTTCGCGTCGGTCGAGTACATCATGCGCGAGGTGCCGTGGGGCTGGCTCATCCGCTACATGCACTCCACGGGCGCTTCGATGTTCTTCGTGGTCGTGTATCTGCACATGTTCCGCGGGCTTCTGTACGGCTCGTACCGCAAGCCGCGCGAGCTCGTGTGGATCTTCGGCTGCGCGATCTTCCTGTGCCTGATGGCCGAAGCGTTCTTCGGCTACCTGCTGCCATGGGGCCAGATGTCGTTCTGGGGCGCGCAGGTGATCGTGAACCTGTTCTCGGCGATTCCCTTCATCGGCCCGGACCTCTCGCTGTGGATTCGCGGCGACTACGTGGTGTCGGACGTCACGCTGAACCGCTTCTTCGCGTTCCACGTGATCGCCATTCCGCTGGTGCTGGTCGGGCTCGTGATCTGTCACATCATCGCGTTGCACGAAGTGGGCTCGAACAACCCGGACGGCATCGAGATCAAGGCGAAAAAGGACGCGAACGGCGTGCCGCTCGACGGCATCCCGTTCCATCCGTACTACTCGGTGCACGACTTCATGGGCGTGTGCATCTTCCTGATGATCTTCGCGGCGATCGTGTTCTTCGCACCGGAGATGGGCGGCTACTTCCTCGAGGCGAACAACTTCGTGCCGGCCAACCCGCTGCAAACGCCGCCCGAAATCGCGCCGGTCTGGTACTTCACGGCTTTCTACGCGATGCTGCGCGCCACCACCGACCCGTTCAAGATCGTGCTGATGATCGTGATCGCGCTGCTCGGGCTGCTCGCGCTGGTGCGCGCCCGCGGCAAATGGCGCGCCGGGCTGCCGGTGCTGGCGGTGCTCGTGATCCTCGCCATGTACTTCACCGAGTCGAAGTTCTGGGGCGTGGTGGTGATGGGTACGGCGGTGATCTCGCTCTTTTTCCTGCCGTGGCTCGACCGCTCGCCGGTGAAGTCGATCCGTTACCGGCCGTTCTTCCACAAGGTATTTCTCGGCATCTTCGTGCTGGCGTTCCTGACGCTCGCGTTCCTTGGCACGAAGCCGCCATCGCCGGCGGCCACGCTGATCGCCCAGATCTGCGCGCTCGTCTACTTCGCTTTCTTCCTCGGCATGCCGTTCTGGACGCCGCTTGGCACTTTCAAGCAGCCGCCCGAGCGCGTGCGGTTCAAGCCCCATTAATTGACGAGCGAGGAAGATATGACGAAACGTTCTCTTTTTTCGACGCTCGTGAAGGCGAGCGTCCGGGCCGGCTTGGCCGCGCTGGCGCTCTCATGTGCCTTTGGGGTCGGATCAGTGGCGGCGCAGGAAAACATTCCGCTCGACCGCGCTCCCGATAACGGCGAAAATCTTGCTTCGCTGCAACACGGCGCCAAATTGTTTGTAAACTATTGTCTGAATTGCCATAGTGCGAACTTGATGCGCTACAGCCGGTTGCAGGTTCTAGGCATTCCGCAGAAGCAAATCGAAGATAATCTGTTGTTTACGACCGACAAGGTCGGCAACACGATGTCCATCGCGATGCGCCCGGACGACGCGAAGGCGTGGTTCGGCGTAGCGCCGCCGGACCTCTCCGTGGAAGCGCGGGCGAAAGGGCGCGACTGGCTGTACACGTACCTGCGCAGCTTCTACCGCGACGATACGCGGCCGACCGGCTGGAACAATCTGGTGTTCGAAAACGTGAGCATGCCGCACGTGCTGTGGCAGTTGCAGGGCATACGCACGGCGAAGTTCGAGGACACGACGGACGAGGAAACCGGGGAAAAAGTCCGTCGCTTTGCGGGGTTCCAGCAGGTCACGCCTGGAACGCTATCGCCTGTGGATTATGATGCCGACGTGGCCGACCTGGTGGCCTACCTCGGCTGGATGGCCGAACCCGAGCAGAAAACCCGCAGGCAGCTTGGCGTGTGGGTGCTCCTGTTCCTCGGCGTCTTGAGCTTTTTCGCGTGGCGATTGAACGCCGCGTACTGGAAAGATATCAAATAGGCACGTCCTGACCGACGTGGGGCCGGTGCGACGAGATGCCGTCTGACGGTTCAGGGACCGTCAGGCGGTTTTTTCGCCCGCTGGCCTTTTGGGTTTATTGAGGAAATGTAAATCATGATGGTTCTGTACTCCGGCACTACCTGCCCGTTCTCCCAGCGCTGCCGGCTGGTGTTGTTCGAAAAGGGCATGGACTTCGAAATCCGCGACGTCGACCTGTTCAACAAACCGGAAGACATCGCCGTGATGAATCCGTACGGTCAGGTGCCGATTCTGGTCGAGCGCGACCTGATTCTGTACGAGTCGAACATCATCAACGAGTACATCGACGAGCGCTTCCCGCATCCTCAGCTGATGCCGGCCGACCCGGTCCAGCGCGCCCGCGCGCGTCTGTTCCTGCTCAACTTCGAGAAGGAACTGTTCGTGCACGTGAGCACGCTCGAAAACGAGAAGGGCAAGGCGGCCGAGAAGAACCACGAGAAGGCGCGCCTCGCGATCCGCGACCGCCTCACGCAGCTCGCGCCGATCTTCCTGAAGAACAAGTACATGCTGGGCGAAGAGTTCTCGATGCTCGACGTCGCAATCGCGCCGCTGCTGTGGCGCCTCGACCACTACGGCATCGAGCTGTCGAAGAATGCCGCGCCGCTCATGAAGTATGCTGAGCGCATTTTCAGCCGTCCGGCGTATATCGAAGCGCTGACGCCGTCTGAAAAGGTCATGCGCCGTTAAGCAGTATCCTGGCAGTTGCAGGTAACAGAGGCGGCGTACGCAGCGTGGGTGTGGACGCCGCCTCGTGAAAGGATTGTTGATGCAAGAGATTTCCACCAAGCCGTATTTGCTGCGCGCGCTGTACGAGTGGTGCACCGACAACGGCTTCACGCCGCACATCGCGGTGCGGGTCGATAACCGCACGCGCGTGCCGCGCCAGTTCGTGCGTGACGGCGAGATCGTGCTGAACATCAGCTTCGAGGCGACGAGCCAGCTGCAGATGGGCAACGAGATGATCGAGTTCCACGCGCGCTTCTCGGGCAAGTCGCACAAGATCGAGGTGCCGGTGTCGAACGTACTCGCGATCTACGCGCGCGAGAACGGTCAGGGCATGGCGTTCCCGGTCGAGTCGCCGCCTGGCGACGCGGACGACGTGCTGTCCTCCGAGGACCACGAAGAAGCCGAAGCGCATGAGGCACAAGCAGTGCGCGACGAGCCTGCCGAGGAACCCGCTGCGCCGGTTGTGACGCGCGCTGCCGACAAGGATGACGACGGCGGCAACAAGGGCGGCAAGGGCCACCTCAAGATCGTGAAATGAAGTAGAATAGCGGGCTACGCCGGCTTAGCTCATCTGGTAGAGCAGTTGATTTGTAATCATCAGGTGGCGGGTTCGAGTCCTGCAGCCGGCACCACATTCAAGACAAAGGGTTACGTGAATCTCACGTAACCCTTTGTGCTTTCTGCGCCCGCCCGCGCCAGATTCATCACTCCGCCCATTCCGGATCGCTCGTGAACATGATCGTGAGCCAGCGGTGCGATTCGTCCCCGCCTATGGCCCGGCCAATTTCGTCACGGATCGCGTCCCATTCGGCGATGCGCTTCGCCGGCATGTCGGGCGGCACGACGAAATACAGCTCGATTTCGCGGGAGCGGCCCACCTTCGCGACATAAGCCCGGTAATACTCGAAGGCGTAGCGCTCGACGAAGCGTTTCGCGACGGCATCGACATGCTGCTTGAGATCCGGGGGCGCGACGAGCAACACGTCCAGCAGGGCCTGGCGGATTTCCGCGAGCGGAATCGGAATGATCACGACGCACACCACCACGAGCGCCGCCGGGTCGACATAGGGCGTGAGGTGCTCCCACGCGGTTCCCTGAATCGCATAGCCGACGCTGAAGGCGACGAGCAGCGCCGCCGTGATGCCTGCGGACATGATCCACGACTTGATATCGAGGCGCACGAAATCCGAGTGGATCCGGCGGTTCGCGCGCGATTCGAACACCGCCATCGCAACGCAGGCGCTTACGGTGAGCACGGCGTAGACCAGCGCAGGGCCGAAGTGCAACTCGTGGCCGCCGGAGAGCAGGTTGGTGACGCCGTTGATCAGCGCATAGACGGCCACGCCCACGAGCAGCGTGCTGTTGAGCCCGAGCACCATGGGTTCGAGATGCCAGAAGCCCATAGTGAAACGCTCGCGCCATTTGCGCGGCAGGTCGACGTTGACAGCATAGGAAGTGATCAGGCGCACGACGGCGAGTGCGAGCGCGCTCATGCTCGCGTCGACGAGCGAATAGACGCCGTCGAACACAATGGAAAACGAGCCGGAGATCAGGCCGAACAGAATGCCGATGAAGGCGATCACCAACGTCGTGGCGATCGATAGCGTCAGCACGCTGCTCTCGTCGGAAGCACTGAAGAATCGAAGCCGTTCCATGATGTCTGCTCTGCGCGAGGATGAGCAAGACTAGCCGACTCGCCGGGACGCCGTCGCCGGGCTGCCCGGTCAGTTTGCCTCGCGCACGATCGAGCCAGTGTGGCCTTCCACGAGGTCGATCTCCTCTGGCGACAGGCCAAAGGCCTGGTAAAGGCGTCGATCTATCTCGCGCGCGATGTCGTCGACTTCCGGCGCGTTGCATCCGGACTGCTCGGCGTGCAGCAATCGGGTCACGCAGTCGGCGACCTCGCTGCGCACCGAAGCGCAGCTCGGCACAGGCAAGGCGTCGATCATCGCTTTCGTGAACGCCACGCCGCCGTTGTAGCTCGACGCGCCGTACTGCGCGCGGATCAGGAAAACCGAGAGCGGGCAATTGAGCAACGCCGCCGCGAACTTCAGCAGGTTCTCGTCGTCCGAGCGCAGGATCAGCGTGGTCTTGCCGGGGATCGTGTCGCCTGCGAGATCGAGTGTCGCGTCGAGCCGCGTGAGGCCTTTCACGATCACCTTCTTTGCCCTGGCTTTCGCGCCGTAGCCGTTCGCGAACGTCGACGCGAAGCGCTCGCGCTCGACCACGGGCGCCTCGTAGCGTCGCCCGAGATAGGTCATCGGCTTGCTGCCCCAGCGTGAGACGTAGCGGCCAAGCGTACCGGTGTTCACCACGCGGTAGTGGTGGTCCGGCTGGAATCGGCCGTCGGCCGCTTCGACGAGGGGCGCGAGCCGGTACGCGTCCGACGTCGCGCAGGCGTTTTCGCAGGGCAGCAGCGAACCGAGCGTCACGTGCGCACCGGCGAATCGCTGCACGAACGCGGCGTGCGGCGAGAGCAATGCATCGAGCGGCCATGGCGTCTCGAGCGTGCCTTTGTCGGTTTGCGCAAGCTCCGTGAGCGTCTCACCATCGATGCGCGCGGTCGCGATGGCGGGCGTGCCGGACTCGCGAAAGAGCGTGATGATCGAATCCACGCGCGCCTGCTCGAACACGTCGCGCCCGAGCCTGACGATGCGCTCGATCTTGCCCAGATGCCGTGCGCGCAACGCATTGCCGAAGGGCTTCGAGAGCCACTTGTCGGGCGTGAGATACGCCATCGCGCCGCCTGGCCTCAGGAGCGTGAGGCCCAACTCGATGAACACGATATAGAGGTCCCAGTTGCCCCTCGCACTCGGCCAGCTCCGCGCCAGCCTCTCGCGCAGCGCGCGCTGGCCCTCATTGATCATGCGCTCGGAGTCGATATAGGGCGGGTTCGCGATGACGGCGTCGAAGCGCTCGAAGTCGCCGTCGTCGGTGAGGAGGTCGGCGAATTCGATGCGCCATTCGAACGCCGTGGCTTCTTCGGGCGGCGCTTCGGCCTGGTTCTTCGCGAGGGCGTTTTGCAACGCGTCGCGCAGTTGTGCGTATCGGGTGATTTCGGCGCGCCTTGCGTCGGGTGTGGCTGTCGCCCGCAGT
The DNA here is from genome assembly GCF_004353905.1 of Paraburkholderia guartelaensis. Lineage (GTDB taxonomy): Bacteria > Pseudomonadota > Gammaproteobacteria > Burkholderiales > Burkholderiaceae > Paraburkholderia > Paraburkholderia guartelaensis. The sequence continues at coordinate 42,277 of NZ_SMOD01000026.1, read as the reverse complement.
CTTGCCGCGCTCGCGCGATAGTTCGCCACCAGCTCAGCGTGGTCGCGCAGGGGCGTATCGAAGTCAAAACGGCTGAGCGCCGCGTTGCCCGCTCTGAGGTTGGTCTCGAGGTTCGGCAGCGAAACCGTGAAGTCAGCGTGTTCGAGCAGTTCGATCCACAGCCGCAGGCGCGCCATGCCGACAGAATCCGCGTTGATATCCACACCGAAAAGCGAGTGCTCGGCGATGTCTCGCTTCACGCGAAAGAGCGCGGCTTCGATCGTGCTGATGGTCGTGCCATCGCGCTCGCGGCTGAGCGGTTCGCCATTCGCGTGCGTGACGCAAAGACGGTCCGCGGTGACGTCGATGCGGCACGCACTCAGAGCTTCGCGGTCGTGCGCGTTCAGCAAGCCAAGGCGCACTTTCAGCGCCAGCAACTCGTTGAGCGCTGAAACGAGCAGATGCCCCGAACCTACGGCGGGATCGCAGATGCGCAGCGAGTCCAGAATCGCGCGAGCTTCGTCACGTTTTTCGCTCGATTCGCCGATGAATTCGCCGATCAGTTCGGATAGCTGATCGATGTTCGTGCAGCGCCAACCCATGGTGCGATTCAAGCGATTCAGCGCTGCCTGCGTGATGGCGGGACGGGCGAGCTGCATCGCGACGCTGCCCGGCGTGTACCAGGCGCCGTCGCGGTAACCGTTGAGCTTTTCGAAGACGAGCCCGAGCGCCCAGGCGTCGAGGCAACGCCTGTTCGCCGCGGTTGGCTCTCGCGCAACCAGACCGGCGGAGAAGTCGAACGCGGCGAGAAAATTGAGCAGATACGCAAGCGTGTGCCGCTCGCCGCTCGCATGGGGGAGTACCGTCGCCCGGAAAAGCGGCAGCGTGGCGCTTTCGTCGAGCGCGCTCATATCGAGCAGGCTTCGGTCCAGGTCTTGCGGCTCGAAAAGCGAACCGTCAAAGCGGGGAAGGTGAGCGAAGCGAGCCGGTGGCGTGTCGTCGGCGGCGCCTAGTACTGCGTCGCACAGCGCGTCGAGATCGCTGAATGTGCGGATGTGCTCTGCGTTCAAAAACGCGTAGGTCGAATCGCCATCATGGAGTGTCAGCAGACGCGTTTCGAGCACCTTGAGAAAAACGAGGCGGCTGATCCATGCGATGCAAAGCCGAAGCGCAAGTTCGAAGTGGTCGGACTCCGTCCGCGCGCTTTGGCTCTCGCCATCGCAGGTGGCCAGGCGCGACAGCGCGAGTTCGATCAGCGCGCCGCGCAAGCGCTCGTGCGGCGCGAGTCGTGCGACGGTACGCCTGACACCTGACACGCTCTCCCGCAACCCCACGATGTGCAGCAGTTCGGCGTAAAAGCCTTCGTCGAGCCCACCGCCGGCGCTGGCGCGGCGCGTGCGCGGTTCGCGCGCGCGGCGTGTCTGCTGGGTGGTTTCTGGCATGGTCTCGGCGGATGGGCGTGGCCTGGCGGGGCACGGTCGGCGCACATTTTACTGCCGGGCGCGCGCGTTTCGTCTTACGCCGTCTGGCCGAGTCGACGCGACCGCCCGTCTGAGCGATCATCGTTGCGAAGGCGATGGGGCGGAACGCGCCGCATCGCTGTGCTATATGATGGCGCCGCGCGAGGCGCCCCGCTGCGCCCACCCGCGGGTCGGGTGTGAATCGACGAACTGGCCCGCCGCACCGAATATCCAACCTATGACCGAACATCCCACTCTTACCTGGCCCGACACCGAAGGCCCACGCACGGTGCGCTGGCGCTCCGAGGCTGGCGTGCCGGCGCCCAAACGCGTGGTTATCGCCGACGACCGCACGACTGCGGACACCGCGTACCGCCTGGCCTGCGAAGGCACCGCGCTGCTGTGGCGCGGCGACTATCAGAACGCGCGTCAATTGCTGCAGGCCATGGCGCGCCGTGCCGAGCGCAAGCCGCACAAGGCCGCCCCCCCCAAGGCGCCCGTTTCACCGCTCGAAGCGTTTCATCTGCATCGCCAGGCGCAGGCGCAGCGCGCCCGCACGCTCGGCATGGTGTTGATTCCGCTCGAAGGCGATTACGGCATCAACCTGCGCCGCGCACCCGACGTCCGGCTCGCGTGCGAAGAGGCGTGGGGCGCGGCAGATGGCGAAGCGTCTGCGGTGTCACTGCGTGAAATTCTCGGTCTCGTCGGCGCGCACGAATGGCGCAAGAAGGGCGTCGAGATCGCGGCGCTGAACGGGGCACGCATTCATCCGTACTACGGCGTGTTCTCGCCGGTGCGCGGCGAATACGTCGACCTCGTGGCGCGCACGGCGCTCCCGTCGCTCGAAAAGGCCTTCGACATCGGCACGGGCACGGGCGTGATCGCGGCCGTGCTCGCCTCGCGCGGCGTGAAGCGCGTGGTCGCTACCGATCAGGACACCCGCGCGCTGGCCTGCGCGCGCGAAAACCTTACCCGCCTCGGCTACGCCGCGCAGGTCGAGGTCGTCGAGGCGGATCTGTTCCCGACGGGGCGCGCTCCGCTCATTGTTTGCAATCCGCCGTGGGTGCCGGCGCGTCCCGCGTCGCCCATCGAGTACGCCGTGTTCGATCCCGAGAGCCGCATGCTGCGCGGCTTTCTCGGCGGTCTCAAGGGTCATCTCGAGCCGGGCGGCGAGGGGTGGTTGATTCTGTCCGACTTCGCGGAGCATCTCGGGCTGCGTACGCGCGAAGCGCTCGTCGAGATGATCGTGCAGGCGGGACTCGAAGTGGTGGGCCGCGAGGACATTCGTCCGCGCCACCCGAAAGCGTCTGATCCCAGCGATCCGCTCTATCGTGCGCGCGCGGCTGAACTGACGTCGCTGTGGCGCCTCAAGGTGCGTGCAGAATGAACCGGCGGCGGGAAAAGGCGTTGGCAAAAAAGAAGAAGCCGGGCCGCTAACGGCCCGCATGGGTATCGAGTATCGGCGTCGGCGGCCTGGCTGCCACGCCGGGAGTGCGTCAGATTTACATCGGCTTCACCCCGGATAGGCCTCGTCGACCTTGAGGCCTGCCAGCTTGAAAATCACACGCAGCGTTTGTGGCTTGATATCGCGGCGCGACGCCAATGCCGACATCACGAAATCGAGCACCTTCGCGTACTTCAGCAGAATCAGGCAGGTCTCGAGATCCGAAGGGCCGTCGCGCATGCTTTCCGCGACCCGCAGCATCTCCACCGAGATGTCGCGCGCCATTTCCAGCTCCAGTTGCTGCTTTTCCGTCCAGTCGGGAACCGTGACGAGTTTGGTAAGCAGTTCCTGGAATTTTTGCTCTGCGTTTCCGTCAGGTATCGTATTCATTGCATGCCCCATGCAAGGCCGTTCAGCGTCGTGCGCTCTTCGCGCAGCGAGGACTGCGCCAGCCTGATTCATCGCAACCGGCACTCCCGGTGCGACCTCCCAATGCGCCCCTGTCGATTCGTTGCCGACCGGTCGCGCTGCGTTTTGGTCCTTTTTGGGCATCGGGGACGAAAAAATCCTCGTGTCTCTTCTATTCAACCCCTCCCTCCTGTCCGCACGTGGGTCAGCGTGCCTGGACGCTATTACGACACTGGCTGCTCTTATGGGTTCGGCAGCCTGGACTAGCTTTTTTCGTAAAATGACAGAAATACTGCAACCCATCTGTCGCCTGTCGCACGTTTCGCGACATACCACGCCTTTCATCTGACCACGCCGATGTCCAGCAAGACTTACGAAGTCCGTCCGAACCAGTCCGTCGAACTCCTCAAGGAGCTCCACATCCTGACGCGCGACGGCAAGATGAACCAGGACAGCCGCCGCAAGCTGAAGCAGGTCTATCACCTGTTCCAGTTCATCGAGCCGCTGCTCAAGGACCTCAAGCAGGATGGCCGCGACGTGACCCTCGTCGATCACGGTGCAGGCAAGTCCTATCTGGGCTTTATTCTCTACGACCTGTTCTTCAAGGATCAGCGCGACAGGTCACACATTTATGGCATCGAGACGCGCGACGAGCTCGTGCAGCACTCGGAGGAGCTTGCCAAACGGCTCGGCTTTGGCGGGATGTCGTTCCTGAACCTGTCGGTCGCTGATTCGATCACCTCGCCGCAACTGCCGCCAACGGTCGATATCGTGACGGCGCTGCACGCCTGCGACACCGCCACCGACGACGCCCTGCGCTTCGCACTCAAGAAGCACGCACGCTACATCGTGGTCGTGCCGTGCTGCCAGGCCGAGGTGGCGGGGGTACTGCGCCGCAACAAGGGCAAGTCGCTCGGCCAGGCACTCACGGAGATCTGGCGCCATCCGCTGCATACGCGCGAATTCGGGAGCCAGATCACCAACGTGCTGCGCTGTCTGCAACTCGAGGCGCACGGCTATCAGGTGAGCGTGACGGAACTGGTGGGCTGGGAGCACTCGATGAAGAACGAACTCATCATCGCCCAGTACAAGGATTTGCCGCGACGCCGTCCGGCGGCGCGGCTCAACGAGATTCTCGATACGTTCGGGCTCGCGGATCTGCGCGAGCGCTTTTTCGCTGATGAGGGCGAGGCGGAGCCCGAAGCGGCAACCGAAAGCTGAACCTGCGGGCAGCGCGGCGTCAGTCGCGCTTGCTCATCCAGTCTTGCCAACCTTCGAACCCGAGCTTGCGCAGCGTTTCCTGGTTGCGTTCGTAGATGTCGGCGGCGTCGGGGAACGCCTCGACTGCGCGCTCGATGCTCGCTTCGCGCAGCAGATGCAGGATCGGATACGGCGCGCGGTTCGTGTAGTTCTCGATGTCGTCGGGCTCGGTGCCTTCGAACTGGAATTGCGGGTGAAAACTCGCGACCTGAAGCGTGCCTTCCAGCCGCAGCTGCTGCACGAGACGCTCGGCAAACCAGGTCGCATCGTTGAAATCGGCGAAGTCTGCCAGCGCGTGGGGCAGGATCAGGAGCGTCGTGTCGATTTCCGCAGCATCCGCCTCGGCCAGCGTTTGCAACTCGCGTTCGAGATCGGTGAGGACACCTTCCAGATCGGTCGCCTCGCTGATCACATAGCGAATCTGGTTCTTCACGTGCACGCTTTTCGCGAACGGGCAGAGGTTCAGGCCGATCACGGCGCGCGTGAGCCAGTGGCGGGTCGCTTCGAGAATGGCGGCGTGTTCGGGGGACGGAGCAGCGGTTTCGTTCATCGTGTCATTTTACGGGCGGCTAGCGCCCGGGACATGCCGCCTCGATCAACAGCTTTGCCATGCGTGGCGCGGCGAGAATCGCGCCGCACCCGGGGCCGTAAGTCTGGCTGGCGGCATAGACGCCTTCCACGAGCAGCGCGAGTTCCTCGGCGAGCGCGACCGGATCTTTGGCCCCGGCTTCCTGCGCGAGCGCAGTGAGCCGCGCCATGAGCCGCGTCTTGTTGTTGTCGACGCTGCGCCGTGCGGGGTGCGTGGCGTCGGGAAATTCGGTCGCGACGTTGACGAACGGACAGCCGCGATAGTCCGGCACCGAGGCGCGGCGCGCGAGGTCCTCGAAATACTGCACCAACTGCTTTGCTGGTTCACCAGGGTGCTTCGCGAGGCTTTCGTCGAAGCGCTCGAAGAAGCGCACATCGCAGCGCTGCAGGTAGGCGACGACGAGATCGTCCTTCGACGAAAACTGCCGGTACAGGCTCATCTTGTTGACGCCGGCGCGCTCGACCACGGCCTCGATGCCGACCGCGCGCACGCCCTCGCGATAGAACAGCTCATCGGCGGCGCGCAGCAGATGCTCGTGCGCGCGCGCGCCGGCCGTCTGTGCGCGGGGGCGGGGCGTGCGCGCGGCGGCGGTGGACGTTTCGTCGTGGCCTTCGTGTTTCATGAGGGCATCTCGCGATCAGGGTGATTGCTTGACATGTTACCGAGCGGTAACTACTATCGCAACACACTTGTGACCGATCGGTAACAATCCAGCGATGGCGAATCGTCGCAGCGAGTGGTCATACCAACGAAGACATCGGCGTGTCGAAGCCGGCGCGGCGCAACTGGAGCACCAATGAACTGGGCAGCGAGACGAATAAGCGGGCGTTTCCACTACGGATGGCTCGTCGTGGCGGTGGTGTTTCTGGTGCTGCTGGCGGCGGCCGGCACGCGCGCGACGCCCAGCGTGATGATGGTGCCGCTCGAGCATCAGTTCGGCTGGAGCCGGGCGACGATCTCGCTCGCCATCTCGGTGAACATCGCGCTCTATGGCCTCATGGGCCCGTTTGCGGCGGCGGCCATGCAGCGCTTCGGCGTGCGGCCCACGCTGCTCGCGGCGCTCGGCACCATGGCGGCAGGCGTGGCGCTTTCCGCGCTGATGACGCATCCATGGCAAATGATCCTCATCTGGGGCGTGATGGTGGGCGGCGCCACCGGCGTCGCGGCGCTCTCGCTCTCGGCCACTGTCGTCACGCGCTGGTTCCACTCTCACCGTGGGCTTGCCATGGGCATCCTCACCGCGAGTTCGGCCACGGGCCAGCTCGTGTTCCTGCCGCTCCTTGCGGCCATCGTGGAGAAGCACGGCTGGCAGTCGGTGGTGCTCGTGGTCGCCGTGGCCGCCGCGGCGGTGCTGCCGCTCGTGCTGTTCCTGCTGCCCGAGCGGCCTGCGAGCGTAAGTCTGCGTCCGTTCGGCGAGGACGAGAGCACCCCCGTCGCGCCGCCCGCTCCGCATCAAAATCCGCTGAAGATTGCGTTCGACGCGCTCTTCACGGCGAGCCGCACGCGCGACTTCTGGCTGCTCTTCTTCAGCTTCTTCATTTGCGGCGCGAGCACGAACGGCTATGTGGGCACGCACCTCATCGCCATGTGCGGCGACTACGGCATGACCGAAGTGCAGGGCGCCTCGCTGCTCGCGACGATGGGCATCTTCGACCTGTTCGGCACGACGCTCTCGGGCTGGCTCTCGGACCGTTTCAATAGCCGCCTGCTGCTGTTCTGGTACTACGGGCTGCGCGGACTCTCGCTGATCTATTTGCCGCACGCGTTCGGCATCGACTTCTTCGGGCTGCCGATTTTCGCGGTGTTCTACGGCCTCGACTGGATCGCGACGGTGCCGCCGACCGTGCGGCTTGCCACCGATGTCTTCGGCAAGGAGCGCGCGCCGATCGTGTTCGGCTGGGTCGTGGCGGGGCATCAGCTCGGCGCGGCATTCGCAGCGTTCGGCGCGGGCCTGCTGCGCTCGAGCCTCGGCACCTATACGGTGGCGTCGATGATCTCGGGCGGCTTGTGTCTCGTGGCGTCCTTCCTCGTGCTGCGCATCAACCGCGGGCCGCGCGCCGTGGGCGTTCAAACGGCCTGACGAGGCGCCAGGCCTCCGCGACTTCACGGCGCCGGTGCGCATTTCGGCGCACCCCGACGGGCGACGCATCAGCGTCGCCCGTTGCGTTTGAGCGTATTTCACACGCTGCGGTTATTCTAGTGACCCCCGGGCATGCCGCCCGACACCCCAAGGACACACAAGGCATGACGAAGCACAAACCCGCACCGACAGCCGTGCCCATTCACGAACTCATCGCCGGCCGCTGGAGCCCGCGCGCCTATTCGAGCGAGCCGGTGAGCCGCGAGGCGCTGCACGCGGTGATCGAGGCGGCGCGCTGGGCGCCCTCGGGCTACAACCTGCAGCCGTGGCGCTTTATCGTGTTCGACCGCAGCGCCGACGAAGTCGCGTTCAAGCGCGCATTCGCGACGCTCGTGCCGTTCAATCAGCAGTGGAACGCGCCGGCGTCGGTGCTGATCGCGGTGACGGCACACACGCTCAACGCGAAGGGCGAAGTGAATCGCACGGCGCAATACGATGCGGGCGCCGCGGCCATGTCGCTCGTGCTCCAGGCGCATGCGCTGGGTCTCGCGGCGCATCAGATGAGCGGATTCGACGTGCAGGCGTTCCGCACGGAATTCGCGCTGCCCAACGACGTGGAGCCGCTCTCGATCATTTCGATCGGCCACTATGGCGAAGCCGAGAAGCTGGAGCCCGTACTGCGCGACCGTGAAAAGGCGGAACGTACGCGCTCGGCGATGGGCGACATCGCCTACGCGAACGCCTGGAAGCAGCCGTTCAAGGGCTGAGTCGGGGCAAGCCACGCACCCATGAAGGGTTGCGAGCTTTAGCGAAAACGCGCGGCATGGCCCGCGCGTTTTTTTCTTGCGGGGCCGCATCATGGGCCCGCGGTTGCCCCGCGCGGCGCTTTCGTGCTACAAAGCCGATCCCCCCGACCTTTCCTCTCTTGCGCGCGCATTCGCTGCGGCGCGCTCTTGCCATGACCAGCTTCTGCGCGATTGACTTCGGAACCTCCAATTCGGCGGTGGCGCTCCCGGCAGCGGCCGACGGCGCAATGCGCCTCGCGCCGGTGGAAGGCGCACACACCACGTTGCCCACGGCGGTGTTCTTCAACGTCGACGAACACACGCGCGAATACGGCCGTGCGGCGCTGGCGTCCTATATCGACGGCTTCGACGGCCGGCTGATGCGCTCGATGAAGAGCATCCTCGGCTCGCCGCTTGCCGAAAGCACGACCGATCTGGGCGACGGCAGCGCGATGCCCTATACCGAAATCATCACGATCTTTCTGGAGCACCTGAAGCGCAGCGCCGAGCGTTGCTCGGGCACGCCGATCTCGCGCGCGGTGCTGGGCCGTCCGGTGTTCTTCGTCGATGAAGACCCGCGCGCCGATCAGCTCGCCCAGGACCAGCTCGAAGCCGCGGCGCGCCGGGTGGGTTTTCGCGAGATCGAGTTCCAGTACGAGCCGATCGCGGCGGCGTTCGACTACGAGTCGCGCCTCGCGGAAGAAGGGCTCGTGCTCGTCGCCGACATTGGCGGCGGTACGTCGGACTTCTCGCTCGTGCGCGTGGGGCCCGATCGCATGACACGGCTCGAACGCAAGGACGACGTGCTCGCGCACCACGGCGTGCACGTGGCGGGCACCGACTTCGACCGCCGCGTCGAACTCGCGACCATCCTGCGCGAGCTGGGCTACCAGTCGCTCGATGCCGAAGGCCGCGAGGTGCCGAACCGCATCTATTTCGATCTGGCGACGTGGCATCTCATCAACACGATCTACACGCCCAAGCGCGCAACCGAGCTGAAGCTCATGCGCCATCTGTACACCGACACGCGCCATCACGACCGGCTGATGCGTGTGGTCGACGAGCGTCTGGGTCACGCGCTCACGGCGCGCGCCGAGGAGGCGAAGATCGGCGTTTCGGCGGGCGGGGAGACGATGATCGACCTCGAGGCTGTAGAGGCAGACTTGCGTCTCGCATTCGGCGACACGCAACTCGTCGAGGCGGGTCGTGAAGAGACGCGCCGCATCGTGCAGGCTGCGCGTGAAACGGTGCAGGCGGCGGGTGTCGCGCCGGCTCAGGTGAGCGCGCTGTACTTCACTGGCGGCTCGACCGGCCTCTTGTTCCTGACGCAGGCGCTGGCCGAGGCGTTTCCGCAGTCGCAGGCCGTGTTCGGCGACCGTCTCGCCAGCGTGGCGACGGGTCTCGGCATTCACGCGCAGCGCCTTTTCGGCTAAACGCGCGGGGCGCCTAAACTCTGTTGAAAAGCGCCAGGCAAGAAAAAACCCCACCTTCCGGAAGAAGCGTGGGGTTTTTCGGTAAGCTTGCTAGTCAGGAACTTCGCAGAAGCAGCGTTCAGATCCTGTAAGCCGTAGCAGACCAATGAGCGCAGTACTTAGACCGGCTTGATGTTGGCAGCTTGCTTGCCCTTCGGGCCCGTGCGGACTTCGAATTGAACCTTTTGGTTCTCTTGCAGCGTCTTGAAGCCGTCAACCTTGATTTCCGAGAAGTGCGCGAACAGATCTTCGCCGCCGCCGTCCGGGGTGATAAAGCCAAAGCCCTTTGCGTCATTGAACCACTTGACGGTACCGGTTTCCATATTACTTTCCTAAAAATGAATGAAGGCCGAAGCCCGAGAGGTGCACGAAAATCAAGGAAGGGGTATGGGACCAGCCGGAGTACCGTTGATGGGCGAACTACGAAAGACCTATTCACACTCGCCGCTTGAAATCCTGCCCGAACTTTATACGGCTAAATGGCAGGAAGGTCAACTGGGTCCCCGGGAAAGTTCGTATTTTTTTGCTACAGGGTCGAAACGAACCCTTACAAAGCTTGATAAGCAAATGACTTTTTCGTATTAGGAGGTCGTTTTTGACGCCCTTCCGTGGTGCAACCGGTTAAACTACGCGCCGCGCAGGAGTTGCGCCTACAGGCGCAATCTTTTGTGTGGAGGTACGACAACCGCAGCAAACCCGCCCGCACAACAGACGGGATAAACGCGGTGTCGATCTGCTCTTGAAACAGGAGAAGACGTGAAAAGTTCTATTCAACGGAACATCGGCCCGTTCGCGCTGATGTTCACCGGCCTCGGCTCGATCATCGGTTCGGGCTGGCTGTTCGGCGCGTGGAAGGCGGCGAAAATTGCAGGTCCGGCGGCGGTTTGCGCCTGGGTCATCGGCGCCGTGGTCATTCTGGCCATTGCGCTCACCTACGCCGAACTCGGTGCGATGTTCCCGGAGTCGGGCGGTATGGTCCGCTACGCCCGCTACTCGCATGGCGCACTGGTAGGCTTCATCAGCGCGTGGGCAAACTGGATCGCCATTGTCTCGGTGATCCCGATCGAAGCCGAAGCCTCGATCCAGTACATGAGCACCTGGCCCTATGAGTGGGCGCATGCGCTCTTCGTCGACGGGTCATTGACGCATTCAGGGCTCGGGCTCTCCGCGATTCTCGTGATCATCTACTTCATGCTCAACTATTGGGGTGTGAAGCTGTTCGCGCGCGCCAACAGCGCGATCACGATCTTCAAGTTCATCATCCCGGGTCTGACGATCATTGGCCTGATGGCTGGAAGCTTCCACCACGAGAATTTCGGCGAAACGACCACATTCGCACCGTATGGCTGGTCGGCGGTGTTCACGGCGGTGGCCACGAGCGGCATCGTGTTCGCGTTTAATGGCTTCCAGAGCCCGATCAACCTCGCGGGTGAAGCGCGCAATCCGGCCAAGAGCGTGCCGTTCGCAGTGATCGGCTCGATCCTCTGTGCACTCGTCATCTACGTGCTGCTGCAGATCGCCTATATCGGTGCGGTCAATCCGGCCGACGTCGCGAAGGGCTGGAACACGTTCAACTTCAAGTCGCCGTTCGCGGAACTCGCGATCGCGCTGAACCTGAACTGGCTCGCGATCCTGCTCTACGTCGACGCATTCGTGAGCCCGAGCGGCACCGGTACGACCTACATGGCGACGACCTCGCGCATGATCTACGCGATGGAGCGCAACAACACGATGCCGAAGATGTTCGGCAACGTGCACCCGTTCTACGGCGTGCCGCGYAACGCGATGTGGTTCAACCTGCTCGTCTCGTTCATCTTCATGTTCTTCTTCCGCGGCTGGAGTTCGCTCGCGGCGGTGATCTCGGTGGCGACGGTGATTTCGTACCTCACGGGTCCGATCAGCCTGATGGCGCTCAAGCGCGCCGCCACGGACATCGAGCGCCCGCTYTCCGTGCCGTTCATGAAAGTGATCGCGCCGTTCGCMTTCGTCTGCGCATCGATGATCCTGTACTGGGCGAAGTGGCCGCTGACCGGCGAAATCATTCTGCTGATGGTCGTCGCGCTGCCGGTGTACTTCTACTTCCAGAGCAAGCAGGGCTTTGAAGGCTGGGGGCAGGATCTGAAGGCCGCATGGTGGCTGTGTGCATACCTGCCGATCATGGCGCTCCTCTCGCTCGTCGGCAGCAAGCAGTTCGGCGGCGCCGGTCTGCTTCCGTACGGCTGGGACATGCTGGTCGTCGCGCTGGTCTCGCTCGTATTCTATTACTGGGGCGTGAATTCGGGCTACCGCTCGCCGTACCTCGCGGAACGCCAGGAGCACGACGAAGTCCTCGAAGGCATCGCAGTCCATTGAACGTCGACCGCCTGTTGCACGCGCCGTACAAAGGCGACCTCAGCAGGCAGATTTGCTGGTCGTTTTCTGTCAACGCACCCAGGCCTTGCGCCTGGGCCGGATAGTAGCCTTTGTCTCGGCGGTAGTTATTCGGTGGCAGCATGACTATGGCAATGTCGCGTTTCGCCTGGCCGCGTCGGCTTCCGTATGTTCTTCGCGACGATCAGCGCGATCAGAAAAACGAGGAATCGCAACCCTCGGCAACGACCCTGACGCCCGTATCAGGCCGGTACGTCGACGTTCGTGCCATCTCATCGCTATCCGACTCGTCGGCATCGTTTCTGTGCTCGCCGGTGCGGGAGGGACTGACGTCCCGTTGCGTTGTGCAAGAAGTAGACGCCAAAGAAGTATCGATATTCGTCTGGAATAGATAGATGCGTTTTGTCAATTTTGCATCCATCGGACGGCGATAGCCTGAACCATGTCTCAACGCACCTGGCGCGCCTTCACGCGCGCCAGCGTAACGTTCTGTGGACTCCCGGCCCAGACCGCCAGCGCGGAGTAGTTGTCGGCGTGCGATGCGTTGCCCGAACGACGCATCGCCTCGTGCTCGATCAGCACGGCCCAGTCATCGACGGTATGAACGACGCGCAGGCGATCTTCGAGTGCATCTTCCGCGACGGATTGCCAGAGCCCATCCGTGCACAACAGGAACACATCGCCATCTTCCAGCACGCGCGGCGGGCTGATTGCGGGCGCGATCTGGCCGCGCATGCCGAGCGCCATATGCAGCCAGGCGGGATTGACGCCGTCGCCTGGCAGGCCCGCGTCCAGCAGTTGCTGCCGCACGCTATGATCGCGCGTCTGTTCGATCAGCGCGCCGCGTGCGAACCGGTAGAGCCGGCTGTCGCCGAGATGAGCCCATTGCGCAACGTTGTGCCGCCGGTCGATGATGAGTGCGACGACGGTCGCACTCATGCGCCCGCGCTCGCGCTGCTGCATCGCGAGAATCGCAGCGTGTGCTTCCTCGATGCACTCGAGCAACGTCTGCGCGAGCGTGAGGCCGGTGCACTTCGCGCGGTGGAGGATGCGCTCGACCGCGCAACGCGAGGCGATCTCGCTGCCAGGATCGCCAGAGACGCCGTCGCTCACGACAAAGCAGGCGTATTCATCCGTGATCGTGTAGCCAAGCGCATCCTGGTTGGTGTCCCGCTGACCCACGCGCGAGAACTGGGCACACGAGAGATTCATGCGTCGGCACGCGCCGGGCGGCGTCGCGCGTGATAGTTCCTCACCTCGTCGTCGTACGCGCGCAGGAAGGCCCTGCCAAATACGGCGCTGAAGTCATCCTCCACGGCGAGCATCGTCTCGTGGTGCATGCGTTCATAGCGATTCCACAAGCGCACCTTGCGCAGCATCGGCACGAGCTGTTCGTAGCGGGTCGGTTCGCTTCGTTCGGCGAGACGTGAGGGCGAGAAGCGCTGCAGCAGGTCGTTCAGGGCGGCGCGCATGCCCGCGACCATGGCGATCTGGTGCGCCTGCAGGTCGTGGAACGCGTCTTCCACGGCGCCGGGCGGCGTCATGAAGCCTGGAAACGGCAGGCCGAACATCTGCCGCAGCGCCGCGCTGCCGTCGGGCAGCAGCTTCAGCGGATTGTTCTCGCGGTCGAGCAGCACGGTCATGTCGGCTTTCACTTCGCGTTTGAGGATGCTGCGCGAGGAGAGCAGTGCGACTGTGCCATTGGCGAACAGCGCGAGCAGTTGCCCCGCGGTGTGCAATTGTTCGGTTGACCAGTCGCAGGTGGCCTTGTCGAGACCCGCGCCGCGCAGGAAGGCGGAAAGCAGGGCGTCGGCCGAGTCGGGCGCTGTGGCAGTGTCCGCATCCGCCGAAGCGGTGCTGGATGATGGCGGCACGTACGCGCTTTTTGCGTCGCTTTTGTCGTTTGCGGCAGCCGGTTTTTGAGGTGCCGGTCGCGGCGTGCGCGAGAGTGCATCGCGCTCACGCCCAGCGTCCGGCTTTGCGAACGCGCTCGTGTGCAAAGGCGTATCGGCCGCACGCTCGATGGCGCTGCGCAACGCGAATTGCGCCGCCTGCGTCGTCACGGGTTGCGCCAATGACGAGTCGGCACCGCCCGAACGTGCGAAAAGCGCGAGGGGATCGGTGGGGATCGGCGGCGTGTCGTTGAGCGCGGCGGTGTCCATGCCTTGCCTCGCGACTTTTTGCACGACAGGCGTAGCGGCCGCGCTTGCGGTCGTAGCGCCAGCGTCGCCGCCAACGCCCGCCTGCGCACGCAACACATACGGGCCGATGCGGATCGCGTCGCCGGATTCGAGCGCATGCTCCTCGGTGTACTCGAGCGGCGTGTCGTTGATCTCCACCACCGAGACGCTGCTCAGATTCTTCAGCACGCAGTGATCGCCGTCGATCTGCAGCAGCGCCTGCAGCCGCGAAACTTGACGCGTTTCGTCGGGCAGCACCAACTGGTTGTCGGCGTTGCGGCCGATCGTGCCGCCCGGCGGACGAAACTCCACGCTCGTTTCGGCGTGGACCGGTTCTCCTGCGTACTCGATGACGGTCAATTGCATGATGCAGACTGAATCACAGTAAGACGGATAAAAAGGCGCGCAGCGGAACAGTCCATCAGGACGGTGCAACCTTGCGGCGCGCGGCGTCGAACGCGGGGCCCCAGATCGGGTGTCCCTTCTCTGCGGCGGACAACTCGAAATGCGGATCGATCCGCAAGATCGCCTCGAACTCCGAGCGGCATTGCGCAACGCGGTTCGTCACGCAGTAGCTGAACGCCATCAGCTTGTGCGCGTCGATCTGCGTGGAGCGGTCGCCGTCGACAGTGGCGTTGCTGTTGCGCAGCAGCTGGATGGTGCGCGGGTAGTCGCCCGCAGCGTACGAGTCCTGTGCGGCAGCAACGGCATTCGCGGCGGCGCGTTGCGCGGGGGACAGGCTCGTACATCCGCTCGCGGCAAGAAGCGTTGCGGCGACGGCCAGTAAAAATGCGCCAGCGAGGGCAGCCCGCGTACGACTCGCGCGTAACAAGTTCCACGTAATCGGCCAGGTCATTTTCGGCGATCCGGTATTTACTTCTTCATGTGAGCCGTGGAAGTAAGTTCTACGGCCCGTGAAATTTTTTATAGAGGTGGCATTCGGAGAGCGTTGCGATCACGAATCGTACGAACTATAGTCTAGTCACCTGAATTTTCATCATATGAATTATTACTCGTGAGATTCGACCGGCGATAGATTAATTTAATTCCGCGGATATTCAAAAGGCATTGCCCAAAGTCCGTTTGTAGCCGTAGAAAATTTCGGGCAAGCGTTCCGGGAGCAGAGACTTACAACCCCTGAATTCAGGCGTGAATGCAGGGACGTGGGACGTTTTTGCCTTTGCATTTGGAATGTGAATTCGCGCTGATTCAGAGGGTTTGGACGGTATGTACGGAGTGCCATTTAAGCGCGTGCATAATCCACGCGAGGGGGTTTATTTTGCCCTTATATTATTATGCGGATGCGCATCGACAGAGAAAGATCTGCCGGTCCCTTATGCCGTCACATTTCAGGTGGCGGCTGACGTTAATCGTGACACGCAAAACCGGCCAGCTCCTGTTGCGTTGCAAACATTTCAGCTCAAATCCGATAATAATTTCAGGAAGGCGGATTATTTCTCTCTGCAGAACAAGCCCGAAGATGCGCTGGGCCCGGAGCTGGCGGGCACGGACCGGATCGTCCTGAGGCCCGGCGAGTCGCGCACGCTCCACTACACC
This sequence comes from Paraburkholderia guartelaensis, assembly GCF_004353905.1. Lineage (GTDB taxonomy): Bacteria > Pseudomonadota > Gammaproteobacteria > Burkholderiales > Burkholderiaceae > Paraburkholderia > Paraburkholderia guartelaensis. The sequence continues at coordinate 26,693 of NZ_SMOD01000026.1, read as the reverse complement.
GGCGGCGAATCGGTGCGCAGTCTGGGCATCGTGGCGGGCTATCGCACGCTCGAAAAACGCCGCTGGAAAATTACCGTGGCGCTGCCGCAGCCCGCCAGCACCAATCTGTTCAAGTTCTGGCAGGGCAAGCCTTCCGAAGCGCATTTCGTGATCGTGGTGCAGGGCGACGGACTCGTCGCGACGCCGGCCAGCGGTGACGCACGATGAACGACCGCATGAATCCTCCTGTCGCGCCTGCCACGGGCAGTGCCGGACTGCGCGAGCGCGTGGTGTGGTCCGAAGGCATGTTCTTGCGGCCGCAACATTTCCAGCAGCTCGAGCGCTATTTCGAGCGCTATGTGCACTTGCGCTGCGCGCCGCTGCAGCGCTTTCTGTGGGGCTTCGCATCGCTGCAGATCGACGAGGAGGCGCTGGCGCGTGGCAAGGTGATGCTGCGCGCGGCAAGCGGCATCCTGCCGGACGGCACGCCGTTCGACTTCTCGCATCTCGACGAGGCGCCCGAAGCACTCGAGGTGAGCGCCGATGTACGCGACGCCACGGTGGTGCTCGCGCTGCCGGCGTCGCGCAGCAGCAGCGCACAGGTGACGTTCGGCGGCGGCGATCGCGCGCTGGCGCGCTATGTGGCACACGAAGCCGAGATCGCCGATGTCAACGAGGTCCGGCTGGAGCCCGCGCTGGTTCAGTTAGGACGACTGAATCTGAAGCTCGCGCTCGCCGCCGAGGTGGATGACGACTGGTACGCAATGGGTGTGCTGCGCGTGGTGGAGCGGCGCGTCGACCGTCAGCTGGTGATCGAGGAAACGTATATTCCGCCGCTGCTCGATGCACATGCCCACCCGCAGCTCGCGGGCTATGTGCAGGAGCTCGACCGGCTGCTTTCGCAACGCAGCGAGCTGCTGGCGGGGCGTCTCGCGCAGGCGGGGCGCGGCGGCGTGTCGGAAGTCGCCGACTTCCTGCTGTTGCAACTCGTTAACCGTTACCTCGCGATCGCGTCGCACACGGCGCAGTCGCCGGGCATTCATCCGGAGCTGCTGTTTCGCGACTGGCTCAAGCTGGCCGCCGACTTCGCCACCTTCACGGCGGCTTCACGGCGGCCCGAGGTGCTGCCCGTGTATCAGCACGACGACCTGCGCGCGACCTTCGGCGCGCTTTTCGCGGAGCTGCGCCGCTCGCTTGCGACGGTACTCGACCAGCACGCGCTGCAGATCGCGCTCGAAGAAGCGGGCAACGGCGTGCGGGTCGCCGTGATCGCCGACACGTCGCTACTGCGCGATGCGGGCTTCGTGCTGGCCGTGCGCGCCGATATTCCCGCCGAGAGCGTGCGTGCGCGCTTTCCGTCCCAGATCAAGCTGGGCCCGGTGGAGCGCATTCGCGATCTGGTGCAACTGCAGTTGCCGGGCATCGCCGTGCGGCCGCTGCCGGTCGCGCCGCATCAGATTCCCTACCACGCGGGCCACAGCTACTTCGAGGTCGACAAGGGCGGCGACCTCTGGCGCCAGCTCGAACGCTCAGGAGGCCTCGCGCTTCATCTTGCGGGTGACTTCCCGGGCCTTGCGATGGAGTTCTGGGCGATCCGCGAGATGCGCGCAGGCGGCATGCGCGCAGGCGACGCGCGTGAGCGAGACATCCGATGAATCCGCTCAACGATCCCGTCTCCGCCGAACGCGCTTCCGGACACGGCGCCTTCACGGCCTCGCGTTCCGGATTCGGCCCGGCGCCTGGCGACGAGGCATGGCAGGCGGACGCGCTTCACGAGCAGGCGCACGGGTTCCCGGGTCCGGCGGCTTCCGGGGACGGCGGCAATCCGCTCGTCGCGGCGGCCAACGCGCTGCTGAACCTGATCCCGCAGATCCGCTACACCGTGCACCACCCGAATCCGGCGTGGCTGCGCGAGCATCTCGCCAATGAGATCCGTCAGTTCGAGCAGCGCGCGCGCGACGCGCTCGCCTCGCCCGAGCAGATCGGCGCGGCGCGTTATTGCCTGTGCACGGCCCTCGACGAAGCCGCGGCGCTCACGCCATGGGGCGGATCGGGCGACTGGTCGGCGAACAGCCTGCTCGTCGCCTTTCACAACGAGACGTGGGGCGGAGAAAAATTCTTCGAACTCCTCAATCGTTTGATGCAGCAGCCGCGCGAGCAGCTGAATCTGCTCGAACTGCTTTACTACTGTCTCGTGCTCGGCTTCGAGGGACGCTATCGCGTGCTCGACAACGGCCGGGCCCAGCTCGACGATCTGCGTCACACGCTTGCGCGCACGATCCGCAGCGTACGCGGCGACTACGATGCGGCGCTGTCCACGCACTGGCGCGACGAGATCGCGCGCGAGGACTCGCAGCGCTTTGCCGTGCCGCTCTGGGCCTGCGCCGCGTTGACCGTTCTGCTGGGCTTCGGCGTCTATGTCGGGCTCGATCTCGCGCTGGCCGGCCGCTCCGACAAGGCGTTCGCGATGATTGGCCGTCTCCAGGTGCCGGGCGTGCGCCTGCAGGCGGCCGAGCCGCAGTCGGTGCGCCCCGTGCCGCCGCCGCGCCTTGCGGGCTTTCTCGCTCCGGAGATCGCCGAAGGTCTCGTGGAAGTGCGCGATCTCGCCGACCGCAGCGTGATCGTGCTGCGCGGCGACGGGCTCTTCGAGTCCGGATCCGCCAGCGTGATCGACCGTTATCAGCCGACGCTCGCCCGCGTCGCGGCGGCGCTCGCGCAGGTGCCTGGCGCAGTGGTCGTGGCCGGGTACACGGACAACGTGCCTGTGCATAGCGCGCGCTTTCCGTCGAACTGGGATCTCTCGGTCGAACGCGCGCAGGCCGTCGCGAGCATCCTTGCCGCGCGTCTTGGCGACAGCACCCGCGTGCGCGCCGAAGGACGCGGCGCCACAGATCCCGTCGCGCCGAACGACACCGCGGCGAACCGTGCGCGCAACCGGCGCGTCGAGATCACCTTGCGCGCCGCGCCGCCGAAGCTCGCGACGCCGGGCTCGGGAGACGCTCCGTGAGCCGCGTCGCGAAAATCGCGCGTCTGGGCGCGCGCGTCTGGGCCGTGATCGGGCTGGTCGCGTTCGCGGCGCTCATCTGGCTCGTCGGACCGTTGATCGCGGTGGGTGCGTACCGGCCGCTCGACAGCGCCGTGGCGCGCGTGCTCGTCATCGTGCTGCTGTTCGCGGTGTGGACCGGCCGCGCGGGGTATCGGCACTGGCGCGCCGCACAGCTTAACGCGCAGTTGCTGAGCCAGTTGCGCGAGCCCGTTGAAGAACGCCCTACGCATGCGGAGGAAGCACCGCACGCCCAGGAGCTGCGCAGCCGCTTCGACGAGGCCGCGCGCCTGTTGCGCAACGCACGGCTCGGCGCCGCGCAGGGCGGTCAGGGCACACAGGTCGCTCAGGGCCTGCGGGGACGCACCCGGCGCTGGTTCGAACGGTTCACGCGACAGTATCTTTACCAACTGCCGTGGTACGTCTTCATCGGCGCGCCCGGCTCGGGCAAAACCACGGCGCTCGTCAACTCGGGGCTGACGTTTCCGCTCGCGGAGCAGTTCGGCAAGGCCGCGATCCGCGGCGTGGGCGGCACGCGCCACTGCGACTGGTGGTTCACCAACGAAGCGGTCCTGATCGACACGGCCGGCCGCTATGCGACGCACGAAAGCAATCGGGCGCTCGATCAGGACGAATGGTCGGGCTTCCTCTCGCTGCTCAAGAAGTATCGTGTGCGCCAGCCGCTGAACGGGGCGCTGCTCACGATCAGCGTATCGGATCTGCTGGGCGCGACGGAGGTCGAGCGCACCGCGCACGCCATGGCGCTGCGCAAGCGCTTGCAGGAGTTGCGCACGGAGCTCGGTATCCAGTTGCCGGTCTATGTGCTCGTGACGAAGGCGGACCTGCTGTCCGGCTTCAACGAGTACTTTGCGCGCTTCAATCGTACCGAGCGCGCGCAGGTGTGGGGCTTCACGATCGCGCTCGCCGAGACCGAGGCGCGCGACTTCAGCCTGCGTAGCGTGTTCGATCGCGAATACCGGCTGCTGCACCGGCGCCTGAACGACGCGCTGCCGGAACTCTTCAGCGCCGAACCCGACGCGCGCAGGCGCGAGCTCATCTACTCGCTGCCGCAGCAGTTCAGCGGCCTGCAGGAGGTGCTCGGACAGTTCGTCGAGCAGGTGTTCTCGAGCTCGCAATTCGATTCGATGCCGCTCCTGCGTGGCGTTTATTTCACGAGCGGCACGCAGGAAGGCACGGTCTTCGACCGCGTGATGGGCGGCATCAAGCGCTTCCTGAAGATCGACGGCGTGCCGCCTGCGCCTCATGCGGCGGCGAGCGGGCGCAGCTTTTTCCTCAAGGACCTGCTGCAGGAGCTCATCTTCAAGGAGGCGCGGCTCGCCGGCACCGATCTGCGCTGGTACCAGCGCCAGCGCATGCTGGCGCTCGTGGGCTACGCGCTCCTCGCCCTCCTGCTGGCGGGCGCGCTGGCGGCGTGGGTGGGCAGTTACGCCCGCAACCGCGCGTACCTCGCGGCGATCGAGGCGAATGTGCCGCAGATCGATCACGCGCTCCAGGGCGTGACCATCACCGACGCCGACAACATTGCGCGCGTGCTGCCCATGCTCGACGCGATTCGCAACATCGCGCACGTGGATGGCGTCGATCCGGCCAACCCGTCGCTCGCGTACCGCTGGGGCCTCTTCCAGGGCGACAAGGTGCAGTCCGCCGCTGAGAACGTCTATCACCGCGCGCTCGACGAACTGCTGCTGCCGCTCGCTGCGCGGCGCCTCGAAACGGCGGTGCGCGACGCGCCGCCCGACGACCCCGCCTATCTCTACGCGGCCCTCAAGGCGTATCTGATGCTGCACGACACCGCCCATTACGATCCGGATTTCGTGCAGGCGGTCCTGGATCTCGAGATTGCCGCGGCTCCGGGCGCGAATCTGACGTCCGCGCAGCGCAACGATCTGCGCGCGCACGTGGCGGCGCTCTTCGCGGGCCGCGTGGTGGTGTCGCCATTTGCGCAGAACGAGCAGATGGTGGCCGGCGCGCGCGAGAAACTCACCCGCCTGACCTTCGCGCAGCGCCTCTATGCGCAGCTTGCGCGTACGCTGCGGCCCGCCGCGGCGGCCTGGGACGTGAGCGCGGCGCAGATGGCGGGCCCCTCGGGCGCACTGGTGTTCCGGCGCGCGAGCGGCGCGAGCCTGAGCGACGCCGTGCCGGGTCTGTTCACCTACGACGGCTACTGGAAGGTCTTCGACCGGCGGCTCGCCGCGGCGGTCGATGCGTTCGGCCGCGACGAAGTCTGGGTGCTCGGGCTGGGCGTGCCGGAAGCCGCGACACCAGCGGAGGTGAGCGCGCGCGCGAAGGACGTGCGCTCGCTCTATCTGGACGACTACATCCGCCGCTGGGACGACTATCTCGGCGACCTGCGCTTGCAGAGCACGTCGACGCTCGCGCAGACAACTCAGATCGCCCGCGTTCTCTCGTCCCAGGACTCGCCGCTCGCGCGGCTCGCCGATGCGGCCGCGCGGCAAACGACGCTCTCGCAGAGCGTGAACACGCCGGGCGGCGCGAGCGGACTCGCCGCGAACGCGCAGGACAAGGTGAATCAGGCGCGCGAATCGCTGGCGCAGATCCTGGGGCAGCCGCAGGGCGGCGGCGATGCAGCGGGCGAACCAGGCCGCCCCGAAGCGGTGGTCGACGCCCACTTCGCGGACCTGCGCGAGTTCAGCAGCCTCGAGGCGGGCGGCGCCGGCGGCGCGAATGGCGCAAGCGGCACGAGCGCGGCGCTGGCGGCCGTCCTCAAATCGATCGACGGACTCTATACGTGGCTCACGGCAGCCGACGCCGCACTGCGCGGCGGCGGGACCCCGCCGCAGTCGGACAGCGCCGACCAGATCCGCGCCCAGGCGGGCCGCATGCCCGCGCCGTTCCGGCAGATGCTGGGCGACCTCGCGAACGCCGCGCAGAGCAACGTGACGCGCAACGTCGACCAGAATCTCGCGCAAAACGCGTCGGTCAATATCGGCGACTTCTGTCGCCAGGCGATCGCGGGGCGCTATCCGTTCGCGCACGCTTCGACACGCGACGTGGCGCCAGGCGACTTCGCGCGCGTGTTCGCGCCGGGCGGCCTGATGGACGACTTCTTCCAGAAGAACCTGCAAAGCCGTGTGGACGCGAGCGTCCAGCCGTGGCGTTTCATCGGCGGATCCGGCGCGTCCGGTGACAGCGCGCTGCTCGCTTCGTTCGAGAAGGCTGCGGTGATACGCGATGCGTTCTTTCCTGGCGGTGCGCGCGAGCCGACCATCAAGGTGGAGATCAAGCCGCTCGACATGGACCCGGAAATTTCCGAGTGGACGCTCGACGTGGACGGCCAGCAGGTGCGCTACGCGCATGGGCCACAGGCCCCCGTGACGGTGCAGTGGCCGGGGCCGCGCGGCATGAACCAGGTGAGCCTGCAGATCACCGAGCAGTCGGGCGCGACCGATGGCTTCACGATCCAGGGGCCGTGGGCGCTGATGCGCCTGTTTGATCGCGGCGCACCGGCGCGTGCTCAGGCATCCGAACAAATGGTGGTTGGCTTCAACGTGGATCATCACGCGCTCGCCATGCAGGTGACGGCGGACAGCGTGCGCAATCCCTTGCGTCTTACCCAACTGGAGTCGTTCTCGTGTCCTGGGAAATCATGAACGGTCCCTGCATCGGCACTGAATTCGCGTTGCCAGCCTGGTACGGCAAGTTGCCGGGGGCGGGCGACTTCGTTGGCCGCCGCATGCCGGGCCAGCTCGCGCGCACCTGGGAGCGCTGGCTCGCGCAGGGCATGGCCTCGGCTCGCGCGGGCCTCGACGTACGCGCGCCGGTCTGGCGCTTCGCGATTCCCGCCGGCAGCGGCGACGGCTGGGTGCAGCTCGGTTGCGTCGCGCCGAGCCACGATCGCGTCGGACGGCGCTATCCGCTCGTCGTCTCGCAGGCCATCGCACCGTCCGCTCACGCGGGCTACGGGAGCCCCGGCGAGCCGGCGCTCGCTTGCGTCGACGCGCGCATCCGGGCGATGGACGCCATCGTTCAGGACGCGATCCGCCGCGCGCATGGGCCGGAGGAGTTCGATCTCGCGCTGGCCGAGGGACTACGCGACGGCGCGTCGCGCGGCCCGGGAGAAGGCGCGCGCGACGGCGCTCACGAGGCCACGGCGGCGGATGGAGGCTGGCCGAACCTGTGGGAGTACTTCGACCCGAACGGCATGACGAGCTTCTGGTGGACCGATGCCGGAGACGGCGCGCCGCGCACCGACGTCCACACGGGCGGGCTCGACACCGCGCTGTTCCAGCGGCTCTTCGGCGAGCCGGGCAGTGGCGAGCGATGACAAACGCCGCCCCGAAGAACGTGCGGCGCGGCGGCGCGCGCGCCGCGCACGGAGGAGGGACATGACCGAATCGCACTACGCCGAAGCGGCGGCGCACGCCGCGCCGCCTGGCACCGATGGCGTGCGGCCGTTGCCGAACGGCCACCGCCTCGCCGGGTTCGAGCTCGACTCGGTGCTGGGAAAGGGCGGCTTCGGCATCGTCTATCGGGCGTTCGACCGCACGCTGCAGCGTGCGGTCGCGATCAAGGAATACATGCCCGCGATGCTTGCCTCGCGCGCCGGCGACTTCACGGTCGCGCTGCGCGCGGCGCGTTTTTCGCAGGCATTCGACGCGGGCCGCGCCGCGTTCCTGAACGAGGCGCGGCTGCTCGCGCAGTTCGACCATCCGGGGCTCGTGAAGGTGCTGCACTTCTGGGAGAGCCACGGCACCGCCTATATGGTGATGCCGTTCTACGAGGGCCAGACGCTCGAGCAGCTCCAGAAGCGCGGCAAGCAGATGAGCGAAGCGGCGCTGCGGCGCATGCTCGCTTCGGTGCTGGGCGCGCTGGACGTGCTGCATCGCGCGCAGTGCTTTCACCGCGACATCTCGCTCGACAACATCCTCATGCTGCCCAACGGCAACCCGGTGCTGCTGGACTTCGGCGCGGCGCGCAAGCTGATCGGCGACATGGTCGACGAGACCGCCATGATGCTCAAGCCCGGCTACGCGCCGATCGAGCAATACACCGACGATCCCGCGTTCAGGCAAGGACCCTGGACCGACATCTATGCGCTGGGTGCCCTCGCGTATGCGCTGATGACCGGCGAACTGCCGCCGGCAGCGGTGGTGCGCAGCATTCAGGATCAGTACCGGCCGCTGGCGGGCCGTGAAGCCGCTGGCCATGACGGGGAGCACTACGGCGAGCGCCTGCGCGCCGCAATCGATCACGCGCTTGCGCTGCGCATCGAGGACCGGCCCGATTCGGTCGGCGCATTTGCCCAGGCGCTCGACTTGCACGAGGTTTCGCCAAGCGTGTTCGTGCCCGCGGGCTACGACGCGCCCGCCCGCGCGGCAGGCATTGCCGCTGACGTCGCGGGGGCGAGCGCGCAAGACGACGCCACGCACGAAGCACCCGCGCGGCAAGGAGCAACACCCGCCGTAGAGGCGGCGCCTGCGCCTGTCGATGCCACTGTCACGAACGAAGGTGAGGGAGCGGAAACACCGCCGTCCGTCGAGGCCCCGTCGCATGACGGCGCGGCGCCGCAAGCGCAAAACGCGTCACCGCGAGAGGCCGCTCACGAGCAGGTTGCTCCACAACTGGCCGCAGAAGTCTCCAGGGAGACTGTGGAACGCCACGAAAGTACGGTATCCGAAGCTTCACATTGGAAGTTCAGTTGGCGCATGTTGCGCATCCCTGCGCTGGTCCTGCTGCTCATCCTCGTAGTGGGTGTTCCCGTTCTGCGGTTCGCGATTCATGCACGGCCCGTCCCCCGGCAGGCGGCCGCGAGCCGCAGTGCGCCGCCCGCGCCGGTGAGCCACGCGCCTGCACTCGCGCAGGCGCTTCCCGGCGCCAACGCGCCGGGTCAGTCGACCGCGCAGCCGCAGCAGCAGCCAGGCGCGTCGGGGTTGAGGCCCGCTGCGCCTGCGATGACCACCGACACGACGGTGGTGGAAGTGCACGCCGGCAAGGACAAGCCCGTCAATGCGACCGACGCGGGCGTCGCCCCCGCTGCTGTGCAGCCAGCCCAAACGAACGCAGCGGCCCAGCCGCCCGCTGAAGCGCAAGCCTCGCCTGCGGTGTCCGACGCATCCGCGCCTGTCGTCGCGCAGGCGCCACGTTCTTCGGTGCGTACGCCCGCGCCGCTGCCGCCCGTGCGCGTGCACTTCCAGATCGTTCCGTGGGGCGAGGTCTATGTCGACGGCGTGCGGCGCGGAGTCAGTCCACCGTTTCGCACGGCGAGTCTGGCGCCGGGCACGCATCGCATCGAGATCCGCAACGGCTCGTCGAAACCGTACGTGCGCATGGTGACGCTCGATGCGGGCAGCGCGCCGCTCGAAATCAGCCATACGTTCGAGTAATTTCCGCAAGGAGACCGCACGATGATCGACACCCTGCTCGCACCGATCAGCGCCGACGCGCCGTGCGGACCGGAACTCGAATACGACGCCGACTTTCTCGCGCTTCAGCGCAGCGCGGCCGGCAAGCCGGACGAGCAGTACGGCGAAACCCGCATCGCCGCGCAACCGCCCGCGTGGCGTGACGTGGAGCGCATCGCGCTCGCGCTGCTCGCGCGCACGAAGGATCTGCGCGTCGTCGTGCCGCTCACGTATGCGTGGATCGACAGCCGCGGTCTGGAAGGCTATGCCGACGGGCTGCGTCTCACGACGTCGCTGCTCGACGCGTACTGGGAACCGCTGCACCCCATGCTCGCCGTGGACGGCACGCCCGATCCGCTGCCGCGCTTCAACGTTCTCGCCGAGCTTGCGGGCCCGCAGGGCTGTGCGCGCGCCGCACGCGAGCAGCCGCTGCTCGGCGCACTGAGCGTGAGCGCGGCGCTCGACGTGCTGCAGCAAGGCGACAGCGTCGATGGAGGGCACGCAAACACCTACGCCGGCGGACGCGAGCGACTCGTGCGCGAGTGGCGCGACGCGTTCGAGTCGGCCAGCCCGGCTCTGCACGCGGGGCTCACGATTCGGGAGCATCTCGCGCATTTGCGGCGCAGCGTGAGCGAGCGTCTCGGCGACGCGTGGACGCTCGATGCGAGCGCGCTCGAGCGGCAGCTCGCCACCCTGGCCGCGGCGCTGCCTTCCCGCAGGACAACGGAGGCGGCGCAGGAAGCCGCGCCGGGAGCAGGCGGCCAGGAACCGCAACCCATGTCGCAGCAGCGGGGCGCTGCGCCGCCGCCCGCCGCCAGCACCGCCAATGGCGCCAATGGCGCCAACGGCGCAAACGGCGCCGCATGGCGCGACGCCGAGATATCGAGCCGGTCCGACATCGACGTCGGACTCGAAAAGATGTGTCGCTACTTCGAGCTGCACGAGCCGAGCCATCCTGCGCCGATCTTTTTGCGCCGCGCGCAACGCCTGCTCTCGCTGAACTTCTACGAGATCTTCCGCGACATCGCACCGGAGAGCGTGCGAGAGCTCGACCATCTGAGTGGTCATCGCAACGAATCGCCGCAATGATGCGCGGCGATGCACGACAGCGCGCGACCCCGGATGCGCAAGGGCCGCGCACGGATCAACGCAGGGATCGATACGGTAATCGACCCCGTGAAGCGCACGGGTTGCGCGGGAGCTGACTCACATGTCTCGACACAAGTCATCGGCAGGAGCCCAGAAGTTCATCGGACGCAATCGCGCGCCCCGCGTGCAGATCGAATACGACGTCGAGCTCTATGGCGCCGAGCAGAAAGTGCAGTTGCCGTTCGTGATGGGCGTGCTGGCCGATCTCGCTGGCAATCGCGGTGACGCGCTGCCCGAGCTGGCCGAGCGCCGCTTCGTGGAGATCGACGTCGACAACTTCGACGACCGCATGAAGTCGATTGCGCCGACGCTCGCGTTCGAGGTGCCCAACACGCTCACGGGCGACGGCGTGCTCGGCGTGGAGATCGCGTTCAGCAGTATCGACGACTTCTCGCCCGCCGCGCTCGCGCGCAACGTCGAGCCCCTGCGGCGCCTGCTCGAAGCGCGCACCCAGCTCGCGAACCTGCTCTCGTACATGGACGGCAAGCGCGGCGCGGAAGCGTTGATCGCGCGAGCGCTCGGCGATCCGGCGCTGCTAGCCGAGCTTTCCAGGCCGAGGGCACTCGCCGGGCCGAAAGATGCGGACGACCCGCCGCAACACGGCAATGATCCAACGCACGAACCCAGGCACGACTAAAAGAAGGAGGACGAACATGAGCCGGACCGAGCCGCAAAACGCGCTGCAAAGCCCAGTCTCCACCTTGCCCGCAACCACGCTCGACGGCGACCAGTTCGCCGTGCTGCTGGAGCGCGAAATCAGCCCCAAGACCGAACTTGCGCGCGAGACGGTGCAGCATGCGGTGCAGACGCTCGCGCGCGAGGCGCTCGAGCACAGCGGCAGCGCGACGCTGTCGTCGGACGCTTACGAGGGCGTACGGCAAGTGATCGCCGCAATCGACCAGAAGCTTTCCGCGCAGATCAACGCGATGCTGCATCACCCCGAGTTTCAGCGTCTGGAGGCCTCGTGGCGCGGGCTGCACTATCTCGTGAACAACACGGAAAGCGACGAGATGCTCAAGATCCGCGTCATGCCCGCAAGCAAGAAGGAGCTGGCGCGCATGCTCAAGCGCCACAAGGGTATCGCGTGGGACCAGAGCCCGCTCTTCAAGAAAATCTATGAAGAGGAGTACGGACAATTGGGCGGTGAGCCGTTCGGTTGCCTCGTGGGCGACTATTACTTCGACCACAGTCCGCCCGATGTCGAAATGCTGCAGTCCGTCTCGAAGATCGCGGCGGCGGCGCACGCGCCGTTCATCGGCGGGGTATCGTCCGCGCTCATGCAGATGGACTCGTGGCAGGAACTCTCGAATCCACGCGACCTCACGAAGATCTTCCAGAACACGGAGTACGCCGCCTGGCGCAGCCTGCGCGAATCGGAAGACTCGCGCTATGTCGGGCTCGCGATGCCGCGGTTTCTCGCGCGGCTGCCATACGGCGCGCGCACCGACCCCGTCGACGAATTCGAGTTCGAGGAGGAAACCGACGGCGCGCGGCACGATCACTACACCTGGACCAACGCGGCCTATGCGATGGCGGCCAACATCAACCGCTCGTTCAAGCTCTACGGCTGGTGCTCGGCGATTCGCGGCGTGGAGTCGGGCGGCGCGGTCGAGAATCTGCCATGCCATACGTTCCCGACCGACGACGGCGGCGTCGATCTCAAGTGTCCCACCGAGATCGCGATCAGCGACCGGCGTGAGGCGGAGCTTGCGAAGAACGGACTGATTCCGCTCATTCACCGCAAGAACTCCGACGTGGCGGCTTTCATCGGCGTGCAGTCGCTCTACCAGAGCGCGGAGTACCACGACCCCGATGCGACGGCCAACGCCCGGCTCTCCGGCCGGTTGCCGTACCTGTTCGCGTGCAGCCGCTTCGCGCATTACCTCAAGTGCATCGTGCGGGACAAGGTGGGTTCGTTTCGCGAGCGGCCGGACATGGAGCGGTGGCTCAACGACTGGATCATGAACTACGTGGACGGCGACCCGGCGAACTCGTCGCAGGAGACCAAGGCGCTCAAGCCGCTGGCCGACGCGAGGGTGGAAGTGGAGGCCGTGGAGGACAACCCCGGCTACTACTCGGCCCGCTTCTTCCTGCGGCCGCACTATCAGCTCGAAGGCCTCACGGTGTCGCTGAGGCTGGTGTCGCGACTGCCGGCGGTGCCGGCTGGAAGTTGAAGAGGATGACTGACCAAAAGAACCGGGCAGCGTGATTCGCTGCCCGTCTCGACAGGCAAACAGGAAGGCAGACGGGAGAACCGCAATGGGCGTGGCGATGTTTATGAAGGTGGACGGCGCGACCGGCGAATCCGCCGACAAGCAGCACACCGGCTGGAGCGACATCCAGTCGTTTTCGTGGGGCGCGACCCAGCCGGCGGCGATGGCGACGGGTGGTGGCGGCAACGCGGGCAAGGCGAACTTCGATGACCTGGTCGTGAGGGCATACATGGACAAGGCGACGCCCGCGATCATCAAGCATTGCGCGAGCGGCAAGCATCTCTCGAAGGTGGAGATATCGTCGTGCAAGACGGGGGGCGAGCAGATCGAGTTTTCGCGGGTCACGCTCGAAGAGGTGATCGTCACCGCGGCGCGCGTGGTGGGCGCCGATGCGAGCGACGCCACCGACCGTCTCCTGATGCAATACAGCTTCCAGGCCGCGCGCGTGAAGAAGCAGTACTGGGAGCAGAACGCGAACGGCGGCAAGGGGCCCGAGGTCACGATGGGCTGGGACATCAAGAAGAACAGCGAAATGTGAGACCCGCATGCCGAGTACCTCCCATCTTCTGGACCTTTCGCGGGCGCCAGCCGACAGCGCCGCACGCAGGCGCCCGGCGGCGCCCATGTTGTTCGACCGCCTGAGGGAAGGCGCGCCGCAGCGCGGCGCCGCTCACGCCGACGCGCTGCTCGATGCTGTGTTGCGCGATCTCTCGTGGCTGCTCAACACCGCCTGCGCGCTCGACGAGCGAACCGCGCGGCGCTATGCCGAAGCCGCACGCTCGGTGCTCAACTTCGGCGTACCTGCCCTGGCGGGCACGCCGCTCTCCGGCATCGATACGCAATATCTGGAAGACGCGCTGCGAGAGGCCATCGTGTGCTTCGAACCGCGCCTGCAAGGCGGCAGCGTCGAGGTGCGCTGCGTGAGCGACGCGCCGCGCGCAAGACGGCACAACGTGCTGACCTTCGAGATTGCCGGGCGCCTCGCCTGTTGCGACCCGCCGCCTGCCATGCTGGTGCACACGGAGCTGGACCTGGATTCCGGCGTCGCGCTGCTGCGGCCGCTGGGCGGTGCCCCGCAAGCCGCGACCGACGATGCCCGCCCGCGACGCTAAGGAAACGCTGCCCTATGGATGCACGCTTTCTCGACTACTACAACCGTGAGCTTGCCTGGTTACGCGAATCCGGCGCGGAGTTCGCGCGCCAGTATCCGAAGGTTGCGGGCGGCCTCGGCATGCACGGCATCGACGTGGCGGACCCGTTCGTCGAACGGCTGCTGGAGGGCTTCTGCTTTCTCACCGCGCGCGTGCAGCTGAAGATGGACGCGGAATTTCCGCGCTTCTCCGAGCGGCTGCTCGACGTGGTGTACCCGGATCACCTCGCGCCCACGCCGGCGATGGCGGTCGTCCAGTTCGAGGCCGATTCCGCGCAAGGCTCGCTGAGCCAGGGATTCACCGTGCCGGCGGGGACCAGTCTGATGGCGGCTGCGGCTGGCACGGCGACGGCCTGCGAATTCCGCACCGCGCAGCCGGTCACGATGTGGCCGCTCACGCTGCGCGCGGTCGAACTCGCACCCGCGCCCGCGGGCGTGCCGCCGCTTCCCGGCATGCCGCGTGCGGTAGCGGGTAACGGCGGGGGTGGCGGCGCGAGCCGGGGTGCCGGCCCGCTGCGGGCCTTGCGCATCACGCTGGCTGCGCGAGGCGGGGCGCGGCTGAGCCAGTTGCCGCTCGACCAGTTGACGTTCTTCCTCAGTGGCCCGGATCGTCAGGCGATGCGTTTGCTCGAACTCGTCTGTGCTCGCTCGCTCGGTGTCGCGCTGCGCGAGGGCAACGAGGGCAAGTGGCTCGGCGTACTGGGGCCGCAATGCGTCGTACACGAAGGATTCGATGCGCAGCAGGCGCTCTTTCCGCCCGGCGCGCGCAGCTTCGAAGGCTACAGGATTCTGCGTGAGCATTTCGCGTTCGCCGCACGCAACCTCTTTTTCAGCGTGTGCGGTCTGCGCAGCGCATTGGCCAATGCGGGCAGCGAGAGCGTCGACCTCTTCGTGCTGCTGGACGGCGACGACGCCGATCTCGAACGTAGCATCGACGCGACGCACCTTGCGCTCGATTGCACACCCGCGATCAACCTGTTCCCAAAGCGCACAGAGCGCGTCCCTGTAACGCCCGGCACGAATGAGTACCGGCTGATGGTCGACCGCACGCGCGCGCTGGACTACGAGGTGTTCGCCGTGAAGCGCGTGATCGGCCATCGCGCGGGCGCCGACGGCGACTGCGATTTCCTGCCGCTCTACACATCGGCCGCCAACGACGCGCAGGAAACCGGCGCCTGGTTCAGCCTGCGGCGGGAGGCGCGGCTCGTCGGCACGCAGGCGCGGCGCAGCGGCACACGCTCGAACTATGTGGGCTCCGATGTCTATGTTTCGCTCGTCGACCGCCAGCGCGCACCGTTTGACGAGCGTATCGCACTGCTTTCGGCCGACACCCTTTGCACGAACCGCGACCTGCCGCTGCATCTTGCGTCTGGCAGCGCCGGCGATCTCACGCTGAGAATCTCCGCGCCTGTGAGCCGCGTGTGCATCGTGCGCGGTCCTTCGCCGCCGCGCCCGCCGCTCGCGCACGACGACGCGACGTGGCGGCTCATCGCGCATCTGGGGCTCAACTATCAGCCGCTCGCCGACGTCGAGGACGAGGCCGGCGCCCAGCGGCTGCGCGAGCAACTGGAAATCTACGCCGATCCCGCCGACGCGCCGCTCGCGCAGCGAATTCGCGGCATCCGGGGTCTCGCGTGCCGGCCGGTGTTCAGGCGCCTGCCGGTGGCCGGGCCGCTCGTCTACGGGCGCGGCGTGCGCGTGGAGATGACCGTCGACGACCATGCGTTCGCGGGCGACAGTCCGTATGCGCTCGGCGCGGCGCTCGAGCAGTTCTTCGCGCGGCATGCGTCGATCAACGCCTTCGTCGAATTCGCGCTGTACTCGGCGCAGCGCGGCGAGATCGCCGAATGGCCCACGCGGATCGGCCGCAGGCCTGCGGTATGAATCGATCATCAGGATTACGGGACATGAGCCAGCAAGCGCCGATCTCCGCCGGCCAGGACCGGTACCAGAGGTTTTGGCGGCAGCTACGGGCCGCGCCGCACGAGCATGACCTGTTTCATCTGCTGCGCTGGATCGACGCGCTGGCAGGCGGCGAAGCGCCGCTCGGCGAGGCGCAGCATCCTGCGGGCGAGCCGGTGCGGCTCGGGCAGACGCCGTCGCTGTCGTTTGCGCCTTCGATGGTGGCCGCCGTCGATGGCGAAGAAAACGGACACGCGCCGGACGGACCGCCGCGCGTGCATATATACGGCTTCGGGCTGTTCGGGCCGAACGGTCCGCTGCCGCAGCACGTGACGGAGTATGCGTACGAGCGCGTCCACAGCTTCGGCGACAACTCGATGGGCGCGTTCGCCGACCTGTTCCACCATCGGCTGATCGTGCTGCTCTATCGTGCGTGGGCCGACGCGCAGCCGGTGGTCGGCCTCGACCGGCCCGGCGAGTCGCGCTTCGACCGCTACGTTGCGAGCCTGATCGGCCTCGCCGGCGCGCGCAACGCCGCGCCGCCGTTGCATGCTCGAGACGCGCCGGGGCGCCACGCGAAGTCCTTTCAGGCGGGTCACTGGGTGCGCCAGACGCGCAACCCCGAAGGGCTCGCGCAAATACTGCGCCACGACTTCGGCGTGCAGGTGCGCATCGTCGAACATGCCGTGCGCTGGATCGCGCTGGGCGAGCGTCAGCGCAGCGCGATCGGCGCCGTGCGAGGCCCGCGGCGCGGTGGCGGACAAGTCGCGCGCCAGCGCGCAGCGGGCGCGGCGCTCGGCGAGGGCGCGCTGCTCGGGCGTGCGGTGCGCGACGCGCAGGGCAACTTTCGCATCGTGCTGGGGCCGCTGCCACTCGCGCGCTACCAGGCTTTCCTGCCCGGTGGCGCAGACTCGGCCCGGCTCGTGCATTGGGTGCGCGAGTACATCGGCGCCGAGTTCGGCTGGGACCTGCAACTCGAACTGGCCGCGTCCGAGGTGCCGTGCGCAGCGCCCGGCGGTGCGGGCAGGCTCGGTTTGTCGACCTGGCTCGGGCGGCGCCTGAGCCGTGAACCTGCGCGCGACCTCGTGGTCGATCTGGTTGCGCGTGCACAAGGAGGCTGACGCGTGGCGCGCATCTTCACCCTCGCAAGTCCGTCAGGCGACGATCTCAAGTTCTACCGCCTGAACGGCGAAGAGGCACTCGGGCGTCCGTTCGAGTGGCGCATCGAGGCGCTTGCCGCGAGTCACAACGTGTCGCTGCGCGAACTGCTCGGCAAGGCGGTGACCGTGCGCGTCGAACTGGCCGGGGGCGGGGAGCGCTACCTGAACGGGATCGTTTCGCGCGCCTCGTTAGTCGGGCGCCATGCCGGGCGTTACTACGCGTACGAGCTGATCGTGCGGCCGTGGCTCTGGCTCGCGAGCCGCAGCGCCGACTGCCGCATCTTCCAGGAAATAAGCGTGCCGCAAATCGTGCAGCAGGTGCTCTCGCCCTATGGTTATCCCATAGAGAACCGGCTGACCGAAACCTATGCGCTGCGCGAGTACTGCGTGCAGTACAACGAGACCGATCTCGACTTCGTCTCGCGGCTCATGGAGGCGGAAGGCATCTATTACTTTTTCCGCCATGAGGCCGGGACGCACACACTGGTGCTGTGTGACGCAATGGCTTCGCACAGCGATCTGCCTGGCTACGCGACGATTCCGTATATCGGCCGCGACCGCGCCGCGATTGCCGACGAGGAGCACATCGACAATTGGCAGCCGGTTCAGGAGGTGAGCGCGGGGCGGCGCGAGGCGAGCGACTACGACTATACGAAGCCGCACGCCGACCTGGGCGTGCGGCGCGCCGAGCCGCGCGGCCACGATCACGACGACTATTCGGTCTACGAATGGCCGGGTGGCTATCGCGACGATGCGCACGGCGCCCAGCGCAATCGCGTGCGCCTGGAAGAGCTGCAGGGTCTCTACGACCGCGCACAAGCGCATACCGACGTACGCGCCAGCGCGCCGGGGTACCTTTTCGAGCTGGAACGCTGCCCGCGCGCCGACCAGAATCGCAAATACCTGATCGTGCGTTGCACCTACCGCTTTCAGGAGAACCCATATGCAAGCCACACGGGCAACGAGCCCGTGCTGCACGAGGCCGATCTGCTCGCCCAGCCCGACAACCTGCCGTACCGTACGCCGCGCACGACGCCGGTGCCGCACACCAACGGCCCGCAGACGGCGGTCGTGGTCGGCCCGCCCGGTGAGGAGATCTGGACCGACCGCTATGGCCGGGTGAAGCTGCAGTTCCACTGGGACCGCTACGGCCGGCGCGACCAGGACTCGTCGTGCTGGGTGCGCGTATCGAGCCCCTGGGCGGGCGGCGGTTTCGGCGGCGTGCAGATTCCGCGCGTCGGCGACGAAGTGATCGTCGATTTTCTGAATGGCGATCCCGATTATCCGATCGTGACCGGACGCGTTTACAACGCCGCTAGCATGCCACCCTGGAACCTGCCGGCGAGCGCGACGCAAAGCGGGTTGCTCTCGCGTTCGACGCCAGGTGGCACGGTGGAGCACGCGAACGCGCTGCGCTTCGAGGACCGCAAAGGCTCGGAGCAGTTCTGGATGCATGCCGAGCGCAATTTCGACGCGGAGACGGAGCTCGACCATACGCTTTCCGTGGGACACGACCACACACACACGGTCGGCAACGACGAGACGATGCAGGTGAAGAACAACCGGCAGAGGAGTGTCGGACAGACCGAGACGGTCAACATCGGGCAGCATCGGGTTGCGCAGATCGGCGGGGATGAGACCACGAGCGTAGGCGGAAGCCATAGCGTCACTGTGAAGGGCAACAGCACGCATACGGTCACCGACGGCAATCACAGTTTCACCGTGGCCAATGGCACGCATACCGTGCAAGTCGAGCAGACCAGCACGCATATGGTGGCCGCTGGCTCGCGCATCGTCGATGTGGCCGTAGGCGACTACAGTGTGACCGCGGCGAACGCAGTTCTCGTGTATGGCAAAAAGCTGGGTGTAGGCATCACCGGCGACGGCGGCGTCGGCATCACGGGCAGCAAGCTCGGCGTCGACGTGAACGGGAACGACGGCGGTGTCGGCATTACCGGCGATGGCAAGGGCCGGGGCGTGGCGGTCACCGGTACGGGCAAGGGCGTCGTCATCACCGGCACCCCTTTTACGGAAGTCTATGGCACGACCAACGTGGACATCTCGGCCCCCACCGTCAACGTGGGCGATCAGGACGTCAAGCAGGTCAACATCAACGCGAAGAAGATCGTCATCTCGACGCAAGGCGCGAGCATTGAGCTCGACGCGTCAGGGATCACGATTCAAGGGACCATCGCCCATATCAACTAGTCGCGCAGGAGAACAGAGAGGATCTTATGGACGCTCACGCAGGTCAGACCGATGAAGCGATGGTAACGCAAGCCGCGTCCATCGATCCCGACACCATCGACGACGCTACACGCGCGAAGCTGCGCGCCCTGTTCGACGCGGGCACGGTCCCCGGTCCGGCAGCGCCCGCGCGAGGGCCCGCCATCGAGGGGCTGCTCGCAGGCGAGGTGACCGACACCCATCATCCGGACAGCCCCGGCCGGGTGCGGGTGCGGTGGCACTCCGCCCAGGGCGACGCCGTGGAGTGCTGGCTGCAATGCCTGCGCTGGCAACGGCCGCGCAGGGGCGATCGCGTGCTCCTCGAGCAGCCGTCAAACTGGCCGGAGCCGCTGGTCACGGGGATTCTCGCGCCTGCGGCGGCTGGGGGCGAGGCGCCCGACACGCACGCGAGCCAGACCATGAAGCTCGCGCCCGACGAATGCGTACAGATCGACGATGCACATGGCAAACCGCTGGTGCAGATTCTCGCTTCGAGCGCGGGACCGGTGGTGCGCCTCATGAGCCCGAACGTCAACCTCGAGGCCGCGGGCAAGCTCAGCCTGCGCGCGCAAGCGCTTGAGCTGGAGGCGGGCCGCGGCGGCGTCGATATCCGCACCGAGGCCGATACCGTGGTGCGCAGTCGCTACATTCGGCTGAACTGAGGCACGAGGGCATCGGGAGATGCAGCGTGAATTTGCCGCCACGGATGCTGCGCTGGGCGCGTTCATCGAGCAGCCCGACTATCCGACGCTCGTGCTCGGCGCGACCGATCTCGACGTCGTGTTCGCGTTCAGGATGCTGCAGGAACGTGACCGGCGCGACAGGCAGCGCGTCTACCTGCTGTTTCCGTTCGAATGCGCCGCCTCGGGCGGCTTTGTTCAGCAGTGCATGGCATCGCTCGCCGCGCAGATTGACGCAGAGAACCAGGTGCGCGCGCAAGAGGGCGTGATGCCGTGGGCCGAGCTCCCGCTGCTTTGCACCGATCCGGCGCAGCACCCGGCCCAGCGGCTAAGAGCGGCGATCGGGCATGTGCGCACACTGGTTGCGGAAGGTGTCGATATCGTCTGGGGGCTCATGCCATCGACCCTCGAGGACGCCGCCGGCTATCGCGAAACGGTGTTGCCGCTGCTCGCGCTCGATGGCTTCGAGGCGTGGATGGACGGCCACCGCTTCTGCGTTCGCGACGATTGTTCGCGACGCTTCCTGTTGCCGCAGGCGTTGCGTGCGAAAGCGCAACACGTGCTCACGCTTGACCTCGACTTTTCGCCCGAAAAAACCGCAGACGCCATGGTGGGCGCGATGAACGACGCGGCCCGCCCGCTGGCCGAGCGCATGCAGGCGGCGATGCAACTGGCCGCGCTCGATCTCACGCACGGTCGGCTCGCCCAGGCGCTGGAGAAGTATCGCCTGCTGTATGGCTGGCATCGCGAACAGTGCAACCCGCTTGGGCAGGCGCTGGCGCTGGGCGGCATCGGCGATGTCGCCACGCGCAGCGGCCAGCACGCCGATGCAAGCCGCTGGTATGCGCATGCACTCGATGCCGCGGCGGACAGCGGCAACCTGGGCGTGACGCTCAATATTCTCATGGCGTCTGGAGAAGCTTGCCTGCGCCTGAAACAGCCCGCGCGCGCGGTCGAATTTTTCGAGCTCGCGAGCCGCGGTGCGGACAAGCTGATGTTCCCGCACGCGAGCGTCGCCGCACTGGAGAAGCTCGGCGTGGCCCTGCTGGGTGCGCATAAGACTGCCGAGGCAGCACGCGCGTGGACCGAGGCGAAAACGCTATGCGAGCGCTTCGGTTGCGAGCATCAGCGCCGCTCGCTGCTCGAACGGCTGGCCGCCCTGTATGCGCAAGCCGGCTTGATGAAGCAGGCGAAAGCCTACGAGATGGAGAAGGATCGGATTCCTGCATATCGTGAGGGAGCGCAACGCTAGATGAGCACCCCGCCAGGAAATCCGGCCAGCCCGGCTAACGAGCCGCCCCCGCCGCCTGCGCCGTTGATCTCGCCGACCGGCAACACGTCGGTCGACGCGCTTGCCAGTGCGGTCAACGCCGGCGCACAGCCGTTTCAGCAACTCGGTAACCCGAAGGCCAATACGCTTGACCGCGTCACTAACGTCGTGAGCGGCGCGGTGGGCAGTCTCGGCGCACTCGATCAGCTGCTCAATACGGGCATGGCGATGATTCCCGGCGCGAATCTCGTGCCCGGCATGCCGGCGGCGTTCATCGGCGTGCCGCATCTCGGGGTGCCGCATGCACACGCGCACCCGCCGAGCGACGGCGTGCCGATGCCGAGCTGCGGCGTGACGATCGGAAGCGGCTGCCTGAGCGTGCTGTATGGGGGCATGCCCGCTGCACGGGTGCTCGACATCGGCCTCGCGCCCACCTGTGGCGGCTTGGCGCCCATCTTCGAGATCTGCACCGGATCGAGCAATACCTTCATCGGTGGCGCGCGCGCGGCGCGCATGGCGCTGGACCTGACGCGTCACTGCAATCCGCTCGGCATGAGCGGTGCCGGGCATGCCGAACAGGACGCTGAGAAGGCGAGCGCACTAAAGCGTGCGATGCACATTGCCGGAATGGCGGCGCCGGTGGCTTCCGGCGGGCTGACGGCCGCCGACCAGGCCGTGGATGGGGCCGGGGCGGCCGCCGTCGAGATGACGGCGGCGCAGACTGCGGCAGACGCGATCGCGATGGCGATGAGCAATCTGATGGGCAAGGATCCGGGCGTTGAGCCAGGAGTGGGAACGTTGATCGATGGCGACGCGAGCGTCCTGATCGGCGGATTCCCGATGCCCGATGCGCTTGCCATGTTGATGCTGGGTTGGGGGCTACGCAAGAAGGCGCACGCCCCCGAAGGTGCCGGGGAACCCAAGCGTACGGAGCAAGGGGAATGCAAGGGAGGACACCCCGTCGACGTGGTGAGAGGCACGGCGGAGAATCAGTTTACCGACTATGCGACCCTCGACGCGCCCGAATTCAAATGGGAACGCTACTACCGTAGCGACTGGAGCGAGCGTGACGGCGCGCTGGGCTTCGGCTTTCGTCACAGCTTCCAGCATGAACTGCGACTGTTGCGCACGCGTGCGATTTACGTAGATGGGCATGGTCGTGCCTATGCGTTCGGGCGCAGCGCCTCGGGGCGTTACGAGGATGTATTCGCAGGCTACGAACTTGAGCAGCAGGGCGAGAATCGTTTCGTATTGCTTCAGGCCACGCGTGGCGAATTCACATTCGAGCGTGCGAGTGCGGCGCAAGCATCGGCGCGGCTCGTACGCCATGTGCACGAGGGTGTCGAGAGCGCGTTGCGCTACGCAGGCGACGGCACGTTGCGGCACATCGAGCAAACGGCCCAGCGTGAGCAGCGCCACCGGATGATCGACCTGCTTTACGATGCACGCGGCCATGTCGTGGAAATGCGTGTGACCGACCCTCGAGGCGCGGTTCTGTGCGCCGCCCGCTATCGCTACGACGCCACTGGGTGCCTCGTGGCGTCCACCGATGCCCTCGGCGCCTCGATGACCTACGGCTACGACGCGTGGCGACGCATGATCCGCGAAACGGATGCCAATGGCTATGCGTTTTCCTACCGTTACGACAGCGACGGCCGTTGCGTGGAAAGCGCGGGGCAGGACGGCCTGTGGCGGGTGCTGCTCGATTATCAGCCTGGCCGCACGGTGGTTACGCAGGCCGACGGCGGCAGATGGACCTACCTGTACGACGCGGCGCGCACGGTCACACGTATCGTCGATCCCTATGGCGGCGCGACCGAGCGCGTGATTGGCGACGACGGACGAATTGTCGAGGAAGTTGATTCGGGTGGGCGCGTCATGCGCTGGCTCTATGATGAACGAGGTGAAAATACCGGCCGCCAGGATCGCTGGGGAAATCGCTGGCCCACGCGTGACGAGGCCCCAGTGTTGCCCAATCCCCTTGCGCATGTTGTCCCTGCGAGGCCGCTGGAACTGCTCTGGGGGGATGCCAGACCCGAGGACTTTACGGACAGGTTGCTGCTGCCACCGGAAATCGAAGCAGTCGCGGCGGCCGCTTTCGCACCGAGCGCCGCAGTGCCGAAGCCTGCCGAGCAGCGTGATGGAGCGGGACGCGTGATCAGACGCACGGACGAATCTGGGCACGCTGAATGCCTGCACCGTGACGCGGCCGGCAATGTGGTGCAGCTGCGCGACAAAGATGGACGCTACTATGGCTACGCTATCGCATCGTGGAACCTGCGTGAAAGCGAAACCGATCCGCTGGGCAACACCGTCCGATACCGGTATTCATCCAAGCAAAACATCACGGCCGTCGTCGATGCGAACGGCAACGAGAGCCGGTACACGTATGACTACAAGAGCCGGCTTACCCGTGTGGCACGACACGACACGATACGCGAATCATACGTATACGACACGGGTGACCGGCTGATCGAAAAACGCGATGGTGCTGGCAACACATTGCTGCGTTTCGAGGTAGGCGAGAACGGCCTGCATAGCAAGCGCATCCTCGCGAGCGGCGAAACCCATACCTACGAGTACGACCGTCGCGGCAACTTTACCAGAGCGTCGACGGATAAATTCGAAGTCACACTGACATACGACGCATTCGGTCGGCGCACAGGCGACAAACGCGATGGGCGCGGTGTCGAGCACAGTTTCGTCGGTCAACGTCTTGAGAGCACGACCTGGTTCGGGCGCTTCGTCGTCCGCTACGAAACGGGCCCAAGTGGCGACGTGATGATTCATACGCCGGGAGGGGATGTCCACCGGCTTCAACGCGCCGCGGACGGCACGGTACTGCTGCGGCTCAGTAACAGCACCAACGTGTTGTACAAGTTCGATGAAAACGGCCGATGCGCGGGGCGGCTGACCTGGCCCGACGGGCACACGTCGGCCAACCGTTGCGTCCAATACCGGTACAGCGCTGTGGGCGAGTTGCGGCAGGTGATCGACAGCAAGGGCGGCACCACCGAATACCAATACGACGACGCGCACCGGCTGGTCGGCGAGAGCCGTGAGGGATGGGCCTTTCGACGCTTTGAGTACGACCGAGGCGGAAACCTGCTGTCGACGCCGACATGCCAGTGGATGCGCTATACCGAGGGCAACCGGCTTTCGGGCGCCGCGTGTGGTGCGTTTTGCTACAACAGTCGCAATCACCTGGCCGAGCAGATCGGCGAGAACAACCGTCGCACAACCTGGCACTACAACAGCATGGATCTGCTGGTGCGGGTCCAATGGAGCGATCGTCAGGAGAATTGGAGCGCGGAATACGACGGCCTGTGCCGGCGTATCGCGAAAGCGATGGGGCAAGCGCGCACGCAGTACTTCTGGGATGGGGATCGGCTTGCCGCCGAAGTGGCTCCGAATGGACAGCTAAGGATCTACGCCTACGTGAACGAGACATCATACCTGCCGTTCATGTTTATCGACTACGACGGTTGTGATGCCGCTCCGGAGTCTGGTCGGACCTACTACGTCTTCTGCAATCAAGTCGGGCTGCCCGAGTGGATTGAAGATATTTCGAGAGGGTGCGTATGGGGTGTGAACGAGATCGATCCTTATGGGGCGATATGCGTCGCACCAGACAACGAACTTGAATACAACCTTCGCTGGCCGGGTCACTGGTTCGATCCGGAAACAGATCTTCACTACAACCGGTTCAGGTCGTACAGCCCGGTGCTGGGAAGATACTTGCAGTCAGACCCGGCAGGGCAAGCCGGCGGGATTAACCTCTATGCGCATACCGCTAACCCACTGGTTTTCATTGACGTTTTGGGCCGTGAATGCCCACATGGTAACGAAAGTTCGAGCGAGTGTTCGCAGTGCGCGGACAGGGAGGAGGCGGAGCGAATTAACGCGAAGATTCTGCAATTAATATCGAAAAAGATGAGTATCGAGGACGCCGTTACTGGCCATCCAGGTGAACTGATCCCACTGCCTCACTTCGAGATAGACAAGGAATATAGTCACTACGCGAAGGAATATAAGCAGCTTCTTGCGGATATCGACGCGTTGGCAGAGGCCAGAGAAGATGCCTTGCTCAGAGAGCAGTTCCCGTCCATGGACGCTGTCACGCTCCCACCGTTCGATGGAAAGACCACTATTGGCTATATGTTTTACACGGACGCAAATGGGCAGTACCACGTTAGAAAGCTGTACTCGGGAGGCAAGGTGCTATCGAACTACGACTCGTCGGGTCACGTTGAAGGCATGGCGGCATTGATCATGCGAAAAGGGAGGATCACCGAGGCTGTGGTGATGCACAATCACCCGAGCGGAACATGCCATTATTGCAATGGGCAAGTGGAGACTCTGCTTCCGAAGAATGCGAAACTGAAGGTCATTCCTCCAGCGAACGCGAAAGCGCCGACGAAGTACTGGTACGATCAGCCTGTGGATTACTTGGGAAATTCAAACGATCCTAAGCCACCGTCGTAAAAGTAGGGGGTACACGCAGGTGATTGAAGCTCTGAAAATGCAATATTTTGGTGGTGCGTGCGAAATGCACGCGCGTCAGGAGTTGGAGGCCGCGCTTGCGCAGTGGAGCGGCGTGGCGAACGACTACTGGCTGTCCCACGGCAACGCCAAATTTCCAGCCTTGGCGGTCATGGCCAATGGGCCGTTGGCCACTGCGCATTACTTTCCCGACGCACGTCATCCTGGGTTCATTTCCATAGGCAATGTAAATGGATTGGATCCCGAAGGTACCAGCACGTTTTTCCTGACTGACACGGAAACGACGGACGTAGCCAACTATCGAGTCATACCCATTGAGGTTGCATGGGAGGCTGCGCGAGAATTCGCCGAATGCTCGCGTCGACCGAACTGCATCGAGTGGATCGAGCTTTAGAGTCGCTAACACGACCGCGACATGAGGCCATGACGGCAATATCCTGGCAGCATGTCCAGGTTGTGTTAGCGACTCTTAGTCGGCTTCTCGATAGAAACCTTGCGGTCAATTCCTCCGCCGGCGGGACGCAAACCACGTTAAGGACAAAAGAGACGAATCGTGGTGGGTGTGCCATCCGAACGTGCATCGGGACGCCTTCCATCCGGCCGAGATCGACCGAGATGGAATGGATACCGCCCTCCCTTTGGGGGCGTAGGGTCTGGCAGGAGAGTGGAGGCCCTCCAAAACGGAACGGCATCAATATGTCAGAGTGGAGTTTCGACACGCCCACTTGAGGAACGGAGAGAGGTGGCCGCGCAAAATCGGACAGCGGGATAAGTGGAACGACCGGGGCCTGAGCCAGCGATAATGCAGGCAAAGGAACCGAGAAAATGACGAAACGAACCCGACGCACGCACTCAGCGGCGTTCAAAGCGAAAGTGGCCCTGGCGGCAGTCAAGGGCGAGCGCACGCTCGCCGAACTGGCGCAGCAGTTCGATGTGCATCCGAACCAGATCACGGAATGGAAGCGGCAGTTGCAGGAGCGCGCGGCCGACGTGTTCGGTGCGGCCGGCCCGGTGTCGAGCGAGCCACCGGTAGAC
>NZ_SMOD01000025.1 GCF_004353905.1 Paraburkholderia guartelaensis | reverse complement strand
CCGAACCAGGCGCAACGAACACGAACCGGGCAAGAAGAAACAACGCGAGTTCACGCAGGCGGATGTCGAGCAGGCGATCACGGATCTTGCCCAGCGTAGACAGGTGCAGCAATCGCCCCAAAAACCTGGCCGGCGGTCTGCAGGCAGCAGTGGAACTGACGCAGACACCCTTCCCGCTCAGGATCCGTCCTTCGATACCGTACAGGCTTCAGACGCATGAAAGACGAATCCTGAACCTGCTAAACCCGGACATTTGAACTTGGCCGGGAAGCGGACATCTGTATCTGGCCATGACATATGATGTTCGCGAACATCTAAATCCACCGCATTACATCTCGACGATGACCTTCAACGCCTGCGTGCTGGCCGCCTGCGAAAACGTCTCATACGCCTTGGCCATGTCGTCAAACGCAAACCGATGCGTGATCAGCCGGTTCGGATCGATCCGTCCGGCGCGCACGGTCTTGAGCAGCATGGGCGTGCTCACCGTGTCGACGAGACGCGTCGTGATCGCCACGTTGCGGTCCCAGAGCTTGTCGAGGAAAAGCGACGCCGGCACGCCATGCACGCCGATGTTCGCAATCACGCCGCCCGGCGCCACGATCTGCTGGCACAGTTCGAACGTCGCCGGCACGCCAACGGCCTCCATGGCGCAATCGACGCCTACGCCATCCGTGAGCTTCATCACCGCATCCACGGCGTCGCCCGCGCGCGGATCGACGCACGCCGTCGCGCCGAATTTCTTCGCGCATTCCAGACGGTTGGGGTCCATATCGATCATGATGATCTGCGCGGGCGAATAGAACTGCGCAGTCAGGAGCGCGGCCAACCCGATCGGACCCGAGCCGACAATGGCAACCGTGCTGCCGGGCTCGACTTTGCCGTTGAGCACGCCGCATTCGAAGCCCGTCGGCAAGATGTCCGAGAGCATCACGAGCGCGGCCTCGTCGAGGCCGTCGGGAATCCGGTACAGGCTCGTTTGCGCGTGCGGAGTACGCACATATTCGGCCTGCGTGCCGTCGATGCGATTACCGAGAATCCAGCCGCCCGTTTTGCAGTGCGAATACATCCCGCGCCGGCAGTACTCGCACTGCCCGCAGCTCGAGATGCACGAGACGAGCACGTGATCGCCGACTTTCAGCGTCGAGACGCCACTGCCGATTTCATGGACGACGCCCACGCCTTCGTGGCCGAGAATGCGGCCCGGCTCGCAACTCGGCACGTCGCCTTTGAGAATGTGGAGATCGGTGCCGCAGATCGTCGTCTTCGAGATCTTGACGACGGCGTCGCCGGGTCCCTGCAAGGCGGGCATTGGCCGCGTTTCGAGTGCGAACTTGCCCGGGCCGTTATAGACCAGTGCTTTCATGGTTCCTCCATCGACAACCGGAAATGCGCCGGATCGCCGGGCGCCCTCCTTTCGGTCCGTGGGCGCGCGGCGAGTCCGTCGTCCCCTGCAAGGTTTGCATATTTCGATTCACGGTGAGCCACCGTGAGCGGATTCGAAATAGCGACGACATCGTCCTTGCATTCTTGATCGTAGTCCAATGTCCAATGGCTACGAAGTGATGGCGTGGAGTTTCATGCGTTAAGCATTGGCTTCTTGCGTTTTCTCAAATGCTAGAACAGATGCCGGATGCCGACCTGAACGCCGAATTCGCTCTGGCCGGGTCCCGGCGTAAGGAACGAACCCGTCGTAATGCTGGCGCCCGCCATCTTGAACTGCGCAGTGCCGTAGTTCTTCAATTCAGAAATCGTGCCGTATAGCCGCGTCCCCTTCGAGAGGTCGTAGTTAACGATTGCCCCATATTGCAGGGCGTCGTTGCCGAGATGCGTGCTGTCCTTGGTGTAGGCAGCGCCGGCGCCCACGCTCAAGAACGGCGTGAACCGGTAGTCGGCCGAAAGCGAATACGTGCTGTGCCAGTCGCCTGCCGTATTGCCAACCGGCCCCACTGTCGGGTCGTATTTGCCCGCCGGGTTGCTGAGCGCATTGCCGGTGGTCGCGGAAATGACGTCGTTGGCGCGGAAATAACCGACGTAGATGCGCCCCCACCCGTAGTCGAGATTGCCGCCCGCCATGAATTCCTGCACACGGTTCGAGGCGGTCGCATTCGCCGCATTCAAATAGGCGAGCGCGAGATAAACCGGGCCCTGGGTGGTCTGCACGCCGGCTTGATAGACGGCATTGCCCGCGAGCGTGCCCGGCTGGCCGCCCACCGAATAATGCAGTTCGACCTGGGTTCCGACGAACTTGGGCGAGATCCATGCAATGTCGTTGTCGACGCGTGCCAGCCAGTTCGCAAAGTTGTTGTAGCCCGAGGCGTAGGTCGCCGCGCTGAAGGCGTCCATATTGCCGCTCCAGGTGAACATCGGGGTGTTCTGCCGCCCGAAGCGCACCTCGCCGAACCCACCGCCCAGACCGACCCACGCCTGGCGATCGAAGAAACGATAGCTGTTCTGCAACTTGCCCGTACCCGGATCGAAGCCGCTCTCGAGCGCGAAGTTCACGCGGTAACCACCGCCGATGTCCTCCGTGCCGCGCAAGCCCCACCGGCTCGTCATCAAGCCGTTGTTGCCGAGCACGGCGAGCGACGTGGTCTTGCCGTCGACTTTCGTGTTCTGGTATCCGGCGAACACGTCCAGCACGCCGTAGAGCGTCACCGACGATTGCGCCATCGCCGGTGTACTGGCGATGACAGCGGCGGTTATCACCGATAAGCTAAGGATTCCTCTATTTAACGACATCGTCACTTTCCCCTGTTGTTGACTTCTTGATAGTTTGGCGCTGACCTGAAGGCGTCAGCGTGCGCGGTCGGTCGCGAGCATGCGCTTCACCACAAGTGCGAGCGGCACCGTGAAGCAGAAGTGCGACATGAAACCGCCGATGATGACGACCGGGTCGTAGTAATTGGGATGGTTGTCGGACGCGATGCTGATCGCCACATGCATGACGATCCAGGCCAGGATCGCGTAAAAGAGCGCGACGAAGGTGGCCTCATAGCCGCGGCGGCGGAAATACGGCCAGATTGCGGCGAACAGCACGCCCCACGCAATGGCGAAGGAGAAATGGATGGCAGTCCCAAGGAAGTACGCCCAGATGCCGAGCGAATCCTGTACGCCCTTGCCGAATACGAGGCCTGTCGCATTGCGGGGAATGCCCGCAAGCGGCATGAGATGCTGCGCCCCAACCCAGATGAGCGCCTCGTAAATCCATATGATGACTGCGCCAGTCAAGCCGCCGGCAATGCCGGCGCGCAAGATTGCGCCGAGAGTCGGCTTGCCATCGATTGCCGTTCTCGTCCCTTGATAACCACCCTCACCTACGCTTGCATTGCCGCTCATCGCCGTCTCCTCCTGTCATGCTGCACGAAATGTTTTTTCGCCAAGATAGAAACGGGGATAACGGAAAACTACATCGGGTTAACGGCAGGCAAGAGGCGTTCGGCGGGCAAGAAAGCGTGCGCAAGGCACGCCCGCGGCTCGCGATGAGCCGCGCAGCGCCAAGCTGGACAAGGCTTTGCGCGATTCATCGGCGCAATGTGGGAGGCTGGCTGAGCAGCTTGCAGAGCCAGCCGCCGATAAGAGAAATCGATACGGCGGAAACGACTTCGCAACGCTACGTCTTCAAACGCGCTTGATTCGGACGTGTCGCGCTGCGCATCGATTATCGGCTGCGTAACGCGTTACTGAGGCAGTATTTCCCATAGACAAGACAGTGGGATGCTCTGCCATTCGGCATTGCGTTTTCGGAAAACGCGTCCGCAGCGGCCTGCATGGCGTTCATTGTGGATACCTGACAGTTCTGATCGGCGACGAGGATAGCGACGGCGAGGACCAGGGCTGAAACTACGGATATCGAGAGAATGTGCTTTTTCATCATCGACTCCTGCTGCACTAGCCCGCAGTGCCCCGGCAAGGTCCGGCCGTCCAGATCAGCGCAGGTTCGCTCCCCTGCTCCACTGTGCCTGAACCCTGCTCCAGCCAGCGGGCGTGCAAAAAAGGGGCAGGCATGCACCCACCCCGATCCGCCTTAGTGAATGGCCATCTGCACGACCTTCACGATGACGAGACCCACTGCGACGACGAGATAGGTGCGCAGCACACCCATCCACACGCGTGTCGACAACGTCAGGTGCTGCGGCGCCGGCAGGTCTTCGAGCGGCGCCATGCGCCACGTGTTGCGCAACTCCTTGAGGGCTGGCTTGTTGAGCGGCAGCGCATTCTGGGTGACGTCCGCGCCGCGCGACTTGCGCGAGAGTTCCACCGCGGCGTACACCGCCACGGCAATTCCACATCCGCCCACGAGAATCTTGACGATCGCCGCGCCGCTGATGTCCGGAAACACGGTGGCCGCCGTCAGGATGATCGACAGCACGACGAGCACGGCAATCACTGCACCCGTGAACACGTTCAGCTTCTTCGAATTCACCCACGGGCCAAGCACCGCCTTGTCATTGCACAGCAGCAACAGGAACACCGTTGCGCTCGGCAGCAGCACGCCAGCCAGCGTCTGCACAGCCTCGGTCAAAAGGCCAAGCGGGCTGCCGGGAATCAGCACGAGGGCAGCCGCGAGCGCGATGATGCCGAAGTAGACGAGGTAGAAGCCCTTTGCGTCGAGCACGCTGCGGTGCAGCGAGTGCTTGACCTTGAAGACGTCGCCAACCGCATAGGCCGTCGAGAGCGAGACCGCGGCGGCGCCAATGATCGATGCGTCGAGCAGCGCCACGGCGAAGATCGTGGCCGACGTCTGTCCAACGTATTTGTGCAGGCCGGCAATCACGCCACCCGCGTCGGTGAAGTTGCCGAACTCGGGCTTGCCGTCGAAGAGCGCGGCGGTGAAGGCCATCATCGCCACAGCGCCGACGATCACGAACGCGATGCCGATCCAGAGGTCCGCCTTTTCGTACTTCATGAAGCGCGGCGTGATGCGCTTGTCGATCACGTAGCTCTGCTGAAAGAACAGCTGCCACGGCGCGACGGTCGTGCCGACGATGCCGATCACGAGCAGCATCACGTCGGAGAGCTTCGAATTCGCCGGCCAGGTCGGCACGAAAAAGTCACGCGCGATGACGCCCACAGGCGGGTGAATTGAAACGAGCACCGGGATCAGCAGGAGGCTCAACAGGCACAGCACGATCGCGAAGCGTTCGAAGCGCCGGAAGTCGCCCGTACTGACCGCCGCCATCGTCAGAACCGCGGCGATGCAAACGCCGAGCACCTTCGAGACGCCGAGAAAGTCGAGCGCAAACGTAATGCCGATGAACTCGGTGACGATGGTGAGCGCATTGAGCAGGAAAAGATCGATGACGCTGAAGGCACCCCAAAACTTGCCGAAGCGTTCGAAGATGAGGCGGGCGTGGCCGACGCCGGTCACAGCGCCCAGGCGCAGGACCATTTCCTGGTTCACGTAGAGAACCGGGATCAGCAGCGCGAGCGTCCAGAGCAGCGACGTGCCGTAGTTCTGCCCGGCCTGCGTATAGGTGCCGAAGGCGCCGGCGTCGTTATCGCCGACCATGACGATGAGACCGGGGCCGAGAATGGCCAGCAGCGTGCGCAGGCGCGCCATCCAGTTGCTGCGCGGGGCGGTATCGTGGTGCGCAATGGTGCCGAGGGCGCCCTTGATATCGCCCACGTGCGCGTCGTCGAGCACGGCACTCCGACGTTGCGTGATGTTTGCGGGAGTGGTAGACATTTCTAGTTATTCCTTAGCAGTGCTGCTTGAAATCGATGATTGAGGCGTGGCACTGCCCTGCCACCTGCCGGTATTGATGCAGTAGGCAGACAGCCGGCCACGCCAGGCCGTGTCAGCGAGCGAGCTGTTTGAGCGCCGTCCAGATGGCAGCGACTACGCCGGTCGTTGCGTGCGAACGCGCATCGAGCGCGAGCATGCCGTTGTAGTGCGTGCGCGCTTCTTCGACGTGCGGGAGCTGCGAAACGAGGAGAGCGAAGTGCATGGTGATTCCTCCAGATGCTTGAAACGTGGCGCCATCGATCAGGCGTGCCTTCGTTTCGCTTCACGCGGGGCGAAATGCCCGGGCGTGTGGGAGGAACGTATGCGGCCAGATGTCAGGCGAAGCGGCCCGCGTTCTGCGAGAACGCAAGGCGAGATGTGCAGGGTTTAGGCTCAGGGTCGGGCATCGTGAGCTCCTTTTTCATTTGGGTCCGGTTCATGTTTGACGGACGTGTTTAACCGCACGCTGGATCCGGCACGCAATTGCGCGCGCGAAAACGGCGTGAACGAGCGGCGGCGCGAGCCAATGGCTCGACGCATCGGGTCGCGTTGACGAACGTGCGTGACAGCACGCGCGTCAACGACGGCGGCCAATCGAAGGGATGCGCGGGAAAACTGCGGAAGCTACTGCGGCGCGCACCGTCTGCCTGCTGGCAGGACGGCGGCTAAGGAAGAATCCAGGCGGGCGTCGTGCCGGTCAGGCAGAAAAACGATTCGAAGGTCGACTACTACAACTGTCCAAGGCATATGCCCCTTTCGTGGAAACACGCGAATTCTAGTGACGACGCGTGAGCCGAGTCAACGACTATTTCAAAGATTTTTCTTTCGAATCTGTTACTGCGGTGGATGCAAATCATTTGCACACCTCTTCGTTTTGCGCCAGCCATCACTCACCTGCCCCCTTTACGCGAAGCAGGAGACGTAGCAGCACAGGCAGCACCAGCAGAACGAGCGGCATCTGCACGATCAAGCCCGAGATGATCGCGACGGCGAGCGGTTGCTGCATTGCGGAACCCTGGCCGATCGCGAAGGCAAGCGGCAGCAGCGCCAGAATGGCTGCGATGGTCGTCATCGCGATGGGCCGCAGGCGATTGCGGCCAGCGGCCTGCAACGCCTCCTCAAGCGGCATGCCTTCGTCGCGTACGAGCCCCTGGAACTCGGAAACATAGAAGATCGCGACCTCCGTCACGATGCCGACGATCATCGTCATGCCCATCATCGCGGAGATGTTGAGCTCGATGCCCGTCACCCATAGCCCGATAAAAACGGCGCCCGTGGCGAGCAGCGGCATTGCCATCACCGCAAGCGCCACGCGAAAGCGCTCGTAGAGGAACAGCAGCAGGCCGAACACTAGCGCCACTGCCGCGCCGAACACCGCGAGCAATCCCTTGAAGGCAATCTGCTGTTGCTGATACAAGCCCCCAAGTTCGTAATAGACGCCCGTTGGCAGGAGCGCGGGATCGGCGAGCGCACGCTGCACGTCGGCGATGGTCGATCCGAGGTCACGCCCGTCGATACGCGCCGTCACCGCCACCATGCGCTTGAGGTTATCGCGGCTGATCTCGGGTTGGCCGCTCACGTGCACCGGGTCGGCAACGCGTGAGAGCGCGAACACGTGCCCGTCGGGCGCGCGTAACGGCAGGCGCGCGAGTTCGGTATCCGTCATTTGCAGCGCGCCTTGCGCACGCACGCGCACGCCGACCGTCTTCGGGCCGTTCTGGAACTGCGTGGCCACGTTGCCGTCCAGCAGGTCCGAGACCTGTTGCGCGATTGCCTGCGGGTCCATGCCCTCGGCGGCCGCGGCGTCGGGGCGCAAGCGCAGGTCGATGGCGTCCCCGGCGGGATTGATGCCGTCGTTCACGTCGACGATGCCGCTAATCTTGCCGATGCGTGCCGCCACACGTTGGGCGGTGGTGTCGAGCACATGCGAGTCGTCCGAATAGATCTTGATCTGTACGGGCTGCGGTACCGCCGTGAGGTCGCCGATCAGGTCCTCCATCAACTGCGCAAGCTCGACGCTCACACCGGGCACTTTTGTTTCGATCTGCGAACGGATCTCCTCCATCACCGTGTCGATCGGCTCGCGCTTGCCCGACTTCAGCCGCACAAAGAAGTCGCCCTTGTTCGGCTCGTTCAGGTCGCCGCCGAGTCCGGCGCCGGTACGGCGTGAATATGTCGCCACATTAGGGTTCGCGCGAATGATCGCTTCGATTTGCTGCATCAGGCGATCGGTTTCCGTGATCGACGTGCCCGGCTGGGTGTGATAGTCGAGCACGAAACCGCCCTCGTCCATCGACGGCATGAAGCCGCTACCGACCCGCGTGAACGCGAGCGCCGAAAGCAGCGCAAGCGGAACGACGAGCGCGAGCACCCACAGGGGCCGCGCGCTCACGCGCGAGACGAGCCGCGCATAAGTGCGGTTGAGCCATGCGGCGAAGCGCGTTTCGCGATGCTCCTCGGCGTCTTTCGGCGTGAGCCAGCGGTCGCAGAGAATCGGGATAGCAAGCCACGTGACGAGGAACGAAATAAAGAGCGCGCTCGCCATCGTCACGGAGAGCGCCTTGAAGAACGCCCCCGTTACCCCCGAAAGAAACGCGAGCGGCACGAAGATAATAAGCGTCGCCGCGGAAGAGCCGGCGAGCGGCCGCGTGAATTCGAGCGCCGCGCTCATCACGCGGCCATGAAACGCATGTGCGCCCGCTTCGCGCATACGCCGCGCGATGTGCTCGATCATCACGATGGCATCGTCGATCACGAGGCCCACCGCCGCTGCCATCCCGCCGAGCGTCATGATGTTGAAGCCCATGCCGAACACGTCGAGCAGCAGAATGGTCGCGGCCATCACGATGGGCACGAGCGCCACGGCGATGAGCGTGATCTTCGTGTTGCGCAGAAAGACGAAGAGCGTAAGCGCCGCGAGCACCACGCCAATCATGATGGCATCACGCACGCTGGTGGCGGAGGCGATGACGAGTTCGCTCTGGTCGTACCAGTTCGCGAGCGTCACGCCTTGCGGCATTTGCGGGCCAAAGTCCTTCAGGCGCGCGCGTATCGCCTGGGCCATCGCCACACTGTTCGCGCCGGGCTGCTGGTAGACGTTGATGAGCACCGCGTCCTGACCGTCGGCGGTCACGCGGATCCATTGCGGCACAGTCCCCTGTGTGACGGTGGCCACGTCGCCCAGGCGGATCTGCGTCGCGCCCGCGGACGAAACGACCACGTTTTTCAACGTATCGAGCCCGCTGAAAGCCGAATTCGCCACGACGAGAAAGAGCTTGTCGTGGTCCTCGATGCGCCCGGTGGCCATCAGCACGTTACCCGCGCCGATCGCGCGCGAGACATCGGCGACCGAAAGCTTGTACGCTGCGAGGCGCGCGGGATCGACGGCAACTTCGAGCTCGTCTCGCGCCCCACCCGTTACGTCCACGCGCGCCACGCCGGCAACGGAGGAAAGCAGCGGACGCAACTGGAACTGGGCGAGGTCGTAGAGCTGCGAGAGCGACAAGCGCGACGACGTCAGGCTATACGCGAGCACCGGAAATACCGTCGGGTCCATGCGGCGCACCTGCATGGTGGTACCGGGCGGCAGCGTCGCGAGGATCTCGGCAATGGCCGACTGCGCCTGCAACGTCGCTTGCGCCATGTCGGTGCCCCAGTCGAAATTGAGGGAGATCTCCGCCGCCCCCCGGCTCGTGCGGGATTCGACGTCGCGCACGTTCGGCACGCGCCGCAACGCTTCTTCCACCGGCATGGTGACGAGCGTCGCCATCTGTTCGGCCGGACGGTCGCCCGCATCGAGCGAGATCACGGCGCGCGGAAAGGAAACGTTCGGAAAGAGCGAGATCGGCAGACGCAACGCCGTGAGCGCACCGGCGAGCGCGGCAAGCGCGATCACGAACAGCAGCGAACGTCGATGGCGCTGCATCCACTGGCTGAACGTCATCGCGCGCCGCCTCGCGCCACGCGCACGGCCATGCCGTCTTCGAGTTCGTAGTTGCCAACGTCGACGAGCGGTCGCGAGGCGTCGAGCGCGCCATCCACGCCGTACGTATCGCCATGCTCGACCTTCACCGTCACATCGACGCGGTGCGCCTTGTTGTTCGGCGCGACTTGATACACATAGCTGCCCTTCGCGTCCTGGAGCACCGCGGCGCGCGGCACGTTCCACCACGTACCGGGCTGCGTGTCGATGTCGGCCCGCACGCGCGTTCCTGGCAGGAACGCGGTGCCCACGAGCGGCACGTTCGCACTCACGTTCACGAGCTGGTTCTGCGCGTCGATAGCGGCGCCGACGAGCACGATGCGCCCTTGCGCACGCTGCGAACCGAGCGACGCGGCCAGCGGGCGCAGCACGACGCGATCTCCGGCGTGCAGTGCGAGCGCGTCGGCGGGTTCGACGCCCAGCGAAATGTTCGCGGCATTGCCCGCAGAGCCATTGGATGCAACGAGCTGGGCGAGCGCCGTGCCCGCCTGGATCCGGTCGCCCGGCACCGCGGCAAGCTGCGCGATGACGCCGGCCACTGGCGCCGTGACGGTTTTCGAACCCGGCGCAACGCCCGTCGCTTGTTGCGCAGCAAGCGCCTGCTGTGCGTCATCGAGCGCCTTTTGCGCCGCGGCGAGCTGCGATTGCGTGGCAAGACCGTCGTGAAAGAGCGAACCGGTGCGCGCGAGTTCGCCACGCGCGAGCGTCGCTGCGCTTTGTGCCTGCGTATAGGCGATCACCGCGTTCGGATCGGCTTGCACGACGAAGAGCGCAGCGCCCTGCGCTACGGTCTGGCCGGGCTGGACGAGCACGCGCGTAACGCGTGCGAGATACGGCAGGCTGATGGACGTTGCGTTCGAGGCTGCGGACGCAACCGAGCCATACGCGACAACGGTCTGGGCAATGGGCTGGCGCATCACGCGCACGACCTGTACGGCGGCAGACGGTGCAGGCGTGCTGTCCGATGCGCCGGCGTCGTCTGCGTGCGCTGCATGCGGTGCGAAAAGCGCTGTGCCAGCGGCGAGTGCGGCCGCAGCGCCCAGTGCGCAGACGGCGACACGCGTGCGCGTGCCGGAAAGAAAGCGGTGCTCAGTCATGAAGATCAACGTGCAACGATATTGTGGGAAGGTGCGCTTTCAGCAGTGGCGCCTCGCGCGGGCGGAGTCTGATCCGGATCGGGAATGGCGCTGCCGAGCAGCGCCTGGAGGCCAATGCGCTGCTCCGCTAGCGCTTCGCGCGCGGTGGCGGCATCGATGCGACGCGCGAGCGCCGCGGTTTGCGCATCGATGTACTGGCCAAGCACGATGTTGTGCGCCGCGTAGGCGTCGCGCGCCTGCCCGGCGGCACGCTCGAGCGCCGGCAGCGCAGCATCATCCTGATCGAGTTGATGCGCGGCGATCGCGCTGTCGGCACGCAGGTGGGTGATATCGGCGTAAGCCGCGTTCAGCCGTGTCTGGTATTCGTCGGCGAGACGCTTTCGCGTGGCCTGCTCGATGGCGATATTGCCGCGATTGCGATTGAAGACGGGCAGCGTGAGGTTGATCGCGAAGCCACTCGTGTAGATTTCCGAAGTGTCGCGCTGCCGCGTAAAGCCCACCGAAAGACTTGGGAACTGGTTGAGGATCGCGGCGCGGTACTTCTGCTCCTGCGCCTCGTAGCCTGCCTGCAGCGCGATCAGATCGGGTCGGCGCTGCGCCAGCTTCGCAACGGCGGCGTCGAGCGTGCCATCGGGCATCGGCGTGACCGCCGTGTCGCCTGTGAGCGCAAGCGTCGTGTCGGGCGCGAGGCCGAGCAGCGTATTGAGGTCATGGTGCGTCTGCTCGCGTGCGCGTTGCATGTCGGTGTATTGCTTGCGGGCGTCTTCGTACGCGGTGAGCGACGCAGTGACGCTGTCCGCCGTCACGTTGTGCTCGCTTGCCGCGTGCGCGGTGCGTTCGTAACGCGTGCGGGCCAGCGCCGTCTGCTGTTCGAGCAGCGGCAACACCTCATCCTGAAAGCGCGCTTTCACGTAGAGTTGCTTCGCCTGCGCCACGACCTGCCACTCCTGCCAGAGCAGACCGAGGTCGGTCTTTCGAACCGTGGCGTTGGCGGACTTCGTGTTCGCGCCACGGGTGACAATCGCCATCACGTCCATGCTCAGGCCGTAGCTGAACGCGCGCGACAACCCAACCGCGCCGGGATAGTCGCTCGAAATGCTTACCTGAGGATCCGGCAGGAGTCCTGCCGAAAACGCCTGCGCTTGCGCAATGCCGAGATCGTCACGCGAAAGTTTCAGGTCGGGATTGTTGGCGACTGCCAGCATCGCGACGTCTTCGATGTCGAAGCCGTTCGAGGGATCGAAGCGATGTGCCGCAAGCTCGGGCAACGGCATTTTTGCCGGGTCGATCTGCACCCGTGCGAGCGCATCCTGCGTCGTCAACGAAGGACCCGTAGCCAATGGCTGCGCCTTGTAGCTTGCGCAACCGGCAAGCAGCGCCGTGCATAAGGCGGCGAGCGTGGCACGCGCGCTCGTCGTGATGTTGAAGTGAAAGACGCGCGGATACATCGCGCGAGACTGCGGGCTGGACAAAATGCACTCCTTGAGCCAATCCCGCGCAACATGAATGCGCGAGCATGGACCTGGAAGCAAACACCACACGTTGGTAGCGTTGCGTCAGGCATGCGGCGCATTCTGCAGGGTTAACGCTTATGCAATCCTTAAGCAGGTCTTCGCGTCCAATTTCTACGGCCGCTTCGCCGTCAAATAGGCGACGCGCTCCGCGCCAAGTTGCGTACCGCTTTCGAAAATCGCCCGCATCCTGACTTCCAGATACGCGCGCTCATCGCGGGTAAATTCCTTTTCGAAGACCTCTTCCAGACTGGGCGCCAACGGGTGAGGCGAGGTGCGAAGAAACGTTTCCCAAGGCAGGCTGTCTTCAGTCCGCACGTCGATGTGCAATTCGAGACGAATGTCGGTGAAGCCCGCGTCGATCGCGAAGCGCACGAGGTCGCGCTCACCGTAATTCGTGATAGACAGCGAGCGCGCCTTCTCCTCCGTGTCGGGGAACTGCGCCGCCCGGCACCGAAGCAGCAAGGGAAAGAACGGATCTTCCGTGTTGAATGCTCGGGCATCGACCAGTTTCTTGAGCATGCAAACCTCGAGCGCTTCGTCACGCAAGATCGGCTCTGCGATGGCGAAGCGGCCACCTGGTTTGAGGATGCGGTAGACCTCTCGCATTGCGGCGGGCTTGTCTTCCACATACGCCAGAACCGCGCGCATTGTGGCGGCATCGACAGTTTCATTGGCGATGCCTTCCAGATGCTCGGCGCTGCCGAGTACGAATGCACACTGCTCTCTCACCCCCAGACTTTGGGCGCTCTCTTCCGTGTGTCGCAGCAGCGGAGCCGAAATATCGGTCATGAGCACCCGGATCGCGGCGCCGGCCCGTTCAATCGCGCGAAACCCGACGAGACCATCACCCGTCCCGATGTCGGCCAAAGTCATGCCAGGACGAAGGCGGACATCATCCAGCACACGGTCTGCGTATCTTGTGATCTCGGCACGGACAGTACGCTTATGGGCGCGGTCATCGCCATGACGCTGCTGGAGGATCCATGTGGACCAGTTGTCGTGAGTGACGTTATTCGCGAGTGGCAGCAAGATGGATTTCCAGGGGAAACTTGAAAGACTTTCTGGATGCTAGCTTTGTATTCTGATGAGTTCCTTATCCAAGCCATATTTTTGACGTGGAACCATATTTTCTCGACGCCAAAGCTGTGCCCCTTTTAAGCTGAATAAAAGTCGCTTTTATTCCAGAAGATGTCATCAACGGCTTTGATCGCCAGACGCGCCGTGGCGCGGGGCTTCAGGAAACTCGGACCGGATCAGCTTTTAATACAAATCATCGGACATTATGAATGGCGTTGCTGCGAATCGAACCGCAGCTTATGCGAGCCTTAAGTTGATTCGTTTTCAGAAAATAAATACTTCTTAAGAATTTGGAAGGTGCTCCGATAAACCGGGCGCAGTTCACGGTTTTTTCTCTCTCTTTTGGAGACCTTCAGATGACAATCCAGGCAGTTTCTAGCCAACCCGCCGTTGCGACAGCAGCGAATACCGGCACGCAGAACCAGCAGGCGACTGCCGCTACGCAACCTGCCAGCAAGACGCAAGCGCAGTCCAGTACGACGACGACACAGGCTTCGGCACCGTCTGCTTCGTATGCCGTCAAGATCAGCAATGCCGCACGTGCTGCATTGGCCGAAGCCACCGAAACGTCGGTGCAGACCGCGCAAGAAGCCAACCGCGGAGATCGACAGGCTCAACGCCTGCTTGCGAAGGAGCAGGCGAATAAACTGGGGTAAGGCACAAAGCGTGCGACAGGCGTTGTCTGATACCGGTTTCGCACGCCCTGCCCTCTAAATCCGCTTGCACGTTGCGCGAAAAACGCGACGTGCAAGCTAACAGCTTTCCGCAAGACCGCTCGGTGCGCCAGGTGCGCTATCAAACCAGACAGATAAGATAACTTTTCTTATCAAAATGGCTCGTTTATAACATCAAACTCAGCGCTCGAAAAACGCGCCGCAAGCGGCCATCGCGTCGGCTCGGCTGCCCTCACATCCACTTCGCGATTTGCGCGCGCTGCGCCCCGAACCCCGCTCAGACCTTTCTTCAGCGACAATATGTGAGAGCGCGGCCGGTCACGCCCGAAGGCCTCACGGTGCAAATCTGTGCGGCAACCTTGCCGGCCCGCAGACGCTGTCGGACCTCGCGCTTTGCGAATAATCGAGCAGGAGGTTTTATGCAGTCGCAGGATCATTGGAATCGCGTCTACACGACAAAGACGCCGACCCACGTAAGCTGGTTTCAGGAGCATGCGCTCCAGTCGGTGGCGCTCATTCGTCAGGCGGGTCTGTCGAAGGACGCCGCCATCATCGACGTGGGCGGCGGGGCCTCGACGCTGGTCGACGACCTCGTGGCGGACGACTATCGCAACGTCACGGTGCTGGACCTTTCCGACGCCGCACTCGCCGCCGCCCGTATGCGCCTCGAAACACGGCTGGCCGAACGCGCGAGCCGCGTCTCGTGGATCGTAGGAGACATCACGCAAATCGAGCTGCCCGTGCGGGCTTACGACGTGTGGCACGACCGCGCGGTGTTTCATTTCCTGACGAGCCACGAAGACCGGGAAGCCTATGTGAACGCCGTGCTGCGCGCCGTAAAACCGGGCGGCATCGTGATCGTGGCGACCTTCGCCGAGGACGGCCCTGACCATTGCAGCGGGCTCCCCGTCATGCGCTACAGCGCCGATGCGTTGCACGCCGAATTTGGCGCGCCTTTCACGTTGCTCAAACAGGAACGCGAAGAGCATCACACGCCGGGTGGCGCGACGCAGAAGTTCATCTACTGTATGTGTCGTAAAGAGGCTTCGTGAACGGGCTTATCGTGGATGCACGCCGTATCAGGGTGCGAACGCGAGTGCCGCGTCTTCCGGAAGATTTTCGAGCGCGCGGCTGCCGTCGCGCAGCGCTTCGCTCTCGCCGTTGAAAGTTGTTTCGCTGTACGCGATGATCTTGAAGCCGCTACCCGCGCTGCGGGGGATGGTGATGCCCCAATGCCATCCACCTTCCTGTTCGAAGACGTGCAGCTTCAGAGATGCATGCAATGTGTTTGATCGAGTCGTCATGTCACGCCCTCCTTTGCGAAAGCGTCGAGGCAGCCGGCAGACATTGGTCAGTGTAGGCATCATTTTGTTGCGGCGCAATAAATATCGACGTTGAGTGGCGATGCTACGCGATTGGGCGTCGTCATCCGGCAACAAAGGGAAACAGGCGGCAACGAGAAGCAACAAGCAGAAACAAAAGTAAACAGGCGTGCAGTGCCGCGGTGATTGGCGTCGCGCGCTCTGCCCCCTCAAAAGGACGTGGGCGGGGCACCCCGGGTCCGCGCTATCCTGCGTTCGGCACGCGAAAGTTTGCGCCCCCATTTCTCTTTGCGCCCTGAAGCATGACTGAACGTACCGAAGCCATCCCCGACGGCACGCCCGAGGCCGCGTCCATTAGCGCGCGATCAGCGCTGTCCTATCCCTACCCGGAGCCGCCCGCGCCCGGCTCGACCCTCGAGATCGCGCCGGGCGTGCGCTGGCTGCGTATGCCGCTGCCCTGGGCGCTCGATCACATCAACGTGTGGCTCATCGACGAGGCCGAAGGTTGCGCCGTTATCGATACGGGCGCCCGCACCGATGCAGCCACGGCTGTGTGGCGCACGATTCTCCCGCAAGGCGGCGAGGCGCGCACGGCGTCCCGCGTGACGCGCGTGCTCGTCACGCACATGCACCCGGATCATGTGGGCATGGCCGGCTGGCTCACGCGCGCGTTCGACTGCCGGCTCTGGATGACGCGCACCGAGTACTTCAACTGCCGCGTGGCCGCTGCCGACACGGGCCGCGAAGCGCCCGCCGACGCGCTCGACTTCTATCGCCGCGCAGGCTGGAGCGAGTCCGCCATCGATGTCTATCGCGCGCGCTTCGGCCGCTTCGGCCAGCATATCCATGCGCTGCCGGAAAGTTTCCGGCGCCTGCAGGACGGCGAGATCGTGCGCATCGGCGCGCACGACTGGCACGTGATCGTCGGCATGGGGCATTCGCCGGAACACGCGTGTCTCTACTGCCCGGCGCTGAAGCTATTCATTTCGGGCGACCAGGTGCTGCCACGCATCTCCTCGAACGTTTCGGTCTATCCGATCGAGCCCGACGCGGACCCGATGGCCCAGTGGTACGCCTCGTTCGACAAGCTGCAACGCGAAGTGCCAGACGACGTGCTCGTGCTCCCCTCCCATAACGACTGCTTTTACGGGCTGCACGCGCGCATCGAACGCTTGCGCCAGGGTCAGGACAAGAGCCTCGCGCGCCTACGCGCCACGCTCGCCGAACCGCGCCGCGCCGTGGATGTGTTCGGTGCGCTGTTCGCGCGGCGCATCGGCGAGGACGATCTCGGCCAGATGAGCCTCGCAACCGGCGAGAGCCTCGCGTGCCTGAACTACCTGATGTATCGCGGCGAAGTGAGACGCGAGCTGCGCGACGACGGCATGTACTGGTATTCGCGGACGTAAAAAATGGCAGGGAAGGCGCACCACGCCCCGCCTGCCACAAGCCGCATCGACGGCACGCCGCCCGATGCTTACATGTTCGGATAGTTCGGGCCGCCGCCGCCTTCGGGCGTAACCCAGACGATGTTCTGCGTCGGGTCCTTGATATCGCAGGTCTTGCAGTGCACGCAGTTCTGCGCGTTGATCTGCAGACGATGGGCGTCCTGCTCGTCCTTCACGAACTCATACACGCCCGCGGGGCAAAAGCGCGCTTCGGGGCCAGCGTACGTCGCGAGGTTAATGTCGACCGGCACCGTCATGTCCTTGAGCGTGAGGTGCGCCGGCTGGTTCTCTTCGTGATTCGTGTTCGAGATGAACACCGAGGAGAGCCGGTCGAACGTGAGCTTGCCATCGGGCTTCGGATACTCGATCGGCTTGCACTGCGATGCGGGTTTCAGCATTTCGTGGTCGCGATGCTGGTGATGCAGCGTCCACGGCACGTTGCCGCCCAGCAGCTTCTGCTCGATGCCCACCATCAGTGTGCCCAGGTAGAGGCCCTTGCTCATCCACTGCTTGAAGTTGCGCGCCTTGTACAGCTCGGTGTGGAGCCACGACTGCTTGAACGCTTCCGGATAGGCCGCGAGTTCATCGCTCTGGCGGCCCGCCTGCACGGCTTCGAACGCCGCATCGGCGGCCAGCATGCCGGTCTTGATCGCCGCGTGGCTGCCCTTGATGCGCGAGGCGTTCAGGAAGCCCGCATCGTCGCCCACGAGCGCACCGCCCGGGAACACGAGTTTCGGCAGCGACATCAGGCCGCCTGCGGTGATCGCGCGCGCGCCATACGACACGCGCTTGCCGCCTTCGAGGTACTTGCGGATTTCCGGGTGCGTCTTGTAGCGCTGGAATTCCTCGAACGGCGAGAGATACGGATTCTGGTACGCGAGACCCACGACAAAGCCCACCATCACCTGGTTGTTGTCGATGTGGTACAGGAACGAGCCGCCGTACGTATCGGATTCGAGAGGCCAGCCGGCGGTGTGGATCACGAGACCAGGCTGGTGCTTCGACGGATCGATTTCCCACAGTTCCTTGATGCCGATGCCGTAGACCTGCGGATCCGAATCCTTGCCGAGCTTGAACTTCTCGTTCAGTTGACGGCCCAGATGGCCGCGGCAGCCTTCGCAGAACAGCGTGTACTTCGCGTGCAGCTCCATGCCGAGCTGGAAGTTCTCGGTGGGCTCGCCGTCCTTGCCGACACCCATGTTGCCGGTGGCGACGCCCTTGACCGAGCCGTCGTCGTTGTAGAGCACTTCGGCAGCCGGAAATCCGGGGAAGATTTCGACGCCCAGCGCCTCGGCCTGCTGGCCCAGCCAGCGTGTGACGTTCGCGAGGCTGATGACGTAGTTGCCGTGGTTCTTGAAGTTGTCGGGCAGTGCCCAGTTCGGCACGCCCTTCGCGCCGGTTTCCGTGAGGAACAGG
Source organism: Paraburkholderia guartelaensis (assembly GCF_004353905.1). Lineage (GTDB taxonomy): Bacteria > Pseudomonadota > Gammaproteobacteria > Burkholderiales > Burkholderiaceae > Paraburkholderia > Paraburkholderia guartelaensis. Next base: position 112,159 of record NZ_SMOD01000025.1, on the reverse strand, counting down.
AACTTGTCTTCGGTAACCGGCACGTTCAGCGGTGCGCCTTGCTCTTTCCAGTCCGGAATCAGCTCGTTCAGGGCTCGCGGATCCATGACCGCGCCCGAGAGGATATGCGCCCCGATTTCCGAGCCTTTTTCCAGCACGCAGACGCCGATTTCAGCGCCTTTTTCCGCGGCAAGCTGCTTCAGGCGGATCGCGGCAGACAGCCCGGCGGGCCCACCGCCGACGATCACCACGTCGTATTCCATCGACTCGCGTGGGCCGTACTGTGCAATCAGATCACTCGACGACATATCCTCTTCCTTCCTTGCTAACTGAGCGCCCTAAGCCGCCCGATCAAAACTGCACTTCGTTCAGCGCGAGCACGCCCGCGTCGCCCTTTGCGGCCAGGATCGACGTCTCGAGGCCGCCTGCCTGCGCGAGAATGTGCTCGGCGTAGAACTGCGCGATCGCGATCTTCGCGCCGTAAAACTCGGCGTCGTTCGCGAGTTCGCGTTGCGCGACGAGCAGCGCGCGCGCCATTTGCCAGCCGCACAGCACGATGCCCGCGAGCTTGAGATACGGCACGCTGCCCGCGAACACCGCGTTCGGGTCGCGCTTGACGTTCGCAACCACGTAATCGACGACATTCGCCAGTGAGCGCGCGCCCTTCTCCAGCTGCTCGCGCATCGATGCCGCGGCCGCGCCGCCGGCCTGGCCCAGTTCCTCAGCAGTCCGAGCGATCTCGCCAAGCAGCGCCTTCGCAACCGCGCCGCCGTCGCGCATCGTCTTGCGGCCCACCAGGTCGTTCGCCTGGATCGCCGTGGTGCCTTCGTAGATGGCGAGAATGCGCCCATCGCGGTAGTACTGGGCCGCACCCGTTTCCTCGATGAAGCCCATGCCGCCATGCACCTGGACGCCAAGGCTCGTCACCTCGTTGACCATTTCGGTGCTCCAGCCCTTCACGATCGGCACGAGGAATTCGTAGATCGCGAGATTGCGCGCGCGCACTTCAGGGTCGGCGTGGTAGTGAGCATGGTCGCTATAGGCGGCTGCGACATACGCGAGCGCTCGTGCGCCCTCGGTCATCGCGCGCATCGAACCCAGCATGCGGCGCACGTCCGGATGATGGATGATGGTCGCCGACTGCTTGAGCGAGCCGTCCACGGGGCGGCTCTGCACACGCTCCTTCGCGTACGCCACGGCCTTCTGGTACGCGCTGTCCGCCACGCCCACGCCCTGCATGCCCACGCCGAAGCGCGCCGCGTTCATCATGATGAACATGTATTCGAGGCCGCGATTCTCCTCGCCCACGAGGTAGCCGATCGCGCCGCCGTGATCGCCGTACTGGAGCACGGCCGTCGGGCTCGCCTTGATGCCGAGCTTGTGTTCGATCGATACGCAATGCACGTCGTTGCGCGCGCCGAGCGAGCCGTCATCGTTGACGAGGAACTTCGGCACGACGAAGAGCGAGATGCCTTTCACGCCTTCGGGCGCGCTGGGCGTGCGCGCCAGCACGAGGTGAACGATGTTCTCCGCCATGTCGTGCTCGCCCCACGTGATGAAGATCTTCGTGCCGAAGACCTTGTACGTGCCGTCGCCCTGCGGCTCGGCGCGCGAGCGCACCAGGGCGAGGTCGGAGCCGGCCTGCGGTTCGGTGAGGTTCATCGTGCCGGTCCAGTCGCCCGAGATGAGCTTCGGCACGTAGCGCGCCTTCAACTCGTCGCTGCCCGCGGTGAGCAGCGCCTCGATCGCGCCGTCGGTCAGCAGCGGGCACAGCGCGAACGAGAGGTTCGCCGCGTTGAGCATTTCGATGCAAGGCGTGGCGATAAGCTTGGGCAGCGCCTGGCCGCCGAATTCGGACGGATGCTGCAGCCCCTGCCAGCCGCCCTCGACATACTGGCGGAACGCCCCCGCGAAGCCAGGCGTCGCCGTGACCTCGCCGTCGCGCCAGCTGCTGGGCGCGCGGTCGCCTTCCACGTTCAGCGGCGCGATGACTTCGCCGGAGAGCTTCGCGCACTCGTCGAGCACGGCTTGCGCAGTGTCGAAACCAGCGTCTTCGAAACCCGGCAGGGTTGCGACGGCGTCGATGCCGGCCAGCTCTTTCAGCACGAACAGCATGTCCTTGACGGGGGCGTTGTAGCTCATGATCGGTCCTTCCAGTCACTCAGGGGTCAAAATGGATTCGCCGCCGGGCCAGGATTACCAGGGGTACCTGGGTGGCCACCTTGCGGCAGTACAGGACGGATCGTAGCGTCAATCGGTCACCAAACCACTGTCCAAACCGGACCACATGGTGACAATTCTGGCCACGTTATCGGCTGCTGTGCCCACCCATCATGGGTGGGCGACCCGACTTTGCGCCGGGCGACGCTCAGGCGTCCAGCCGCTCAGCCTCGGCGCCGGTAGGTGCCGGGCGTGCTGCCCGTCCAGTGGCGAAAGGCGCGGTGAAAGGCGCTGGGGTCGTCGAAACCCAGATCGCCGCCAATGGCCGCAATCGTGTCCTGGGTGTCGGTGAGGCGCTGGATCGCCACGTCGCGGCGCAGTTCGTCCTTGAGCGCCTGGAAGGTGGTCTCCTCGCCGGCGAGGCGCCGACAGAGCGTGCGCACCGAGCAGTGCAAGTTGTCGGCCGCCTCTTCAATGGTCGGCAGATCGGGCAGTTGCGCGGCGAGGTACTGGCGCACGCTGTGGCTCACGAGTTGCTCGCTGAAGGTCTCGAAGATCCAGTCGCCGGGCGAGCGCGCGAGAAACGCGCGCAGGTTGCGCTTGCTCTGCCGGATCGGCATGTCGAGATAGGCCGCGCTGAAGCGCATCAGCGTGGCTTCGCAGCCAAAGCGCACGGGACCCGAGAAGAAATAGCGGTGATCGAGCGCGTGCGGCGGCTGCGCGCAGGCGAAATCGACCTGCAGCAGCGGAATGCGCTGGCCGATCAGCCAGGACGACACGCCGTGAGCGAGCTTGAGCGTCAGTTCCTGCCCGAGCGGCCCGATCGCGCCGTACGCCGTGTTGGCGCGTAATGCCACCTGGGCCACCAGCCCCTGGCGGCGCGATTCGAGCCGGAAATCGTCGAGCACGATGTGGAAGAACTGGTCGAAGCGATGCAGCGCCGTTTCGAGGTTGCGCGCATCGAGCAGGCTCAGGCAGAGAAACTTGAGCGTGCCGCTGCGCAGCGGCCGGCTGAAGATACCGGGCATCTCGTCGTCGAGTTCGATGGCGAGCGTCTGGTAGAGCGTGGAGAACTGCTCTTCCGTCACACGGCCGCCCGGCTTGGCGAGCAGTTCCAGCGCGATGCCCGCCTCGTTGAGATAGCGGCGGATCACGGCGGGCTCGGCGCCCGCGCCGGCGAGAAAGCCGTTGACGAGCGAGATGGGAACGGTGGCGCTAGGCGATGGCATGCATTGACGATGGAAGGCCGCGGAAACGGGCAGACGTAGGCGTCGGCCCGCGCGCCATTCTAAATCGGCGCGGCCAAAATCACGCTGCTCCTCCCCTCGTCCGCGCAAATGCATCGAACCACGCGAGGCTTTCCGGGTTGGCCATGGTGTCCGGATTGGCCACTTTCTCGAGCGGCTGCCCGAGCAGGAGCCGCTTGATCGGCACCTCCATCTTCTTGCCCGACAGCGTGCGCGGAACGGCTTGAACCTGATGGATCTCATCGGGCACGTGGCGCGCCGAGAGCGCCTCGCGCACGCGCGCGCGAATGCGCTGCGCGAGCGCGTCGCTCAGATCGACACCCGGGCGCAACACCACGAAGAGCGGCATCGACGAACTGCGCCCCAGGTACTCCAGATCGACCACGAGGCTGTCGAGCACCTCGGGCACCGACTCCACCGCGCGATACAGCTCGCTCGTGCCCATGCGGATGCCGTGGCGGTTGATGGTGGCGTCCGAGCGGCCGTAGATGACTGCGCCGCCGCGGGGCGTGATGCGCAGCCAGTCGCCGTGGCGCCAGATGCCAGGAAACATGTCGAAGTAACTTTCGCGGTAGCGCCGGTTCGCTTCGTCGCGCCAGAAGTAAAGCGGCATCGAAGGCATGGGCGCGGTACATACGAGTTCGCCGACCTCGTCGATGCGCGCGTGCCCGGCTTCATCGAATGCCTCGACGCGTGCGCCAAGGCACCGGCACTGCATTTCGCCGAGATAGACCGGCAAGGTCGGCACACCGGCGAGGAAGCAGCCCGCGAAGTCGGTGCCGCCCGAAATCGCGTCGATCCAGACGGGCCCCACCTGCTCGAGTATCCACGCATACGCCTCGGGCGGCAGCGGCGAGCCGGTCGAGCCGACCGCGCGCAGGCGCGAGAGATCCGCCGCCGCACGCGGCTCGACGCCGGCCTTCAGGCACCCCTGGAAATACGCCGCGCCCGCGCCGAAGAACGTCACGCCCGTCTCGCCCACGAAGCGCCACAGCGCCTGCGCGTCGGGGTACGTGGGGTTGCCGTCGTAGAGGCAGAGCGTCGCGCCCGCGAGCAGGCCGCCCACCTGGCAGTTCCACATGATCCAGTTCGTGCTCGCGTACCAGTGGAACCGGTCGCCCGGGCTCAGGTCGAGATGCAGCGCGGTGAGCTTCACGTGCTCCACCACGATGCCGCCGTGCGAATGCACGATGGCCTTGGGCATGCCCGTCGTGCCCGACGAATAGACGATCCACAACGGATGATCGAACGGCACGTGTTCGATTTCGAGCGGGACGTTTCCAGCGATCGCGTCACGCCATGCCGTGGCCTGCGGGTACGCCTTCACGTCGGCGTCCGTGTCGAGTTGCGGGACGAACACGAGGTGCGCCACGCTCGGCAACTCGCGCAGCAGATGGTGAATCAGCTCGCGCCGGTCGTGCGGCTTGCCGCCGTAGCGATAGCCGTCCACGGCGAACAGCACCTTCGGCTCGATTTGCCGGAAGCGGTCGAGCACCGCGAGCGGCCCCATGTCGGGCGAGCACACCGACCAGATCGCGCCCACGCTCGCCGTGGCGAGAAATGCCACGACGGTTTCGGGCGTGTTCGGCATGAACGCCGCCACGCGGTCGCCGCGCGTCACGCCCATGCGCCGCAGCGTCGCTGCGCAGGCCGCGACCTGGCGGCGCAGCTCCGCCCAGCTCAATTCGCGCGTGCGCCCCGCCATTGGGCCGCTCTCGCTTTGCGAAACGATCGCGGGCCGCGCATCGCTCGCGAGCTGAAAGGCCCGCTCGATGTAGTTCAGTTCGACACCGGGAAACCAGCGCGCGCCGGGCATCGTCGCATCGGCAAGCGCCACGCCGCGCGGCTCACGCGAGGGAATGTGCGCCCAGTCCCACAGCGCGCACCAGAAAGCGTCGACGTCGTCTACAGACCAACGCCATAGCGCGTCGTAATCGTCGAACGCGAGACCGCGCGTCTCGCCTAGCCACTTCATGAACCGGGTAATGCGGGCTGATTCGACCTGTTGCGGCGTTGGCGTCCAGGCCGGAGCGGATGCGGGAACGGTTTCGTTCATCTCGTTGCGTGGGCTCGTGCGGGTTCGTTTGACCTAATGGTGCCGGAGCCGGTGCACGTCGAACAATTCAGGGAAACCAGTGGAAGGTTCCCAATCGCGTTCGCGCGTAATGATGTCCGATAACGTCGCGCGTAATGGCACGTCAATTTGCAATTATTTCCAATAATTCGAATAAAAGAGGTAATTGAACACTTACGCGCGATCAATATTTTGCTTCCCGATTTAATCTAAGATTAATCGAAATTCACATGCGAGTTGCCTGCACAAATAGATCGAACCGCTAATTTACGTTGCGCCGCGCAAAGCCTGTTGTACCGGGAAAGTCCGGCATACGGCCTATTCGGTACGCAATTAGCATAAGGCCCGTCATAAAACTGCAATCCACTGACGCCTTTAATTTGGCTAATTCCCGCCGATTCGCCTCTCTCTATCGGACCAAGGTCTTATTGTCAGATTGCGCGCCCCATATCAGATTGGGCGCGTAGCGGCACGGGTTCCGCTCTCGCGGCATGCGATCCGCGCTGCAGACTCAGGCACAAGCATGTTGATGGGCTCGCGCGCAGCGCGAGATCTGCAACCCAGCCGGCTCGTACAGGAGATCGCGCATGTCCGAATCGACGTCTACGCCTCACCCCGCCGCCAAGCCCGACAGCACCGCCACACCGGCCGCCGCCAACAGGCTTCGCCTCGGCGCACTCACCGCCCTCGTCGTGGGCTCGATGGTGGGCGGCGGTATCTTTTCCCTGCCGCAAAACATGGCGGCCAGTGCCGACGCCGGTGCAGTGCTGATCGGCTGGGCGATTACCGCGGTCGGCATGCTCATGCTCGCGTTCGTGTTCCAGTCGCTGGCCGTGCGCAAGCCCGAACTCGATGGCGGCGTCTACGCCTTCGCAAAAGCCGGCTTCGGCGACTACATGGGCTTCGGCTCCGCATGGGGCTACTGGATCAGCGCGTGGCTCGGCAACGTCGGCTACTTCGTTCTCCTGTTCAGTACGCTCGGCTACTTCTTCCCGGTGTTCGGCGAGGGCAACACGCCGATCTCCATCATCTGCGCCTCGGTGCTGCTCTGGGCGTTGCACTTTCTCGTGCTGCGGGGCATCAAGGAGGCCGCGATCGTCAACCAGATCACCACGGTCGCAAAGCTGGTGCCGCTCTGTCTCTTCATCGTGATCTGCGCGTTCGCGTTCCGCTCCAGCGTCTTCACGGCCGACTTCTGGGGACAAATGAATCCCAAGCTCGGCAGCGTGACGAATCAGGTCCGCGGCATGATGCTCGTGACCGTCTGGGTCTTCATCGGCATTGAAGGCGCGAGCATCTTCTCCGCGCGCGCGGAGAAGCGCACCGATGTCGGCAAGGCCACGGTCATCGGTTTCGTCGGCGTGCTGCTGCTGCTCGTGCTCGTGAACGTGCTGTCGCTCGGCGTGCTCACGCAGCCCAAGCTCGCGGCCCTGCAGAACCCCTCGATGGCGGGCGTACTCGAAAACGTGGTTGGCCACTGGGGCGCGATTCTCATCAGCGTGGGGCTCGTCGTGTCGCTCGCGGGCGCGCTGCTCTCATGGGTGCTGCTGTGCGCCGAAATCATCTTTTCGGCCGCGCGCGACCACACGATGCCTAACTTCCTGCGCAAGGAAAACGCGAAGCACGTGCCGGCCAACGCGTTGTGGCTCACGAACGGCATGGTGCAGATCTTCCTCGTCATCACGCTGTTCTCGAAGGGCACGTATCTCTCGCTCATCTATCTCGCGACCTCAATGATCCTGCTGCCCTACTTCTGGTCGGCAGCCTATGCATTCCTGCTCGCGGTGCGCGGAGAAACGTATGAGGCCGATAGTGGCGAGCGCAACAAGGACCTCGTCATCGCGGGCATCGCGGTGATCTATGCGGTCTGGCTCATTTACGCCGGCGGCCTCAAATACGTGCTGCTCTCAGCGTTGCTCTACGCGCCGGGCATCGTGCTGTTCGCGCGCGCAAAACGCGAGGTCGGCCAGCCCGTGTTCACCAACATCGAGAAGTTCGTTTTCGCCGCTGTGCTGATTGGCGCATTGCTGGCGGCTTTCGGCCTGTACAAGGGCTTTCTCACCCTCTGATTCGAGGAGTCTCATGATGAGTACGGACACTGTCGCCTTCGGCGTCAATTCCGAGGCAGGCAAGCTGCGCAAGGTCATGGTGTGCGCGCCGGGTCTCGCACATCAACGCCTCACGCCCAGCAACTGCGACGAGCTGCTTTACGACGACGTGATCTGGGTCAGCCAGGCGAAGCGCGACCACTTCGACTTCGTGACGAAGATGCGGGAACGCGGCGTGGACGTCCTCGAGATGCACAATCTGCTCACGGAAACGGTGCAACACCCCGAAGGGCTCAAGTACATCCTCGATCGCAAGGTTCGCCCCGAGACCGTGGGCGTTTCGCTCGCCGGCGAGGTGCGCAGCTGGCTCGAAGGGCTCGAGCCGCGCAAGACCGCGGAATTCCTCATTGGCGGCGTGGTTGCCGAAGATATTCCGGACACCGAACAAAGCAAGATCCTCAAGGAATTTCGCCGCTATCTGGGCTATTCGAGCTTCGTGCTCGCGCCGCTGCCCAACAGCACCTTCACGCGCGACACGACCTGCTGGATCTACGGCGGCGTATCGCTCAACCCGATGTACTGGCCGGCACGCCGGCAGGAAACGCTGCTCACCACGGCCATCTACCGGTATCACCCCGAGTTCGCGGGCAAGGACTTCCAGGTGTGGTACGGCGACCCCGACGAGGACCATGGCGCAGCCACGCTCGAAGGCGGCGACGTGATGCCGATCGGCAACCGCGTCGTGCTGATCGGCATGGGCGAGCGCACGAGCCGCCAGGCGATCGGCCGGCTCGCGCAGAACATCTTCGCCAAGGGCGGCGCCGAGCGCATCGTCGTGGCGGGGCTGCCCAAGTCGCGCGCGGCCATGCACCTCGATACGGTGTTCAGCTTCTGCGACCGCGACCTCGTGACGATTTTCCCCGAGGTGGTCAACGAAATCGTGCCGTTCTCGATTCGCCCCGACGACAAGAGCCCGTCGAAGCTCGACCTGCGCCGCGAGGAAAAGCCCTTCGTGGACGTCGTGGCCGAAGCGATGGGCTTGAAGAGCCTGCGCATCGTCGAGACCGGCGGCAACGCGTTCGCGGCCGAGCGCGAGCAATGGGACGACGGCAACAACGTGGTGTGCGTCGAGCCCGGCGTCGTGATTGGCTACGACCGCAACACCTATACGAATACGCTGCTGCGCAAGGCCGGCGTGGAGGTCATCACGATCACGGCAAGCGAACTGGGCCGCGGGCGCGGCGGCGGCCACTGCATGACTTGCCCGATCGTGCGCGACGCCGTCGATATCTGAGCGCCGCCCCCTATCCGCATTCCCACTGCATCCGCAACGGAGAAACGACATGGCTTTCAACCTGCGCAACCGCAGCCTGCTTAGTCTGATTCACCACAGCACCCGCGAGCTGCGTTATCTGCTCGACCTCTCGCGCGACCTCAAGCGCGCCAAATACACGGGGACCGAGCAGCAACACCTCAAGGGCGTCAACATTGCGCTGATCTTCGAGAAGACCTCCACGCGCACGCGCTGCGCGTTCGAAGTCGCGGCCTACGACCAGGGTGCGAACGTCACCTATATCGATCCGACCTCCTCGCAGATCGGCCACAAGGAAAGCATGAAGGACACGGCGCGCGTGCTGGGCCGCATGTACGATGCGATCGAGTATCGCGGCTTCAAGCAGGATATCGTCGAGGAACTCGCGAAGTTCGCGGGCGTGCCGGTGTTCAACGGCCTCACCGACGAATACCACCCCACGCAAATGCTCGCCGACGTCCTCACCATGCGCGAGCATTCGGACAAGCCGCTCACGCAGATCAGCTACGCGTATCTCGGCGACGCCCGCAACAACATGGGCAACTCGCTGCTGCTCATTGGCGCGAAGCTCGGCATGGACGTGCGCATCGCGGCGCCGAAGTCGCTCTGGCCGCATGACGACCTCGTAGCGGACTGCAAGAAGTTCGCGGAGGAAAGCGGCGCGCGCATCCTGCTGACCGAGGACCCCAAGGCCGCCGTCAAGGACGTGGATTTCGTGCACACCGACGTGTGGGTCTCGATGGGCGAGCCCATGGAAGCGTGGGGCGAGCGCATCAAGGCGCTGCTGCCCTATCAGGTGAACATGGCGCTCATGAAGGCGAGCGGAACGCCGCATACGCGCTTCATGCACTGCCTGCCCGCGTTCCACAACAGCGAGACGGTGATCGGCAAGCAGATCGCCGACAAGTATCCAGAGCTCAAGGGCGGCGTCGAGGTCACCGAGGAAGTGTTCGAGTCGCCGCTGAATCTGGCCTTCGAACAGGCGGAAAACCGCATGCACACGATCAAGGCGATTCTCGTTTCGACGCTCGCCGACATTTGAGCCGCACCGCTTGACGAGGCGCGTGCGCTGCGCGACCGGGTTGCAGACCCGGTAACGCAGCGCATGCGCCCCGCTTCACCGACACGCATAACCTTGGGAGTCAGACATGCGAATCGTGATTGCGCTTGGCGGCAACGCGCTGCTGCGTCGCGGCGAGCCGATGACGGCGGAGAACCAGCGCGAAAACGTGCGCCTTGCGGCCACCCAGATCTCGCAGATCGCGCAGGGCAACGAACTGGTGATCGCCCACGGCAACGGGCCGCAGGTCGGCCTGCTCGCGCTGCAGGGCGAGGCCTACAAGGAGGTGCCCGGCTACCCGCTCGACGTGCTCGGCGCGCAGACCGAGGGCATGATCGGCTACATGATCGAGCAGGAACTCGGCAATCTCCTGCCGTACGAGGTGCCGTTCGCGACCATCCTCACCCAGGTCGAAGTGGACGCGAACGATCCGGCGTTCCAGCATCCGAGCAAGCCGATCGGCCCGGTCTACACGAAGGAGCAGGCGGAGAAGCTCGCCGCCGAGCGCGGCTGGGCCATCGCCCCTGACGGCGACAAGTTCCGCCGTGTCGTGGCGAGCCCGCGGCCGAAGCACATCTTCGAGATCCGCCCCGTGAAATGGCTGCTCGAGCGCGGCACGATCGTGATTTGCGCGGGCGGCGGCGGCATTCCGACGCTCTACGGCGAAGGCCACAAGCTGGGCGGCGTGGAGGCGGTGATCGACAAGGATCTGTGCTCCGCCCTGCTCGCGCAGGAGCTGGAGGCCGACGTGCTCATCATCGCCACCGACGTGAACGCCACGTACGTCGACTGGAGCAAGCCGTCGCAAAAGGCGATTGCGAGCGCGCATCCCGACGAACTGGAGAAGCTGGGTTTCGCAGCGGGGTCGATGGGGCCGAAGGTCATGGCGGCCGCGGAATTTGCGCGCAACACCGGCAAGGATGCGGTGATCGGCGCGCTGGCCGATATCGTGGCGATCACCCAGGGCAACGCTGGCACGCGTGTGAGCACGGAGCGGCCGGGCTTGATCTTCTATTGAGGCCGGTCTGTTCGGACCAGGAGCGGACGCCTCGAAACGGCGCCTGAAAATGCAGGGCGCGCACCCAGGCTCGCGAAGCCGCGGTGCGCGCCCAGTTGTGTGTTCCCGTGTCGCCTACTCTTCGCGTGCCGGCGGCATGACCTGGGCACTGATGGTGTGATCGCGCCAGAACAGGTTGTTGATGCGGCCCTGCAACCGGCGCAGTCCCTCCTCGCTCGCGGCGTGGAAGGTGAGCAGCGCGCCGGGGCGGCCCGCCCCCTCGATGCGCTGAATCGCGTCGTACGGCGGAAAACCGTAGCGCTCCAGAAACTCGTTGATTTCGGCGTCCGTGACGTGTTCGTCGATATTACCCAACAGCAGATCGGCCATGGTCTACCCCTCGTGAGCGTTCAATCGTGATCATAGTGTGGTTTGATCCGGCGCGACGGCAAGCCGCGCCGGATCGAATGCGATGCCGCTCAGTACTTCTCCTGCACGTAGCGGTAGGAATAGTTCGGGTCGCGGTAGCCTTGTGCCTTCTGGCGCTCGGGCAGCGTGACTTTCTCGCGCGGTAGCGCTTTGTATGGAATGGTGTTCAGAATATGGCTGATGACGTTCAGACGCGCGCGTTTCTTGTCATCGGATCGGACAACGAACCATGGGGATTCCGGCGTGTCCGTCATGTCGAACATCTCGTCGCGCGCGCGTGAATAGTCGTACCAGCGGCTATACGACAGCAGGTCCATGGGCGAAAGCTTCCAGATCTTGCGCGGGTCGTTGATGCGCCCTTCGAGGCGCCGGGTCTGCTCTTTCTGGCTCACTTCGAGCCAGAACTTGATGAGGATCGTGCCCGAGTCGATGATGGCGCGCTCGATGAGCGGCACGCCGCGCAGGAATTCCGACGCCTGTTCCGGCGTGCAAAAGCCCATCACACGCTCGACGCCCGCACGGTTGTACCAGCTGCGGTCGAACACCACGATCTCGCCCGCGGCGGGCAGCAGCGGCAAGTAGCGCTGGAAGTACATTTGCGACTTCTCGCGCTCCGTGGGCGCTGGCAGTGCGAATACGCGAAACACGCGCGGGCTCACGCGTTCGGTGAGCGCCTTGATCGTGCCGCCCTTGCCCGCGCCGTCGCGGCCTTCGAACAGGATGCATACCCTGAGGCGCTTCTGAACCACCCAGTCCTGCAAGCGAACGAGTTCGCCGTGCAAGCGCTCGAGTTCCTTTTGATAGGCCTTTTCGCTGAGTTTTTCCACCGGCTCGGCTGCGCTCGGGGCCTTGACTTCCTCTTTCTTCGCCATTGAATCGCTCCCCGCTTCAGACGCCTCACACGAGGCATCCATCCACTATGGTGTGTGGACGAGGGGCGCGCAATAAGACTTTAGACTCAGGCACTGACCGTCTTGACCTCCGGCAATCACACTTCCGTACGAGCGCGTCATTCGTGCGCGTAGTTGAACTCGGGCATGGCCTTCAGTTGCGCCTTGTCGGCCTGCAACACGATCTGTTTGCTGTCGATGCGCAGGTCGTTGAACGGCACAGCCACGAGATGCTTGCCCAAACCGAGGAAGCCGCCGACGGAGAGAATTGCGAACGCGCCTTCGTTAGGCGACTCGAGCACGATGTCGTCGATCGCGCCGATCTTGCTGCCGCTATTGTCGTAGACATCGGAGCCCACGAGCTTCGAGGCGCGAAAGCCGGTTCCCGACTGCACCGTCGCCATGCGCTGCACGGCGATCGATTGCGGAGCGCCCTGCGCGAGCGAGGCGGACGGCACGCCCAGCGCACAGCCGAACGCGCACCCGAGCGCGACGGCAAATGCGGATGCACGGCGGCAAGCCAGGTTACGCGAATTCAGCGGGCGATTCGATTGTGTCGTCATGGTATCCCCCTCCCTTGTGCGAAAACACGGTGAATACCGCGCAAATGCAAGCGCTGTGCCCGGCGCACTCACGCCTGCGCGAGCCAGTGCTCGATCAGCGGGCCACGTTCGCCGTAAACGGGATCGCTCGCGGGATACGGAAGCGCCTGCATGGCCCGCAGCTCCGCCGCGGTCAGCGCCTCGCGGCGGATGTCCCACTGCTGTCCGCGCGGATAGCCGCCCGCCACGCGAAAGCCGCCGGCCAGCGATAGCAGGCAATGACCCGTGCCGGCCGGCAGCAGCAGCGCGTCGCCGGCATGCACACGCAGCACGCGCCCGCCCGGACCGCCGAGTATCAGCTCGGCCGTGCCGGCGAACACGCCCAGCACCTCGTGCGCCGTGGAATGGAAATGGTGATAGTCGAATACGCTGTCGAGCCATTGCACCGGCCAGCCGTTCGCCTCGAAGCGTTCGTTGAAGGCCCGTGCAAGGTCATGGGCGCCCGGCGCCAGCGCGCGCCGATAGACGATGACGGGAAGCCTGGCGTTGTTCGGCACCCAACCATGCGCGGCGAGGAGGAAAGTTTCGACGCCGCTTTCGCGTTGAGCCGAACGGCTTTCGCGCAGACTGCGCGGAAAATGAAAAGCGCGATTTTCGTGCATCGTCTTACTCCCTCGCATCGCTGCCGCCCGCCGCGGCCGACGCGCCCGCTGCGCCGGTTGTCGTTTCTTTCGCCGCGCCTTTTACCGGCTTTTTCGCGTGATGCGTTTTGTGCTTGGAGGAATGCGTCGTTTGCGTGGCCTGTGCGCCTTTGTTGGCGGGCACGCCTTGTTCGACGCCCTGAGTCGGCGCCGGGTACACGCCGTTGGCCTTCGCCCCGCTCGACTCTGTGGCCGGCGCCGTGGTCGGCCGATCCGCGCCGGTGTTGTCCTGCGCGAGCGCCGCTGCCCCTTCCAGGACGAGCGCGAAAGCGAGCGCACCGGCCACGAAAGCCTTCGTCGGTGGGGTGTGCATGGCGATCGGTCCTCCCTCAGTACGTTGCGAGCCCTGGTGCAAGGACCCAGCAAAGCCGAAGCGAGCTGACCGCGAGGTCCCCGCACAAAGCGTAGCAACCCTCATACCGGCCCGGACAGGCCCGTGCGCGTTGCGCGGCACGGCGATTGCGCCCACCCGGGCAAATGGATTCTCGCGAACACGGTGCCTGTGGTGGCCCGAGGTGGCACCGGGCGCACGCTTCGCGCATCCCGGAGAGGTCTATGCGTTCGAATTTCCTTCCCGCCGCCCGTGTCCGGCGCGGCGCCGAGGCTCATCTGCCGACCGAGGAGCCCGATAATCCGCATCGTCCGCCACCGCCTCCGGTGCCGGACGCCGAGCCGCCGCCCGTGCCGGAAGGCGATCCGCCGCCTGAAGCGCCGCCCGAGCGGCTGTGCCAGGATTCTCGCGCCGCCGTGACGCGGCAGCGCTCACCCGGCGGCCTGTAACCGGCGCAACAGGCCCGCCTTCACCTCGGGCCATTCGTCCTCGATGATGCTAAAGCGCACGGAGTCGCGCTTGCGGCCGTCCGGCATGATGCGCTCGCGCCGCACCACACCCTCTTCCTTTGCGCCGAGGCGCAGGATCGCGGCGCGCGACTTCGCGTTGAGCACGTCGGTCGTGAATTGCACGCGCACGCAGTCGAGCGTTTCGAAGGCGTAGCTCAGCATCAGAAACTTCGCCTCCGTGTTCACGATGGTGCGCTGCGCCGAAGCCGCAAGCCACGTGGAGCCGATCTCCAGCTTGCGGTTGTCCCGGTCGACCTTCCAGAAGCGCGTGCTCCCCACCACCCGATCGCTCTCGCGCAGGCGGATCGTGAACGGGATCACGGTGCCGGCGCGCACGCCATCGAGCGCCCTGGCAATCCAGGCGTCGACAGTCGCAGGCCCGGGCACCACCGTCACCTTCAGGTTCCAGAGTTCGCCGTCCGCCGCCGCGGCGACAAGGCGCGGTGCGTCTTGCGCACACAGCGGATGCAGTGCGACCGTGCGGCCGTTCAGGGTGGGCTGGTCGTGCGGCGCGGGAATGGCTTCGGCGGCGGATCGGGATGCGAAGCCTGGCGTGTCGGTCATGGCGGGAATCGATGGAATGTGGCGGGTGCCTGGAACAATGCGGGTGCCCCTGCGCCTCGGCGCAAAAGGCTCACGCATTCTAGCGCCGGGCTGACGGCGGAGGCGGCGCGCCTCCCGTTACAATCGGGCCCGGCGCCTACGCCGCGCAAGCCCGGTGGCACCGCCCGTCCCCAATTTTTTGCATCGCATCATGGCCCGCATCGAGCTCCACTTTCCCGAAGACCAGTTCTACTACTCGACGCACCTCACGGTGCGCGTCACCGACATCAATTCGGCCAATCACCTCGCCAACGATTCGATGATCTCGATGATTTCCGAGGCGCGCGCGCGTTTTCTGTTCGACGCCGGCATCGAGGACATGAAGGACGCGCACACGAGCATCATCGTCACCGACCTCGCCACGACCTATCGCGCCGAAGCCTACGCGCGCGACGCGCTCTGCTTCGAGGTGGGCATCATGGACTTCAACAAGTACGGCGGCGACATCATCTTCCGCATCACGCGGCCCGCCGATGGCGCGCTCATCGCCATGGCGAAATCGGGCTTCGTGTTCTTCGATTACGAAGCGAAAAAGGTCGTGCCGATGCCGCAGGCCTTCCGCGACAAGTTTCCGCAGGTCAATACGCTCGGCTGAGTTCGGGTCCGCTCAACGCGGCTGGAACATGATGAGCGCCATGCCGGCCAGCGTGAAGCCGATGCCGGCCCAGTCCCACGGGCTCGGCCGGATTGCCTCGACGGCCCAGAGCCAGAGAATCGCCACGCAGACATAGACGCCGCCGTAGGCCGCATAGGTGCGCCCGGCGGCCGTAGGATGGAGCGTGAGCAGCCACGCGAAGAGCGCGAGCGAGGCCGCCGCGGGCACGAGCAGCCATGCGCTCGCGCCTTCGCGCAGCCAGCGGTAAGGCAGATAGCAGCCGATGATCTCGGCGAATGCGGTCACAACGAAAAGCAGAAACGTCTTCATGGGCAGCGGCCAGATGCAGGGGTGCCCATGGTAACGCAGGCGGCCAAGGCCGCCTGCGCGTTCTTCGCAACGTGGCGCTCAGTGCCCTTCAGGTGGGCTCAGGGCCGCTCTCCGCGGGCAAGCCGCGCTTCGATCTCGTTCACCACGGGCAGCAGATCGGCGACGCTGTCGATCACATAGTGCGCGCCCGCCGCGCGCAGGCGTTCCACGGCCGCGGCGCGTCGGCGAGCGAATTCGTCGGGCGCGAGCGCGCGGACTTCGTCCTCCGTCATGCCGAACGCGTTGCCGCTCACCGCAACACCCACCGCCCACGTCCCGCCGTTGATGCCCTCCTCGATGCCGACTTCGGTGTCGTCCACCTTGATCGCGTCGCGCGCGAGCCACACGCCGAGCTGCGGCAGCGTGCGGTAGATCATGTACGGCGACGGCCGGCCCTCAGGCGTGTCGCCCGTGCAGACAATGCTGTCCGGATCGAAACCCTGCGCCTTCGCGCCCGGCACGATCTGGTCGATGATCTCGCGCGTGTAGCCCGTGGTCGAGCCGATGCGTACGCCGTCGGCGCCCAGCGCGGCAGTCACGGCCGCGACGCCCGGAATGACGTCGCTGTACTGCGCGGCAACGGCGACGTTCTTCGGCACGAAGACGTCATATACGGCGTCGATATCGGCTTCGCCCGGCGCGTGGCCGTAGCGCGCTTCCCATGCCGCCGCGACGCGCGGCAACGCCATCAGCGCCGCGATGTGCGGACGCTTGGCCATGCCCATCGGCCCGCGCGCCTCGTCGATCGTGATCGGCACGCCGAATTGCTCGAAGGTCTCGACGAAGGCGCCCATCGGCGCGCGCGAACCGTAGTCGACCACGGTGCCGGCCCAGTCGAAGATCACTGCCTTGACGTGTTTCATTGCATGCATCCTGCTAAAAAATCGATGATGTGGAGTCTTAACGGTATGCACGCATCAAGCGGCGAGCGCTTCGCGTGCGCCGAGATCGACCGGCGCGGGCGCGGCGCTTGCCACGCCGAGCGTGCGCAGCGCTTCGCCACACGCGGCCACGACGCTGCGCATGACGTTTTCGTCGAGCGCGCCGATGCAGCCGATGCGAAAGCTCTCCACGCTGGTCAGCTTGCCCGGATAGATGATGAAACCCTGCGCCTTCATCAGCTCATAAAAGCGCGTGAAGTCGAATGCGGGATCGGCCGGCGAAAAGAACGTGACGATGATGGGCGAGCGCCAGGCTTCGGTCAGCAGCGGCTCGAAACCGAGACCGCGCATGCCCTCGACGAGCACGTCGCGGTTGCGCGCATAGCGTGCAAGGCGACCCGGCTGACCGCCTTCGAGCGCATGCAGACGCAGCGCCTCGATGAACGCGGCCACCGCGTGCGTGGGCGGCGTGAAGCGCCACTGGCCGGTGCGGTTCATGACATCCCACTGGTCGTGGATGTCCAGCGCGAGCGAGTGGCTCACGCCCTTTGCATCGTTCAGGACTTCTTTTTTCGCGATCACGAAGCCGAAGCCCGGCACACCCTCGATGCACTTGTTGGCCGACGAGACGAACGCGTCGCACGGCAGCGTGCGCACGTCGAGCGGCACCGCGCCGAACGCGCTCATCGAGTCGACCAGAAGCCGCCGACCCTGGCGGGCCGTCACGGCCGCGATCGCCTCGATCGGGTTCAAAATGCCCGAGCTGGTCTCGCAGTGCACGACGACGACATGCGTGATGTCCGGGTTCGCGATCAGCAGTTGCTCGACGTCTTCGGCGCGCGGCGGCAGGTAGTCGCCGGTATCGTGGACGGTGTGCTGGCGGCCCAGGTAGCGCAACGTCGTCGCGATGCGCTTGCCATACGCGCCGTTGGCGAGCACGAGCGCGTGGCCGTCTCGCGGCACGAAACTGCCGAGCATCGCCTCGACGCAATAGCTGCCGCTGCCCTGCAACGGCACACAGTCATATTCACCGCGCTCGTCGCCGGCGATCTGGAGCAGCGCGGCGCGCAACTGCGCGGTCATGGCGCGGAAGTCGGCGTCCCACGAGCCCCAGTCGCGCTGCATCGCGGCCTTCGTCGAAGCCGCGGTGGTGAGCGGTCCGGGGGTCAGGAGATACGGCTCGGCGGGGGTGGTCATGCTGGCTCCAGTGGGCGTCGGTTCAGTCAACCCCGACACGTTAGCGCAGCGCTCTCCATCGGTAAAATCGATATAATCGATGTCGATATAAGTTGAACTTATCCCCTGTTCTATCCCCTGTCGCTGGAGCGCTTCGACATGCAATACGCGCAATTGCGGGCTTTTCACGCGGTCGCCGAACACGGCGGGTTCTCACGCGCCGCGCAGGCGCTCTCACTCACGCAGCCGGCCGTGTCCGACCATGTGCGGCGGCTCGAACAGGATTTCGGGGTCAAACTCTTCGAGCGCGGGCCGCGCGGCGTGGAACTCACGGAACTCGGGCGGCGGCTCTTCGCGGTGACGCGCCAGATGGTGGGGTGCGAACGCGACGCACGGCGGCTGCTCGAAGCGGCGGGGGCGCTCGAATCGGGCGAACTCGCCCTCGCCGCCGACGCGCCCGACCTCGCCATCAAACTGATCGGCGCGTTCAGGCGTCGTTATCCCGGCGTGGTGATCAAGCTCTCGATCGCGAACGCGACCGAATGCATGCGCCGCGTCCTCGCGAGCGAGGCCGACGCCGCGATCACGGCCGCGCGCCAGGTGCACAGCCGGCTGCAGGCGCGCGTGCTGCGCGAGGAACCGCTAGTCGCGGTGGTACCCGCGGAGAGCCCCGCCGCGAAAAAGCGCCGCATGACGTACGAGGAACTCGTGCGCGAGCCGATGGTGTTTCGCGAAACGCATTCGGTGACTCAGCAATTGCTCGAAGCCGAACTCGTGCGTAAAGGACTGCAGGTCCAGCCCGTGCTCTATGTGGACGGCCGCGAGGCGTTGCAAACGGCCATTGCGCAGGGCGTTGGCGTGGGCGTGATCGCGCATGCGGAATTCGGCGAGTCGCGGCGCATTCGTATGCTGCCGCTCGTGGACTGCCAGGTGCGCATGGTCGAATCGCTCACGCGCCTTGCCGACACGTCCTCGTCGAATCTGCTCGACGCGCTCTTTGCCACCCCGCTCGATTGAGCGGCGCGGCGGCCGTCAGGACACCACGATAGCGGTGCCGACGGCATGGAGCAGATCGCGCAGCGTTTCGGCCTGCTCCATGCGCGCGCCGTGGCGCAGATGAATGCGCAGCGCCCGGCCCGCGATGCCGTCGACCGGGCGCGCGAGCCACAGCTCGACGGCGAGCCCGAGGCCGTCGGGCGCATCGGGCACGACAGGTTCGACGACGCGCGGATTGAATGAGGCGGATTCGGACATGGCGAGACCTCGTCGGTGGCGGGATCGACTTCATCGTACCGAGGCAACAGGTCCGCGCCAAACGAGAAATCCGCGTATGCAAATGAGCGGCGCGCCGCATTGGATCGCGCGGGCAGTGGCATGCGTGCCGCGCTCACGTCTCGTGCCGCCTGGTAGCGCTTTGTGGCTGCCTGCGGGTGCCTCTTTTACCAGCAGCGTGTGGCCGCGAGTGGCAAACTAAACGCATCGTTGCGCGGCAATTTGCCGGCAACGAGATGGGAGGATCTCCTCATGGAACGCCCCTTTACCGATCGCCGCGAAGCGGGCCGTTCGCTCGCCGGTCCGCTCTCGGCCTACGCAGGCAGACGCGACGTCATCGTGCTCGCGCTCCCGCGCGGCGGCGTGCCGGTAGGCTATGAAGTCGCGAAGGCGCTGCAGGTGCCGCTCGATGTCTTGCCGGTCTGCAAGCTCGGCTTGCCCTGGCAGCCGGAACTCGCCATGGGCGCGCTGTCGTCGAACGGCGCGCAGTACGTGGACAGCGCGCTCGTGCGCAGCGCCGGCGTGAGCGAGGCCCAGTTGCAGAGTGCCATGGCGCTCGCGCGCATCGAACTTGGCCGGCGCGAGGCGCGTTATCGCGGCGAGCGCGCCCCGCTTGCGGTGGCGGGCCGTGTGGCGGTCGTCGTCGACGACGGCATGGCCACGGGCGCGTCGCTCAAGGCAGCGGCGCTCGCGCTCGCCACGCTCGGCCCCGCGCGCATCGTCGCGGCGCTGCCGGTCGCACCCGCGGGCTCGCAAGACCGGCTCGGCGGAACCGTGGACGAATTCGTTTGTGCGCGTACGCCCGAGGCGTTCTACAGCGTCGGCCAGTTCTATCTCGACTTCGATCAGGTCAGCGACGACACCGTGCGCGACCTGCTAGCGCAGGCGGCGGCTGACGAGGCAAACGGCGAAGCGCAGAGCTAAGCCGCAGCGGTTGTCGCCGCCGCTGCCCTCACGCCTCATCGCACCGGGTTCGACGCCGCTTCGCCCACCACCGTTTGCCAGGGCCGCACGCGCCAGTGCTTCACGAGCCCCGAGAGTACGTACGGATCGGCACGCGCGAACGCTTCGGCCGCGGCCGGGCTGTCGCCCTGGAAAAGCAGCAGCGCGTTGTCGACGGGTTCGGCAACCGCCCCCGCTAGCAGCAACTCTCCGCGTTCGACGGCGGCCCATGCCAGCTTCAGATGTGCGCTGCGGTGTTCGGGACGGCGTTCGAGGTAATCGTCTGCGAGTTCGTACATCAAGAGGTAATGCATGCGCGTTCTCCGTGCTGTTGCGGCCGCGTCGGACCAGGTCGACGGCCGATAGCGAACATTGTGCAGCAGCGCGCGCGTCAACCGAACACATTGCCGCGTCGTTTTAATGGCGGCTTTGCCATAATGGCGGCGCGCGCAAAAGCGCACCGCCATTCACGGCTGGCCGCACGTCAATTGAGAACGACCAAATTCAAGGGAGTGAACGATGAAGATGCAATCCGTCATTGCTGCAATCGTGCTGGGCGGCGTGCTGGCCGCGCCTGCGTTCGCACAAACCGCCGCACCCGCTTCCGCGCCGGCGGCGAATAGCCAGCAGAACAAGATGAAGGCTTGCAACACCCAGGCCGGCGACAAGAAAGGCGACGATCGCAAGGCATTCATGAAGCAATGCCTTTCGGCTGCCGGCGCCCCGGCTCCGACCATGACCCAGCAGGAGCGCATGAAGGCGTGTAACACCCAGGCGGGCGACAAGAAGGGCGACGACCGCAAGGCATTCATGAAGACCTGCCTCTCGACGAAGAGCTGAGCGAAGCGGGTTCAAGTCCGCTTCTGCACCCTCCTGTACCCGCAGGATCCGCGCGCCGCAGCAAACGCTGCGGCGCTTTTTTTATGCGCCGGTTTTGTGCGTTGCAGCGGTCGCTCGATCACCGTGCGCCTGCGTCTTCGGTTGTGCGAATCATCGTCGATGTATGCGAAATCGTGCGGGTTTGCGCGGATTTGCGTAGTCGCCCGCATTCGGCCGCGCCGTTTTTCTCCTATGATGGCTGCAGCGGCGGCCCCTCCCCGCGAAATCACACATTAGCCATCGGGCTGCCGCGTTGACGTTGATGCCAATGGCATCGAACGGAGGCGCAGATGGCATGGAGACACAAGAACCGCTGGTTTCGCCGCTGGCTGATGGTCATCACCTTCTGGCTCGTGCCGGTGATGATCGTCGTGGTGCGCGAGGTTCAGGACGAGATGGCGTATAACCGCGCGGATTTGCAGCGCGCGCTGACCTCCTGGACCTTCACCGACGCCGAGCGCGACGCCGGCGCCCCGCTGCGCTGCCACGGCACGCCCGAAATCGCGCGTGCAGCCGGCTGCCCCGCAGCCGTCCTCGCAGCGAACGCACAGCGCCAGCAGGAAGCACGCGACGAATACGCCGTGCGGCGCGTGACGCTCGCGGGCTACCTGTGGCACGCATTCGTCGGCTACTGGGTGGTGCCCGCCGCAGTGCTACTCGCGATCGGCGTGCTGATCGGCGGCGTGAAGCGCGCCCTGCGGCGGCCCACGGCCAAGCCAGTGCCGGAGCGCTAGCGCTTTTCGTGCATGCTCCACCGCGCAACCTTGGTGCTGCGCAACCTCAAAGTGCGGATCGGGACGTTCGGGTATAACGACTAGACGCCGTGGCATCACGGCGCCCGGTAACAAGAACGGAGAACAAGATGACCGCATCTCGCTTTCTTCTGAAGGCTTCTGTCGCAATCGCGCTTGGC
Organism: Paraburkholderia guartelaensis; assembly: GCF_004353905.1. GTDB lineage: Bacteria > Pseudomonadota > Gammaproteobacteria > Burkholderiales > Burkholderiaceae > Paraburkholderia > Paraburkholderia guartelaensis. The sequence continues at coordinate 90,250 of NZ_SMOD01000025.1, read as the reverse complement.
GCCGCGGCACTCTCGGGCTGCACGACCACCGGCAGCCAGGCCCCCAGCGCCGCGACCAATGCCTCGCGCGCCGACTCGATCAACTCCGACGTCGACGCCACCCTGTCGCGCCTCTATCAAACCGTGCCAGGCTCGCGCGAGCTGGTCGGCAAGGCTCGCGGCATTCTCGTGTTTCCGCGTGTGATCCAGGCGGGCATCGGCGTTGGCGGCGAACACGGCGACGGCGCGCTGCGCGTGGGCGGCAGCACGGTTGGCTTCTACAGCACGTCGTCGGCTTCGGTCGGCGCAACGCTCGGCGTGCAGTCGAAGTCCGTCATCTATCTCTTCATGACGGAAGACGCGCTCGCGAAATTTCGCAATTCGAGCGGCTGGTCGGCAGGCGGCGACGCATCGGTCGCACTCGTGAAGGTCGGCGCGAACGGCTCGATCGACACCACCACGGCCACCAAGCCCGTGCAGGTCTTCGTGCTCACCAACAGCGGGCTGATCGGCGACCTCTCGCTCGGCGGCACGAAGATCACGAAGCTCGACCTCTAAGCGCGCCCCGAACGTCCGCGCGCTCAGCTCGCGGACGTATCGATCACCTTGAAGCGCGAGCGCTTGTTCGCGCGAATCACCGCCTCATACGCCTGCACGTACTCCTGCGCCATGCGGTGCGAGGTGAAACGCTCCTCGAAGCGGCGCCGCACGCCGGCACGCGCAACGCGCGCGATGCGGTTCACCGCCGCCACGGCGCCGATCTCGTCCTCGACGATAAAGCCCGTCACGCCCTCTTCCACCACCTCCGGCACGGCGCCGCGATTGAACGCGATCACGGGCGTGCCGCACGCCATCGCCTCGATCATGACGAGGCCGAACGGCTCCGGCCAGTCGATCGGGAACAGCAGCGCATGGGCTCCCGAGAGGAATTCGGCCTTCTGGCTGTCGTTGATCTCGCCCACGTACTCGACGTGCGGCAGCGCCAGCAGCGGCTTGATGTCGCGCTCGAAATATTCGCGGTCGGCTTCATCGACCTTCGCCGCGATGCGGATGGGCAACCCGCAGCGCCCGGCAATGCGTATCGCCGTGTCGACGCGCTTTTCAGGCGAAATGCGGCCGAGAAACGCGAGGTAGCGCTGCTCCACGGGCTGCGGCGTGTAAAGCGTCTCGGGCAGACCGTGGTAGACGGTGCGCAGCCAACGCGCCTGCGGCATCGGCTGACGCTGTGCATTCGAGATCGAGATGACGGGCGCGGTGTTGAACGTATCGAAGACGGGCTGCTGCTCCGGCAGGTCGAGACGGCCATGCAGCGTCGTCACGAACGGCGTTTCCTGGCGCTTGAACACCGAGAACGAGTAGTAGTCCATATGGAAGTGCAACACATCGAACTGGTCGGCCTGGCGGCGCACCATTTCCATGAGGAGCATGTGCGGTGCGATGCGGTCGCGGATGCCGGGGTCGAGCCGCAGCGCGCGTGGCCATACGGGCTCGAGTTTCGCGCTCGTGAGCGAATCGCCGCTCGCGAACAGCGTGACGTCGTGCCCGAGTTCGACCAGCGCTTCGGTAATATACGACACGGCGCGCTCGGTGCCGCCGTAGAGCTTCGGCGGGACCGATTCGGTCAGCGGGGCGATCTGCGCAATTCTCATCGTGTGTCTCCAGGAATCGGGGCCACGTTGCCCGTTCTTGCGGTGCTGGTCATTCTAAGCCACGCAGGCACTGCGTCCGCGCGCTCCGGGCGACCTTCGGGTTAGCACCGATTCGCATCGATTCATGCGGGGTCGGATCCGGGCGGGCATCGGCGACGCGGCAGTTGTCCCATTATTCGGCAAGCCGGGCGCGCGCGCCGCCGGTCTTTCAATTTCTATACGGTGTTACATGCCGAAACAACCCCTGCGTTTGCCTGCGGGCCTACCTGGCGGGCCATTTCCAGGCCGGCACGTCGAGCGTGTCCGGATCGGCAAACCCGGTCGCGCCGAGGCGCCGTTCGAGCACGACCGACTGGCTGCCGGCCTCGCGCTCCAGCGCCGCCACGAGCCGCGCCGCGTGCGAGACGACGATGACCTGCGAGTGCCGCGACGCCCGCGCGATGAGCCGCGCAAGCGACGGCAGCAGGTCCGGATGCAGGCTCGTCTCGGGCTCGTCGAGCACCAGCAGGCCGGGCGGCCGCGGGCTCAGCAGCGCCGCCGCGAGCAACAGGTAGCGCAAGGTCCCGTCCGAGAGTTCCGCGCCGCGCAGCGGCCGCAATAGCCCCTCCTGGCGCAGCGCCACCTCGAAGCGGCCTTCGTGATTCACGATTTCGACACGCGCGCCGGGAAAGGCGTCGCCGATGGCGGTATCGAGCGCCTCACCGTCGCCGATCTCGCGGATCGTCTGCAGCGCGGCGGCGAGGTTTGCGCCGTCATCGGCGAGCACCGGCGAATGCGTGCCGATCTGCACCTGGCGCGCACTTGCGTGCTCGTCGGTGCGGAAGTGGTCGTAGAAACGCCACGAGCGAATCTGTTCGCGCACGGCAATCATTTCGGGCGCGCTGCGCGGGTCGGCGTACTCCGTCATCATGCTGTCGAAGCTCGCCACGGGCTGCGCGAGCGTCGACCAGTCGCCCGAGGCGTCGCGGATGCGGATCATCGGCCCCTGGCGGTCCACGAGCAACGCCGAGGGGCGCAGGATCGGCCCGCTCCAGATGCATTCGCGCTTGATCACCGGGTCGAGCGAAAACTGCGAAGTCGAGGAAGGCAGCGGCAACCCCAGATCGATCGCGTAACCGAAGGCGTCGCCCGCGAAGCCAAGGCGCAGGCTCACCGCATCCTTGCGCAACGTGCCCTGCACCGCGTATTCGCCCGCCGCGACCGCGCGCGAGAAGCGCTCCGGGCCTGCCCACAGCGTGGATTGCAGGCCGCCCTCGCGCGCCAGCGAGGGAATCACGCCACCGCGTGCCGTAAGCGCGAGCAGGCGCAACGCGCGATAGAGATTCGACTTGCCACTACCGTTCGGACCGGTCACGACGTTGAGCGCTCCGAGCGGCACGATGAGTTCGCGCAGCGAGCGGTAGTTGGCGATGGCGAGCGTGGTCAGCATGAAGGTGCACGGGGGCGTGGCAGTTGCACGGCGGATGCGTGGATCAGCCACGCATCATACGCAATCGTGCCGGCGCGCGAATCGCCTGTGCCCGGTATCGCTCAGCGCGGCTGAGGCACCGCCGCGAGATCGCGCAGGAAGGTGTCTCGCCACACGCCGAGATCGTTGCGTCTGAGCGCCTCCATGTTGGTCTGGTAGCGCGCCTGACGCTCTTCGAGCGGCATCGAGAGCGCGCGTTCCAGCGCTTCCGACATGCCGGTCGCATCATGAGGATTCACGAGCAATGCGCCCGTGAGCTCGGCCGCCGCGCCCGCAAAGATCGACAGCACGAGCACGCCCGGATCGTCCGGATTCTGCGCGGCCACGTACTCTTTGGCGACGAGGTTCATGCCGTCATGCAGCGGCGTCACATAGCCGATCTGCGACTCGCGAAAGAGCGACATCAGTTTCCAGCGGTCGTACTGCTGGCTCAGATAACGGATCGGCGTGTAATCGAGGCCCGAGTAGCGGCCGTTGATGCGCCCAGCCTCGCGCTCCAGCTCCTCGCGTATCACCTTGTAGCTCGCGACATCAGAGCGCGTAGGCGGCGCGATCTGCACGAGCGTGACCTTGCCGCGCCATTCGGGCGACGTTTCCAGCAACTGCTCGAACGCATGGAAACGCTCGACGAGCCCCTTCGAATAGTCGAGCCTGTCCACACTCATGATGAGCTTGCGCCCTTCCAGACTCTGCTTGAGATCGAGCACATGCTGGCGGCTTTCGTAACGCGCGGCCTGTTCGGCGATCTCGTCCGGAAACACGCCGATGCGATAGACCCCCGTGCGCAGCTTGCGGCCATACGCCTCGACCTCGCCATGCTCCGGATTCTCTGCGCGCTCGCTGACCTTGCCGTGCGCCTCGCGCGCGATGTAGTCGTGAAACGCCTGCTGGTCGTTCTGCGTCTGAAAACCTAGCAGGTCGTAACAGCACAGCGATCTGACGAGTTCGTCGTGCGGCGGAATGGTCTGCAGCACCTGCGGCGAAGGAAACGGAATATGCAGGAAGAAGCCGATGCGGTTGCGCACGCCTTCCGAGCGCAGCGCCTCGGCGAACGGAATCAGGTGGTAGTCGTGCACCCAGATGTTGTCGTCCGGGTGGATCAGCTTCATGAGCTTGTGCGCGAGCCACGCGTTCACGCGGCGGTAGCCAGCATATTCGTCGCGCTCGTAGCGCGCGAGGTCGTTGCGGTAGTGGAAGACCGGCCAGAGCGTGGCGTTCGAGAATCCGCGGTAGTACTGATCGTAGTCCTTGCGCGTGAGGCCGACGGTCGCAAAGGTAACGTGGCCTTCTTCGACGAGCGTCGGCCCCGCGTTCGCCACCGTCTCGCTCACCACATCGCCGCTCCAGCCGAACCACACGCCGCCCGCGTCCTTCAGCGCGCCGAATACACCGACCGCGAGCCCGCCTGCCGAGCCCTTGGTCTCCGTCGGCGTCGCCACGCGGTTCGAGACGACTATCAGTCTGCCCATCTTGCTGTTCCTCCTCCTTTCCCTCTCAGTCTCTATCAACCGCCATCAATCGTTGCCGCGGCGGCTTTCAGTCGCAGGCTCGCGGGCGTCGGCGGCCCGCGCCGCTTCGGCTGCCTCCGCGCCTTTAGCCGCTTGGGCGGCTTTCGCATCCGTCGCGCTGTCCGGGCCATGCGTCTCCAGCTCCTCGCCGTGCCCCGGCACGCGCGTGCCCGTCACGGGATCGGCCTCAGTATGTGCCGCCGTGCTCGCCGCTGCCTGCGGCGCCGGGCGGCGCACGAAGGACGGCAGTTCCCCAGTGCTGCTTTCGAGCTCCGCCGACACCTCGGCGCGCGCACGCGGCAGGAACTGCGGATAGTGCTCGTTGACGAAATCGAGCAGCCCTTCGCGCACGCGGCAGCGCAAATCGAAGTTCAGGCCGGAGTCGCGCGAACTCACCAGCACGCGCACCTGCATCGCGCGCTCGTTGGCGTCGGTGACCTGTAATACCTGCACACGGCGGTCCCATTCGGGCGCACCGTCGACGATGCGCGCGAGCGCCTCGCGCAGCGGCGCGAGCGGCATGCGGTAGTCGAGCCACAGAAACACCGTGCCGATGATCTGCGAGCTGCTGCGCGTCCAGTTCGCGAACGGATTCTCGATGAACCACTGCAGCGGTACGATGAGCCGTCGCTGGTCCCAGATCCGCACCGAAACATAGGTGCCGGTAATTTCCTCGATGCGCCCCCACTCGCCCTGGATCACGACCACGTCGTCGAGCCGGATCGGCTGCGAGAGCGCGATCTGCAAACCCGCGATCAGATTCCCTAGCACGGGGCGTGCCGCGATACCGGCAACGAGACCGGCAACACCGGCCGAAGCCAGCAGGCTCGCGCCGATCTGTCTCACGTTCGGGAAAGTCATGAGCGCCGCGCCCACGCCCACGATGATGATGAGGACCATCACCGTGCGCGCGAGCACGCGGGCCTGGGTGTGGATGCGGCGGGCCTGGAGGTTGTCGGCGATGTCGAGCGGATGCGCGGCAATGATGGCCTCGCCGATCGCCGCCGCGCAGCGCACCGAAAGCCAGGTGATCGCGGCGATCAGCGCGAACGCGCACAGCTCGCGCAGTCCGCTGATGTGCCTGAGCGAGTCGGGCGCCTGCCACCAGACGAATTCGATCGCGAGGATGGCGAGCACAGCGAGCGCCGGCTTGCGTATGTAGCGCAAGAACACGCTGACCCGCGGATACGGGCGTGCGACGCGCAGCAAGACGCGGCCGCCGACCCAGTGCAGGCCGAACGCGAAAACGAGCGCGAGCGCGCTCACGAGCAACGTGCCGAGCCAATCCTGCAGCGGCGCATCGGTGAAACGGGAAAGATCGTCGAGTGTCGGCATCTGCGGCCAGTTCCTCCTGAGCATCCTGAGCTATAGGGCGACTCTTGGAAACGGCACGGGCGCAGGCCCGCGAACGGCCACGGCGATGGTTCAGCTGGGCTCGCTGCGGCCTCGAAGATGAATGGCGCGGCGGTGGAAAGTGCCGCGCCGTGCTTCTAGCTACGTCTATCTACGCACTACTGATTACGGCTTGAACCCGCCGGCTTCAGCTACCGTTGCCGGTCTTGCAGGGAAACGCCTTGCCAAGCCCGAGCGAAATGGCGGTACTGGCGTTGTAGCCGGCCACGTTCGGGTTGTCGGCGATGTACTTGCGCACCGCGTCGGTGAGTTGCGCAGAGCGCGCATCGGGCGGCAAGCAGAAGTATTGACCCACGCGCGGCCCGGTAGTGCCGCCGATGGCGTCGATGGTGTTGAAGATGCCGTCCGCGGCACCTTCGATATAGGCAGCGCATGCACTGCGCGAAGCCACGTCGGTCTTCGTGCAGAGCCGGTTGAGGTCGCTTGCCGTGAACGCAAAAGCGGAGAGCGGCAACGCCATCGCGCCCGCACAGATCAGAACCCGCAGCATGGTTCTCCTTGAATTGTCGTGGGGAGCGGCGCCTCGAGCGCCGCCAAGCGGCCGCGTTGGTCCCGTGCGGCCGCCTTCATCCCCATTATTTTGCACTGTTTTGCGGCGCTGCCGGGCTCGCCGTGGAGAGGCCAGCCTGCGTCATGCGCGCCGTGAGGTCCTTGATCGCGTCCGGCGCCTTGTACTGGCGCGCGAAATCGAGCGCCGTCATGCCGATCTGATTCTTGGCGCCGAGCGTCGCGCCATGCTCCAGCAGCATCTGGATCGTCGTGAGATGGTCGCCGCGCGCGGCCATCATGAGCGGCGTCGTGCCGTTCGGCGACAGCGCGTTGACGTCGGCCGAATAGCCGATCAGGAGCTTCGCGACATCGTCGTTGCCGTTCGCGGCGGCGTAGTGCAGCGGCGTCCAGCCCTTCTTGTTGACCTCGGCGCCCTTGGTGATGAGGAGCTTCACGAAGTCCACGTCGCCGTTGAGCGAGGCGAGCATCAGCGCGTTTTCGCCTGCGCGGTCTTCGGCGGCAATGTTCGTCTTCGGATTGTCGAGCAGCAGCGCCCCGACCTTGTCGGACTTTTCGCGCGCGGCCAGCACGAGGAGCGGCATGCCCTGGTCGTCAGTGGCGTTCGGGTCCATGCCCTGCGCGAGCGCTTTTTGCACGCCCTTGTCGTCGTCGAACTTGACGCTCTTGATGAGCGAGTCGAGCGGCGCGGCGTGCGCGGCGGCGCCGAACAGGGTGGCGGCGACGCCGAGCACGAGCGCGGCGGCAGTACGGCGGACAGGGTTCGTGGCGTGCGGAAGCGGTTTCAAGTTCATGTCAAGCCTTAACGTTATCTGCTATCTCGTTGATATTCAATACAATTGACAGCATGCGGTTCGCGATTCAGGCCGGTGGCTGGATCTTGAAGAGCCGGAAAAAGTTCTGCGTGGTGACAGCGCCGAGTTCGGCGTCCGGCAATCCGCGCTGCTGCGCAATGAATCTTCCGACATGGCTCACGTACGCAGGTTCATTGGGTTTGCCACGAAATGGCACCGGCGCGAGGTACGGCGAATCGGTTTCGATCAAAAGACGCTCGATCGGCACGCGACGCGACACTTCCTGTACATCGGTCGCGCTCTTGAACGTCACGATGCCCGAAAGCGAGATGTAAAAATTCTGCGCGAGTGCGCGCTCGGCGATCGCCCACGGCTCCGTGAAGCAATGCATCACGCCGCCCGGTTCGCCCGCGCGCTCCTCTTCCATGATGCGCAGGGTGTCGTCCGAAGCGGCTCGCGTATGGACGATGAGCGGCTTGCCCGTGGCGTGCGCCGCGCGAATGTGCGTGCGAAAGCGCTCGCGCTGCCACTCCATGTCGGCGATCGTGCGCTCGCCCAGCCGATAATAATCGAGCCCCGTTTCACCGATCGCCACCACTTTCGGGTGCTCAGCGAGCTCGACCAGCTCGGCCACGCTCGGCTCGCGCATGTGCTCGTGGTCGGGATGCACGCCCACCGACGCGTAGACGTTCTCGTAGCGGCTCGCGATGTCGAGCACCGAAGGCAGCGTTTCGAGGTCTACCGACACGCACAGCGCGTGCGTGACGGCGTTCTCGCGCATGTTCTCGAGCACCTGCGGGAGGCGGTCGCCGAGGCCCTCGAAGTTGATGTGGCAATGTGAATCGACAAACATGGGTGGTCCTGCAATGGAAGATTCGGGCCTGATCGTGGACGTCAGCGTGCCCGTCAGGCGAACAGTTCACGATAGCCGAGAAAGAGTTCCTCGAACACGAGGCGCGCATTCAGCGGATGGTTTTCCACGGCGCGCTGGCGCGTGACCGTCTTCAGGTAGCGCGCCAGCGCCGCGGCGTCGAGCTTCGCGGCGCAGCGCGCGAGGCCGCCGGCAGCCTGCGGAAAGTAGCGCGGGCGGCCCGCTGCGCGTTCGGCGAGCAGATCGTACACCCAGCGCTGCAACCACCCGAGCACGAGCGGCACCGGCAGCTTTTGCAGCGTCTCGCCGCAGGCAAAGGCGTCGCAGGCGGGGCCCGCTGCGAGCTGGGCCAAGGTCCAGTCACGCAGCGTGCGGTTTTCGTCGTGCGCGAGCGCGAGCGCCGCGAGGGGCGCGCCGCCGGCTTCCGCGAGCAGCGCCGGCGCGTCGTCCACGCCCTGCTGCGCGAGCCAGGCCGCAGCGGCTTCGGGCGCGGGCGTGCCCATGGGCCACTGGCGGCAGCGGCTGATGATGGTCGGCAGCAGGCGGTCGATGCGCGCCGACACCACGAGGAACACCACGCCCGCGGGCGGCTCTTCGAGCGTCTTCAGCAACGCGTTCGCAGCGGCGACGTTGAGCGCCTCGGCCGGATACAGCACGACCACGCGCAGGCCACCGCGATGCGAGCCCACGCCCGTGAAGTCGAGCAGCGCCCGCACCTGCTCGATGCGGATTTCCTTGCTCGGCGCGCGGCCCTTCTTGCCCTCTTCACCGTCAGCCTTGTCGGCCTTGTCGGCTTTGGCCTCGTCATCGCCGGCCTGGCCGATTTCGCCCGCCAATGCCTCGGGCACGACGATGCGGTAATCCGGATGATTGCCCTGGACAAACCAGTTGCACGCCGCACAGGCGCCGCACGGCTCGCCGTTCGCTTGAGGCGCTTCGCAGAGCAGCCCCTTCGCCAGATGCTGCGCGAACTGGAGCTTGCCGATGCCCGCCTGGCCATGCAGCAGGAGCGCATGCGGCCAGTGGCTGCGCAGTTGCTGCAGGCGTTGCCAGTCGTCGGTTTGCCAAGGATAGATCATCTTCGAAATCAATCAGTTAAGCGATCCTCAATAGAATTCACATGAAGTTCGCACAGCCCTATAAGAACGCCAAATATCGCCTTGAAATCAAAGCGCTGCGATCACATGCTCGAGTTTTTTGCGAATCGCATCGATGCCCTGCGACGAATCGACGATCGCGAAACGATACGGCGCCTCTTCCGCGCGCCGCAGGTATTCGGTGCGCGTGCGCTTGAAGAACGCGTCGGATTCGCTTTCGAAGCGATCGGGTTCGCGCGCCGCGCCTCGCCGCTCGCTCGCCGTATCGGGCGGCAGGTCGAACAGCACCGTCAGATCCGGCTGGAAACCGCCTTGCACCCAGCGCTCCAGCGTTTCGAGTTTGTCGCGCGGCAGCCCGCGGCCGCCGCCCTGGTAGGCGAAGGTGGCGTCGCTGAAACGGTCGGACAGCACCCAGTCGCCGCGCGCAAGCGCTGGCTCGATGACCTTGGCGAGGTGCTCGCGACGCGCCGCGAACATCATCAGCGCTTCGGTTTCGAGGTCCATTGGCTGATGCAGCACGAGTTCCCGGATCGACTCGCCGAGCGGCGTGCCGCCGGGTTCGCGCGTCATGACGACCGTGCGGCCCGACGGCGCGAGCTTCTGGGCGAGCTGATCGCGAAACCAGGCGAGATGCGTGGTCTTGCCCGCGCCGTCGATGCCCTCGAACGTGATGAATCGGCCCCGCGCCATTTAGTTACCCCGGATGTATTTGTCGACGGCCTTGTTGTGGTCGACAAGATTGTCAGAAAAAACGCTGCTGCCGTCGCCGCGCGCCACGAAGTACAGCGCAGCCGTCGATGCCGGATTGAGCGCCGCCTGGATCGCCGCGACGCCGGGCAGCGCAATGGGCGTTGGCGGCAACCCAAGGCGCAGGTAGGTATTGTAAAGAGTGTCCGACTGCAGATCGCGCTTGCGCAAATGCCCCGCGTAGCTGTCGCCCAGACCGTAGATCACGGCGGGATCAGTCTGCAGCGGCATGCCCACTTTCAGACGGTTCGAGAACACGGCCGCCACGAGCGCGCGGTCGGCAGCGCGGCCCGTCTCCTTCTCGACGAGCGAAGCGAGCGTCAGCGCCTCGTAAGGCGACTTGAGCGGCAAGCCAGGCGCGCGTGCGGTCCACGCTTCGTCCAGACGCGTCTGCATCAGGTGGTACGCGCGGCGGTACACGTCGAGATCGCTCGAGCCCTTGTCGAACAGATAGGTGTCGGGGAAAAACAACCCCTCGCCGCTGCCGTTCGGCGCGGGCGGCGCACCGATCGCGGCGAGCAGTTCGGCATCGCTCATGCCGGCCGTGTCGTGTCGCAGCGCGGGGTTCGCGTCGAGTTCGGCGCGCATGTGCTTGAAGGTCCAGCCTTCGATGATGGTGGCGACGGACTCGTTCACGTCGCCGAGCGCCATCTTCTGGAGCACTTCATAGGGCGTGATGCCCGCCTTGAACTCGTAGTTGCCCGATTTGAGCTGGCTCTGCAGGCCGAGCACGCGCGTCATGAGCACGAAAAGTTGCGTCTGCACGGGCACGCCGCCGCGCCGCAATTGCAGCGTGACACTGCGCACGGTGCTGTGCGGCTTGATGGTGACGTCGAGCTGTGGGGCGGCCAGTTCAAGCGGCGTGGTGGCCCAGCGCCATACGCCGCCCGCCGCAGCGGCGCCAATCACGACTAGCACGGCGCCGGCAACAAGGCATTTCTTCAGAAGGGACATGGAAACACGACTCAGGGGGACCTCATATAATAACTGCTTGCCTTCGCTAAAGTCAGGATTGACTGTTCCCCGAATCCATGAACTCACCGCTCGATTCCGCTTCCACGCTTTCCGCTCCTGAATCCACGGTCGACTTCGACGCCGTTCTGAAGGGCGGCGCTTACGCGATCCTGCCGCAGTTCGGCGTGATCGACGCCAATGGCGACGACGCCGCGACCTTCCTGCACAGCCAGCTCACCAACGACGTCCAGCATCTCGACGTGGCCGGCGCGCGCCTCGCGGGCTACTGCTCGCCCAAGGGCCGCCTGCTCGCCTCGTTCCTGACCTGGAAGACCGGCGACACGATCCGTCTCCTGATCTCGAAGGACGTACAGGCGCCGGTGCAAAAACGCCTGTCGATGTTCGTGCTCCGTGCCAAGGCGAAGCTCACCGACGACAGCGACAAGCTGCTCGTAGTGGGCCTCGCCGGCGACGTGCGCGGCGCGCTCGCGAGCGTGTTCGACGCGCTGCCCGACGGTGTGCACGTGAAAGTGGACGACCCCGCCGGCACGCTGATCCGTGTGCCCGACGCAGCCGGCGTGCTGCGTTATCTGTGGGTCGGTCCGAAGGAAGCGGTGCAGGAGCGCCTCGCGAAGCTCGACGGTGCGCTCAAGCGCGTGTCGCCGGCGGTGTGGGACTGGCTCGACATTCGCGCGGGCGAGCCGCGCATCACGCAGGCCGTGAGCGAGCAGTTCGTGCCGCAGATGGTCAACTACGACGTGCTGGGCGGCGTGAACTTCCGCAAGGGCTGCTACCCCGGCCAGGAAATCGTCGCGCGTAGCCAGTATCGCGGGACGATCAAGCGCCGCACCGCGCTCGCCAATGTGGCCGCGAGTCTGGACGTCGCGCATGCGGGCGTCGAACTCTTCCATTCCGACGATCCGAGCCAGCCGTGCGGCATGGTCGTGAACGCCGCTGCCGCGCCCGAGGGCGGTATCGATCTGCTCGCCGAGATCAAGCTTGCCGCACTCGAAACGGGCAGCGTGCATCTCGGCGCCGCGGACGGCCCCGCGCTGCGCGTGTTGCCGCTGCCGTACGCGTTGCCGGCCGAAATTTGACGCTGCGTACCGTGCCCATCGCGCGTGAGGCGTCCAGCGCCTCGCGTTGCCTGGGCGCGGCCCGATACCCGACCCTGCAAGGGCCTGCTCCATGTGCCTGATCGTGTTCGACTGGCGTCCGCGCGCGAGCGCCGGCGTGCTTTTCACGCTCGCGGCCAACCGCGACGAGTTCCTGCGCCGCACCGCCGATCCGCTGCACTGGTGGAACGCCACGGATGACGTCACGTCGCCGGGTAGTTCCGCAACGGGCGTGCTGGCGGGCCGGGATCTCGTCGGCGGCGGCACGTGGCTCGGCATGACGCGCAGCGGCCGCTTCGCCGCACTCACGAACTATCGCGCGCCCAAAGACATGCGCCCCGACGCACCCACGCGCGGCACGCTCGTCTCGCGCTGGCTCACCGGCGCGCAAGGTCTGCCCGATACGCCGCTCGGCTATCTCGACGAGATCGCGCGCTCGGGCGATCTCTACAACGGCTTCAATCTGATCGTCGGCGACTGGGCGCGGCGCGAAATGGCGTGGTACTGCAATCGCGCGGACCGCGCGCCTGCGTTGCTGCCCGAAGGCACGCACGGCATTTCGAACGCCGTGCTCGACACGCCGTGGCCCAAGCTAGTGCGCAAGCGCGAGGAACTCGCGCAGCTCGCGGCGGGCGACGCGCACGTCCCGCTCGCACGGCTCGTGGAGATGATGCGCGACCCGCAGGTTGCGCCCGACCGCGAGTTGCCTGCCACTGGCATTTCGCTGGAACGCGAGCGCGCGCTTTCCGCGGCATTCATCGAAACGCCTGACTACGGCACACGCGGCACCACGGCACTGCGTGTCACGCTGCGCGGCGCCCTCCTGGATGTCGAAGCGCTGGAGCGCAGCGACGACGACGGCTCGCATCGCGTCGTGCGCCCGGGCGCCTTCGAGCGCCACGAGACCTACACGATCGAAAGAGGCTGAGCGCGCTTCAGTCGCCCGTGCCGAACGCCACGCGCAGCGCGTGGGCGGCTTGCTGCTGCGCGCGCCGCGCCTCGTCGATGAACGCGCCCATCTTGATGAACTCGTGAATCACGCCGTCGTATCGCACGAGGGTGACCTCGTTGCCGGCTTCGCGCAGCTTTTTCGCATAGGCTTCGCCTTCGTCCACGAGCGGATCGAATTCGGCCACGCCGATCCACGCAGGCGCGACGCCACGAAAATCCGGCTCGCCGCGCGTGCCGTCGAGCGGCGCGAAGCGCCAGTCGTCGCGATCCGAGTCATTGCGCACGTAGTGATTGAAGAACCACTGGATTGTCGGCGCGGTCAGCAAATGGCCATCGGCAAGACGCTGGTGCGATTCGCTCTGCTGATGCGCGCTCACCGCCGGATAGAACAGCAGCTGCAGCACCGGTGCGATACCCGCGTCGCGCGCCAGCACTGCGCAAACCGTGGCAAGCGTGCCGCCCGCACTGTCGCCACCCACGGCGAAGCGCGAGGCGTCGAGCGCATATTCGGCCGCATGGGCGTGGAGCCACGCGTAGGCGTCGAAAGCGTCATGCACCGCGGTCGGAAAACGATGTTCGGGCGCGAGGCGATAATCCACGGAAAACACGGCGCAGCGCGCGTCGCGGGCGAACATGCGGCACAGCGCATCGTGCGTGTCGACGCTGCCAATCGTGAAGCCGCCGCCGTGATAGTAGACGAGCACGGGCAGCGGTTCCGCCCAGTGCGGCTCGACCGGCAAATACAGGCGCGCGCGGATCGTCGCGCCGTCACGCGTCGGAACCTGCAGGTCTTCCACTCCGTGCATCGGCGCAGACGGGATTTCGAGCACCGACGCGCTCTTTTCATACTCCGCGCGCGCCTCCTGTGCCGTCTGTTCGTGATAAGGCGCGCGGCCCGTGCGGGCCACCATGTCGAGCACGAGTGCGATCTTCGCGGTGAGTGGCATGGCACGGACCCCGTGCGCCGCGTTTATTGCGGCGCTTTCTTGACTTCAGGTTTGAGCGAGAGCGGATCGGTCGGGTTGCGCAATGTTTCGATGTCCTCATGACGCAGCTTCACCGAAGGGAGAATCTGCGGATGCGTGAGGATATAGAAGCGCCCTTCCCGCACGGCGTCGAAGGTCGCCTTCGCGACGTCGTCGGGCGTGAGCTTGCCGGAGCGCACCGCGCGCTGCAACTGCAGATCGGCGGCTTGCTGCGAGCGCGTGGGCGGCGCTTCGTTGCGCAAATCGTCAGGGCGGGCGCGCTCGGCGTTCGCAATGCCGGTCGACACGAAGGCCGGGCACAGCAGCGAGCAGCTCACCTTGTCGGTCACATTCTTCAGGTCGTGATAAAGCGTCTCGGTGAGCGAGACCACGGCATGCTTGGACGCGTTGTACACGCCCATGGCGGGCGGCGAAAGCAGCCCCGCCACCGAAGCCGTGTTGACGATATGCGCGCGCTCGCCCTGCGCGAGCATCGCTGGCGTGAAGCTGCGCACGCCATTGGCCACGCCCATCACGTTCACGCCGAACACCCAGTCCCAGTCCTTCGCGCTGGCTTCCCACACGAAGCCGCCGGTACCGACACCCGCGTTGTTGAAGAGCAGATGAACCTTGCCATAAGTGTCGAGCGCGGCCTTCGCGAGTGCATCGACCTGCGCGGCATCGCGTACGTCGGTGCGCACGCCGATGACCTGCGCGCCGCCGTCGCGCAATGCGTTGACGGTTTCGTCGAGCAGCGTCTGGTCGACGTCGGCGAGCACGAGCTTCATGCCGAGCGCTGCGGCCTGTTGCGCGAACGCGCGGCCAAAGCCGCTTGCCGCGCCCGTGATGACGGCCACGCGGCCGTCGAACTCAAACGGTTCGGACATTGCGAATCCTGCGGTAAAGGTTGCGGTGAGTACTGCGCACGGAAAAGCGAAGCGCCCTTTCCGGGCGCTTCGCTGACGTTGAGTCAGTTAGATCAGCTTGACGAGCTGCTTGCCGAAGTTCTGGCCTTTGAGCATGCCGAGGAACGCACTCGGCGCGTTCTCGAGCCCGTCGGCCACGGTCTCGCGATACGCGAGCTGCTGCTTCGCGACCAGCGTACCCAGTTCAGTGAGCGCCTGCGGCCACACTTCCATATGTTCGCTCACGATGAAGCCCTGCACGAGCAGGCGCTGCGTGAGCAGCAGTTGCGGATACTTGAGCGGCATCGGCTCGCCGTCGTAACCGGCGATCATCCCGCACAGCGCGATGCGGCCGAACGCGTTCATGCGCGCGAGCGTCGCGTCGAGCACCGCACCGCCGACGTTCTCGAAGTAGCCGTCCACGCCGTCCGGCGTCGCGGCCTTCAGATCCTGATAGAGATTGCCGGCCTTGTAATCGACGCATGCGTCGAAACCGAGCGTCTCCACGACATAGCGGCATTTGTCCGCGCCGCCCGCGATACCCACCGCGCGGCAGCCCGCGCGCTTCGCAAGCTGGCCGACCACGCTGCCCACCGCTCCGCTCGCCGCGCTCACGACGACGGTTTGCCCGGCCTTCGGCTCGATGATGCGATTCAGGCCATACCACGCGGTGACGCCCGGCATGCCCACCGGCCCGAGGTATGCGGAAAGCGGCACATGCGTCGTATCGACGACATGCAGGTCGCTGCCGTTCGAGGTGCCGAACTCCTGCCAGCCGAACATGCCCACCACCTTGTCGCCGGGCTTGAACTTCGCGTTGCGCGACTCGACCACTTCGCCCACCGTGCCGCCGATCATCACCGAGTCGAGCGGCTGCGGCGCCGCGTACGACTTGCTGTCGTTCATCCGCCCGCGCATGTACGGGTCGAGCGAAAGATAGTGGTTGCGCACGCGCACCTGGCCCTCTTCGAGCGCTGCGAGCGGCGTTTTGACGAGGCGGAAGTTATCGACGCTCGCGGCGCCTTCCGGGCGCGAAGCGAGCAGGATCTGGCGATTGGTCTGGGTCATGGCGTCCGTGTTGCTTCGTTGGGCGCGGCGAGGCGTTGAACGCCAGCCGCGCGAGAGAACAGCGATCGGGTGCGCACGAGCAAAGCCCTCGTACGCGCCCGGTCGCGCGTTTAACCGTCGCTCGGGCCCGGCCGTGCGCTGGGGTCGCTGCGCAGACGCTGACGCGTCACGTCGCGGCCCACCGCAAGCCGGCGCATGTACTTGAAGGTGCCGAGCGCCTTGGCGACGAAATGGCCTTCGCTGTCGCGAATCTCGCCTTCGCAATAGGCCATGGTGGTGGAACGGTGCAGCACGCGGCCCGTGGCGCGCAATTCGCCGCGCCCAGGCTGCATGAAGTTCACTTTCATTTCGACGGTGACGACGCCCACGCCGTCGGCAGCGACGCTGCGCGCGGCCATCGCGAGCGCGATGTCGGCGAGCGTCATCGTGACGCCGCCGTGCGCGACGTCCCACGTATTCAGATGCCGTTCGGCGAGCGGCAGCAAGACTTCGCTCGCGCCGTCACGCGCGCTCACGAGTTGCGCGCCGAGGTGCTCGACGAAGGGACTCTCGATGATCGTGAGCGACGTTTGCGGATGTTGTGCGTCTTCGCCTTTTGGCGCGCCGCCGCCCGGGGACTGATCTGCGGTACCGGTCATGATGCGCGTTAGACCACGTAATCCACGCACTGGCGCGACTCGACCACGAGCTTCGCGAACTGCTTCACGACGAGATGCTCGGGGTGGTCCTGATAGCCGTCGAGCGCGGCCTGATCGGCGAAGTCGGAGACGAGTACGAGGTCGAATGTGGAAGCGAGGCCCGGCGCGGCCACACCGACTTCGAGGTGCAGCGTGCCCGGCACGAGATCGCGGCAGCCTTCGAGCAGCGCCTTGAACTTCACGACGTTCTCGGCGCGCGTCGCGCCTTCGGCCGACTCCTTGAGCTTCCACATCACGATATGACGAATCACGAACTCACCTCTTTCAGTCTGCATGGGAACAGGCGCCGCACCGCGCGCGCGCCGACAGCCGTCATGATACCCGCAGCGGCTCGCGCACGAGAGCGGCCCGGCGCGCGGAAAGCCGCGGGAAAGCGGTGAAAAGCGGTGCCGTAGCCGAGGCGGCGGCAGACTCTCGCGAGTCCGCCGCACCGTGCATCACACGACTTCGAAGAGGCCGGCGGCGCCCTGCCCGCCGCCGATGCACATCGTCACCACGACGAACTTCGCGCCGCGGCGCTTGCCTTCGATGAGCGCGTGGCCCGTGAGGCGCGCGCCCGACACGCCATACGGGTGGCCGACGGCAATCGCGCCGCCGTTCACGTTCAGACGGTCGGCGGGAATGCCGAGCTTGTCGCGGCAATACAGCACCTGCACCGCGAACGCTTCGTTCAGCTCCCACAGGCCGATGTCCTCGACCTTCATGCCCGTCTGCTTGAGCAGCTTGGGCACGGCGAACACGGGACCGATGCCCATCTCGTCCGGCTCGCAGCCCGCGACGGCGAAGCCGCGGAAAATGCCGAGCGGCTGCAGGCCTTCGCGCTCCGCGACCTTCGCGTTCATCACGACGCAGGCGCTCGCACCGTCCGAGAACTGGCTCGCGTTGCCAGCCGTAATGACGCCGCCCGGCATCGCCGTGCGAATCTTCGCAACGCCTTCGAGCGTGGTGTCGGCGCGAATGCCTTCGTCGGCTGCGATCGTCACTTCCTTCGTGACGAGCTGTCCGGTCGCCTTGTCGGCAACACCGGCAAGCACCGTCATCGGCACGATTTCATCGTTGAAGAGACCCGCGGCCTGTGCGGCCGCCGCGCGCAGCTGCGACTGCACGCCGTATTCGTCCTGGCGCTCCTTCGAGATTTCATAGCGCTTCGCGACGTTTTCGGCCGTTTGCAGCATGCTCCAGTAGATTTCCGGCTTGTGCTGGTTGAGCCAGCCTTCGGCCACCATGTGGCGGTTCATCTCGTTCTGCACGCACGAGATCGATTCCACGCCGCCCGCAACGAACACGTCGCCTTCGCCCACGATCACGCGTTGCGCGGCAAGCGCAATCGTCTGGAGTCCGGATGAACAGAAGCGGTTCACCGTCATGCCCGGCACGCTCACGGGCAGGCCCGCGCGCAGCGCGATCTGGCGCGCGATATTCGCACCCGTTGCGCCTTCGGGGTTCGCGCAGCCCATGATCACGTCTTCCACGCGGGCGGGGTCGATCTTCGCGCGCTCGACGGCGGCTTGCGTCACATGGCCGCCGAGCGTGGCGCCGTGCGTCATGTTGAAGGCGCCCTTCCAGGATTTGGCGAGGCCCGTGCGGGCGGTCGATACGATTACGGCGTCAGTCATGCGATGTCTCCCACTACGAATATTGAATCCAGAGGATGTCTTTGATTGGACGTTCAAGCGGACAGTGCCAGCACCTCGGCCGATTGCGCGCGCTTCACACCGGCGTCAAGCAACTGCTGCCACGCGGCGGCAAGCGAGCCATTCAGGTCGATAGCGCGCGAGGCGTCTTCGATCAGCACGGTTTCGAAGCCCGCGGCGCGCGCATCGAGCGCGGACCACGCCACGCAATAGTCGGTCGCGAGGCCGCAGCAGTACACGCGCTTCACACCTACGTCGCGCAGATAGCCCGCGAGGCCCGTGGGCGTTTTGCGGTCGGCTTCGAGAAACGCGGAGTAGCTGTCCACATCGGCGTGATGGCCCTTGCGGATCACCGCGCGCGCATGCGGCACGTTCAGGTCGCGATGCAGCGCAGCGCCTTCGGTGCCCTGCACGCAATGCACGGGCCACAGCACCTGCTCGCCGTAGGGCAGCGCCGTCGTCTCGAACGGCGCGCGCCCCGCGTGGTTGGCCGCAAACGAAACGTGCTGCGCCGGGTGCCAGTCTTGCGTGAGCACCACGTTGCTGAAGCCCTGCACGAGGCGGTTCGCGACCGGCACGACTTCATCGCCACGCGCGACAGCAAGCGCGCCGCCGGGCATGAAGTCGTATTGCAGGTCGATCAGCAGGAGCACGTCGTCTGCGCTTCTCATCATGTTCGTCCGCCTGTTCGTCCGCTTTTGCGTCCGTGAGTGATGCTTAGTTGAACGTACCGCCACAGGCAGCCAGCTCGACGATCGACGGCGCGACTTCCCACGCCTCGCCATTGCGCTGCTGCGCGTAGCGGCGGATGGCGCGCTCGACGTTGTAGAGGCCAACCGTGTCGGCGTACAGCATCGGGCCGCCACGCCACAGCGGGAAGCCATAGCCCGTGAGATAGACCATGTCGATGTCCGATGCCTTCGAAGCGATGCCCTCTTCGAGAATCTTCGCGCCCTCATTGACGAGCGAGAACACGAGACGCTCGACGATTTCCTCGTCGCTGATCTTGCGTCGTTCCACACCGGCTTCCTTCGAGTACGCCACGATCATCTCGTCGACGAGTTTCGAAGGCAGCGCGTTGCGCTCGCCCGCCTTGTAGTCGTACCAGCCCGCGCCGGTCTTCTGCCCGAAGCGGCCTGTCTCGCACAGACGGTCGGCGATCTTCGAGTACTTCATGTCCGGGTGTTCCTGATAACGGCGCTTGCGAATGGCCCAGCCGATATCGTTGCCGGCCAGGTCGCTCATGCGGAACGGGCCCATCGCGAAGCCGAACTTCTCGACTGCACGGTCCACTTGCGCGGGCAGCGCGCCTTCTTCGAGCATGTAGAGCGCCTGACGCACGTACTGCTCGATCATGCGGTTGCCGATGAAGCCGTCACACACGCCCGAAACCACGGCCGTCTTGCGGATCTTCTTCGCGACCTGCATGACGGTGGCGAGCACGTCCTTGCCCGTTTCCTTGCCGCGCACGACTTCGAGCAGCTTCATCACGTTGGCAGGACTAAAGAAGTGCAGGCCCACCACGTCCTGCGGACGCTTCGTGAACGCCGCGATCTTGTCGACGTCGAGCGTCGAGGTGTTCGAGGCGAGGATCGCGCCGGCCTTGGCGACTTCGTCGAGGCGTTTGAACACCTGCTCCTTCACGCCGAGTTCTTCGAACACCGCTTCGATGATGAGATCGGCTTGCTTGAGGTCGTCGTAGGAGAGCGTCGGGCTGATGAGCGCCATGCGCGCTTCCAGCTTCTCCTGCGTGAGCTTGCCCTTCTTGACCTGCGCTTCGTAGTTCTTGCGGATCGTGGCGAGGCCGCGATCGAGCGCTTCCTGCTTCGTTTCCAGCAGCGTGACCGGCACGCCCGCGTTGAGGAAGTTCATCGTGATGCCGCCGCCCATCGTGCCCGCGCCGATCACGGCCACCTTCTGGATGTCGCGCGTGGGCGTGCTCGACGGCACGTCGGGAATCTTGCTCGCGGCGCGCTCGCCGAAGAACGCGTGGCGCAGCGCGCGGCTTTCCGGCGTCTGCACGAGTTCGAGGAAGCATTCGCGCTCGAACACGAGGCCCTTGTCGAAGCCCTGCTTCACACCCGCCGCGATGGCGTCGACGCACTTCACCGGCGCGGGGTAGTTCTTCGCCATCGCGCCGACGGTATTGCGCGAGAACTGCAGGAAGCCTTCGGCGTTCGGATGTTCGATCTTGCGGTTGCGCACGAGCGGATGCGGGCCCGGCTTGTCGGCCGCCTTGCGTGCGAATGCGATTGCCTCTTCGAGCAGATCGCCTTGCGCCATGGCGTCGAAGAGCCCCGAATTCGCGAGCTTTTCGCTCATCACCGGCGCGCCCGTGACGATCATGTTGAGCGCGGCTTCGAGACCGATCGCACGCGGCAGACGCTGCGTGCCGCCCGCGCCTGGCAGAATGCCGAGCTTCACTTCGGGCAGCGCGATCTGCGCGCCGGGAGCAGCGATACGGTAGTGCGCGCCGAGCGCCAGTTCGAGACCGCCGCCCATGGCCACGCTGTGGATCGCGGCCACGACCGGCTTCGCGCTCCTTTCGACTTCCTTGATGACGGTGTGGAGCGTCGGCTCCTGCATCGCCTTGGGCGTGTTGAATTCGGTAATATCCGCGCCGCCCGAGAACGCCTTGCCGGCGCCCGTGATCACGATGGCCGCAACGGCCGGATCGCTCGCGGCGCGCGCGAGACCCTCGACAATGCCTGCGCGGGTCGAATGCCCGAGGCCGTTGACGGGCGGATTATTGAGCGTGATGACGGCGACGCCGTCGCGAGTCGTGTAGTCCACTGCCATTTGCCTGCCTCCATGCTTGCGGGCCGCGTTGTGCGTCGTCGGTTTCATTGTCCGACATTCCCGGTCAGCAGGCAGAATACCCAAAAAAGAACGTTCGTTCAATTTTTTGCTGCGCTGCGGACGCCAGGGTTTGTACTGAAAGCACGAAACTGGCGGGTCGGCCGGCAAAAGTCAGAAGAAAAAAAACGCAGCCAGATGGCTGCGCCGGAGAACCTTGCGCGGTTGCGCGGGTGACTTGATGCGGCTTATCCGTGCTTCGCGGCGTCGTGCGCCGGATCGATCGGACACCCTTCCACCGCGAGCGCAGTCGGCAGCACGTAGGAGCGGAACTGCTCGCGCAGCTTGAGCTTTTGCAGCTTGCCCGTTGCCGTGTGCGGCAATTCGTCGACGAACACGGCGTCGTCGGGCAGCCACCATTTCGCGACCTTGCCTTCGAAGTACGCGAGGAGTTCTTCACGCGTCACTGCCGCGCCGGGCTTTTTCACCGCGACGATGAGCGGGCGCTCGGTCCAGCGCGGATGCGCGCAGGCAATGCACGCGGCCTCCGCGATAGCCGGATGCGCCACGGCGATGTTTTCCAGGTCGATCGAGCTGATCCACTCGCCGCCCGACTTGATCACGTCCTTGCTGCGGTCAGTGATGTGCAGGAAGCCATCGGGGTCGATCGTGGCGACGTCGCCCGTGGGGAACCAGCCGTCCACGAGCGGCGAGCCGCTTTCCTGGCGGAAATAACGGTCGATCACCCACGGCCCGCGCACGTGCAGGTCGCCGAACGTCACGCCATCCCACGGCAATTCCCTTCCGTCCTCGCCCACGATCTTCATGTCCACGCCGAAAATCACACGCCCCTGCTTTTCGAGCAGCACCTGCTGCGCTTCGGGCGGGCGCTGCGACTGTTCCCAATTGAGCTTCGAGAGCGTACCGAGCGGCGACATCTCCGTCATGCCCCACGCGTGGATGGTCTGCACGCCGTAGTCGTCCTCGAAGGCGCGTTGTATCGCCGGCGGGCAGGCCGAGCCGCCGACCACCGTACGCTGCAGCGTGGAAAACCTCACGCCCGCGCTGCGCACATACGCCAGCAAGCCGAGCCAGACCGTGGGCACGCCGGCCGAGGAGGTGACGCTTTCCGCTTCCATGAGTTCGTAGAGCGACTTGCCGTCGAGATCCTTGCCGGGCAGCACGAGCTTTGCGCCTGTGAGCGGCGCCGCATGCGGAATGCCCCACGCGTTCACATGGAACATCGGCACGACCGGCAAGATCGCATCGCGCGCGGAAAGCCCCATTGCGTCAGGCAGCGATGCGCCATACGCATGCAGCACCGACGAGCGATGGGTGTACAGCGCGCCTTTCGGGTTGCCCGTAGTGCCGGACGTGTAGCAAAGGTTCGAGGCGCTGCGCTCGTCGAGTTCGGGCCACGCGAAGTGGCCGTCCTGCTCGCCGAGCAGCGTTTCGTAGCAGAGCACTTCCGTGCGCATTGGCGGCCGGTGCGACTCGTCGCACAGCGCGATCCACCCGCGCACGTTCGGGCATTGCGGCGCGATCGTGTCGACGAGCGCGGCGAACGTGATGTCGAACATCACGTAGCGGTCTTCGGCGTGATTGACGATCCAGGCGATCTGCTCGGGAAAGAGCCGCGGATTGATGGTGTGGCACACGGCGCCGAAGCCGGTCACGCCGAAATAGGCTTCGAGGTGCCGGTAGCCGTTCCAGGCCAGCGTGCCGACTCGTTCGCCCGGCGCCACGCCCAGCGCAATGAGCGCCTGGGCGAGCTGCTTCGAGCGCACCTCGCACTCGCGGTACGTGTAGCGATGAATATCGCCCTCGACCCGGCGTGAGACGATCTGCGCGCTGCCATGATGGCGCGCCGCATGCGCGATCAACGACGAGAGCGTGAGCGGCACATCCATCATTTGTCCCAGCAGCGGCGCACTCATCGGTAGCGGTCTCCTCGCGTTTGATCGGCGTTGTGTGTCGTTGTCTTTCGCGTTCTACTTTCACGTATCGGGCTGGCGCGCCGGCACGCTTCGAACGCGCTCCAGCACGCCGGCGGGTGCGGACTTACAATATCGGCTATTCAACAGGCCCTCAATATGTCGTTTTCACCAGGCACTCCCGACTCCCAAGGCGGCTCGTCCGCTACGCACACGCCCGCCACCGGTCCGCTCGCCGACTTCGAACGCGCATTGATCATGCCGCGCGACGATGCCTTCGCCGCGCTCGGCGCCCGCTTTTACACGCGGCTGCCCGGCGCGCCGCTGCCTGCGCCTTACGTCGTCGGCTTTTCGAAGGCCATGGCCGCGCAACTCGGGCTCGAGGCATCCGCTGTTGCCGATCCCGCGTTCGCCGAGTTCTTCTGCGGGAATTTCACGCGCGAGCGCTCGCCCTCGACCATGTCGCACGCAACGGTCTACTCCGGCCACCAGTTCGGCGTATGGGCGGGCCAGCTCGGCGACGGCCGCGCGCTCACGCTCGGCGAAGTCGAGCACGAGGGCAAGCGCAACGAGATCCAGCTCAAAGGCGCGGGCCGCACGCCCTACTCGCGCATGGGCGACGGCCGCGCGGTGCTGCGCTCGTCGATCCGCGAATTTCTGTGCTCGGAGGCCATGCATCATCTCGGCATTCCGACCACGCGCGCCCTCACGGTGATCGGCTCCGACCAGCCTGTACGCCGCGAAGAGATGGAAACGGCGGCGGTCGTCACGCGCGTGTCGCCGAGCTTCGTGCGCTTCGGCCACTTCGAGCACTTCTATTCGCATGACGACGTGGATGCGCTGCGCGCGCTCGCCGACCACGTGATCGCGCGCTTCTATCCGCAACTGCGCGAAGCCGACGACCCGTACCTCGCCCTGCTCGACGAAGCGGTGCGCAGCACGGCGGCGCTGATGGTCGAGTGGCAGGCGGTGGGCTTCTGCCACGGCGTGATGAATACCGACAACATGTCGATCCTCGGCCTCACGATCGATTACGGTCCGTTCGGCTTCATGGACGGCTTCGACGCCAACCACATCTGCAATCATTCGGATTCGCAGGGCCGCTACGCGTATCGCATGCAGCCGCAGATCGGGTACTGGAATCTCTTTTGCCTCGCGCAGGCGCTCGTGCCGCTGTTCGGCGCGCACTACGACATCGCCGACGAAAAGAAGCGCGGCGAGCGCGTGGTGGCCGACGCGCAAGGCGTGCTCGAACGCTTCAAGGGGCACTTCGCGCCCGCGCTCGAAGCGCGCATGCGCGCGAAGCTCGGCCTCGAACACGAGCGCGAAGGCGACGACGCGCTCGCGAACAAACTGTTCGAAATCATGCATGCCAACCGTGCCGATTTCACGCTCACGTATCGCCATCTCGCGCGCGTTTCGAAGCATGACGCGAGCGGCGACACGGCGGTGCGCGATCTCTTCCTCGATCGCGCCGCATTCGACGCCTGGGCCACCGAATACCGCGCTCGTCTCGCGCACGAGACACGCGACGACGCCGCGCGCGCCGAGGCGATGAACCGCACGAATCCGAAATACGTGCTGCGCAATCACCTCGCGCAAACGGCGATCGAGCGCGCCGCGCAAAAGGACTTCAGCGAAGTCGAGCGGCTCGCCAAGGTGCTCGAGCGGCCATTCGACGAGCAGCCCGAGAACGCGTCGTACGCAGGGCTGCCGCCCGACTGGGCGAGTTCGCTCGAAGTCAGTTGCTCTTCGTGAGCGCGCCCCCATCTACGTGATCCTTGTTTCCCACCCGACAGGAACCCGACATGAGCCAGGACGACCACAACTCCCCCTCCTACCCCGGCTACAAGTCCGACGAGCAATGGCGCGAGCAGCTCGACGAAGGCCAGTACCAGGTCACGCGCCATGCGGCCACCGAGCGCGCCTTCACGGGCAAATACTGGGATCATTTCGATCGCGGCGTGTATGACTGTGTGTGTTGCGGCACGCCGCTCTTCGAGTCCGACACGAAATTCGACGCGGGTTGCGGCTGGCCGAGCTACTTCCGCCCGATCAACGGCGAGGTGATCGAAGAGAAAACCGACCGCACGCACGGCATGCTACGCATCGAGGTGCGCTGCAAGAACTGCGGCGCGCACCTAGGCCACGTGTTCGAGGATGGTCCGGCCCCGACGGGCCTTCGGTATTGCATCAATTCGGCTGCGCTACAATTCGAGCCCAAGTGAACGTTGGCAAGGCAGCTCCGCGCCCCGCGCGGGGCGCCGCTGGGTAAAACCAGGCCTTGAAAGCGTCGCGCCCTCTTTTGTTGGGCTCAATTCGTCAACTCTCAGGCCGATAATGAAATTCCTGTTTGATCTGTTCCCGATCATCCTCTTTTTCGTCGCCTTCAAGCTGTGGGGCATCTTTACGGCTACGGCCGTGGCGATTGGAGCTACGCTCGTGCAGATCGCGTGGGTCGCGTTCCGTCATCGCAAGGTCGACCCGATGCTGTGGCTTTCGCTCGGCATCGTCGTCGTGTTCGGCGGCGCCACGCTGATGCTGCACGACGAAACCTTCATCAAGTGGAAACCCACCGTACTCTACTGGGCGTTCTCGGTCGTGCTGCTCGTTTCGCAAGTGGCATTCGGCAAGAACCTCATCGAAGCGATGATGGGCAAGCAGATCACCCTGCCGCCGCGCATCTGGACGCAACTGAACTTCGTCTGGTCGATCTTCTTCGCGCTGCTCGGCATTCTCAATCTCTTCGTGGCGTTCCACTTCTCCACCGACGCGTGGGTCGACTTCAAGCTGTTCGGCGCGACCGGCATCCTCGTGGTGTTCATCGTCGGCCAGAGCCTGTGGCTTTCGCGTTACATGAAGGAAGAAGAATGAGCGACGTCTTTCTCAACGCCAGCCCCGCCGAGCGCATGGCGCTCATCGAAACGCGCCTGACTGCGGCGCTCGCCCCCGTTTCGATCGACGTGCGCGACGACAGCGCGCAGCACGCGGGACACGCGGGCGCCGCTGCTGGCGGTCACTATCATGTCACGATCGTTGCGGGCGCATTCGCGGGGAAAGCCCGCGTGGCAAGGCATCGCATGGTGTATGATGCGCTGGCCGAGGCCATGCAGCGCGGCATCCACGCCCTCGCGATCACGGCGCTCACGCCCGAAGAAGCCGCGGCGCTGCCCCGGTAGCCCACGTTAGATTTCGTTTTTTGTTCGCCATTTTGGTTCGCCCCGTTAGGACTTTCCGATGACCTTGAAGAAGACCCATCTCTGGGTGTTGCTGGCTGCGTGCGCGGCGGCTCCCGCCTTTGCGCAGAACATCGCCGTCGTGAACGGCACGCCGATTCCCAAAGCGCGCGCCGATGCGCTGGTCCAGCAGCTTGTCCAACAAGGCCAGCAGGATTCGCCGCAACTGCAAATGGCGGTGCGCGAGGAGCTCGTGAACCGCGAAATCCTCATGCAGGAAGCCATTCGCCAGGGCATTCCGAACAACCCGGACGTGAAGGCGCAAATCGCCGTGGCCCAGCAGACCGTCGTGCTGCGCGCGCTGATTCAGAACTTCGTGAAGAACAACCAGCCGACCGACGCCGAAGTCAAGGCGCGCTACGACCAGTTGACGAAGGATGCGGGCGGCAGCGAATACCACCTGCACCACATCCTCGTGGACAACGAGCAGCAGGCCAAGGACCTGATCGCGAAGATCAAGGCCGGCGCCAGCTTCGAAGACCTCGCGAAGCAGTACTCGAAGGACCCGGGCTCGGCCAAGAACGGCGGCGACCTCGACTGGTCCGATCCGAAGGCGTACGTGCCGGAATTCGCGGCTGCGGCCACGCACCTGCAGAAAGGCCAGATGACCGATACGCCGGTGCACACGCAGTTCGGCTGGCACATCATCCGCGTGGACGACATCCGCCCGGTCACGCCGCCGCCGCTCGAGCAGGTGCGCCCGCAGATCGTCCAGCAGCTCCAGCAGGAAAAGCTGCAAGCGTTCGAAGAGAATCTGCGCAAGCAAGCGAAGATTCAGTAAGGCTGCATGGCGGCGCATTTGCCGCTTTAGGTGCTGCAAAAAACCCCGCGACCTGCAAAGGCGCGGGGTTTTTGTTTGCGGCTACGCGTTGAGTTCGTAGCTCGTGCTGCGCCCGCCACCCTCCGCCTTGCGCAGCACGCCACGCGCCACCAGATCGTTGATGTCGCGTAACGCCGTGTCGGAGGAGCATTTGGCAATGGCCGCCCACTTGCCGCTCGTGAGCTTGCCGTCGAAGCCATCGAGCAAGCGATTGAGGAGCTTGACCTGGCGCTCGTTGAACGGCGTCGTGGCCCACTCGCGCCAGAAGCGCGCCTTGCCGAGCACCGCGTCCAGCGTGATTTGCGCCTGATCGACCGCGCGATGCAGCGCGTCGAAGAACCACGCGAGCCACGGCGTGACATCCATCGAGCCTCGCTGCGTGCGCTCCAGAATGTCGTAATACCCTTTGCGCTCCCGCTGGATCTGCGCGGAAAGGCTGTAAAAGCGCTGCGCACTGCCGTCTGCGCGCGCGAGCAGCAAGTCGCCGATGGCTCTTGCGACGCGGCCATTGCCGTCGTCGAACGGGTGCAGCGTGACGAACCACAAGTGGCCGAGGGCCGCCTTGATCAGCGGCGGCTCTTGCGCCGGGCCGTTGAGCCAGTCGAGAAAGCGCCGCGTTTGGGCTTCCAGCCGGTTCGCGGGGGGCGCCTCGAAATGCACGCGTTGACGGCCGATCGGCCCGGAGATCACCTGCATGGGCCCGCTTGCATCGTCGCGCCATGCTCCGACGTTGATCCGCGACAGGCCCGCGTAGCCCGTAGGGAATAGCGCGGCATGCCAGCCGAACAGGCGCTCACGCGTGACCGGCGCGCGGCTGTTGGTGGTCGCGTCGAGCACCATCTCCACCACGCCTTCCACGTGGCGGTCCACCGGCGCGAGCGCCCCGATGTCCACGCCCATGCGACGCGCGATGGACGAACGCACGGAGGCGACGTCGAGTTGCTCGCCCTCGATCTCGCTGGTCTTGAGCACGTCCTCCGTCAGGGCCGCGAGGCTCGCCTGGTCGCGCAGCGCGAGGCCGACATCGGCCAGCCTGCCCACCAGCAAGCCCTGGGCGCGGCTGACCTCGGCCATGGGCTCGGCAAGCGCTGCCAGATCGAAGCGCCATTGAGGCCAGTCGCCCGCCTCCCAGATGTAGGTGTATTCGCCGCCATTCATGCGGCGATTATGGGACGTATTCGCCGCATGCACAAGTTAATCGCCGCAAAAAATGCGGTGATTAACGCCGCTATTCGCCGCAAGGCGTTTTCGGCCAGCGCCAAAAGGCAAAAACCCCGGCCCGCACTCGCAATCGAGGCATGGCCGGGGTTTTCCGCCAGGGCGAGTTGCCCCTGGCGTGCGGTGGCGTCAAACGTCCGCGTGGTTCGCGAGGCTCGTTAGCCCACCCACTTGCGCGCGTTCTGGAACGCACGCATCCACGGGCTCGCCTCGCCCCAGGCTTCGGGGTGCCAGCTCATCGTGACGGTGCGCTGCACGCGCTCGGTGTGCGGCATGAGCACAGTGAAGCGGCCGTCGGGCGTCGTGACCGACGTGATCCCTTGCGGCGAGCCGTTCGGATTGAACGGGTAGGCCTCGGTCGCCTGGGCGCGATGGTCGACGTAGCGCATCGCCACCGCGACCTTCGAGATGTCGCCCTGCTGCGAGAAGTCCGCGAAACCTTCGCCGTGCGCGACCGCCACCGGAATGCGCGAGCCTTCCATGCCGTTGAAGAAGATCGACGGCGAGCCCTGCACTTCCACCAGCGAGAAGCGCGCTTCGAACTGCTCCGACTTGTTGCGCGTGAACTTCGGCCAGGCTTCGGCGCCCGGGATCATCGAGGCGAGGCTCGACATCATCTGGCAGCCGTTGCAGATGCCGAGCGCAAACGTGTCCTGGCGCGCGAAGAACGCCGCGAACATGTCCGCGAGCTTCGCGTTGAAGCGGATCGTCTTGGCCCAGCCTTCGCCCGCGCCCAGCACGTCGCCGTACGAGAAGCCGCCGCAGGCGACCGCGCCCGCGAAGTCGGCGAGCGTGGCACGGCCTTCGAGCAGGTCGCTCATGTGCACGTCGTGCGCGTCGAAGCCGGCGCGATCGAACGCGTACGCGGTTTCGAGGTGCGAGTTCACGCCCTGTTCGCGCAGGATCGCCACACGCGGACGCGCGCCCTTGCCGATGAACGGCGCGGCAATGTCCTCGGCCGGATCGAACGTGAGATGCGGCTGCATGCCCGGATCGGCGGCGTCGAGCAGCGCGTCGTATTCGGAATCGGCGCACGCAGGGTTGTCGCGCAGACGCGCAATACGCCAGCTCACTTCGCCCCACACGCGTTGCAGTTCCGCACGCGGCGCTTCGTAGATGCGCTTCGCGTCACGGTAGATTTCGATCGAGTCGCGATTGTTCAGCGTGCCGATCACGTGCGAGCACGCCGAGAGGTCATGCTGACGCAGCACGCCCATCACGACGTCGCGCTGCTGTGCCGGCACCTGGATCACGGCGCCCAACTCTTCGGAGAAGAGCGCGCGCAGCGTGCGGTCTTCGCGGCGGCCGCTCGTTTGCTTCGCCCAGTCCTTGGCGTCGCCGTAATCGGACTCGTGCTCGTTGTCGAGCGTGAGCATGTCCACGTTCAGCGACACGCCCGTATGACCCGCGAAAGCCATTTCGCAGACCGTCGCCCACAGGCCGCCGTCCGAGCGGTCGTGGTACGCGAGCAGTTGCTCGTTCGCGTTCAGTTGCTGGATGGCCGTGAAGAACTGCTTGAGGTCTTCGGCGCTGTCGACGTCGGGCACTGCGTCACCGACCTGCTGCGTGACCTGCGCGAAGATGCTGCCGCCCATGCGGTTCTTGCCGCGGCCCAGATCGATCGCGATCAGCACCGACTCGCCCACTTCGTCGACGCGGCGCAGTTGCGGCGTGAGGTGGCGGCGCACGTCGTCGACCGGCGCGAACGCCGAGATGATGAGCGAAACCGGCGCGACCACTTCCTTCGCCACGCCTTCCTCGTTCCACTTCGTGCGCATGGAGAGCGAATCCTTGCCCACCGGAATGCCGATGCCAAGCGCCGGGCACAGCTCCATGCCGATCGCCTTCACGGTGTCGTACAGCGCGGCGTCCTCGCCCGGTGCGCCGCACGCGGCCATCCAGTTCGCGGAGAGCTTGAGCTTGTCGAGCGACAGAATCGGTGCGCTCGCAATGTTGGTAATCGCCTCGCCCACGGCCATGCGGCCCGATGCGGGCGCATCGATCACGGCGAGCGGCGTGCGCTCGGCCATCGTCATCGCTTCGCCCTTGTAGCCGGCGTAGTCGAGCGCGGTGATCGCGCAGTCGGCCACCGGCACCTGCCACGGGCCGACCATCTGGTCGCGCACCGTCGTGCCGCCCACCGAGCGGTCGCCGATGGTGATGAGGAAGGACTTGCTGCCCACGGTCGGGTGGCGCAGGACGCTCTTCGCGACTTCGTCGAGCGAGACGCCCGTGACTTCGACCGGCGCGAGCGGCACGCTCGCGTGCGCGACGTCGCGGTGCATGCGCGGCGGCTTGCCGAGCAGGATGTCCATCGGCATGTCGACGGGCTGGTGGCCGCCGTTGGCCGCGAGCGCCTGCTCGTCGGTGTCGATGAGCTTCAGGTCGCGCGCGTCGGTTGCGACGCCCACGACAGCGAACGGGCAGCGCTCACGCTCGCAGATCGCCTGGAATTCGGCCAGATCGGCGGGCGCGATCGCGAGAACGTAGCGTTCCTGCGACTCGTTCGACCAGATTTCGCGCGGCGAAAGGCCCGACTCTTCGAGCTGCACCTCGCGCAACTCGAAGCGCGCGCCCTTGTCCGCGCCGTCGACGAGTTCCGGGAACGCGTTGGAAAGACCGCCCGCGCCGACGTCGTGAATGCTCAGGATCGGGTTGCGCTCGCCCAGCTGCCAGCACGAATTGATGACTTCCTGCGCGCGACGCTCGATTTCCGGGTTGCCGCGCTGAACCGAGTCGAAATCGAGTTCGGCCGTGTTGGTGCCCGTCGCCATCGAGCTGGCCGCGCCGCCGCCCATGCCGATGCGCATGCCCGGGCCGCCGATCTGGATCAGCAGCGTGCCGGCAGGCAGGTCGTGCTTGTGCGTGTGCTGCGCGCTGATGTTACCGAGGCCGCCCGCGATCATGATCGGCTTGTGATAGCCGCGCACGGTGCCCGCAACATTCTGCTCGTAGGTGCGGAAATAGCCGCCGAGGTTCGGGCGGCCGAATTCGTTGTTAAACGCGGCGCCGCCGAGCGGGCCGTCGATCATGATCTGCAGCGGCGAAGCGATGCGGTCCGGGCGGCCATAGGCGCCCTGCGTATCGGCGGGATTGCGCAGCGCGAGCGGCACGGCCGCGTCGCGGGCGTCTTCCCATGTTTCGCGCG
This sequence comes from Paraburkholderia guartelaensis, assembly GCF_004353905.1. GTDB lineage: Bacteria > Pseudomonadota > Gammaproteobacteria > Burkholderiales > Burkholderiaceae > Paraburkholderia > Paraburkholderia guartelaensis. Next base: position 58,775 of record NZ_SMOD01000025.1, on the reverse strand, counting down.
CGTCAGGCAGATCGAGGTTCGAAACCGTGAAGCCCGTGAGACCGGCCTTCGGACGCGCGCCGCGGCCCGTCGCGCCTTCGTCGCGGATTTCGCCGCCCGAGCCCGTTGCCGCGCCCGCGAACGGCGAGATCGCCGTGGGGTGGTTGTGCGTCTCCACCTTCATCAGCGTGTGCGTGAGTTCGGTGTGGCGGCCATATTGCTCGCCAGGCGTGCCGTCGGCGTTGTTCTTGCGCGGGAACCAGCGCTCCGCGACCGCGCCTTCCATGATCGACGAGTTGTCCGAGTACGCGACGATCGTGCCCTGCGGGCTGATCTTCTCGGTGTTGCGGATCATCGCGAAAAGCGACATATCCTGATCCTGGCCGTCGATCGTCCAGCTCGCGTTGAAGATCTTGTGGCGGCAGTGCTCGCTGTTGGCCTGCGCGAACATCATCAACTCGACGTCGGTCGGGTTGCGTTCGAGCTTCTTGAAGTTGTCGACGAGATAGTCGATTTCATCGTCGGCGAGCGCGAGGCCCAGTTCGCCGTTGGCCGTTTCCAGCGCCGCACGGCCGTGGCCGAGCACGTCCACCGTCTGCATCGGCCGGGCCGGCAGTTCGTCGAACAGATGCAGTGCCGCGTCGCGCGAAGGCGCCACGCTTTCCGTCATGCGGTCGTGCAGCGCCGCGGCGACAGCGGCGTGCGCCTCTTCCGAAAGCGTCTTCTTGCCGCCGAGCAGGCCCGACTTGAGCACCACGGTGTATTCGACGCCGCGCTCGATGCGGCGCACCTGCTCGAGGCCGCAATGGTGCGCGATGTCCGTGGCCTTGCTCGCCCACGGCGACACCGTGCCGAAGCGCGGCACGACGAGGAACGTGAGCGCGCTGCCGCGCTCCTGCGGGGCCGCGAACGGCGCGCCGTAGTGCATCAGCGCTTCGATCTTCGCGCTGTCGTCAGCAGTGAGCGGCTCGGCCGAATTGACGAAATGCAGATACTGGCCGTGCACGCCGACGATGTTGGCGTCGATACGCTGAAGCGTCTCGAGCAGGCGGGTCTGACGGAAGTCGGAAAGGGCCGAAGCGCCGGGGAAACACGAGAAGTGGGCCATGGACTGGGGCGTTGCGTCGAGGTTGCGTCAGAGTTGCGTCGCGGCTTCGCCTCGCGCGAAACACGTCGCAAGGTGGCGATGCGTCGCGCGGGGGATGGCGACGGTCAGGCGAAGGGAGACCGCGATTATAACCCGGAAGGCCTGTCCTGACCGCCCCGGTGGCCGTGCGACACGCGTGTGGCAAGCCGGCCTCGCGCATGGCGATGCGCACGCTTTCGCTGCTATGATTGCGCGTTTCGTCTGATCGGCGCACCTGGGCATCGCTTCGGCGCGCCGCACGCCCCACCTTCGGCAGGACGCCCTCACCCGAGCGAGCGCCGCCTGCCTGCAGATCGTATCGTCATGGATGTCATCGTCATCGGCGGCGGAATCGCCGGCATCGCTACCGCCTGGCAGCTGCGCGCGGCCGGGCATCGCGTCTGCGTAATCGAACGCCACGCCACCGTTGCGCAAGGCGCGACCTACGGCCATAGCGGCATTGCGCTGCCCACGCCGCTCGACGTCTGGTTCGGCCCCACGTTCCTGCGCAACGGCCGCCAATCGTCCGGCGGCGTGATCAGCAAGACGGGTTGGCGCGGCCAGGCACACGGTTTCGTCAAACGCCTCGCCACGCTGCACGGTTCCGAGGCGTTCGCAGAACGCTATGCGCTCCTGCGCCCGCTCATCGATTCGGCGCAAGCGGCGCTCGCCGACATCGACGCGCGCTTCCAGCTCGACTACGAGCAGCGCGACGGCCTGCTCTACCTCGTACGCGGCAACGACGAATGGTCGCTCACGCAACCGGCCCTCGAGCTGCTGCGCCGCTTCGAGACGCCGCACCACGCGCTGTCGCCCGCGGAATGCGTGGCTTTCGACCATGCCATCCCAGCCGATCCGCCGTTTGCGGGCGGCGTGCACTTCGAGACCGGCCGGGTAGCCAACTGCCCGCTCTTCGTGAAGCTGCTCAAGCAGGTGCTCGACGCCCAGGGCGGCGTGCAGTTCGAGATGAGCCGCGAAGTCAATGCGATCCGCCTGGAAGACCGGCGCGCGGCCGTGGAACTCGCGCCGCCCGCACACGAAGCGGGCCGCTCGCGCGACGTCGAGGTGATCTCGGGCGATGCCGTCGTGGTCGCCGCGGGCGCGCAAACGCCGCACCTCCTCGCGCCGCTCGGCCTCAAGATGCCGTTTTATCCGCTGCGCATGCACACGCTCAATTCGCCGGTGGCGCATGAGGAATGCGTGCCGCACACCACGATCGTCGACGCGGGCAAGCGCATCGCCATCGCGCGCATGAATCACCGGCTGCGCATATCGGGCGCCGCCGTGCTGTTGCGCGCGCAGGAAGTCGATGACGCGCTGCCCGAAGCGCTCACCGAAGACGCCCTCGCGCTGCTGGGCGAGGCGTCGCGCGACTGGGCGCCGGGCGCCGCGCGCATTTCGGCCGCGCTTGCGTGGGAGGGCATGAAGCTGCTTTCGGCCGACGGCCTGCCGGCGGTCGGCAACGTGAGCCATCCGCGCCTCTTCGTCAACGCGGGCCACGGGCCGGCGGGCTGGGCGCTTTCGCTCGGCTCCGCGCGTCTCATCGCCCAGCAGATCTCGAGCCAGACGCCGGACCTGCCGGCCGATACCGTCAAGGCGCTCTCGCCGGGCCGCGATTGAGCATGAGCGGCAGGCGCGTGTGCGGCATTGCTGCGCCGCCGTGCCGGCCCACCGCGCTGCCTGCGCGTGCCGTCTGAGCGCTTGCTCGGGTATCGTTGCGATGTCGCCTCCCAGGACCGCATCGTCATGACGCACGCTCCACACTCCTCTGGCGCCGGGCAACCGGTGCTCGTCTACCCGCACGATCGTGCAATCCCGCTGCTCACCGTCGAACAGCTGCGCGAGGCCGAGGTCGCTGCGCAGTCGGCGCTGCCCGCTCACGCGCTGATGGCTCGCGCAGGCGCCGCTGCGGCGCATTTTCTGAGCGAGCAACTCGCGCACGCGCCCTCGTCCGCGAGCGACAAGCCGGTCTGGTTCGCCGCCGGGCCCGGCAACAATGGCGGCGACGCGCTCGTCGTCGCCACCGAACTGCATCGCGCGGGTGTCGCAGTGGAAGTCTGCATGCCAGTCGAGGTCAAGCCCGACGACGCGCGCTGGGCGCTAGCCGAGGCGCGCGCGGCGGGCGTGCCCATCGCCGCGACCGTACCCGCATCGTTCGACGCGTACGGCTGGCTCGTCGACGGGATGTTCGGAATCGGTCTCGCGCGGGGGCTCGAAGGCGTGTTCGCCGAACTCGCCGAAGCTCTCTCGGCACGCGCGCGCAGCCATGGCCACGTGCTCGCGCTCGACGTGCCGAGCGGCCTCGACAGCGACACCGGCAACGTGGTCGGCAGCGGCCCGGCGGTGCGCGCGACCCATACCGTGACCTTCATTGCCGCCAAGCCCGGCCTGTACACGGGCGTTGGGCGCGACTACGCGGGCGCAGTCGCGGTCGCGCCGATCGGCATCGACGCCGAAGGCACGCCGGGCGCCGTGCGCCTGAACGCGCCCGAGCTTTTCGCCGCCGCGCTGCCGGCACGCGCCTTCGCCACCCACAAGGGTACGTTCGGCACGCTCGCCGTCGTGGGCGGTGATACGGGCATGTGCGGCGCCCCGATTCTCGCGGCGCGCGCGGCGCTCCTCACCGGCTCGGGGAAGGTTCACGTGGGCTTTCTCGGCAGCGACGCGCCGCCCTACGACGCCCCGCACCCCGAACTCATGCTGCACGCGGCGGCCAAACTCGAGCTCGGCGCGATGGACGCCGTCGCAGTGGGCTGCGGCATGGGCGGCAGCGCGTCGGCGCGCCAGCTCGTGGACGCCATCCTGCGCCTTCACGCCGCCGTGCTCCTCGATGCCGATGCGCTCAATCTCGTCGCGCGCGACGAGGCGCTCGCTGCGCACGTCGCGCAGTCAGCCGCCTCGCGCGGGACGCCTTGCGTGCTCACGCCGCATCCGCTCGAAGCGGCGCGCCTCCTGGGCTGCGACACCGCCGCGGTGCAGCGCGACCGCCTCGCCGCAGCGCGAACGCTTGCCGCCCGCTATGCGGCTGTTGTCGTGCTCAAGGGCAGCGGCACCGTGATCGCCGCGCCCGACGGCCGCGTCGCCGTCAATCCCACCGGCAACGCGGGCCTCGCCACGGGCGGCACCGGCGACGTGCTCGGCGGCATGATCGGCGCGCTGCTGGCCCAGCGCCTGCCGCCCTATGAAGCGGCGCTCGCGGGCGTCTACCTGCACGGCCTCGCCGCCGACACGCTGTGCGCGCAAGGCGACGGCCCCGCAGGCCTCACGGCCGGCGAACTCGCGCCAGTGGTGCGCAAGCTCATGAACCGCCTCTTTTACGCGCCGGACTACGCAGCCTGAGGCGCCTCGGCCGCGCCAGGGGTCTCGCTCGCGCGGCATGCAGCTTGCTTCACAACGATGTTTGCTCACCTCTCGCGCGCATTCCCGCCGCAAGCGCCACAACGCTGCGCAGTGTCGCGCGAGGCCGCTATACTGATCCTCCGCACGCCGTCTTCCACCCGAGGCGGCCCGTGCTTCCCCGCGGCGCGCGAAGCGCGTGTTCGGCCAGACCGGCGAACCGCACCTGCCGCCCTCCATTCGTGATCCCTCGCTGGACGAACATGACGAATCCGCTCCCCGCCTGGTCCGCGCTACAGACGCATTACGAACAGATCCGCGACGAAAAGCTGCGCGACTGGTTCGCTCCCGCCAACGACCCTGCGCCGACGCGCGCCGAACGCTTCACGTTCGCAGGTGCCGGTCTCGGCGCCGACTTCTCGAAGAACCGCATCACCGACGCCACGCTCAAGCTGCTCGTGCAGCTTGCTCGCGAAGCCGGCGTGGAAGCGCGCCGCGATGCGATGTTCAAGGGCGAAGTCGTCAACCCGACTGAAGGCCGCGCGGCGCTGCACACCGCCTTGCGCGCGACCGAAGCCGACGCCCCGTTCCACGCCCAGATCGCAGCCGAGCGCGCGAAGATGGCTAAGTTCGCCGACGCCGTGCGCAGCGGCGCATGGACCGGCTACACGGGCAAGCGCATCCGCCATGTCGTGAATATCGGCATCGGCGGCTCGGACCTCGGGCCGAAGATGGTCGTGCACGCGCTACAGCATCTCGAACTGCCCGAGATCACCTCGCACTTCGTCTCGAACGTCGACGGCGCGGACCTGTGGCGCACGATCGAAAACATCGATCCGGAAGAGACGCTGGCGATCATCGTTTCGAAGACCTTCACGACGCTCGAAACCATGACCAACGCGCTGTCGATGCGCGACTGGTTCGTCAAGCACGGCTGCCCGCAAGGCGAACTCGCGAAGCACTTCGTGGGCGTCTCGGCCAATCCGGCCGAAGTCGTGAAGTTCGGTATCGCCAAAGAAAACGTGTTCGAGATGTGGGACTGGGTGGGCGGCCGCTATTCGTTGTGGTCGGCGGTGGGCCTCTCGATCATGATCGCCATCGGACCGCAGCAGTTCGACGAACTGCTCGCCGGCGCGCACGACATGGACAAGCACTTCCGCGAAGCACCGCTGGAAAAGAACCTGCCCGTGCTGCTCGGCATGATCGGCATCTGGTATCGCAACTTTTTCGGCTCGCAGAGCTATCTCGTTGCGCCCTACTCCGAAGCGCTGCACTTCCTGCCTTCGTATCTCCAGCAACTCGAAATGGAGAGCAACGGCAAGTCCGCGCGCCTCGACGGCAAGTTCGTCGATTACGCGACCTCGGCAATCACCTGGGGCGAGCCCGGCACGAACGGCCAGCACGCGTTCTTCCAGATGCTGCACCAGGGCACGACGATCGTGCCGATCGACTTCATCGCCGTGCTCACGCCCGAGCATCCGCTGGCCGACCATCACCCGAAGCTGCTCGCGAACTGCTTTGCGCAGAGCGAGGCGATGATGCTTGGCCGCACCGAGGAAGAGGCGAAGAAGATTGCCGGCCCGGACAAGCCCGAACTCGTGCCGCACATCATGTTCCCCGGCAACCGCCCGACCACGACGCTGCTCGTCGATGCGCTCACGGCCCGCTCGCTCGGCGCGCTCATCGCGCTCTATGAGCACAAGGTGCTCGTGCAGGCTTCCGTGTGGGACATCAATCCGTTCGACCAGTGGGGCGTGGAACTCGGCAAGATCCTCGGCAAGGTGGTCGAAGCCGACTTGAACGCGGCGAGCGCCGATGTGAAGCCGCACGATTCGTCCACCGCCGCGCTGATCGCGCGCGCCCGTGCGGCGCTCAAGCGTTAACTGGGGCGGAACTGGCGTGCGCATGCACTGCGCACGCCGTTCGCCGGTCAGTCGCTAGCGCCCGGCCTCGACATTGCTCGCGTTGCGCGAGGCTGCCGCGCCATGCGGCGCATTGGGCACGCGGCGGCCCGCTTCGATCGTGATGATGGCGTCGCAACGCTGCGCGAGATCGACGTCGTGGGTGACGAGCACGAGCGTCGCTCCGTTGGCGCGATTCAGTTCGAACATCAAGTCGATGACGGCGTGGCCGGTGGCAGCGTCGAGGCTGCCGGTGGGCTCGTCGGCGAACAGCACGGCGGGGCGCGTCACGAACGCGCGGGCGAGGGCCACGCGCTGCTGCTCGCCGCCCGAGAGCAGCTTCGGGTAGTGGCCCGTGCGCTCGGCAAGACCCACGCGCTCGAGCAGCGTGCGGGCGCGGGCGAAAGCATCACGCGTCGACATCCCGCCCTGCAGTTCGAGCGGCAGCGCGACGTTCTCCAATGCGGTCAGATGCGGCATCAACTGGAACGACTGGAACACGAAGCCCACCGAGCCATTGCGCAGCGCGGCGCGCTGGTCTTCGGCCATACCGGTAAGCTCATGGCCTAGCAGGCGCACCGAACCCGCGCTCGCGCTGTCGAGGCCGGCCAGCAGGCCGAGCAGCGTCGACTTGCCGGAGCCGGAAGCGCCGACGATCGCCACGCTCCCGCCCGCCTGCACGGTGAGGTCGATGCCGTCGAGGATCGTCAGCTCGCCGGTGGCGTCGGTGACCCGCTTGCTCAAACCCCGTACTTCGATGACTGGATCGCTATTCATTCGCACATGATGACGCACAGGTTAGCCGTGAACCAGAAGCGCGCCGCGCGGCGCGCCACCCTTTCCCGCGCTTGGTCCCGCTTCAGCGCGTTTGCCTCCATCGCCACCTTAACGGCTGCTGCCTTGCTTGGCACCTTATGTGGCACCGGCACCGCTCTCGCGGCCACGCCAGTTCCCACAGCCAACGCGGCGACGAACCCCGCCGCCACGGCAAAACCGAAGATCGTCGTGCTCGGCGACAGCCTTTCCGCCGAATACGGCCTGCCGCGCGATACGGGCTGGGTGGCCCTGCTGCGCCAGCGGCTCGCCAGCGAGCGGATCGATTATAACGTTGCGAATGCGAGCATCAGCGGAGACACGACCAGCGGTGGACTCACGCGCCTGCCGCTCGTCATGCAGCGCATGCAACCCTCGATCGTAATCATCGAACTGGGCGCGAACGACGCACTGCGCGGCGTGCCGCTCACGACAACGGACAGCAATCTGCGCGCCATCGTCGCGCAGATCCGCAAGGGCGGCGCGAAACCCGTACTCATCGGCATGTACGTGCCCCCCAACTACGGGGCCGATTACACGCGGGACTTCCACGCCATCTACGAGCGGCTTGCGAAGGAACTGAACGTGCCGCTCGTGCCCTTTTTGCTCGCCGGTCTCGCCGACAAGCCCGAACTCTTCCAGGCCGACCAGATCCATCCCACCCAGCAGGCACAGCCATTGCTCCTCGACAACGTGTGGCCAACGCTCAAGCCGCTGCTCGGCAACCGCGTGCGGCGCTGAGGCGGTAACCGGGCATACGAGCGGGCGTCCTCACCAGGCGCCCTTTCTTAGCCCCCGCCGCCGGCGCATTCAAGCGGCTCGAGCCTCCGAAGCGGCGTGACGGCGGGCAACCGCGTCTCGCCTTTGGCCACCTTTGCGTCAGACACGCGAGCCCGAGAAGCTTCGCTGTCTGAATCCGACCGACCCTGACTGGAGGGAAGAAGCGTGAAATATTTACCTCTCATTGTCGTTACGGCAGCACTTGCTGCCTGCGCCAATCAGCCAATGCCGAGCGGAGCGCAGTCCGTCGGCACGAGCCAGCAACCGCCTGCAACGGTTGCGCAATGCATCGCTCAAAAATGGGCAGACAAGTCGCAGCAGCAAGTCGTCTCGCAGTCCGTGCTCGCGAACGGCCAGGCTGTCGACGTCTACGTCCCTGGCCAGCAACCGCCTAACGGCGCAGCGGCGACGGTGCGCCCAGCGTGGAGCGCCAGCGCGAAGACGTGGGTCGGCTTCCGCTCCGGCGGCGGCGCGGGTGGAGACGCCACCAGCGACATCAGCGCCTGCCTCTGATTTCGCGCTCGCCAGAAAGCAAAAAGCCCCGCGATGTTTCGCGGGGCTTTTTTTGTGCCGGCTCTGGACACCGGCAGGCTGATGCGGGTCGCTTACTGGCCGCCGTCACCGTCGCCCGACTGGCCGGCTGCGCTGAGCGAGCCGTAGAGCTTCACCTTCGAGCGCTCGCGCAGCGCGTCGAGGTACGCCTGCACCTGCGACTGGCCGTCCACCTGGGCCAGCTGCTGCTGCGCGGCAGCCAGACGCGGGCCTTCTGCGGCCGGACCGTTGGTCACGCTGTTCACGCGATAGATCGCATAGCCGTCGTTGCCGAGGTCCACGCCCACGTAAGCGGGCAGCTTCTGCGAATCGGCCTTGAAGACGGCGGAAAGCGCGCTGGGCGGCAGGCCCTGGGCGTCGTTGCGCGACACCTTGAGCGCCGACGAGAAACCATCGGTCGACTTCGACTTCTCGAGTTCCGCGAGCTTGGCCTCGCCGTCCTTGCGCGCCATGTCGGCAGCCTGCTGCGCGACCACCTTCTGGCGCACGGCATCCTTGACGGCGGCGAACGCGGGCACGGCGGCCGGCTGATAGTTCGTCACGTGCGCCGAGATCAGCGTGCTGTTGCCGACGTCGATCGCCTGGGTGTTGTTGTGCTGGCTCACCGAGTCGCTCGCGAATACGGCATCGAGGAACTTCTGGTTGTTCAGCGGGCTGTCCGGCGGCAGCGCTGCATTCGGCTTCGGCGTGACCGTGGCCGTCTGGATCGTCAGCTTGTACTTGTCCGCGGCCGGCTGCAGGCTCTTGGCCTGCTCGTAGACCACCGACGTGAAGCCATCGGTCGCGTCGGCAAGCAGCTTCGCGGCTTGCTGTGCCTTCACGTCGTTCGTGATCTGCGCCTTCACGTCGTCGAACGGCTTCGTGACCGCCGGCTTCACGTCCGTGACCTTGACGATGTGGTAGCCGAAGTCCGACTGGATCACGTCGCTGATCTCGTCCTTCTTGAGCTTGAAGACCGCGGCGTCGAATGCCTGACCACCCGCAATCATGCCGGGGCCGAAGTAGCCGAGATCGCCGCCCTTCGAGGCCGAACCCGGATCCTGCGACTCCTTCTGCGCAATCTGCGCGAACTGGTCCGGATGCGCCTTCACTTCGGCGAGGATCGATTCGGCCTTTTGCTTCGCGGCGTTGCGCACATCGGCGCTCGCGTCCTTCGGCACCGTGATCAGGATGTGGCTCGCGCGCACTTCTTCCTGCGTGCGGTAGTGCGCGATGTTGTCGTCGTAGTACTTCTTGAGATCGGCATCGCTCGGCTGCACGCCGGCGGCAACCGTTGCCGCCGAGAGCACGAGATACTGGATCTGCGCCGTGGCCGGCGTGGCGAATGCGTTCTTGTTCGCGTCGTAGTACGCCTGCAGCTGCGCGTCGGTCGGCTGGACCTTGGGCGCATAGTCGCTCGCGTGGAACGCAAGGCCCTGCACGTCGCGCTGCTGCTCCGAGAGGCCTGTCAACTGCTGCGCAAGCGCCTTCGGCGTGAACGCGCTGCTGATGATCGACGCCGGCAGTTGCTGCATGGAGAGGCTATAGCGCACGCGCTCGTCGTACTGCTCGGGCGTCATGCCCTGCATGGCGAGCAGCTGCTTGTACTGGTCGAGATTGATCGAACCGTCAGGATTCTTGAGCGACGAGATCACCGGGTCGGAGAGCAGCGCGCGGCGCACGGCGTCGTCCGAGGCGGTGAGGTGCAGTCGCTGGGTTTCGTCCACGAGCACGCGCTGCTGGATCAGACCGTCGAGTATGTCCTTGCGGTGCTGGGGCGTGTCGAACATGCTCGCGTCGAATTGCGCGCCGAGAACCTGGCGGGCCTGGTCGAGCTGCTGGCGCGCGGCGTTGTCGTATTCGACACGCGTGATCTTGTGTCCGTTGACGCTCGCGACGTTTGCGCTTTCATCGAAGAAGCCGCGGAAACCTTGAATACCGACGAAGCCCAGCCCTGGCAGGATGACCAGGAGCAGCATGAACATCATCAGGCGTTTGTGATTGCGGAAAAAGTCGAGCATTCGTGACCAGACGTTGAGGGCGCCAAAAAATGGAACGCCCGATATTACAACAGCGGCCAACAAAAAAGGCGAACCGTAGTTCGCCTTCTTGTCGAGATATCCTTGGCGGAGCGGACGGGACTCGAACCCGCGACCCCCGGCGTGACAGGCCGGTATTCTAACCAACTGAACTACCGCTCCGTGCGGGTGCGCTACGTACTGGAACCGAAGCTGTGGTGGGTGCTGAGAGGCTCGAACTCCCGACCTACGCCTTGTAAGGGCGCCGCTCTACCAACTGAGCTAAGCACCCAGCTTCATGCTTTCCTGCGCTGCTTCCAGTACTGCGACTTCTGCTGCGCCACCCATCAGGTAGCGAGCCCGCTAGTTTAGCGCATCCTTCAGCGCTTTACCAGGCCTAAATTTGGGCACCTTCGCCGCCTTGATCTTGATCGCGTCGCCAGTACGCGGATTGCGGCCCGTGCGCGCCGTACGCTTGCCGACGGCGAACGTACCAAAACCGACGAGCGTGACCGAGCCGCCCTTCTTGAGCGTCCCTTTGACGCCGCCGATCACAGCGTCGAGTGCGCGTCCCGCAGCCGCTTTCGAAAGGTCGGCTTGCTGTGCGATATGGTCAATCAGTTCCGTTTTATTCATTCCAGCCCCCGAGAATGTGTTTGGGTAAACGTAAGAAAGAAGTTCAACTTATTGGATAGACGGCCCCCGCATGGCGCGGGGCCCGCTCATTTAACGGGGCCGATAGTGCCGTGTCAAGCGGGGTTGAGCCTGATTCGGCGCGGGATTCGAGGGATGATTCGAGGGAGTATTCGAATAAGTGGGAAATGGCAGAAAAGGCCGCTCGTTGTCATCGCAACGTCAAAATCGTGACACAAATAAAAAGCCCGCGGACCATGCCGCGGGCTTTTTGGGTTCCAACGCGCCGCGAATGAGCGCGGCTTGTTGAAGGCGTACTGAAGGTGTACCGAAGGCTTAGTGCTTGACGACTTCCGTCGCGCCGGCATCCTTCGATTCGGCCACGGGCGCCTTGGCGTCCTCGGCCTTCACTTCCTCTTCCGGCAGCGGCTGCGGCACACGTTCGAGCGCGAGTTCGAGCACCTTGTCGATCCAGCGGACCGGTACGATCTCGATCGAGTTCTTCACGTTGTCCGGAATCTCGGTCAGATCCTTGACGTTCTCTTCCGGAATCAGCACGAGCTTGATGCCGCCGCGATGCGCCGCGAGCAGTTTCTCCTTCAGCCCGCCGATCGGCAGCACTTCGCCGCGCAGCGTGATCTCGCCCGTCATCGCAACGTCAGCACGCACCGGAATGCCCGTGAGCACCGACACGAGCGCCGTCGTCATCGCACCGCCTGCGGACGGACCATCCTTCGGCGTCGCGCCTTCCGGCACGTGGATGTGGATGTCCTGCTTCTCGAACGCTTCGTCCTTGATACCGAGACGACGCGAACGCGAACGCACCACCGAGCGTGCCGCTTCGACCGATTCCTTCATGACGTCGCCGAGCGAACCCGTGCGGATCACGTTGCCCTTGCCGGGCATGACCGCCGCTTCGATCGTCAGCAGATCGCCGCCGACTTCCGTCCACGCGAGGCCCGTGACCTGACCGATCTGGTTTTCCTTCGCGGCCAGACCGAAGTCGTACTTGCGCACGCCGAGGAAGGTGTCGAGGTTGGCGCTGTCCACCGTGACGGCCTTGTCGGCCTTCTTCAGCAGCAGCATCTTCACGACCTTGCGGCAGATCTTCGACACTTCGCGCTCGAGCGAACGCACGCCCGCTTCACGCGTGTAGTAGCGAATGATGTCGCGGATCGCGCCTTCGGTCACTTCGATCTCGCCCGGCTTAAGCCCATTGTTCTTCTTCTGCTTCGGCAGGAGATAACGCTGGGCGATGCTGACCTTCTCGTCTTCCGTGTAACCCGACAGGCGGATGACTTCCATCCGGTCGAGCAGCGGCGGCGGGATGTTCAGCGAGTTCGACGTGGCGACGAACATCACATCGGAGAGGTCGAAATCGACTTCGATGTAGTGGTCGGCGAACGTGTGGTTCTGTTCCGGATCGAGCACTTCGAGCAGGGCCGACGACGGATCGCCGCGGAAATCCATGCCCATCTTGTCGACTTCGTCGAGCAGGAAGAGCGGATTGCGCACGCCGACCTTGGTCAGGCTCTGCAGGATCTTGCCCGGCATCGAACCGATGTACGTACGACGGTGGCCGCGGATCTCGGCTTCGTCACGCACGCCGCCCAGCGCCATACGCACGAACTTGCGGTTCGTTGCGCGCGCAATCGACTGCCCGAGCGAGGTCTTGCCGACACCCGGAGGCCCGACGAGGCACAGGATCGGCGCCTTGACCTTGTCCACGCGCTGTTGCACTGCGAGATACTCGAGAATGCGTTCCTTCACCTTCTCGAGACCGAAGTGGTCTTCGTCGAGCACGGCTTCGGCGTTCGAGAGGTCGTTGTTGACCTTGCTCTTCTTGCGCCACGGCAGGCCGATCAGCGTGTCGATGTAGTTGCGCACGACCGTGGCTTCCGCCGACATCGGCGACATCAGCTTGAGCTTCTTGAGCTCGGCGTCGGCTTTCTTCTTGGCTTCCTTCGGCATGCGCGCAGCCGTGATGCGCTTCTCGAGTTCTTCGAGATCCGCACCCTCTTCGCCTTCGCCCAGTTCCTTCTGGATAGCCTTGACCTGTTCGTTCAGGTAGTACTCGCGCTGGCTCTTTTCCATCTGGCGCTTCACGCGGCCGCGAATGCGCTTCTCCACCTGGAGAATGTCGATTTCGGCTTCGAGTTGCGCGAGCAGATGCTCCAGACGCTCCACGACCGGGAACATCTCGAGGATGTGCTGCTTCTGGTCGAGCTTGAGCGGCAGGTGCGCGGCGATGGTGTCAGCAAGACGACCGGCCTCGTCGATGCCCGACAGCGACGTCAGGATCTCCGGCGGGATCTTCTTGTTGAGCTTCACGTACTGGTCGAACTGCGAGACGATCGCGCGGCGCAGCGCTTCGGTTTCTGCGCTGTCGGCGTGGTCCGGTTCGAGCGGCATCACTTCGCACGAGAACTGCGTTTCCTGTTCTTCGATGGAAAGCGTCTTCGCACGCTGCAGGCCTTCCACGAGCACCTTCACGGTGCCGTCGGGCAGCTTGAGCATTTGCAGGATGTTCGCGACACACCCTACTTCATACATGTCTTTTTCGGTCGGCTCGTCCTTCGCGGCGGTTTTCTGCGCGACGAGCATGATGTGCTTGCCGCCTTCCATTGCCGCTTCGAGGGCCTTGATCGATTTCGGCCGGCCCACGAAAAGGGGAATCACCATATGCGGGAAGACTACGACGTCTCGCAGCGGCAGCAGCGGGAGCGTGGTGCGTTCCGGCGGGAGGAGTTGGGTTCCTGACATTTCATTTCCCCATGAGTGGAATCAATTGTTCGGTAATTGAGGCCTGAGATACCGATTGCAAGCCTCGCGCGTGTGGGAAAAGTTCAGTGACTCCAAAATAGTGCGCCATCGACCACAAGATTAAACGAAAAAGCCGTTCATCCCATTGTATGAACGGCCCTTTTCCGGAACTCTTTAGCCGATCACCACCATCAGTTCGACCCTGCAACCTTCGGAGCGTCTTCGTAGATCAACAGCGGCTTGCCGTCGCCGTCGATCACGTTGTCGTCGATGATGACCTTGCTCACGCCCTTCATGGCCGGCAACTCGTACATCACGTCGAGCAATGCCTGTTCCAGGATCGAGCGCAAACCACGAGCCCCGGTCTTGCGGCGGATCGCCTTGCGGGCGACGGCCTGCAGCGCGGCCGGGCGAATTTCCAGCTCCACGCGCTCCATGTTGAAGAGCTTGTGATACTGCTTGACGAGCGCATTCTTCGGCTCGACCAGAATCTTCATCAGCGCGGCTTCGTCGAGCTTGCCGAGCGTAGCGACCACGGGCAGACGACCAATCAGTTCAGGGATCAGGCCGAACTTGATCAGGTCTTCCGGTTCCGTTTCGCGCAGCACTTCGCCAGTGTCGCGCTCCTGCTTGCTCTTCACGCTCGCGCCGAAGCCAATGCCGGTCTTTTCCGTACGGTCGGTGATGACCTTCTCCAGACCGTCGAACGCCCCGCCGCAAATGAACAGAATATTGGTCGTGTCGACCTGGATGAAATCCTGGTTCGGATGCTTGCGGCCACCCTGCGGCGGCACCGAAGCCATCGTGCCCTCGACGAGCTTGAGCAGCGCCTGCTGCACGCCCTCGCCGGAAACATCGCGCGTAATCGACGGGTTGTCCGACTTGCGGCTGATCTTGTCGATTTCGTCGATATAGACGATGCCGCGCTGGGCCTTGTCGACCTCGTAATTGCAGTTCTGCAGCAGCTTCTGAATGATGTTCTCGACGTCTTCGCCCACGTAACCGGCTTCGGTCAGCGTGGTGGCGTCGGCGATCACGAACGGCACGTTCAGAAGGCGCGCGAGCGTCTGCGCGAGCAGCGTCTTGCCCGAGCCCGTGGGCCCGATCAGGAGAATGTTGCTCTTGGAGAGTTCGACGTCGTCCTTCTTGTCGAGGTGCTTCAGACGCTTGTAGTGGTTGTACACCGCCACCGCGAGAATCTTCTTCGCGCGTTCCTGCCCGATCACGTACTGGTCGAGGATGTCGCGGATCTCCTGCGGGCTCGGCAGGTCCGAGCGCGACAGCGCCGCGTCGACGCCCGCACCGGCAGCCTCGTCGCGAATGATCTCGTTGCACAAGTCGATGCATTCATCGCAGATGAATACCGACGGACCAGCGATGAGCTTTTTCACCTCATGCTGGCTCTTGCCGCAGAACGAGCAATACAACAGCTTCTCGCTGTTAGAACCTTTCTTGTCCGCCATGGATAAATGAGCCTCCGGACACTCTGTTACATGATACGCCGTTTCCCCCGGCGAGGCCGGAGGGTGCGTGAACCGCTTGCTGTGACGGCGTTGGGGGCCGCAGGCCGCGAAGCGCGTTTGCCGATTATTTCACAAGGTCTGCGCGGCGTCGGCTATCCCCTTTTGTACGGGGGCCGAGCTGTTCCTTTACATTGCCTTTTTCGCTGTTTGCGCGCCGCCCTTCGCAGGGTCGGACGCGCAAAACCGCTTGCGCAGCTTAAGGACGCTTGTGCAGGACCTGGTCGACGAGGCCGTATGCCTGGGCGTCGTCACCCGACATGAAATTGTCGCGATCCGTATCGCGCGCAATGCGCTCGACCGGCTGACCCGTATGGTGCGCGAGCAACTGGTTCAGGCGCTCCTTCAGGTACAGGATTTCGCGGGCCTGGATTTCGATGTCCGACGCCTGGCCGCGCGCGCCGCCGAGCGGCTGGTGAATCATCACGCGCGAATTCGGCAGCGCGAAACGCTTGCCCTTGGCGCCCGACGCCAGCAGGAACGCGCCCATGCTGGCCGCGAGGCCCATGCAAAGGGTCGAAACGTCCGGCTTGATGAACTGCATCGTGTCGTAAATCGCCATGCCGGCCGACACCGAACCGCCCGGGCTGTTGATGTACAGGCTGATGTCCTTGTCCGGGTTTTCGCTTTCGAGGAACAACAGCTGGGCGACCACGAGGTTCGCCGTCTGGTCGTTCACTTCGCCGACCAGGAACACCACGCGCTCCTTGAGCAGGCGCGAGTAAATGTCGTAGGAACGTTCGCCACGGCCGCTCGTTTCGACGACGATCGGCACGAGGCCGAGCGCCTGCGGGTCGAAGTCCCGCGACGAGTGGGAGGTCAACGTATCCAGCGATTGAGCGCGAATGGTCATGCGGTGCATCCTTGTCTGGAAAAGTTCTTCTGATATACCCGTATGGCGACGGACCCCGGTTAAATCAACCACACGGACAGCATGGCTAAAACCTGCGGATACAAAAACGGCGTGCTGGCCGTCGGTCGCTCCGACAGCCGGCACGCCGTAGCGGGCAGATTTAAGCCTGCGCCGTCGCGCTTGCCAGTTCTTCGAAGCTAACTTGCTTGTCCGTCACCTTGGCCTTGCCGAGCACGAAGTCGACGACGTTCGATTCGACGACATAGGCTTCCATTTCGGCCAGACGCTGCTGGTTGGAATAATACCAGCGCACGACCTCCTTCGGGTCTTCGTAGCTTTTCGCGAATTCGTCGACTTCAGCACGGATCTGCTCCGGCTTCGCCTCGAGGCTGTTGGCCTTCACGAGTTCGGCGAGCACGAGGCCGAGCTTCACGCGGCGCTCGGCTTGTTCCTTGAACATTTCGGCCGGGATCGGTGCGTCCTTGGCGTTGGGCACGCCACGCTGCGCGAGGTCGGCACGTGCCATTTCGACGAGGCGTTCCTGATCCTGCTCGACGAGTGCGTTCGGCACGTCGAGTTCGGCGATCTTCAGGAGTGCATCCATCACCTGGTTCTTGACGATCGACTGCGTGCGGCGCTTCGCTTCACGCTCGAGGTTGTCCTTGATTTCGCCGCGCATCTTCACGAGGTCGCCGTCGGCGATGCCGAGCGACTTGGCGAATTCACCGTCGATTTCCGGCAGGTGCGGCCACTCGATCTGCTGCATCGTGATCGTGAACTTCGCCGTCTTGCCGGCGACGTCCTTGCCGTGATAGTCCTCGGGGAACGCGAGGTCGAATTCGCGCGACTCGCCCTTCTTCAGGCCGATTGCCGCCTTTTCGAACTCCGGCAGCATGCGGCCTTCGCCGAGCACGAACGCGAAGCCTTCAGCGGTGCCGCCCGGGAATGCGACGTCGTCGATCTTGCCGACGAAGTCGACCGTCACGCGGTCGCCTTCCTTCGCTGCGGTGTCGGCGCCGCCGTCACCGTGCTCGCCGGCTTCGCCGCGAGCGTGGAAATGCACGCGCTGCTTGCGCAGGATGTCGAGCGTGCGGTCGATTTCAGCTTCGGTGATGGTCGTCGTCGTGCGCTCGATTTCGGCCGTTGCGACGTCGCCGAGCTTCACTTCCGGGTAGACCTCGAAGGTTGCGTCGAACGCGTAGTCGCCTTCAGCGGCTTCCGACTTCGGTGCGAAGCTCGGCTGGCCTGCGACGCGCAGGTTCTCGGCGCGGCTGATGTCGAAGAATTCCTTGCCGACCTTGTCGCTCAGAACTTCGGCTTCGACCTGGCCCGAATACTGCTGCGTGACCATCTTGAGCGGCACCTTGCCCGGGCGGAAACCCGGCATGCGCACGTTCTTCGCGAGTTTACGGATGCGCGAATCGATTTCTTTCTGCACGGCGTCCTTCGGCAGGGAAATCGTCACGCGGCGTTCTAGCTTGCCGAGGTTTTCAACAACGTTAGCCATGGCTTCAATCGTCCTAAAATTGTTCGAGCGAATCAGTAATCTGTGGTCTTTGCGAGCCGCGGTCCGCCTGGATCCGATGTGGTCCAGCAACCCGCTTTGGAGCTGAATGCAGGCGCCTCGTGCGCCGCTCAACAGCGCCGAAACGGGCGGCTTGCGGTGCGGTTCCGTCAAAAGAGCCAAGTATTTTAGCAAACTATTTCCCGGTCCCAACGGAATTGCCGTTTGACTGTGCTAAGAGCCCCGTTTTGGCCTGCTTTTGAGCCGCTACGAGCCGCAAACGCGCCCCGATGCGCGCTATCGCAACGCCGGTATCCAGAGCACGTAGCGAGACTGTTAAGCTTACGCACGCGCCGGACGCCCCGCCGGCCGCAGCCGCTCCCAACACAATTCTTCCAGCAGAGACACCATGCCGAATTCGTCGACTGACGCTCCCGTTATCGTCATTGCTCCTGACTCTTTCAAAGGCTCGCTCAGCGCGGACGGGGTCGCCGCTGCGATCGCCGAGGGCATCCGCCGCGTGCGCGCCGACGCCGACATCCGCATTCGCCCCATGGCCGACGGCGGCGAAGGCACGCTCGACGCGATGCTGTCGATGGGCGGCGAGCGCCGCGTCCTGACCGTGGAAGGCGCAGCGGGCGCGAGGCGCGACGCCGCTGTGGGCCTCTTGCACGACGGCAGCGCGATCGTCGAAACCGCTGAGATCGTCGGCATCACGGACCCGTTGGGCATGGGCGTGCCGGTGGACGCGCGCAGCACGCGCGGCATGGGCGAAGCGATCCGCGCGCTGCTCGACGAAGGCGTGCGGCGCTTTTACGTGGCGCTCGGCGGCAGCAGCACCAACGACGCCGGCGCGGGCTTGCTCGCTGGCCTCGGTCTGCAGCTCTTCGACGCCGCCGGCAAGCCCCTCGAACCCACGCCGCAAGCGCTCGCGCAAGTCGCACGCGTGGACGTTTCCGGGCTCGACACGCGACTTGGTGAGGCATCGTTCGTCGGCATGTCGGACGTGGACAATCCGCTCACGGGCGAGCATGGCGCGACCGCCGTGTTCGGCCCGCAAAAAGGCGTGACGCCCGAGCAGGTCGCGCCGATCGACGCGGCACTCGGGCGTTTCGCCGATCTGCTCGAAGCGGCGCTGGGCCGTCGCGTGCGCGACGAAGCAGGTTCCGGCGCGGCCGGCGGCCTGGGTTTCGCGCTGCGCATGCTCGGCGCGAGCTTCGAGCCCGGCGCCGAAGTCGTTGCGCGCACCATCGGTCTGGACGAAGCGCTCGATCGCGCAGACTGGCTCATCACCGGCGAAGGCCGCTCCGACGTGCAAACGCTGCACGGTAAGGCGCCGTTCATCGCCTGCCGCCACGCCGCGGCCGTGGGCGTGCCGGCCACGCTGCTCTCGGGCGCCGTCGATGCAGCCGCCCTGCCGCGGCTCGCGGAGCATTTCAGCGGCTGCTTCTCGCCCGCCCCGGGCCCCATCACGCTCGAAACGGCGATTCGCGACGCCGCGCGCCTGCTCGCCAACGAAGCGGAGCAGCTCACCCGCCTCAAATACGCTGCGCGTACATCCAACTAAGGTCCAGCGAGACAGGCTGGGGCAGCCGCCCCGGCCTCGTTGCGCGAATCCGGGCGGCAGGATCGCGGCCAGACTCGTGACCCAGGCGATGACCTCGGCGCGCCACGCATTCCGCAGTAAGCGATTAATAGATTCGTGCACTGCACTGGATGTGCTGGACAAGGGTTAGGATGCGTTGACCCGCGCGCAAGATGGGGCAACAATCATGGAATCGCGACACGATCGCGCCCTTCCCAAGCGACCAGACCAGGACTCCCATGAAGGCAAGCAAAGCCGGACTCGAACAATTCCTCACCTATCGGCTGCATGTCCTGAACAAACTCTCCGAACGTGGCGCGAGCGAACGCTACCAGGCGAAGCTCGGCATCACACTTCCGGAAGCTCGGCTCATTGCAGCAGTGGGGGCGTTCGGCCCGTTTTCCGTGATGGAGCTTGCGCGTCACGCAAATCTCGACAAGAGTCAGGCAAGCCGTGCAGCCGAGGCGCTGATGCGCCGCGGCCTCATGCAGCGCGACACGAGCGAGGAGGACGGACGCCTCGTGCTCGTTTCGCTCACAACCGACGGACGCGCGCTGTATCGCAAGGTCATGCCCATCGCGCGCAAGTGGAATGTCGACCTCTTCGCGAGCCTCGACGACAAGGAACGCGACGCGCTCGCGCGCGCGCTCGACAAGGTGATCGACGCCATGCAGACCGAACTGTAAGGCAGTACGCACGAACAGAGGCAATAAGCGAAACAGATGGCGGCCGGGATCGAGCCGCTATCGCGAGTGCGTCGCGCAAACAGCGCAAGCAGCGCACAAACAAAAAGGCCATGTACCGGAAGGTACATGGCCTTTTTACTGTGGTGCGTGAGGCCGGACTCGAACCGGCACACCCTTGCGGGCGTCAGGACCTAAACCTGGTGCGTCTACCAATTTCGCCACTCACGCGAATTCTTTGCGCTTCTCTTCTTGCGCCCGGCAGGACCGCTGCGAATCACTCGCGCGATACAACCCTGTGCGACATGCCGACTGATCGAGTCCTCGTGAGACGCCGGGCGCGGTGTTGACCACCTCGCCCGCAATCCAGCCTGCTTTCTGACTGCGCCCACCGGCAGCGATGCTTCATTATGTGCCGGCTGCGCGCTTCCAGCTAAGCGTCAGAAAGCGCAAGCGCGAGATTCTAACCGATTGACTGGCGCTTGTCTGCATCCTGAAAACAGTGCACGACGGGGCGTGGCGGCGCATCAGCCCAGTGCATCGACCCGCGCCCCGGGCCGCCCTGCCGGGCCGGCCGAAAGCCACGCCGATGCTAGAATCGCGGCTCTACCGTCGCGGCGCGCCCTGGCCGCCGCGCGAGCCGCATCGCCCCACATCTCCGAACGCCGTGAACTTCGACGACTACTGCCTGCAAAAGGCGGCTCCCCCTGGTTCGAGCACTTACTATGCGCTGCGTCAGGCCCGCGCTACGCGCCAGCCGCTCTTGACCGCCCTCTTCGCGCTGCGCCGCGAGCTCGAGGAAACCGCGAAAGAAACGAGCGATCCCACCGTCGGCCGCACCAAGCTCGCCTGGTGGCAAAAGGAACTGGCCGCACTCGCCGCGGGCAAACCCGCGCATCCGGTCACGCAGGCGCTCGCCGCGCATCTCGGCGATGCCAGCGCCGTCTATCCCGATCTGCAGGCGCTGCTCGCCGGCTTCGAGATGGACTTCGAGCAGGCGCGTTATCTCGATCTGCCGAATCTGCGCCGCTATATGCAGGGCGTGGGCGGCACGTTCGCCTCGCTCGTCGCGCAACTCAGTGCGCGCACCGACGAGGATCGCCAGGACGCCGCAAGCTGGGCCGCACCGCTTGGCAACGCGCTGATGCTCGCGCAGTTCGTGCCGGAAATCGGCAACGATGCGCGCCATGGCCGCATCTACGTGCCCATCGACGAATTGCAGCGCTACAACGTCACCGCCGCCGATCTCATCAACCGTCGCTACAGCGCAGAGTTCACGGAGCTGATGCAGTTCCAGACCTCGCGTGCGCGCGAATCGGTCCAGGCCGCGCTCGACGCGATTCCCGCTTCGGCGCGCCGCGAGCAGCGCACCCTGCGTGCGCTCGCGGCGCTCGAACTTGCGCTGCTCGACGAAGTCGAGCGCGAAGGCTACCAGGTGCTGCATCAGCAGATCGTGCTCACGCCGGTGCGCAAGCTGTGGATCGCCTGGCGCGCCGCGCGGCGCGGTTGACGTTCGTGCCCGTGCTACGCGCGCAGCAACGGCAGCGGCTCGAAGCGCTGCTGCAGCACGGCCTGCGTGTCGAGGCCCCACCAGGGGCCTAGCACGGTCGCATAGATCTGCCTGAAATCGACGCTCACCGGCAGATTGCCGTTGCCGTCGAGCCGCGCGAGTTGCGGCGCCTGGCCATAGAGCCCGCCCGCCACCCGGCCGCCCGCGACGAAGTGCGCCGAAGCCGTACCGTGATCGGTGCCGCGGCTTTGATTCTCGCGTACGCGCCGCCCGAATTCCGCATACGTCACGATGAGCGTGCGGTCCCAACGCCCAAGCTCCACGAGCGCCGAGCGCATCGCCGCCATGCCCGAAGCGAACTGGCGCAGCAAGTCGGCGTGACGCTGCGGCTGGTTCTGGTGCGTGTCGAAGCCATTCAGCGTCAGACGAATCACCGCAACGCCGCGGCCTGGTACCGGCGCGCCTTGCGGCGTGTCGCTCGAGGCGAGCGCCTGCATGGCCGTTTTGATCGAGGCGCCGAACGCGCCGGCCGGAAATGCAGTCTTCAGCGCGTAATTGCCCGGGCGCGGCCGCAGCGCATCGGCGGCATGCACGATGTCGTTCTCGACGTCGAGGATATGCGCGAGCGCAGGATTACGTTCCTTGAGCGAGACCGGTGTGACGAGGCGCGAAGCGCGCGCGAACTGCGCCGGATTCACGAGTGCGATGGCGCGCGCGCCGTTCGAGAGCGGCCCCATCTCGGCGCTGCCGAGCACGAGCGCATCGGCGGCGAAACCGGGCGGCACCGGCTCGCCTGCGAACGCGCGCGTGAGCCAGCCCTCGCGCAGATATTCGTTGGAGCGCGAAGCCGTGTCCCAGATCTCGATCGATCGAAAGTGCGAAAGGTTGGGCTGCGGGTAGCTCACGCCCTGCACGATTGCAAGCTCGTGCGCGCGCCACATCGGCATGAGCGGCGCGAGCGCCGGATGCAATGCCGTGCGCTCGTCCAGTTGTATCGCCTGTGCGCGCGGCACGCCAATCGTCTGCCGGTAGCTGTAGTAGAGCGGATCGGCAAACGGCACGACAGTGTTCAGGCCGTCGTTGCCGCCCTTCAGCTCGACGAGAATCAGCAGGTTCTCGTAGCCGCTCGCCGTGCCGGGGTGCATGGGCGCCGCGCTTTGCGCGCGCGCAGTGCGAGGCAGCCATAGCGTCGTGCCCGCCACCGCGGCGGCCGTCGCACCGGCTGCAAGAAAGTCGCGTCGCTTCATGGCTTGCCTCGCTCGTCAGTGCGGCGGCGCACATTGCCGCCAGGGATTCGGCTATTCGTATTCATGCTTCACTTCAACTGATACACCGGATCCATCAGCAGTGCCTGGAGATATGATCCCGAAGTACTGCCAACCGCAATCGCATCGACAGGCGCAAGCGGCAGGACTGCATGCTGCATTTGCAACTGCGCGGAAAGGCCGGGCGTGGCATCGGCAGTGAGACCGTAGCGCGAGAGCCAGCCATCCAGATCGAAGCGCATGCCGCCTTGCAAAGCATCACGCCGCATCGCGTTCTGCGCGTTTTGCGGCATGCTCGCCGCGATCTTCGTCGGTGCAGCCGCAGCATGCGGCCGCCCTGCTTCCGTCGCACGAAACAGCTGCTCGACGAACTGCTTGCGTGCGAGCAGCGTCGAGCTATTGATCCACGACGCCCCGCCGGGCCACCCCTTCACGTTCGGCGGATAGAACAGGTTCTCGCCTAACGCGGCCGAGCGGCGCGCGAACGGCAGCGTGTCGCCATACGCCACGTCGAAGCGCCGCATCGTGCCGACGATGAACTCGACCGGCGAACTCACGAGCACGCCCCGATTGCGTTCATCCCAGAACGCGGGCGTGACGAAGAGCGCGCGAAGCGCCGCGCCGATGTCATAACCGCTTGTGCGAAAACGATCGGCGATGTTTGCGAGCTGCGCATCGTCGGGCGTTGCGGAGATGAACTCGCGCCATAGTCTGGCCGACACATACCGGGCAGTTTGCGGCTGCGCGAGCAGGATGTCGAGCACCTCGTCGCCGTCGAACGCACCGCTGCGTCCAAGCACGGTCTTTTCGCCGTCGTCGTGCAAGTCGGCGCGCCAGGCGAACGCCTGGGTGTCGGGATCGAGACTCCAACCCGTATAGGCGCGCGCCGCTTCGGTGACGTCGCGCTGCGAGTACTGCCCTTCGCCGAGCGTGAACAGTTCCATCACTTCACGCG
Organism: Paraburkholderia guartelaensis; assembly: GCF_004353905.1. Taxonomy (GTDB): domain Bacteria; phylum Pseudomonadota; class Gammaproteobacteria; order Burkholderiales; family Burkholderiaceae; genus Paraburkholderia; species Paraburkholderia guartelaensis. Next base: position 35,020 of record NZ_SMOD01000025.1, on the reverse strand, counting down.
CGAAATTCTCGTTGGGCCTGCCCTTGCGATTGCTCGCGCCGTCGAGGTAAAGCAGCATCGCGGGGTCCTTCGCGACTGCGTGCAGCATGTTCGCGAAACTGCCCAGCGCGTCGCGCCGCAACAGCACGTTTTGCGCGGCCATCAACTGCGGCTCGCCGACTTTGTCCTGCCCCGAGGTGAAGTGGTTGTGCCAGAAGAGCGTCATGCGCTCGGTCAGCGGCGAAGGCGTGACGAGCATCTCGCGCAGCCACCACGCGCGCAATTCGTCATAGCGCGCACCACGTTGGCGCTGCGCTTGCTGGCGTTCTTCGGGGGTCCACGCGCTGCGCTGTGCCCGGCTCGGCGGCACTTCGGCGGTCCATGCAGGCAGCGGCGTGAGCGCCTCGCTGCGCGCGCCACCGACGAGCCGCGTGACAGCCTGCTCCCGCGTGAGTCCGACATAAGGCGCAACTTCGCTCTCGCGCGGCGCAAAGCCCGCGCGCACGAGAAGATGGCGGGCGTCGTCGGCGTCGAGCAACGCGTCCGCGTCGTCGTCGGGCGCCGATGCGTGGGCGGCGGACTGCGCGTTTGGCCTCGACCGTCTGGAGTCGCTCATGATGAATGGGCGCACGACGAAACCGCCGGCGCAATCAATAAAATGTACCGGCTTAACGGCTTTGGCGTAACGGATGTTGACGACGGAATTGCTACGGTATTTTTCAGCGCGTTTCGGCGGCGCGAGTGCGCGAATGCGCGATTCGATGCCGATAAAATCATGAAAGGCGCGAGAAAGGCGTGCGCGAGGCGCGAAGAGAAAATCGTGTAAACGTTATCGCGGCGCAATCGCATCGTGATCGCAACAGAGCGGCATTTACACGCACCGCTGCGGTATCAGCGTTTGTACAGTTCGCGCACGGCGTCTTCGATATGCTGACGCAAGAGGCGCCGCTCTTCGGGCGTCATATGGCCGTCGCGGCGGCGCTGATCGAGATCGGGGGGAACCGCGGGACGCTGGTTGATGTCCGAAGCGGGGCGCGGAATCGTGTCGCTGCGTACGCGCCGCATTGACGGTTTGCCGCCTGGCGAGCGAGCGGAGGACTGCGAGTTCTCGTAGCGGTCTGCGGAGGGCTGGGCCCGGGCCGGCACCGACTCCAGTGCAGCCGCCACGCCACCGGCTAGCGCCAGTGCAAGCATGGTGTGGCGCATTGTCGGCCTGACCCCTCCCATCGTTTTGTTCCCTTCTTGACGCGGCAAACGGCTACCTCGAATACATGTGCGAACCCGGCTCGGCGCGGGCATGAATTTTAAAGTCGAATGAAGTATCTACCGAACTGCCGCTTTACGTAAAGAAGTCTATCTGTCAGTGCTTGCGGTCGTGGCACAGCACGGGTAAATTTTGTAACTGACTGTAACCTGATAATTGGTGCAAACTCGCATCAGTATCCAATCGCGCTAAGATGCCAGGCATGGAAACCAAAAACCCGTCCAAAATTCTCGTTGTCGATGACGATCCCCGACTGCGGGACCTGTTGCGCCGCTACCTCGGCGAGCAGGGCTTCAACGTCTACGTGGCCGAAAACGCCCCCGCCATGAACAAGCTGTGGGTGCGCGAGCGTTTCGACCTGCTGGTGCTCGATCTCATGCTGCCAGGCGAAGACGGCCTGTCGATCTGCCGGCGTCTGCGCGGCAGCAACGACCGCACGCCCATCATCATGCTCACCGCCAAGGGCGAGGACGTGGATCGTATCGTCGGCCTCGAAATGGGCGCTGACGACTATCTGCCCAAGCCTTTCAACCCGCGCGAACTCGTCGCGCGCATTCACGCGGTGCTGCGCCGTCAGGCGCCGTCCGAACTGCCGGGCGCACCCTCGGAAACCACCGAGGTGTTCGAGTTCGGCGAATTCGCCCTGAATCTCGCCACGCGTACGCTCACCAAGGCTGGCCAGGAAATTCCGCTCACCACGGGCGAGTTCTCGGTGCTCAAGGTGTTCGCGCGTCATCCGCGCCAGCCGCTCTCGCGCGAAAAGCTCATGGAGCTTGCGCGCGGCCGTGAATACGAAGTGTTCGACCGTAGCCTCGACGTGCAAATCTCGCGCCTGCGCAAGCTCATCGAACCCGATCCGGGCAGCCCGCGTTTCATTCAAACGGTGTGGGGCCTCGGCTACGTGTTCATTCCCGACGGCGCCGCCTGATCCTGGATGGTGTCTCGTTGTCTGCACTGCCTCTGTTGAAACGGGAAGGGTCCATGCGGATTGACCGGCGTTTGCTTACGCTCGCGTTCGGCGATCTGTTCTGGCGCACCTTCCTGTTGATCGCCCTTCTCATCGCGGTCAGTCTCGCCGCGTGGTTCCAGAGCTTTCGTGTGATCGAGCGGGAGCCGCGCGCGCAGCGCGTGGCGCTCCAGCTCGTCGCGATCGTGAAGCTCACGCGCACCGCGCTCCTCTACTCCGATCCCGATCTGCGCCGCGCGCTGCTGCAGGATCTCGAGAGCAACGAGGGCGTGCGCGTGTACCCGCGCGAAACCACCGACAAATACAAGCTCCAGCCCGACGAGTCGCTCAATCGCCTGATCGAGCATGACATTCGTGGGCGTCTTGGCGACGACACCGTGATCGCGCAGTCCGTGAACGACATTCCGGGCGTGTGGATCAGCTTCAAGATCGACGATGACGACTACTGGGTCGCGCTCGACCGCGACCAGCTCGACAACGTCACAGGCTTGCAGTGGGTCGGATGGGGTGTCTCGGCGCTTGCGCTATCGCTCTTCGGGGCGGCCTTCATCACGAGTCTCGTGAACCGGCCATTCGCGCGCCTCGCCATGTCGGCGCGCATGCTGGGCTCCGGGCAGCCGCCCGCGCCGTTGCCCGAGAGCGGCATGGGCGTCGCGGCAGAAACGAATCGCTCGTTCAACCAGATGGTGCGCGACCTCGAGCAGCTAGAGGCCGACCGCGCGCTGATGCTTGCGGGCATCTCGCACGATTTGCGCACGCCGCTCGCGCGCCTGCGGCTCGAGACGGAGATGAGTCCGTCCGACCAGGCCACCAAGGACGCAATGATCGACGACATCGAGCAGATGGACATGATCATCGGCCGCTTCCTCGATTACGCGCGGCCCACCCAGCGCATGCCCGAGCGTGTCGACCTCTCGGTCATTGCCGGCGAGATGGCCGCGCGCATGGCGAGCGAGGATGGCGTGCGTCTCATCACACGGCTCGCGCCTTCGGCCATGATCGAAGCCGACGACACCGACATGCGCCGCGTCGTGGGCAACCTGATCGAGAACGCGCGCAAGTACGGCGCGAGCGAAACCGACGGCATTCCTCACATCATGCTCGAAACGCGCGTCTCGCATTCGCGCGTCGAGCTTTCGGTGGTCGACGAAGGCCCGGGCATTCCCGAGGATCAGCTTCCGCTCGTCACGCGGCCGTTTTACCGCGTCGATACGGCCCGTACGCAGGCAAACGGCACCGGGCTCGGCATGGCCATCGTGCAGCGCCTCGTGGGCCGCTATCGCGGCGCGCTGCGCCTGCGCAACCGGCTGCCGGGCCCCGGCCTCGAAGTGACGATCGAGTTCCCGCTCGCCAAGGGCGCCTGAGTCTCTCCCCTTCCGACCGAAAACCGGCGGCGGCGCACCGTCGCACCACGCGCCGCCCGCAACTGCGACAATCGTTTTCATGGGCACGCCGCGCAGCGCAGCGCGCGGCGTCAAAGCGGGCCGCCCGGCCCGTCTCTCGTCTGAGGACCTCCGCCATGAAAACCGTCGGCGACAAACTCGCAGCCTTTACCGTCACGGCCGCGAAGCCCGGCTTCAACCATCCCGAAGAAAACGGCGAATCGGCGTTCACCGAGATCACCGAGCAGACCTTCGCCAACAAGTGGAAGGTCATCTATTTCTACCCCAAGGATTTCACGCTCGTTTGCCCCACCGAGATCGTCGCGTTCGCACGGCTCATCAAGGAATTCGATGACCGCGAAACGGTCGTGATGGGCGGCAGTTGCGACAACGAATATGTGAAGCTCGCGTGGCGTCGCGAGGACAAGAGTCTCGATCGCCTCAATCACTATTCGTTCGGCGACGTGAAGGGCGAACTGATCGATCAGCTCGGCATACGCGACAAGGAAGCGGGCGTGGCGTTGCGCGCGACGTTCATCGTCGATCCCGACAACACGATCCAGCACGTCACGGTGAACAACCTGAACGTGGGGCGCAGCGCCGAAGAAGTGCTGCGCGTGCTCGATGGGCTACAGACCGGCGAGCTGTGTCCGGACGGCCGCGAAGTCGGCGGCGTGACGCTCTAGACCTCGCGCCGTCGCGCATCACGTCTGACTCGCTGCGGCGCGTGTGGGCAAGCGGTTGCGTATCGCCATTTCGAGCGGCCGTTTCCACTCGAGCACGCGCTTTTCCAGCACCTGCCACGACAGATGCGCGAGCAGCACGGACAGTGCGAACTGCAGCACGAGCGCGAGGGCCAGCTGCGCCATCTCGGGCAAATGAAACCTCGCATAGAGCCCCGGCGCCACGCCAAGACGCGCGGGCACGAGGTTGTGAAACAGATAGAAGCCGTAGCTGATCGTGCCGAGATACGCCAGCGGCCGCAGTTCCAGCGCCGCGACCAGTACGCTGTCCTGACGGCGCACGAGCCACAGGAAAAGCGCGCCGAGCGAGAGCGCGAGCCCGATATCGCAGAAGCCCGGCAGCATCGTCGCGCTCGTCACGCCTTCGGCGCACCCGGCACAATCGGCGCGTGCGAGCGCGAAGCCGGCGACCGCCGCACATGCCCCAACGAACCAACCCGCGCTCAACGCCCCCGGGCGCAATGGCGCGCGCGCGCCGCCAATCGCCAGCGCGCCGCCGAGCGCAAGCATGGCGAAATTCCACGGCGAGAATGCGTAGATGAGCGGCGCGATTGCCCCTTCCTCGTAAAGCGCGAGATGCGCGAGCCCAGCCGCCGCGACGACCACCGCGCAGAGCGTGAGATGGCGCGACGCACGCACGAACAGCAGCGCAAACGGCGCGACGAGATAGAACTGCTGCTCGACCGCGAGGCTCCAGAAATGCGAAACGGTGCCGGGCCAACCGTCGTGCACCACGCCGATCCAGTAATTGGAGAGGAATACGAAATGCCAGGCGAGCCCGAGATCGACATCGCGCTGATAGAAGCTCGCATGCGCGATGGTGAGCGCGACGAGCAGCAGGTAATACACGGGAAAAATGCGCAGCGTGCGCTTCATGAAAAAGACATACAGCAGCGCGGCCGTACGCGCGCCGTGCTGCTCGATGCGGACCCGATTGCGATGCAACTCACCGATGATCAGATAGCCGCTGATCAGAAAGAACAGCCAGACGCCGATCTTACCCGCATCGATCGCATCGACGTGGGCCTTGTGCGAGAGGAATACGAGCACCACTGCCAGCGCCCGCAGGCCGTCGAGGCCTTTCACGCGTCTTTCAACTCCCGCCATCGTCCTCCCCACTTCCGGTTACCGGTTCAGTATGGGACGAAAAAAACGAAAATTAATCCGCAAGAAAAGCAACGGCGATGATTGCAGCTGCAATCATCGCCGTAAGCTGCGGAGCAGGCACGCGCCCTGCTCGCGCCGTTCAACCCTTCAATACGAGGGTTGAATAACCGGTCACGCGCGCAGCAGGAGTACCGCCGCCTGCGCTTCGATCCCTTCGCTGCGGCCGAGATAGCCGAGCTTTTCATTCGTCTTCGCCTTCACGTTGACGCGCTCGACCGGCAGGTTCAGGTCTTCGGCGATCGTCTTGCGCATCGATTCGATGTGCGGCGCGAGCTTGGGCGCCTGCGCGATCACCGTGGTATCGACGTTCATGAGCGTGAAGCCCGCCTCCTGCACGCGGCGCAGACATTCGCGCAGCAGCACGCGGCTGTTCGCGCCGTAGAACTGCTTGTCCGTGTCGGGGAAATGGCGGCCGATGTCGCCGAGCGCGGCGGCGCCGAACAGCGCGTCGGTGATGGCGTGCAGCAGCACGTCGGCGTCCGAGTGGCCGAGCAGGCCGCGATCGTAGGGGATCGTCACGCCGCCGAGCACGAGCGGGCGGCCGGGCACCAGCGCGTGCACGTCGTAGCCTTGTCCGATTCTGATGTCCATGTTTGGGATTCCGGGTAGAGGGATTGCGGCGCGCTTACTCTGCGGGCCGGCTGAGGATCGCTTCGGCGAGCGCGAAATCTTCGGGGTACGTCACCTTGAAGTTGCGCAGGCTGCCCTGCACGAGTCGCGGCGCGTGACCGAGCCATTCGATTGCACTCGCTTCATCCGTGAGATCGTGGCCGTCTTGATGTGCGCGCTCGATGGCCGTGCGCAGCATGCCGATGCGGAACATCTGCGGGGTCTGGGCCTGCCAGAGTCCGTCGCGCGATTCGGTACGCGCGATATGCACGCCGGGCGCCGCGGGATCCTTCGGCGCGACGCGCTTGAGCGTGTCGGCCACCGGCAGCGCCATGATGCCGCCCACCGGGTCGTCCTTGAGCGACTGGACGAGCGTGCGGATCAGCGCGGGCGTGATGCCGGGGCGCGCGGCGTCGTGCACGAGCACCCAGTCGTCGTCGGTCGCGCCGAATTCAGCAAGCGCGGCGAGGCCGTTGTAGACCGTAGCCTGGCGCGAGGCGCCGCCGCAGCGGCGCACGGCAAAGCGCAAGCCGCCGAAGCGCCGGGCGTCGAAGTGGGTATCGTCGGGGGAAATCACCACGAGCGTCTGCGAGAATTCGTTGCAGGCGTCAAAAGCGGCAAGCGTATAGTGCAGGAGGTCGCGTCCGGCAACGATTCGATATTGTTTCGGCATGGCCGAGCCCGACCGGCTGCCGGTGCCGGCGCACGGAATCAGGGCAAAGAGGCGTGAAGTCACGGTGTCGCGAGCCGCATGAGTCAAAGTAAAGGACGGATTTTATAATAGGTCCCTTACCCGCACGCCGGACGCCCGCAAAACGGCCATAGAATGCCCGCGCAATGTAAGGAAAAGCGCGCCGAATTCACTTGAAGACCAGAAACCGGCCCTTATATTCCGGTGTTGCACCCTGCCGGAATTGAACTGGCCACCATACCGACACACGCGCCGACACACTCGTCGGCCACCCTGTTGCCCATGTCCGATATCGCCGCTTCCTCGCAATCCCCGTCCCCCGTTGCCGTCGTCAAGCCGGGGCAGCGCTACGCGTTCGACGGCACGCACGGCTCGTCCGACGCGCTCCTGATCGCCCGCTACCGCGAGGCCGCGCGCGCCAGCGCCGCCCGTGCGCCGCTGCTGGCCGTGATCTGCGCAAGCGCCGTGGACGCGCAGCGCCTCGCCCAGGAGATTCCGTTCTTCGCGCCCGAGGCGCGCGTGCGCCTGTTGCCCGACTGGGAAACGCTGCCGTACGACACGTTCTCGCCGCACCAGGACCTCGTTTCCGAGCGCCTCGCCACGCTGCACGATCTCGGCGAGGGCCGCTGCGACATTCTCATCGTGCCGGCCACCACGGCGCTCTACCGCATGCCGCCGGCCTCGTTCCTCGCGGCCTATACGTTCTCGTTCTCGCAGGGCGAGCGCCTCGACGAAGCGAAGCTCAAGTCGCAGCTCACGCTCGCGGGCTACGAGCACGTAAGCCAGGTGGTGCGCCCGGGCGAATACTGCGTGCGCGGCTCGCTCATCGACCTCTTTCCGATGGGCTCGCCGCTGCCCTACCGCATCGACCTCTTCGACGACCAGGTCGACTCGATCCGCGCGTTCGATCCGGACAGCCAGCGCAGCCTCTATCCCGTGAAGGATGTGCGCCTGCTGCCCGGCCGCGAGTTCCCGTTCGACGAAGCCGCGCGCACGGCGTTTCGCAGCCGCTGGCGAGAGGTGTTCGAGGGCGACCCGAGCCGCGCGACGATCTACAAGGACATGGGCAACGGCGTGCCCTCGGCCGGCATCGAATACTACCTGCCGCTCTTTTTCGAAGAGACGGCCACGCTTTTCCACTATCTGCCGGAAAACGCCCAGCTGGTGTTCTCGGGCGACCTCGACGCCTCGATCCGCCGCTTCACGAACGACACGAAGCAGCGCCACAACTTCCTCTCGCACGACCGCGAGCGGCCGATCCTGGAGCCGCAGCGCCTCTTCCTGACCGACGAGGACTTCTTCACGTTTGCGAAGCCGTTCGCGCGCCTCGTGCTGCCCGCCACGAGCGCGGGCGGCTGGGCCACGGCGCTGCCGAACCTCGCGATCGACCGCCACGCCGACGACCCGCTCGCTTCGTTGCGCACGTACCTCGAGACGACGAAGAACCGCGTGCTGTTCGCGGTGGAATCGGCGGGCCGGCGCGAAACCATCGCGCAGCTGCTCGCCGACAACCATCTGCGCCCCACGGGCGCGGACAGCTTCGAGGACTGGCTCACCGGCGACGAACGTTTCGCGATGGGCGTCGCGCCCCTTTCCACGGGCTTCTCGCTGCCGGGCGAGGAACTCGCGGTCATCACCGAGACCGAGCTTTACGGCCCGCTCGCGCGCCGCGCCGGGCGCCGCCGCCAGGAACAGGCGAGCAACGTCGATTCGATGGTGCGCGACCTCTCCGAGCTGAAAGTGGGCGATCCGGTGGTCCATGCGCAGCACGGCATCGGCCGCTATCACGGCCTCGTGACGATGGACCTCGGCGAAGGCGATACCGAGTTCCTGCACCTCGAATACGCGAACGGCAGCAAGCTCTACGTGCCGGTGTCGCAACTGCATGTGATTTCGCGCTACAGCGGCGCCGATCCCGATAGCGCCCCGCTGCATGCGCTCGGCTCGGGCCAGTGGGAAAAGGCGCGCCGCAAGGCCGCGCAGCAGATCCGCGACACCGCAGCCGAACTTTTGAATCTCTACGCACGCCGCGCCGCGCGCGAGGGCCACGCGTTCGCGCTCGAACCGCGCGATTACGTCAAGTTCGCGGAGAGTTTCGGCTTCGAGGAAACGCCTGACCAGGCCGCAGCGATCGCCGCCGTGATCGGCGACATGACGAGCGGCAAGCCGATGGACCGCCTCGTGTGCGGCGACGTGGGCTTCGGCAAGACCGAAGTAGCATTGCGCGCGGCGTTCATCGCCGTGATGGGCGGCAAGCAGGTGGCGATTCTCTCGCCCACCACGCTGCTCGCCGAGCAGCACACGCAAACCTTCACGGACCGTTTTTCTGAATGGCCCGTGCGCATCGCCGAGCTTTCGCGCTTCAAGACCGCGAAGGAAGTGAGCGGCGCGATCCAGCAGATCAACGACGGCAGCGTCGATATCGTGATCGGCACGCACAAGCTGCTTTCGTCCGATGTTCAGTTCAAACGCCTCGGGCTCGTGATCATCGACGAGGAGCACCGTTTCGGCGTGCGTCAGAAAGAGGCGCTCAAGGCGCTGCGCGCGGAAGTGGACGTGCTCACGCTCACCGCTACGCCGATTCCGCGTACGCTCGGCATGGCGCTCGAAGGCCTGCGCGACTTCTCCGTGATCGCGACCGCGCCGCAAAAGCGCCTCGCCATCAAGACGTTCGTGCGCCGCGAGGAAGACAGCGTGATTCGCGAGGCCATGCTGCGCGAACTCAAGCGCGGCGGCCAAGTGTACTTCCTGCACAACGAGGTCGAGACCATCGAGAACCGCCGTGCGATGCTCGAAGCGCTCGTGCCGGAAGCGCGTATCGCCGTGGCGCACGGCCAGATGCACGAGCGCGAACTCGAAGCCGTGATGCGCGATTTCGTGGCGCAGCGCGCGAACGTGCTGCTCTGTACGACGATCATCGAGACCGGCATCGACGTGCCGACCGCGAACACGATCCTCATCCACCGTTCCGACAAGTTCGGTCTCGCACAGCTGCACCAGTTGCGCGGCCGCGTCGGGCGTTCGCACCACCAGGCGTACGCGTATTTGCTCGTGCACGATCCGCAAGGGCTCACGAAGCAGGCGCAACGCCGGCTCGAAGCCATCCAGCAGATGGAGGAACTCGGTTCCGGCTTCTATCTGGCGATGCACGACCTCGAGATTCGCGGCACGGGCGAAGTGCTCGGCGACAAGCAGTCGGGCGAGATCCAGGAGATCGGCTTCCAGCTGTATACGGACATGCTCAACGACGCCGTGAAGGCGCTGAAAGACGGCCGCGAACCCGATCTCAACGCGCCGCTCGCGGCGACCACCGAGATCAACCTGCACGCGCCCGCCATCCTGCCCGCCGACTATTGCGGCGACGTGCAGGAGCGCCTGTCGCTCTACAAGCGGCTCGCGAACTGCGAGCACGACGATTCGATCGACGGCATTCAGGAAGAGCTGATCGACCGCTTCGGCAAGATGCCGGCGCAGGCGCATGCGCTGATCGAAACGCACCGTCTGCGTCTGGCGGCCAAGCCGCTCGGCATTACGAAGATCGATGCGGGCGAAGCGGTCATCGGCTTGCAGTTCGTGCCGAATCCGCCCGTGGACGCCATGCGCATCATCGAGATGGTGCAGAAGCACAAGCACATCAAGCTCGCGGGGCAGGACAAGCTGCGCATCGAAACGCGCAGCCCCGATCTCGCAGTGCGCGTGGCGACCGTGAAGGAGACGTTGCGCGCGCTCGGTGCGCCCAATCGCGCTAGCGCGTCGCGCTGAACGCCTTTTCACTTCTTCGAACGCCCGCGCGGATTGCCTTCTGCGCGGGCGTTTTCACGTCATGCTGCAGCGCGCCATGCCCCGCGCAGTCGACCGCTGCGTGGGACACCGCACGGCTCGCGGCTTTGGCTTGCCGCATTCTTTTTGGGTAAGATGAAGAATACGAGCAAGCTGGAGTCCAACATGTCCCTCGCCGCTGAAACAGCGCAGTCGTCCACGCCTTCCGCCTCCCTTCCCGCCTCGCTCCCCTGGGTCACCCGCCTGGTTTCGATGGATACGGTCAGCCGCCATCCGAATCTCGGCCTGATCGAGACTGTGCGTGACGATCTGCGCGCCCGCGGCATCGAATCGACGCTCACCTATGGCCGCGACGGCAAATGGGCCAACCTGTTCGCCACGATTCCCGCGTACGACGGCGAGACGAACGGCGGCATCGTGCTCTCGGGCCACACCGACGTGGTACCCGTGGACGGCCAGAAGTGGGACAGCGACCCGTTCAAGCCCGAGATTCGCGACGGCCTGCTCTATGGCCGCGGCACCTGTGACATGAAGGGTTTCATCGGCGCGGCGCTCACGCTCCTGCCCGAGATCCAGCAGACGAAACTGGCGAAGCCCCTGCACCTCGCGCTCTCGTTCGACGAGGAAGTGGGCTGTGTAGGCGCGCCGCTCATGATCGAAGAACTCGTGAAGCGCGGCGTGAAGCCTGAAGGCTGCATCGTGGGCGAGCCCACGAGCATGCGCCCCATCGTCGCGCACAAGGGCATCAACGCGTACCAGTGCTGCGTGCGCGGCCAGGCTGCACATTCGTCGCTCACGCCGCGCGGCCTGAACGCGATTGAGTATGCGGCGCGCCTCATCTGCTATATCCGCGACATGGCCGACGAGTTCCGCGCGAACGGTCCGTTCGACGAGCTCTACGACGTGCCGTTCACGACCGCGCAGACGAGCACGATCGAAGGCGGCAACGCCATCAACACGGTGCCGGCCGAATGCCGCTTCGCGTTCGAGTTCCGCAATCTGCCTACGCTCGACCCCGACACGATCTTCGCGCGCATCGAGCAATACGCGCGCGAAACGCTCGTGCCGAAGATGCAGCGCGAGCACGCCGTGGGCGCGATCGAGTTCACGAAGATCGCCGCGGCACCTGGCCTCGACGCCACCGAGCAGGCTGCGATCACGCAGCTCGTGCGCGCGCTCACCGCCGACCAGGCGCGACGCAAGGTGGCCTATGGCACCGAAGCGGGCCTCTTCGCGCGCGCGGGCATTCCGAGCGTGGTGTGCGGACCCGGCGACATCCAGCAGGCGCATAAGCCGAACGAATACGTCTCGCTCGAACAGCTCGCGGCCTGCGAAGGTTTCCTGCGCAAGCTCGTGCACGGCATGTCCGTCGAAGCCCTGGCATAGTAACCACGCCGCACGCGCACCATCATGTCCACTGCCGCGCCGCTGCCCACCAGTCACACGATCGACGGTGAGGCGATCCCCACGCTCGACGAGATCGCCTCGCAGCATTTCGCGCTCGCGCCATGGGTGCTGCGCACGCCGGTGTTCGATCGCCACGATCTGTCAACGCTCGAAGCGACGCTCGTGAACTTCAAGTTCGAGTTGCTGCAGTCGAGCGGCAGCTTCAAGGTGCGCGGCGCGTTCACGCATCTGCTCGCACTCGACGCCGCGCAACGCAGCGCCGGCGTCACGTGCGTTTCGGGCGGCAATCACGCCATTGCAGTGGCCTACGCGGCGATGCGCCTTGGCATCAGCGCGAAGGTCGTGCTCTTTCGGACCGCGAGCGCGGCGCGCGTCGCGCAGTGCAAGCGCTTTGGCGCGGAAATCGTCGTGGCGGGCAACAGCAGCGAGGCGTTCGAGATCGTGCGCCGTATCGAGACCGACGAGGGACGCTATTTCGTGCATCCCTTCAACGGCTATCGCACGGTGCTCGGCACGGCCACGCTTGGCTACGAATGGGCCACCCAGGCGCCCGATCTCGACGCAGTCGTCGTGCCCATTGGCGGCGGCGGGCTCGCTGCAGGCGTCGCCACTGCGCTGCGACTCGCGAATCCGCGCGTGCGCGTCTATGGCGTCGAGCCCGAGGGCTCGGACGTGATGAGCCGCAGCTTCGCCGCGAACCACACGGTGCGCCTGACTCACATGCACTCGATCGCCGACTCGCTCATGTCGCCGCATGCCGAGCAATACAGCTATACGCTGTGCCGTCGTCATCTCGAGCGCGTCGTCACGGTCACCGACGACGCCTTGCGCAGCGCGATGCGGGTGCTCTTCGAACAACTCAAGCTCGCCGTTGAGCCCGCTTGCGCCACGGCCACGGCGGGGTTGCTCGGGCCGCTGCGCGACACGCTGCAAGGCAAACGCGTGGGCGTGCTGCTGTGTGGCACCAACACCGATCCGGCGACCTTTCACCAGCAGATCTCGCTCGCGCGCTGAGTCCAGAGGCGGCCCAAATCGAGCGCGGTGGGCACGCTGCGTGCGTTCTCCGGGACTTCGTCATGGTCCCCAGCAAAACGTCAGGGAATGTCAAATTGCTACCGCGATACGGATGCGTTCGCTATGATTGCGCCAATACGCCGTATTGACCCCAGCCCCGTGCCGCGCCATTCAGGGAGAGCCCGCTCATGAGTATCGTCCAGGAGTTCAAGGAATTCGCCGTCAAAGGCAACGTCATGGATCTCGCCGTCGGTGTGATTATCGGTGGCGCGTTTTCGAGCATTGTCAACTCGATCGTGAAAGACCTCATCATGCCGGTCATCGGCGTGATCACGGGCGGCCTCGACTTCTCGAACATGTTCGTGCGGCTCGGCCACATTCCGGCCAGCTATAAAGGCAACCCCGAGTCGTACAAGGACCTGCAGACCGCGGGCGTGGCCGTGTTCGGCTATGGCTCGTTCATCACCGCGGTGATCAACTTCGTCATTCTCGCGTTCATCATCTTTTTGATGGTGAAGTTCATCAACAAGCTGCGCCAGCCGCAAGCGGCTGCGCCCGCCGAGCCGCCGCCCACGCCCGAAGACGTGCTGCTGCTGCGCGAGATCCGCGATTCGTTGCAGAACAATCCGCGCTGATCCGCTCGGAGCGCTCAGATAAAAGCCCGCGCCGCCGCAAGGCCGCGCGGGCTTTTTTATGCCCGGATACAGGCAGAGTCAGGGACGAGGCACGGCGGAATCGCGCTCGGCCGCCGTGCTGCGCGAGGCTGCGGCCTCTTCAATGAGCCGTTCGAGCTGCTCGAAATTGACGGGTTTCGTGAGATGCGCGGTAAAGCCCGCTTCGACACTGCGGCGCACGTCGTCGTCGGTGCCGAAGCCGGTAAGCGCAACGGCGGGCGCCGTTGATTGCGCACGAAACGCCCGGATGAAGTCGATGCCCGAGCCATCCGGCAGGCCGATGTCGCTCACGACGAGGTCGAAGGCCATGCTGGCCGTGAGCGCGAGCGCGCCGGCCACGCTGCCCGCCACCGCCACCTCGTGGCCGCCCGCACGCATCAGCTGCGACATCACTTCGGCGGTGTCCTCGTGATCCTCGATCAGCAGGATGTTCAGCGCGCCCACCCGCTGCGGCCCGCGCAGCTCGGCGGTCACGGCCGCCCCTTCGCCCCGCGCCGCCGTCGGCAGGACGATGGTGAAGGTCGAGCCACAATGCGCGCCGGGGCTCTTCGCGCCCACGTTGCCGCCATGCGCCTCGGTCAGCGCCCGCGTCACGGCAAGACCTAAACCGAGCCCGCCGAACTGGCGCGTGAGATTGTGGCTGCCCTGCTCGAAGGCATGAAAGAGCTTGCCGATCTGCTCGGGCGCAATACCGATGCCCGTATCCTCGACCTCGATCTCTACCTGCATGCGCTCGTCGCGCGTGCGCACGTAAATGTGGCCGCCGTCGGGCGTGAATTTCGCGGCGTTGCGCACGAGGTTCCAGAGCATCTGCTGCAGGCGCGCACGGTCGCCGCGCACATAGTGCTGCTGCGCGCGCAGATCCACATGCACGTCCTGCTGCTTGATCTGGATTTCGCTATGGAAGAGCTCGAGCACGGCCTCGATCACCTCGTGCACGTCGACGGTCTCGAGCGCAAGGCTCAGCTTGCCATTGGCCACGCGCGTGAGATCGAGCAGATCGTCGATCAGACGCGCCTCGAGCTCGATATTGCGGCGAATCATCAGCACGCCCGCGCGCGCCGCATCGGGCAGGCCCGGGATCTGCTCCAACAGACGCGTGCCCGCGAGCACCGGCGTGAGCGGCGTACGCAGTTCGTGCGAGAGCATGGCGAGGAAGCGGTCTTTCGCGCGGTTGGCTTCTTCGGCGGTTTGCCGTGCGGCCTGCTCTGAAGCGAGCAGGCGCTCGCGCTCCTGGGTCGCTTCGCGCTGTGCGTCGATGTCGGTGCAACTGCCGAACCATTTGTTCACGCCGCCGCGCGGGTCGCGCATCGGAACGATTCGGACATCAAACCATCGATAAACGCCATCGTGGCGGCGAATCCGCAACTCGTGGCGATAATCGGCGGCGCCGCTGCTCACGGCCTTGAGCCAGGTGTGGCGAATCTCTTCGCGATCGTCGGCATGCACGGCGTCGAGCCACGCGAGACCGTGCGACTGGCCCGCGTCGAGACCCGTGTAGTCGAGCCACTGCTTCGAAACAAAGTCGCAATTGCCGTCCGCGCCGCAGGTGAGCACGAGGTGCGGCAATGCTTCGGAGAGCGTGCGGTAGTGCTCTTCGCGGTCGCGCAGAAGCAGCGCTTCGTCCGAGGCGCGCTGCAACGCCACTTGCGAGAGCACGCGCGCGACGGCTTCAGGCAGATAGTCGAGATAGTCGCCCGATTTCGGCACCACATCCGAAACGCCCGCGCGCAACGCGGCGATCACGCGGGATTCGTCGGTGAAGCCGGTCACGAGGATGGCAGGCACGCGCACTTCGTCGGCACGCAGGCGGCGGAAGAAGTCGAGGCCCGTTTCCGCGCCGTCGAGCTGGTAGTCGAGCACGAGCACGTCGGGCGTCTGCACGGCGAGCAACGCGCGCGCCTCCCCGACGCCCGTGCAGGTGTCCACACGCGCACCGGCGCGCAGAAGCGATTTGCGGGCGAGGCGCAGGATGCCTTCGTCGTCGTCGACGACGAGCACGCGTGCACCGTCCAGCATCGTGTGTTCCTCAGTCATGCGCGAAGCATCCCTGCGGGCACGGGTCCGGTTTGCCGTCGTTCTTCCCGCCGTCGTTCCATTCGGTTGCCAATGCGTGATGATTCCATGCGTGATGCGTACGTGAAGCGTTATTGGGCGCCGGCCGGCCGCGCCTGGACGAAGCGATGTCCGGGCGGCAGCTTGACGACCTGGAGAAAGAAGCCGAGCCGGCGAACGGCCTCGATGAACGCGTCATATTCGACCGGTTTCGTGATGTACACGTTGCAGCCGAGTTCATAGCAGCGTTCGATTTCGCGAGGGTCGTCGGTCGTCGTCAGCACGATCACCGGCACCGACGCCGTGGCGGGCTCCGCCTTCAGGCGCCGCAGCACCTCGAAGCCGTCCACGCGCGGCATACGCAGGTCGAGCAGCACGACAAAATTGCCGAGCGCGTCGCGCGAAGGCCAGTGCGCGGCTGCAGCCGGGTTATCGCCCGGCGTGCCGAAAAAGTAATCGAGCGCCTCCTGGCCGTCGCGAAAACGCAGAAAACCGTTCGAGATCCCCGAACGCCGCAGGTTACGCTCGACCAGCGTGGCATGCCCGTCGTCGTCTTCGATCAGCACGATGCTGACCTGTTCCCCGTTCGTCATCTCGACTCTCCTACGTCCTGCATGAACTTTTTAAGGCTTGTTGAAAGCTTGCCGCGCAGCGCGCGCCAGCATACCCGCTATGTGGTACGCATCGGCTGGTCCGGCAGCGCGACGAAAAACGTCGAGCCCGCGCCCGCGGTCGATTCGACCCAGATGCGCCCGCCGTGCCGCTCCGCAATACGCTTGGCGAGCGCGAGGCCGGTGCCCTGCCCCGGCGACTCGCCGCCGTGCAGCCGCTGAAAAGCGCGGAACAGCTTGGGCAGATACGCTTGCGCGATACCAACGCCATTGTCGCGCACAAAATAAGTCCGCGTACGCTCGCCAGGCTCTCCGGCTTCTGATTTTCCCGGGTCTTTTCCCGCGCTGTTACCGGGTTCGCCCGCGGGTTCGCCGCCGTGCATCAGCGCACCGATCTCGACGCGGCCCGGCCGCGCTGGATCGAGATGGTGCAGCGCGTTCTCGATGAGGTTGCCGAAGATCTGCTCGAGTGCTGCCGGATCGCCCCACGCGGGCGGCAATTCGCCCACCTCGATGCGCGCGGCCTTCGCATGTTCCTCGGTGAGGCCACCGAGCACGCGCTCGACGAGCCGTGCGACGTTGACGCGCTGCCAGCGGTATTCGAGGCGGCCGGCGCGCGAAATGCGCAGCAGCGCGTCGATGATGGCCGCCGCGCGCGCCACCGCCTGACGCAGGAATTTCAGCGATTCGTCGACATCGCCGTCGAGCACTTCGGCCATCGCGCGATATTCGTTTTCCGGCAGACCCGCCGCGTCGACCTGCGCGCGCAAGTCGTCGCACGATACCTGCAGTTCCTTCGAAAAACCCTGCAGGTTCACGAGCGGCGAGCGCAAATCGTGCGACACGCTGTAGATGAACATCTCGTTGTCCTGACTCTCCTGGCGCAAATGCTCGTTGGCGCTCGCCAGATCCGCCGCGCGCGCCTGCAACTGCGCCTTCAGCGCAGCCTGCTCGCGCTCGGCCACGCGCAGCCGCGCGCTTGTCTGATGCAGCACCGTATCGAGCGCGGCGATTTCATCGTTACCCGAGAGCGGCGGCGCGAGCGGCGCCCCATCGCCCAGACGCTCGGCGTTCGCGCCGAGCGCAGCGAGGCGCACGCCCACGTTGCGCGCAAACGCCATGGCCGTGAAGCCCCAGATCAGCATCGAGCCCACCACGGCAAAAATAAGCGCGTCCTGCTGGCGCTCGCGCGTCTCGCGCAGCATCGCCGCTCGGACCTCGTCGAGCCGCGTTTCCTCGGCGATGAACTCGCCCAGCACTTCGCGCACCGTCTCGATCTCGGGCGGCATGCCGTTGCCCGCCGCGCGCGCGAACGGCGCGCTATGCCCCGTGCGCAGCGCATCGGCAATATCGCCCGCTTCCTTGCGCCATGCATAGGCGGCATTACGCATGCGCTCGACGCGCGCGAGCTGGGGCGGATTGTCGGCGACCATGCGCGCGAGCAGCGTGATGCGGTCGGAGAACTCGGTCCAGACGGCGTGGCGATCGATGAAGGAAGGGTCTTCTAGCACGATACCGGTGCGCACGCGCGCGGCTTCGCGCAGCAACGGGTCGACGAGACTATTGGCTTGCCACAGGATTTGCTGCGTGTTCTCGGCGCGTTTGGCCGCGAGCGCGGCCTCCCCCTGCGTGTCGAACACGACGCCGAGCAGCGCCAGTTCGACGGCGCTCGGAATCGCGATCAGCAAGAGCCCCTTGGCGAAGAGTTTCATGTCGGTCTGGTCCGGTGGCGGTCTGGGCGGCGCGCCGTGCTTTTCGCCATGCTTTTCTGCAATGCGTTTTGCAAGATCTCGCGCCGCGTGCGCCCTCGCGACGCCTGACAGTTGAGGCGCCTGGAGCTGCCGCGTGCACCAGAACCGCAACATTATCTGCGCGATTTTTCAGGATGACAATGTATGTGACATCACACACGTTGCCTCGTGGAAAACCCGCTTTTTTGCGGCAATTCGCCACACCGAGCGCACACACAGGTCTATTATTGAGACGGAGACAAGCGAGAGAGCGCCGGGATATCTACATGAGCGCGACGTGCGATCCGGCATGGCGTTTGCGAACGCAATGAGGGTTTTGAAACAGGGGCAGCAAGGCCGGATCGTTTAAGCGGACCGTCCCCATCTCTATCCTCATGAAGACAGCAAATCCGTGTGCTATAAAGGATCGACGTGCGGCGCACCAGTCCGGGAGTGGTCGCATGGGAACGCTGCGTGTACTGCAATCCACCTTTTTCAGGCGAATTTTTATGTCCTTCCCGAAAAAGCGCAAACGCGTCAAGGCAGACGGCGATGAGTCATTTCTCGCCGTGCTGAGCCACTTCAAACCGTTCGGCCAACTTGATACCAAGATCGCGCGTGCGCGCGCGCAGGACGAGCCCGTGCTCTATGCGCATATCCTGCCGGGGCTCGACGTGCTCCTGTGCAGCGTGCGCGGTGCGCAGCCGCCCTATCCTGGCACGAGCGAGTTGCGCAAACGCTGCATCGAATCGATCGCTCACGCGCTCGAGCAGCCGATCGAAGGCCTCGAGAACGGCGGTTACTGGTACGAGGCGGACGGCTTCGGCTTTCTCGTCTTCGCGAGCCGCGCGCGCGGCCGGGTCCTGCCCGAGTTCGGCGCAGCGCGTCCGACCATGACCACCCGGCGCGTCACGCGCCGCCAGGACGCCGCCGGCGACACGGCGCCGCGCTCGTTGCGCTAGTTCGCGCTTTCAACCAGCTTTTCTGCACACTGCGCCGGGCCGATTGACCCGGCGCAGTGGTTTTGCCGCCTCGACTTCCCGAATCAGCTTCCCTTGTAGAGCGGCTCTTGCCCTTCCGTCGGCTTGCCGCCGGAGGCCGGCGACGGCGCGTTGCGCGATGCCGGGCCCGCTTTCGCGCCTTTATCCCCCTTATCGCCCTTACCAGCCGCAGCAGGCGCGCTCGCGCCTGCGCTTCCGAGGTCGGGCTTTGGCAGCGCGTGCATTTTCTGGCCCGGCGGCGGCGCCACGGGATGCTGATGCATCTGCGCGAACAGCGTGTCACACGGCAGCGGCTTGTTGTTGCTCGGCGCGATCAGCGGAATCAGCGCGGCGAATGGGTTGATCAGCCCGAGCCCGATCATCGCGCCGCCGCGCAGCGCGAGCGCCGTTGCGTCCACGCCCACGTGCGGGTTCTTGAAGGTGCCCTTCACGTAGAGCGGCGAGCGCAGCGTGAAAATGCGAAAGCCCTTCGTATGCGGATGAATCTTCATGTTCATCGATTCGTCGCGCAGATCGATCGGGCCGTCGATATTGATCACGGCGTCGTCGGTGTCGAGCGCGAACACGCGTGGATCGAGCACGCCGTTGGTCGCGACGAAGTCGGCCGCCGCGCAATTGATTTTCACGTCGCGCGAACCGAACAGCTTTTCGTAGACCACGTTCGCCACGTTCAGGCCCGCCGCCTCCATGAGCAGCATACTGATCGTGCCCTGCGTGACGAGCAGTTTCACTTCGCCGTTCGAGGTCGCCGCGAGCGCCGCCGGCGAGTTGCCGGTCGCCGTGAGCGAAGCGTCGCCGTTGATTTCGCCGAGCGCCGACTGCATCGTCTTGAAGTTCGGGAATAGCTCTTTGAGCTTCAAGTGGCGCGCCTCGAGCGTGCCGCGCGCCTTGAGCGGCGCGGCGCTGCCGTCCAGGTTCAGACGCGTGCCAAGCGTGCCGCCTGCCACGCCAAACTGCAACGGGTCGAGCACGAGCACGCCGTTGGTCATCACGACGTGCGTGTAGAGGTCCTGAACCGGCAGGCTGCCCTGCTTGATGATGCGCCGGCCCGTGAACTTGACGTCGGCGTCGATGGCGTTCCAGCGGTCGGTGCGGAACTGCTCGACCGGGATCACGCGATCGGCCGGTTGCGTCACGGTGTCGCCGCGCTTTTCCTTGCTAGCCTTGCTGTCGGCACCGATGATCGGCGCGAGGTCCGAGAACTGCAGCAGGTTCGAGACCAGCTCGCCGGACAGGAGCGGCCGTGGCGTGCGTTGCTCGTAGACCACCGTGCCGTTCAGATCGCTGCCGCCCACACGGCCCGTGAAGTTCTCATAGCGGAACACGCTCGCGCCGCGCCTGAAATTGCCGACGAAGCGGCCTTCGGTAGCATACGGCGGCGTTTCGGGCAACGTCACGCCGGTGAGGTTGTAAAGGTGCGCCAGGCTTTGCCCCTGCAGCCACAGGCGCAGATCGACGGCGGCCAGATGCATCGGGTCGGTGACCGTGCCGACCAGCGCGATGTGCATGTCGCCCACGCGCACGTCGGCCTGGATCGGGAACGGACGCTTCGCGTCCTGCAGGGCGAGCACGCCGCCGAGCTTGCCGTCGCCCGAAAGCGCCGTCTTGCCGTACGTGCCCTTGATCGTCCAGCCGATCGCGTAGAACGGCTGTTTCATGGGCGGCTGCGCGGGCGCCGCGCCCGAGCCCGCGACGGCGCCGCTGGCTCCGCTCGCGGCGAGCGTCTGCGAGCCGGCTGCGGGCGCGCTAGTTGCGGCAGCCGTGCCCATCGCGCCCGTCGTTGTGCCGGCAACACTCGAGGCCGCTGGCACGCCCGAAGCTGCCGCCCCGCTCGCCTCGCTTGCAGCGCTGGCGGCCGCCGCCTCCGACGCCTGCTCCTTGTTGACCTGCTGCGTCAGCCGGTTCGCGCCCGCGCGCCCGATGACCTGTGCGGAGCCCTGGCGCGACGCCGCTTCCTGCTCCTCCATCACCTTGCCGATCGGGATGCCATGACCAAGCAGGCTCACCCCGATTTTCACGTCGGTTTTCGTCTGCTGGTCGCTCACGGCGATATTACCGCTCGCGAACGTGATGTCGTGCAGATCGAGCCGCCACGTCGACGGCCCGCTCGAGGCGGGCAGCTTGAAGGTCCAGTTGTTGCGTCCGTCGACAAGACGCTCGACGTCGATGGACGGATTCACGAGATTGATCGCCGGGATCACGATGTCGTGTGCGAGAAGCGGCAGCACGGCCACCTCGAAGTCGATTTCGTCGAGCGTGGCGAAGTGCGGGGACTTCGTCCAGTCGGGATTGGCAATCTCGATCTGGGTGGCCGAAAACCGCGGCCAGGGCACCCATGCGCGCCAGCCCGTTTCGCCGGGCGGCCTTTGCCAGCCCACCTTGAGGTCGCCTTCGATCGCGAACGGCCGCCCAATGGCCTCGGTGACCTTCTCGTTGACGTAGGGTTTGGCGCGGTTCCAGTCGAAAGTCAGAATGAAGACGACAAGCACGGCTATCAACACGACCACAACCGCGACGAGCCATGCGATGATCCTGGCGAGCGTGCGGCCGAGGCGGAAGGGCTTGGGCTGCGTTGACGTCATGCGTACTCCACGTTATGCATTGTTGTTTGGCCTGCTATGTTGCAATACCGCAAGAGCAGTCAGCGTGCCCGGTTACACGGCCTGACTGCCTCCGGCGACCTGTACGCTAGCCTTGTTTGCAATCTTCGATGCTCAAGCACCATCATTCCTCCCCACCCCACGCGGCGACAGCGCCCCTCGTCGAAGCGCGCCAGATCGCGCGGCGCGACGCGCAACGCGGCCAGTGGCTGCTGCACCCCACCGACTTCGCCCTGCAGGCGGGCGAGCGCGCCGTGCTGACGGGACCGTCCGGCTCCGGCAAGAGTGTGTTCCTGCGCGCGCTAGCGCTGCTCGACCCGCTCGACGGCGGCGACGTGCGCTGGCATGGCGAACCGGTCACGCGCGGGCGCATTGTCCACTATCGGCGGCATATTGCGTACCTGCGGCAGCGGCCCGCGCTGCTGGACGGCAGCGTCGAGGACAATCTGCGCTACCCCTATACGCTAGCGGCATACCGCGACGTGCGATTCGACGCCGCGCGCGCCGGCACGCTCTTCGCCGCCATCGGCCGCTCCAGCGACTTCCTCGCCCGCGACACCTCGGAGCTTTCTGGCGGCGAAGCGCAGATCGTGGCGCTCGTGCGCGTGCTCCAGCTCGATCCCGAAGCGCTCCTGCTCGACGAGCCGACCGCGTCTCTCGACCCCGAATCGGCGCGCGCCGTCGAAGCGCTCGTCGCGGGCTGGTTCGATGAGGCGCGTACGGCGCGCGCCACGGTCTGGGTCTCGCACGATCCCGCCCAGGCGCAGCGCGTAGGCGCACGGCATCTGACGATGCGCACGGGTGTGCTCGAAGAACCGGCCACGCACGCGGCATTCACACAGGGAGCCGCACAATGAGCCCGGGCGTGCTGCAGAACCTCGGCATCGGCGACGTCGCCATTGCGGCACTGCTCGTGTTCGTCAACGGCGCGGTCTCCGTGCTGCTCAAGCTCGACCTCGAGCGCAAGCTGGCGTGGGCCGCCGTGCGCACCGTCGTGCAGCTGCTCGCGATCGGTTACGTGCTCGGCTGGGTGTTCGCGTTCAACCGCTGGTACGTCGTGCTGCCGCTCATGGTACTCATGACGCTGATCGCGGGCTTTGCGGGGGCGCAGCGCGGCGCGCGCACCTATGGCGGCCAGCGTGCGGACAGCATCGTGTCGATCTGGGTGAGCGCGTGGCTCGTCGCGGCAGTCGGGCTCTTCGTGGTGATCCGCATCCGGCCATGGTACGAGCCGCAATATGCGATTCCGATCCTCGGCATGATTCTCGGCAACACGCTGACAGGGGTGTCGCTCGGCGTGGAGCGCATGATGCAGGAACTGACCGCGCGGCGCGACCGTGTGGAGAGCGCGCTCGCGCTGGGCGCGACACGCTGGGAAGCCGCGCAGGCGAGCGCCCGCGAAGCCGTGCGCGCCGGCATGATCCCGACGCTCAACCAGATGGCCGTGGTCGGCGTGGTAAGCCTGCCCGGCATGATGACGGGCCAGGTGCTCGCGGGACAATCGCCGCTACAGGCCGTGCGCTATCAGATCGTGATCATGTTCCTGATCGCGGCTTCGTCGGCGCTCGGCACCGTAGGCGCGGTGCTGCTCGCGTACCAGCGCCTCTTCTCGTCGGAGCATCGCTTTCTCGTTGCCCGGCTCATCGAGCGCAAGGCACGCGTTTAAAGCCTGAGCGGCGCACCTTGTGCGCCCCGCCGGCCATCGCGCTCGCGGCGCGCCCTAGCGCTGCGCCGAGATCGTGATTTGCGTGCCGTCGCTGAGCTTGAGCGTCTTCGCGGTGCCGTTTGTGGGCATCGTAAGGTGGGCGACTTCGCTATGCGCGACCACGGCGGGGCACGTGATCGAAGCGCCGTTGCTCGACACCGACTGCGTGCCGTGCGGCGCCTGGGCGCGGAAGCTCACCTGCACGGTGGCCGTGCCGTTGCTCGCGACGATAGGCGCGAGACGCACCTGGGTCTGCCGGACCATCGCGCCGTTCGCGTCGAGCGGCAACGAGGCGTAGTCCGGGCAGCCTTGCGGCGTCGCGACCGCGCCGCCCGGCGGCGTGGTGCGCCAGGTGAAGTCGTCGGTATCGCCCGAGCGCAGCGTGCGGGTCTCCTGGGCGTCGCCGAACGCCTTCGACGCGACCCGAACCGTATAGCGGATCGGCCCGTCGGTTGCGGCTTTCGAAGTGACCGTGATCGGCGTGGCCGCGAGTGCCGGCAGCGCGATCGCGCAGGAAGCGGCGAGGACAAACTGGACGAGCGCCGCGTGGCGGCGGCGAGTGTGGCGGGAGCTGCGGCAAGGCATGCGTCACCTCCTGGCGGGAACGGCCGCGCCCACGAGCGAAAAGCGGTGTACGCAACGAACGCGGCGAGCCGCGAACCGCCAGGTACGACGCTCCGCTCCCGTGCGGCGGATGGTCTGTTAGCAGTCTAGCGCGCTGCGCGCTGCCTTGCGCCGAGCACATGCATCGAACGGACCAGGTTTTATCCTGCTTGTCATCGCGAGCAATTTGCTTGCCGTGCGAGAGCGCGCGGTGATGCGCCCGCGCGGCGCCTGCATTGCCGACTCGCCGTGCATACACGGCACGCAAACCTCACAACGCACCGCTACTTGCCGGCTGTTTCGAGACTCAACGTCAGCTCCGCCGTCAACGTCTGGCGCACGCTCGCATAGGCCGCCCAGGGGTCGGCTTGCTCGACCTGGGCGAGGCGCGCGTCGATCGTCGCAAGCGTCCATTGCGCACCGCCCGTCGTCGCCTCCAGTTCGTCCCAACCGATCGGCACCGACACGCCCATGCCCGGCCGCGCCCGCACGCCGTACGCGAGCGCCGTGCTCGCGCCGCGCGCGTTGCGCAGATAGTCGACGAAGATCTTCTTCTTGCGGTGTTCGGGGCCCATGGTGGCCGTGATCTGCGTGGGCCAGACGGAGGCCAGATGCTGTGCAACCGCACGGGCGAACGCCTTCGCGTCATCCCAGCCCGCCTCCGGCGTGAGCGGCACGACGATATGCAGCCCCTTGCCGCCGCTCGTCTTGCAAAACGATTCCAGCCTGAGTTCCGCAAGCAAGGCGCGCGTGGACTGCGCCACCTCGATCATGCGGTCCCAGCCCAGTGCCGGATCGGGGTCGAGGTCGAACACGACCCGATCGGGCCGTTCGATGTCGTGGACGCAGGCGTTCCAGGTGTGCAGCTCGATGACATCCATCTGCGCGGCGCTGATCAGCGCTCGCGCCGTATCGATCGTGAGCAACGGCGGATGGCCCGGGTCGAGCCCTTCGTGTTCGGTGAGCTCGGGCAGCGGCGCGCGAGCGCGATGGCGCTGGAAGAACATTTCGCCGCTCAAGCCGCGCGGTGCACGCACGAGCGACACAGGGCGATCGCGCAGGTGCGGCAAAATCCAGCGCGCGGCGCGCTCGTAGTAGCGCACGAGTTCGAGCTTGTGCGTGCCGCTGTCCGCATCGATGACGCGCCGTGCGCTCGTGATGCGTATGCCGTCGATTTCGCTGTCGGCGGAGTCGTCGCGCCGGCGCCGGGCGCTACGAGGCAAGCGGTGCACGAACGCGCCAGGCGTGGCCGGTGCGGCGGCGTCCGATGTCGGGGCCCGCTCGCCGCGCGGCGTTCGGGCAGATTTCGTGGTTGGGGCCTTGCGAGCGTCCTGCATACCGGTTCCCCTGGCGCCTTGGCGCACATGACGCGTCGCGCGACGCGAGTCGCGACACGTTCGGTTGACGCACGCGGCGGCCGCCCCCGTCGGATCGCCGCACGAGCTTTCATTGTGCCTCGAATGGGCGCTTTCGTCGCTGTAAGGTGTTCGCAAACGCACGCCAAAAACGGGGAAGCATCCGCCATGCGGACAAGCGAGACGGATGGCGCATGCGACCGCAGCAGTCGGCGGGACGTTACAATAACGGGCTTTGCCGCGCACTGCAGGGAGCACTGCGAGGTCTTGCACGCACACGCGCGACTGCGCCCTTATTCATCCGATCGATCCGACGACGCCGTGCGTCGGCTTTGCCCGTCCTGCCATGAACCTCGTCATCCAGAGTCCCGCCCCGCTCGACACCGTCCATCACAAGCCGCTCCTCGGCCTCGCCCGCGGCAGCCGCCTCGCGCCCATCGACGCCCACGCGCTGCGTATCGAGAACGCCGAGCCGGCCCAGCGCGCCGACCTCGAGGTCTATTGCGGCACGCATCAACTCGACTATGCGTTCGTCGACGCCGGCCGCAAGCTGGCCGATTTCGGCCTCGTGGCGATGGACATGGACTCGACGCTCATCACGATCGAATGCATCGACGAAATCGCCGACTTCTGCGGCCTGAAGGCCGAGGTCGCGGCGATTACCGAAGCCTCGATGCGCGGCGAGATCAAGGACTTCAACGAAAGCCTCAAGCGCCGCGTGGCGCTGCTCGAGGGGCTCGACGCGAGCGCCCTGGAGCGCGTGTACGAGGAACGCCTGCAGCTCTCGCCGGGCGCCGAGCAGATGCTCGCGGGCGCGAAGGCCGCGGGACTGAAGACGCTGCTCGTTTCCGGGGGCTTCACGTTCTTCACCGAGCGCCTGAAAGCGCGGCTCGGGCTCGACTACACGCGTGCGAACACGCTCGAAATCATCGACGGCAAGCTCACGGGCCGCGTGACGGGCGAGATCGTCAATGCCGACGTGAAGGCGCGTACGCTCGCCGAAACCTGTGCAGAGATCGGCATCGATCCGCGCCGCGCAATCGCGATGGGCGACGGCTCGAACGACCTCAAGATGATGGGCGTGGCGGGTTTGTCGGTCGCGTTCCGCGCGAAGCCGGTGGTGCGCGAGGCCGCGAGCGTCGCGTTCAACTTCGTCGGGCTCGACGGGTTGCTGCGTCTGTTCTGATTCGGGTTTCGCAGCGGTCAGACACGCCAACGGCCGCTCGTGTCCTGGTGGACGCGAGCGGCCGTTGTTGTATTGCGCCGGTTATTCAGGGGTGCTTGTTTTTTCCGCAAGCCTTGCGAGCGAGCGCTCGATATCGGCGCGCAGATCGGCTTCGTCTTCGAGGCCGATGTAGAAACGCACCAGCGTGCCGCGATGCGGCCAGCTCGCAGCCGTGCGCATCGAACCGACGTCGTACGGCATCGCGAGGCTATGCGCCCCGCCCCAGCTCCAGCCCAGCGCGAAGAGTTCGAGCGACTCGCAGAACGTGTCGATCTGCGCCGCGCTGTAGCGCTCGTCGAACACCACGGAAAAGAGTCCGCCCGCGCCCGTGAAGTCGCGCTTGTAGAACTCGTGGCCCGGGCAGTCTTCGAACGCCGGATGCAGCATCGCCGCGATTTCGGGGCGCGTCTTGAGCCAGCTCGCGAGTCCGAGCGCGGTGCGATCGTGCGCCTCGAAGCGCGCCTTCATGCTCGGCAGTGCGCGCAGCACGAGCGAGCAGTCGTCGACCGACACACCAATGCCAAGCCGCATGCGCGCGGCCTTGAGCTTGAGATAGAGATCGCGGTCCGCGGTGATGGTCGCGCCCATCAGCACGTCGCTGCCGCCCGACTGATACTTCGTGAGCGCCTGCACCGAGATGTCGATGCCGTGCTCGAACGGCTTGAAGGCGAGGCCCGCCGACCACGTATTGTCGATCGCCGTCACGACGTTGCGCGCGCGCGCCGCCGCCGTGATCGCACGCACGTCGGGCACTTCCATCGTCACCGAGCCGGGCGCTTCCAGCCAGATCAGTTTCGTGTTCGGCTGGATCAGATCGGCGATGCCCGCGCCGATCATCGGATCGTAATAGCGCACCGTGAGGCCGAAATCTCGCGCGAGCCAGTCGCCGTGGTCGCGGTTCGGCGAATAGACGTTATCGGGGATCAGCACGTCGTCGCCCGACTTCAGCAGTCCGAAGTAGACGTTCGAGATGGCCGAGAGGCCCGAGGGTTGCAGCAGCGCATGCTGGCCGCCTTCGATCTCGGCGATGCGCTTTTGCAGCATGGCCGAGGTGGGCGTGGCGTGCAGGCCGTAGCGCCATTGCGCGTCGTTGCGCCAGTCGAGCGCGCGAACCGAAGCGAGGTCGGGAAACACCACGGTCGACGCCCGCGTGACTGGCGCGGCGAACGACTCGAAGCCGGGCGTGAGGTCGTCTTGCGGGTGAACGATGCGCGTCTGCAATGCGCGGCTGGAGTCGGATTTGGTCATGTCGGAGCGTATTCGGTTGAGGCGCGATGCCGTTGCGGCGCGCGGCTTGCGCAGGGGCGCGCGCAACGCCGCATACCGAAGAGTAACACCCGCAGCGGCGCTTATTGCCCGATGATGAGATTGCTCACGCCGTTCACGACATGCGCGCCGTTCGGCGTCGACGCGGGCGCGCTCGCCGCGCCGGTCGACACGGCCGGAGCAGCAGCGCCCGCCGCGAGCGGCTTCAGATCGAACGGCACCGGATGGGAATCGTCCGGGTCCATGCGGTCGCCCGAAAGCGAGCCGTCCTCGGCGAACGTGCCCACCCAGTTGCCGGTGATATGCGTGCCGTCGTTCGAGTCCTCGGCTTCGAGCGTGGCGTCGGCGCGGTCGCCGGCGATCAGGATCACTTCGCCAGTGTCCGTGAACTGGTATTCGCCATGCACGCCGGTCGGGTCGTCGTCGCCGGCCTTCGCGCCGAGACGCATGACAATCTGGCGCTTGCCGAGCGTGCCGACGTATTGCGGCAGCTTCGCGAACTCGGGGTTCGGCTTGAGCGTGGATTTGAGCGGCGGCTGCGTGCCTGCGTCCTGCGCGTGCGCCGCGAGCGGCAGCGCGAGGACCATGGCCGCAGCTGCCGCGGCCACGATCCAGCCGCGCGCCTTGCTGGCGTTGCCCTGTCGGGCGGCCGCGCGCGGCGGCCGCTGTGCTTGCGTCAATACTTCCATCTGCATCCTTCCTTCACTTGCACAGCGGCCTTGCGCGAGCCGCGCGTCACGAGCCGGCGTCAAATCCGTTCGAAGATGGCCGCAATACCCTGGCCGCCGCCGATGCACATCGTCACGAGCGCGTAGCGCCCGCCGACACGCTGCAGTTCATAAAGCGCTTTCACGGTGATCAGCGCACCGGTCGCGCCGATCGGATGGCCGAGCGAGATGCCCGAGCCGTTCGGATTGACCTTGGCCGGATCGAGCCCGAGCTCCTGCGACACCGCGCAGGCCTGCGCCGCGAAGGCTTCGTTGGCTTCGATCACGTCGAGGTCGCTGACCTTTAGACCCGCGCGCTCGAGCGCCTTCTGCGTGGCCGGCACAGGGCCGATGCCCATGTACGCCGGATCGACGCCCGCATGCGCGTACGAGACGAGGCGCGCGAGCGGCTTCACGCCGCGCGCGCGGGCAGCGTCCGCGCTCATCAGCAGCACCGCGGCGGCCGCGTCGTTGATGCCCGACGCGTTGCCCGCCGTGACCGTGCCGTTCTCCTTCGCGAACACCGGCTTGAGCTTGGAGAAGTCCTCGAGCGTCGCGCCGTGGCGCACGTGCTCGTCGGCTTCGAACAGCACTTCGCCCTTCTTCGACTTGATCGAGATGGGCAGGATCTGATCCTTGAAGCGGCCTTCGGCAATCGCACGCTCGGCGCGGCGATGCGATTCGAGCGCGAGCGCGTCCTGCGCCTCGCGCGTGATGCCGAACTTCTTCGCGACGTTTTCCGCCGTCACGCCCATGTGGATCGTCTGGAACGGGTCGTGCAGCGCGCCGATCATCATGTCGACGAGCTGCGTGTCGCCCATGCGCTGGCCGAAACGCGCGGCCGGCATCGAGTACGGCGCGCGGCTCATGTTTTCCGCGCCGCCACCGATCGCGATGTCGGCGTCGCCGAGCAGAATGGTTTGCGCCGCCGAAACGATCGCCTGCAGGCCCGAGCCGCACAGACGGTTCACGGTCAGTGCCGGCGCGTGCTGGGCAACGCCGCCGTTGATCGCGGCCACGCGCGCAAGATACATGTCCTTCGGCTCCGTGTGCACGACGTTGCCGAACACCACGTGACCCACCGCGTCGCCTTCGACGTTCGCGCGCGAGAGCACTTCGCGCACCACGCGCGCGCCGAGATCCGTCGGCGAGAAGTCCTTCAGGCTGCCGCCGAAGTCGCCGACTGCCGTGCGCACGCCACTTGCCACCACTACTTCGCGTTCCATAGTCTTGCTCCTCGTCTTCCTGGATGGATGAATCTTGTTATTCGTGTGCTGCGTTTGCAGGCTGATTTGCCAGCAAACGCTCGACATCCTCGCGATATGGGATCGGCGCAACCGCGCCAAAACCGAGTGTCGAAAGCGCGGCGGCCGCGTTCGCATAGCGCGCGGCCGCGAACGGATCGTCGCCGGCCGCGAGCCGCGCGACGAATGCGCCGCCGAAACAGTCGCCCGCGCCCGTGGCATCCACAGCCGCGACCACGTGGCCCGGCACGACGCGCCGTTCGTCGGGCGTCGCCACATAGGCGCCGTCCTTGCCAAGCTTCAACGCGACGACGCGGGCGCCGCGCGCGAGCAGGTAGTCGACGATCGCATCGCGGTCTTCGAGACTCGTGAGCACCGCCACGTCGTCCCAGCTGGGCAGGCAGATATCGGTCAAGCGCAGCACCTCGTTCATCACGGCGCGTGCACGCGCGAGCGGCCACAGTTTCAGGCGCAAGTTGGTGTCGAAGCTCACGCGCACGCCGTTGGCGCGCGCATGCTCGAGGGCGGCGAGTGCCGCGTCGCAGGCGCTATCGCTGATCGCCACGCTGATGCCGGAAAGATGCAGCACGCGCGCAGCCGCGATGATGTCGAGCGGCAGATCGCGCGGCGTGTACCGGCTGGCGGCCGAGCCCTTGCGCAGATAGTCGAAGGCGTGGCCGCTCGGGCCATGCGAGACGAAGTAGACGCCCGTGGGCGCCGAAGCGTCCACACGCACCGTCGAGGTGTCGACGCCTTCGCGCGTCCACAGGTCGATCAGGAGGCGTCCGAAATGATCGTCGCCGACGGCCGAGACGAAGCCCGTGCGTGCGCCCTGGCGAGCCGCTGCGATAGCGAAGTTCGAGGTGTCGCCGCCAAAGCCCTGCAAATACTCCGGACGGTCTTTCGACGCCTGGTTGAACTCGACCATGGCCTCGCCATAAGCGAGGACTTGCGGGGCGACGCTCGTCATGCCGCTCAGACCTCGCCCCACAGATCGTGGCCATCCGCGCCGGTGATCTTCACCGAAACGAAATCGCCGACCTTGTAGCGCTTCGACGCCTTGGTCGCAGGCGCGACATACACCACGCCGTCGATCTCGGGCGCATCCGCCGCGGTGCGGCCAATGCCGCCATCGACGTTGATCTCGTCGATCAGCACCTTGAGGGTCTTGCCCACCTTGCGCTGGATGCGCTTGGCCGAGACCTGCTCCGCCACTTCCATGAAGCGCGCGCGGCGTTCCTCGCGCACTTCGTCGGGCAGCGCGCCGTCGAGCTCGTTCGCCGTTGCGCCTTCGACCGGCGAATAGGCGAAGCAGCCCACGCGGTCCAGTTCGGCCTCGCGGATGAAGTCGAGCAGCGTTTCGAACTGCTCTTCGGTCTCGCCGGGGAAGCCGGCGATGAACGTGCTGCGGATCGTGAGATCCGGGCACATTTCGCGCCATGCCTTCACGCGCTCCATGACCTTCTCCGCGTTCGCCGGACGCTTCATGCGCTTGAGCACTTCAGGATGCGCGTGCTGGAACGGCACATCGAGATACGGCAGCACGTGGCCCTTGAACGGACCTTCGGCCATCATCGGAATGACTTCGTCCACGCTCGGATACGGGTAGACGTAGTGCAGGCGCACCCAGGCGCCATATTGCGCGGCCAGCTCGCCCAGTGCGGCGACGAGGTCGGTCATGCGCGTCTTGATCGGCTTGCCGTTCCAGAAGCCGGTGCGGTACTTCACGTCCACGCCGTAGGCGCTCGTGTCCTGCGAAATGACGAGCAGTTCCTTCACGCCGGACTTGAAGAGGTTTTCTGCTTCGAGCATGACCTCGGCGACGGGGCGCGACACGAGGTCGCCGCGCATCGACGGGATGATGCAGAACGTGCAGCGGTGATTGCAGCCTTCGGAGATCTTCAGGTACGCGTAATGGCGCGGCGTGAGCTTGATGCCCGCCGCCGGCACGAGGTCGACGAACGGATCGTGCGGCTTGGGCAGGTGGCTGTGCACGGCCTGCATGACCTCGCCCACGGCGTGCGGGCCCGTCACGGCGAGCACTTTCGGATGCACTTCCTCGATCAGGTTCGAGCCGCTCGCGCTCGCCTTCTTGCCCAGACACCCGGTGACGATCACCTTGCCGTTCTCGGAAAGCGCTTCGCCGATGGCGTCGAGACTTTCCTGCACGGCTTCGTCGATGAAGCCGCAGGTATTGACGACCACGAGATCCGCACCGTCGTAAGACCCCGAGATTTCGTAGCCCTCGGCACGCAGCTGGGTAATGATCTGCTCGGAGTCGACAAGCGCCTTCGGGCAGCCGAGGGAAACCATCCCGACGCGCGGAGCAGGATTGCGGGAGGTGGTTGATTCAACAGGGTTTTTCACGTGTACGTCCGGATGTGGGGCGCAGAGCGAAGGTAGCGCCGCGCGGGGTCAAGCCAATCCGCCATTTTACCCGTTTGGCGTATCGTGCGGCGCAGCATGGTGAGTGCGCGCCTCGTAGCGCCGGGGTCGGATGGAATATGGACAGAATCAAACTTTGTTCAGCTATCGCTCGCTTGCGATCTGCGCATCCGGATAATTTCGCCGCGTGCGTCCGGCGCACGGTCAAACGCAACCTCAACCGGTTGCGCGGAGAGAGCGAAAACATGAACGAGAAAATAGAGCCGCTTCAGGCCGAACTGCTAAAGCCGCTGCGCGAGTTGAAAGCGTGCCGCCGCGTTTCGAGTGGCGCGTTGCGCGTCACCGGCCACAAGCCCACCGCCGCCGCGCTCGCACGTGCTGGGGCCGGCCTATCGCAAAGCGCGTTCGCGGCATTGCTGGGCGTTTCCACGCGCACGCTACAGGACTGGGAGCAAGGCCGCCGCAAGCCGACCGGCGCCGCGCAAACCCTCTTGCGGGTGGCCGTGGCGCACCCTGAAGCCTTGCGGGACCTGCAAAGCGTTTGAGGGAAAATGAGGGCGGCGGCATTGCGCCCGCGCCAGCCGCCTCGCAAAGCGAAACACAACGCTCGCGCGGCAACGCGCCGCCACGGCGCGCCGGGAAAGCGACAGCGCACCGCGATTTGCCGCAGCGCGCGCCACCCGCCGAGTGCGCCGCGCCGCTTACTTCTTCTCTTCCTCGCCGCCCTCGGGCGCGCCCTGCGCCGGCGCCGCTGCGCCGCCCGGCGTCACGGGCTTGAACGGGAAGCTGCTGAACATGTTCTTCGCCTGGTTCTGCATCTGCTCCTGCATCTGCACGAACATGTTCTTCGACTGCTCGATGTAGCTCGTCATCATGCCTTGCATCATCGGCGCCTGCATGTTCATGAACTGCGACCAGACCTCGGGGTTCATCGCGTTGCCTTCGTAGAGGCTCTTCGACTGGTCCGCGAGCTTGTTCTGGATGTCGATGAACGCCTGGATGTTCTTTTCCAGGTAGGTGCCCATCATGCCCTGCATCGCATGACCATAGAAACGGATGATCTGCGACAGCATCGACGACGAGAACATCGGCAGACCGCCGCTTTCCTCTTCGAGAATGATCTGCAGCAGGATGCTGCGCGTCAGATCCTCGTTGGTCTTCGCGTCGATGACCTTGAACTCCTCCTGCTCCAGCACGAGTTGCTTCACGTCCGTCAACGTGATGTACGTGCTCGTCTCCGTGTCGTACAGCCGACGATTCGGATATTTCTTGATGAGACGTTCGGCGGTTTTCTTTGTAGTCGTCATGTGTCGCCCTTGTTAGCGCCAACGCGCGGCGGCCGCTGCCGTCGCGCGTTGGTCTACCCGGAAACGGCCTGCCCCGGTGAGCAAACAGGCCCGCTGCCGTCCTCGATCCCAGCTTCGCGCGTCCCCTGCAGGCGCGCTGCGCTGAGATCAGCCCATGTGCAACCCGCCATTCAGCGAGAAGTCAGCACCGGTTGCAAAGCCTGACTCGTCGGACGCGAGCCACGCCACGATCGACGCGATTTCCTCGGGCGCGCCGAGACGGCGCACGGGAATCGTCGCGACGATCTTTTCCAGCACGTCGGGACGGATCGACTTCACCATGTCCGTGCCGATATAGCCCGGCGAAACGGTATTGACCGTCACGCCCTTGGTCGCCACTTCCTGGGCCAGCGCCATGGTGAAGCCATGAATGCCGGCCTTGGCCGTGGAATAGTTGGTCTGTCCGAACTGGCCCTTCTGGCCGTTCACCGACGAGATATTGATGATGCGGCCCCAGCCGCGCTCGACCATGCCGTCGATCACCTGCTTCGTGACGTTGAAGAGGCTCGTGAGATTGGTGTCGATCACAGCCGTCCAGTCTTCGCGCGTCATCTTGCGGAAAACGACGTCGCGCGTAATGCCAGCGTTGTTCACGAGCACGTCGATTTCACCGACCTCGGCCTTGACCTTGTCGAACGCCTGGCGCGTCGAATCCCAGTCGCCCACGTTGCCTTCCGAGGCCACGAAGTCGAAACCGAGCGCCTTCTGATCTTCCAGCCACTTCACGCGGCGCGGCGAATGCGGGCCGCAGCCTGCGACCACCGTGAAACCCTGCTTGGCAAGGCGCTGGCAAATGCCAGTTCCGATGCCGCCCATCCCGCCCGTTACATACGCAATACGCTCTGACATAAACCACACTCCATTATCGTTTTCCGGCTGCGCCGTTCGCGGTTATTGGTCGCCCCGCTGGTCACGAGCGCCGGAGCGGACCGGTAGCGGTCCGCTGCGGCAGTGACATCAAGCGCGTTCGAGCGCGAGCGCCACGCCCATGCCGCCGCCGATGCACAGCGAGGCAAGACCGCGCTTCGCGTCGCGCCGCTGCATTTCGTGCAGCAGCGTCACGAGAATCCGGCAGCCCGACGCGCCGATCGGGTGACCGATCGCAATCGCCCCGCCATTCACGTTGATCTTCGACGTGTCCCAGCCCATCTGCTTGTTCACGGCCAGCGCCTGCGCAGCAAATGCCTCGTTGATCTCCATGAGATCGAGGTCGTTTACCGACCAGCCCGCGCGCTCCAGCGCACGCTTCGACGCCGGCACCGGGCCCATGCCCATCACCTTCGGGTCCACGCCGCCGCTGGCGTACGCCTTGATGCGTGCGAGCGGCTTCAGGCCCAGCGCCTCGGCCTTCTTCGCCGACATCACCACGACCGCAGCCGCGCCGTCGTTGATGCCCGACGCGTTCGCCGCCGTCACCGTGCCTTCCTTGTTGAACGCCGGCTTCAGGCCCGCGAGCGATTCCGCCGTCACGCCGTGACGCACGAATTCGTCGGTCCTGAACTGCAGCGGC
>NZ_SMOD01000024.1 GCF_004353905.1 Paraburkholderia guartelaensis | reverse complement strand
ATGGCTCGCAGCAACTTCTCTGGCGCGATGCTCGGCCGCCCGCCCTTTATGTCCGCTTCGTACATCTGGGCGAACTGTCGATCCATCTTCGCCAGCGCTTCATTCGCCATCACGCGGATCGAACGCAACGGATGCGACTTGGGGACGAAGTCGTCCAGCTTGCGCATGGAAAACAGACTCTCGGTGAATGTGTCGGCGCCGCGCATGATCTCCAGGGGACAAGTAGTGGTCCATCTATCAACGCCTCACGAGCTCTGCGCGATGACGTGTTTAAGCGGTATTTCAGCGGCCTGCTAGGGGCCGCAGTTCGGCAGCACGAACTGAAAGACTGCGCCATGCGGCGCATTCGGCCTCGCCCACAGATGTCCGCCATGGGCTTCGACGATCGACTTGCATATCGATAGTCCCATGCCCATACCGACGAGCTTCGTCGTAAAGAACGGCTCGAACAGCCGGTCGGATGTCGCCGGGTCGAGCCCTGCGCCGGTGTCTTGCACGGCAACGCGGATACCGCCCATTTCCGCGGCCTGTGACGTGATCGTGAGGGCTTTCGGGTCGGGAGTCGCTGCGGCCATCGCTTCGATGCCGTTCATGATCAGGTTGAGCAGCACCTGCTGCAGTTGCACCGGGTCGCCGAATACGAAACCGATGTCAGGCGCCAGGTCGGTGCGGAGCGCCACGCCCTGCTCCTGCAGTTCGACCCGGGTCAGTGCCAGCACGTCCGCGATGGCGTCGTTGATGTCGACCTTAGTCAGTTGCGGCCCGGACTTCGATACGAGCGCGCGCAATCCGCGGATCACGTCGCTCGCGCGGTGTGCGTCGTGAACGATGCGGGCCATCGCGCCGCGCATGCTTTCGAGATCGGGATTCTCGCGGTTGAGCCAGTTCATGCATGCGGTGCCGTTGGCGGAGATCGCACCCAGCGGTTGATTGATTTCGTGGGCAATCGAAGCAACCAGCTGCCCCATGGTCGTCAGCCGGGCGATGCGCGAGAGCTCCGTTTGCGCATCCCGGAGCGCCTCCTCCGCGCGCTTGCGCTCCGTGATGTCCATCACGGTGCCAATGAACTCCAGGGCCCCAGAGGCCGTGATATCGGGCTGCCCCACTACCTGCAGATATCTGACGGCTCCGCCCGGGAGTTCGATGTGATGCTCGTGCCGGAATCGCCGTCTTTCGCGTACGGCGCCTTCGAGCACCCGCTCGAACGACGTCCGTTCTTCAGGATGGATGCGCCCCAGGAACGAATCATACGACGCCTGCGCCTTCGTTTCGAACCCGAAGATGCGCCGCAACTCTTCCGAAGACGAAACATCACCGGTTTCGGGCCGCCACCGCCAGCTGCCGGTGTGGCTTATCTTCTGTGCCTCGTTCAGCGATGCCTCGCTCGCTCTGAGCGCCTCTTCGGCATCGCGCCGATCCGCGTTTTCGTGAACCAGCTCGGCATAGAGACGCGCGTTTTCCAGCGAGATCGCCGCCTGCGACGAAAGGAGTTCCAGCACCGCGATCCGGGCGGGCGAAAAAGCATGCGAGGCGAGACTGTTCTCGAGGTACAGCACGCCGATCAGCTCCGCCTGCTTGATCAGCGGCAGGCACAGGACGGACCGCACGGGTTTGTGACTGAAGTACGCGTCGGCAGGCTGTGCGCCGAGTGTCCGCACGTCGTCGAGAATTGCGCGATGCTTGCTGCGCGCGACCTGATCGAGGATGGATACCGGCGCCTTCGCCGACGTGACCGGCGCCCGCACGATATGCACCCGCACGGCCCCGCGATCGACACTCGCTTCGGCTTCGACGCGAAGTTTCCCCTGCTGGGGGAAAACCAGCAGCCCGTAGTCTGCTCCAGCGTGCTCGACGGCCAGCACCATCAGTGTTTCGATCAGCTTGTCGCTAACGATCTCGCTGGCTATGGCTTGAGACATCCTGACGACGGTGCCAAGATCGATCTGCTCGGTCGAAGCTTCGATTGTCGGCAGCAAGGCGGCCGGCGCTCGCTCGCGCAATTCAGGGTGCCGCTCTTCGAACTCGGCAGCGGGCGCGAGACCGGAGCCGCGCTGAGCAAAATCGAGCGTTTCGATCTGGCCGGCGGCCTCCCATGCTGCGAGGCACTTTCTAAGGTCTGCCTCCACCCCAGCGGCCGTTTGATAGCGCTCCTCGGCAGTCTTTGCCAGAAGCTTCATCAACACGCTCGAAATCTGCAGGGGTGCCCCGGTCGGACCGTCGCTGGGCGAAATGGGCTGGCGCGCGACGTGGCAATCGATCAATTCGATCGGATCCTTCGTGGCGAACGGCAGCGCGCCGGTCAGGATTTCATAAAGCGTGACGCCCAACGCGTAGAGATCGCTGCGCGAATCGACGCAGCGGTTCATCCGGCCCGTCTGCTCAGGTGCCATATAGGCGGTCGTACCAGCAATGATTTCGGGCCAGTCAGGTAGCCGATGCTCACGCGGATGCCGCAAAGCGATGCTGAACCCGGTCAGCCATGCGTGGCCACGGACCATGTCCACGACGACGTTCGCGGGCCTGATGTCGAGGTGCATCAGCCCTCGCTCATGCATGCGGTCAAGCGCCTGAGCGAGCGCGATCCCGACACGTAAAAAGCTTGGAATGTCCAGCGGATGACCGACGAGACAATCAAGCGGCTCCCCGCCCGGGTCCTCGAGTACAAGCGTCGTACTGCCTTCGAAGTGCATCAGCGCGATAGGCCGCGCCGCCCAGTCGGAGCTGAGCTCGGGTTCGAGCGAATATTCATGCTCTAGCCGTTTAACCAGCTCCGCACGCTCTGATGCAGCCGGCGTGACGAGCAAAATAGGGTTTAGCCCGTCGCGAGTGCCGCGGCGCAGCGTGTAATCGCCGGTCCGCAGCGTGGTCAACCGGTAAGTAGAGAGATCTACCATGTAGAGCGTGCCCTGGGCTGAAGTGGTCGTCGCTCAGGATTCTGGCTCGACCCCCAAGGCCGCCGCCATTCTGACAAGCTCCGCCACGGAGCGTGCCATCATCTTTTTCATCACCTGCGCCCGATGGATCTTCACTGTCACTTCCCTGACGTCCATCTCGGACGCGATCTGCTTGTTCAGCAAACCCGCTATGACGTAACCCATGACCTCTCGCTCGCGCAACGAAAGTGATTCGTAAGCATTGCGAAGTGCCGCCAGTGAATGTTCAGCGGCGAGTCGTTCATGGTCGCGCGCCAGTGCCTGGACAACGGCATCCAGCATGTCCTGCTCACGAAACGGCTTGGTGAAAAAATCCAGTGCCCCGGCTTTCATTGCCCTGACCGACATCGGTACATCGCCGTATCCAGTCATGAACAGAACCGGCATACGCAGGTCGCTCTTTGCGCCTTCCTGCTGGAAGGCAAGGCCGCTCTCGCCACGCAATCTGACGTCGAGGATCAGGCAGGAAGGGATGTCGGTCTTGGGGAACGCGAGAAATTCGCGGGGTGAAGCAAAAGTCTCGACGTGCAGGCCGAAGGAATCCAGCAGGTTCGTCAACGCGATGCGCATTGACTCATCGTCGTCGATGACATAGACCATCGATTGTCCGCCCTCGCCTATGCCAGCAATCGAAGTCGAAACCGGTCTCGAACTCATCTTCTTTCTCCATTGTGGGAACGCTGCCTGGTGAGTCCGCTACAACGAACCGGATGCCATACTGCGCCACCCCGGAGCGACCAGCATTGGCGGACGCGTCGGTCCTGCCGTGTTCGAGCTTGTGTCGCCTGGAAGAGAAATTTTGCTTTAACGCCCCGGATCTTATCCAATAAATGCTCGCTACAGCAACGCTTAAGTATAGTGCAGTCCGAAAAACTGAAGGAAAGCCCGGGTCGGGCACCAAGTTCCAGCGCGGCAATGAATTCCTTAGTCGCTTAACAACGCTCACAAAGCCGCGCGCAAAGTTGGGCGCCGTTCCGGGCGAGCGCTTGAACAATCAGTTATGCGATATTTAAACCTGCCTGGCGGCCGTAAAGGTTCTAAATCCGAAAGCAACGCTTTCGCCGGGAGTACGATTGCAGCATGACTGAGTGACTGACAACGGCGATCCGGTGGTATTAGATCATCCGCAGCCCAATAGTCATACGATCCCAGGATGGGCGCAGCGGCCTGGGTAGACACTTCCGGTTCCAGAGAGGCCTGACCACCTGACACGGGAGGCAGCGAGTTGAGTGTCTCATTCAGTTCGTTTGATATCGATGCAGGCGGTCCCTTTCAGTTCGTGTGGGAAGATGGCGAGCGCGTGTTCTACCGGGGATGGCGCCTCAGCGCGGATGGCATGCGCGAGTCCGTGCTGCTGGTACGGCCCGCGGACGCCCATCCCAGTCAGGCCATCGTCGATCGCCTCGCGCATGAATACGCGCTGGCTGATGAACTCGACGAAACTGCGGCGGTGCGGCCGCTCCAACTGGTGCGCGAACCCGGCTTCGCGGCGCTCGTGCTGGCGGATCCCGGCGGCGAGCCGCTCGAGCGGTTTGCCGCGCCAATCAATGCGGGAGACTTTCTTCGGCTCGCCATCGCAATCGTCGCCGCGTTAGGCAAGCTCCACGCCCGAGGTCTCGTACACAAGGACCTCAAGCCAGCCCACATCGTCGTGAATTGTGCAGCCGGCGCGGCAAGGTTGACGGGCTTCGGCATCGCGACGCTATTGCCACGCGAACAGCAAACGCCAAGTCCCCCGGAGTTCATCGAGGGAACCCTCGCCTACATGGCCCCGGAGCAAACGGGGCGAATGAACCGCTCTGTCGATTCGCGCAGCGACCTTTACTCATTGGGGGTGACCTATTACAGGATGTTGACGGGCGTCTTGCCGTTCACTGCGTCCGATCCAATGGAATGGGTGCACTGCCATATCGCGCGTCAGCCGGTGCCCCCGGCGGAGCGCGAGTCGACGATACCAGCACCGGTTTCGACGATCGTCATGAAACTGCTCGAGAAGACCGCTGAAGACAGATACCAGACTGCATTCGGCGTCGAGCACGATTTGCGCTGCTGCCTCGCACAGTGGGAAACCTGCGGACGTATTGACGATTTCCCGCTCGGCACGCGTGACACACCCGACCGGCTGTTGATTCCCGAGAAGCTGTATGGGCGTACGCCCGAACTCGACAGTTTGCGCCACGCTCTTGAACGCGTGAGCGGCGGCGGCAACGTGGAGATGGTGCTCGTCACCGGTCACTCGGGCATCGGCAAATCGGC
Source organism: Paraburkholderia guartelaensis (assembly GCF_004353905.1). Lineage (GTDB taxonomy): Bacteria > Pseudomonadota > Gammaproteobacteria > Burkholderiales > Burkholderiaceae > Paraburkholderia > Paraburkholderia guartelaensis. The sequence goes on along the minus strand of NZ_SMOD01000024.1, from coordinate 130,268 downwards.
CCTCGTTCAGGAGCTGCATAAGGAGCTGGGTACCTCGCGCTGCCTTTTCGCCGTTGGGAAGTGCGATCAATACAAACGGGACATTCCCAATTCGACGCTGGCGCAGGTTCTGCAAAGCCTGATCCGCCTGCTCCTTGCAAGCGGGGAAGCCGAATTGAGCCGCTGGCGCGCCGCGCTGAGCGCAGCGCTGGACCCAGGCGGCGCCTTGATCGTGAACCTCGTGCCTGCGCTCGCAACCGTCATCGGTGAGCAACCGGGCGTCCCCGAACTTCCCGCAGAAGACGCACGACGCCGTTTTCAGCTCGTGTTCAGGCGTTTCATCGACGTCTTCGCCACGCCCGAGCACCCGCTCGTGCTGTTCCTGGACGATCTTCAGTGGCTCGACCCGGCAACGCTCGACCTGCTTGATTTTCTGCTGACGCGACCGGACTTGCCACATCTCCTGTTGATCGGCGCTTACCGCGACAACGAAGTCGATGCGAATCATCCGCTCGCCAGCAGGCTCGCCGCAATCCGCGAGGCGGGAGCGGCCATGCAAGAGATCCGGCTTGAACCGCTCGTGTCTGACGTGGTCGAGCAATTGATCGCCGATTCGGTGCGTTGCGCACCGGAGCGCGCAGCGCCGCTCGCGCGCCTGCTACAAGGAAAGACGAGCGGCAACCCGTTCTTCACGCTCCAGTTTCTCGGCGCGCTCGTCGATGAAGGACTGCTTAGTTTCGATCACGCGAATGGCCGCTGGTCATGGGGCCTGCAGCAACTCTACGCGAGGGATCACACCGACAACGTGGCCGAGTTCATGGCCGGGAAGCTGAACCGCCTGCCCGCCAGAACCACGAAAACCCTCCAGATGCTCGCATGCCTCGGCAACGTTGCGGAGGCTGCCACGCTTGCAACGGTATGCGAAACCTCGGAACGAACGGTTAGCGCGAATCTGTGGGAGGCGGTCCGCCGAGAGTTGGTCATCCGCCAGGAAGGCGCTTACCGGTTTGCTCACGACCGGATACAGGAGGCAGCCTATTCGCTGATTCCAGCGGGCAGCCGGGCAGACACGCATCTGCGGATCGCGCGGCTGCTCGCGGCCCGTCTGCCGCCCGGCAAACGGGAGGAGTCAGTCTTCGAGATTGTCAGTCACTTCGACCGCGCGGCTGCGTTGATCGTTACGCCACAAGAGCGTCAGCAAGTTGCCGAGTTGAACCTCCTCGCCGGCAAGCATGCCATCGTGTCGGCGGCCTACGCGTCTGCACTCAATTACCTGAAGGCCGGCGCGGCGCTGTTGATGGGCGACGGGTGGGCAGACCAGCACGAACTCGCCTTCTCTCTCGCCATCCATCGCGCCAAATGCGAAATTCTCACGGGTGATCTTCAGTCCGCCGAAGATCGCCTCGCAGCCTTGTCAACGCGGGCGGCGGATACCGTCGAACGGGCCACGGTCGCGAGCCTGCAAGCCGATGTGTACGTCTTGCGTGGTCAGGGTGAACGCACCGTCGCCGTCGGGCTCGATTATCTGCGGCATGAGGGCGTAGACTGGCCCGCGCATCCAACGGACGAGCAGGTCCAAACCGAGTACGCGCAGATCTGGTCGTCGCTAGGCAGCCGTACGATCGAGGAGCTCATTGACCTGCCGGTGATGAGCGACCCTGTTTGCCTCGCCTTTCTCGAAGTCCTGACCCGATTCTTTCCCGCCGCACTGTTTACGGACATCAATCTTTATTCTCTGGTGGTCTGCCGAGCGGTCAATCTCAGCCTCAAGTGGGGCAATTGCGATGCGTCGTGTGCCGCTTATGTACGGCTTGGTCTGATAGCCGGCTTCCACTTCGGCGACTATCCGGCGGGCTTCCGGTTCGCGCGGCTTGGCTACGAACTCGTCGAACAGCGCGCGATGAAGCGCTTCGAGGTGAGAACGTATGAAACGTTCGGCGTAGTCGCGCAATGGACGAACCCTGTTCGGGCAGCCCGTGACCCGCTGCATCGCGCCTTCGACGTGGCCTGCAAGATCGGCGATTGCACGTATGCCGCGTTCAGCTGCGCCCACCTGAACACCAATCTTCTGCTTGCAGGCGATCCGCTTGCCGAGGTGCAACGTGGCGCCGAACACGGACTAGAATTCGCACAGTCCGTTCGGTTCGGATTCGCCGCGGACCTCATCACGCCACAGCTTCAGCTTGCCAAAACGCTGCGCGGCCTGACGCACAAATTTGGATCGTTCGATGACGACCAGTTCAACGAACGCCAGTTCGAGCTGATTCTCTCCAGCACTTCCGTCCTGGCGCCGACAGCATGCTGGTACTGGATCAGGAAAATTCAGGCGCGCTTCCTGGCGGGCGACTACGAGATCGCCCTCGAGATCGCGTCGTTAGCTCAGCCTGTTCTGGCAAAGCATTTAGGATCACTGGAAATTGCGGAGTATCACTTTTTCGATGCCCTCTCGCACGCCGCGGTCTGCGATTGCGGATCGTCGCGCGAGCATAAGCGGATGCATCTGGACGCGATGGCTGTCGATTGCCGGAAACTTCAGGTCTGGGCCGAGAATTGCCCGGAAAATTTCGAGAATCGAAGAGCGTTGGTGGCAGCGGAAATGGCCCGTTTGGAAGGCGCGGACCTGGAAGACGTCATGCGCCTTTACGAACGCGCGATCCGCACGGCTCACGAAAGCGGGTTCGTCCATAACGAGGCGCTCGCCTGCGAGCTGGCAGCACGGTTCTATGCAGCGCGCGGGTTCGAAGCGATCGCGCGTCTGCATATGCGCAAGGCGCGTTGCGGCTATGTTCGCTGGGGCGCCGATGCCAAGGTGCGGCAGCTCGATGAGCGCTTCCCGCAGCTCCTGGAGGACGAATCGGACGTGCGCCCCGCTATCACGATCGGCGCACCTGCCGAAAATCTGGATCTGACTGCCGTCATCAAGGTCTCGCAGGCCGTGTTCGGCGAAGTCGTTCCTGAGCGGCTGATCGAGACGCTATTGCGTCATGCGATCGAGTATGCGGGCGCCGGGCGCGGTCTCCTGATCACGCCGGCCGACAATGAACTGCGGGTCGAGGCCGAAGCGCTCGCCGGCTGCGACAGGGTCGTCGCGCAGCCAGGGGCCGGCGCCGCTTTGCCGGAATCAGTCGTCCATTACGTCGCACGAACCCGCGAAAGTGTGATTCTCAACGATGCATTAGTCCAGAACCTCTTCTCCGCCGACCCGTATATCACCCGGTTTCGCGCGAGATCGATGCTTTGCCTGCCGCTGATCAACGGAGCCAAACTGGTCGGTGTGCTCTACCTCGAGAACAATCTCGCGTCGCACGTATTTACCTCGACGCGCATCGCCATGCTGAAACTGCTGGCATCACAGGCCGCCATTTCTTTGGAAAACTCCCGTTTGTATCTCGACCTGGCCGAACGCGAGGCCAAGATCCGGCGCCTCGTCGAGGCCAACATCATCGGGATCTTCATCTGGCGATTCGACGGGCAGATCCTCGACGCCAACGATGCCTTTCTCCGGATGGTGGGCTACGACCGCGACGACATCGTCGCGGGCCGGGTCAAACGGGCGGACCTGAGCGCGCCCGAATGGCGCGAGCGCGATTTGCGCACCGTCATCGAGCTGAAGACGGCCGGGATTGTCCAGCCCTTCGAAAAGGAATATACCCATAAGGACGGCCGACGCGTACCGATCCTGATCGGCTTTGCCGCTTTCGGCGAACAATCCGATCAGGGCGTGGCGTACGTCGTGGATCTGACCGAGCAAAAGCGCGCCGAGACCGAAACGCTCGAGGCCGAACAACGCTATCGCGAGATGCAGGCGTCGCTTGCGCATGCGAACCGGCTCGCGACCGTCGGTCAGCTCACCGCCTCCATTGCCCACGAAATCAAGCAGCCGATTGCCGCGTCGGCCGTCAATGCGCAGGCCGCCATGCGCTGGCTACGCGCCGAGCCGCCCAAGCTGAAAGAGGCCCAACAGGCGCTCGATCGTGTCGTCGCCGATGCCATGCGCGCGGGCGACGTTCTCTGCCGGATACGCGAGCTCGTCACGAAGGCCCCTCAACACAAAGATCTGCTGCGTATCAACGAGGCCATCGTCGAGGTCGTTGAACTGATCTGGGGCGAGCTGACGAAAGACGACGTATCGGTGGAACTGGCGCTGGCGGATGACTTGCCGCTCGTCTGTGGAGACCGCGTTCAGTTGCAACAGGTGATGCTCAACCTGATACTCAACGCCGTAGAAGCGATGACGGGCGTCGGTGCCGGGCCACGCGAACTGCGGATCGGCACGACGCCCAACGATTCAGACGGCGTGCGCATCACGGTGCGGGATTCGGGGCCCGGCATCGCATCGGAGAATATCGAGCGCATCTTCGACCCGTTCTACACCACGAAGTCCGGCGGCATGGGCATGGGGCTTTCGATCTGCCGCTCGATTGTGGAAGTCCACCACGGACGCATGTGGGCGGACGCCAACACTACTCGCGGCACCGTGTTTCAAGTCGTGCTTCCGCGCAGCGAAGCCGGCAATGATGCGGAAGATAGCTACGCTTGAACCTGAATATGCCCTGCCTTGACGGCCGCCTTCAACACCGACCAGTCCTTCTCGTTCTGATCGGCATACGCGAGGGCGAAGCGCTCGATGGCCTGGTCGAATGCATCCGACTTGCCGGCATACCCCACGAGCAGCGCCGGATCGCCCGCTTTCGCCATGGAATGCGCCAGTGCGTGGGCGCAGGACGCCGCATATTCGCTGAGGTCTTCGACATCGAACGTCGTGAAGTCGAATGCGCCCTTCATGTCGCGGAGTTGGCGCACGTAGAAGTCGTTGCCCGTATGCTGCATCTTCGACCAGCCGAGAAAAATATCGCTGGCCGACTGCAACAGGCGCTGCCCGTTCACCACGCGCTGCCCGTGATTCGGATAGTGACTTGCCGGTAAATAACCCTCCAGCGCCGAAGCCCGCGCCTCCTTCAATTGCAGAAACAGCGGGCACTCGCCGTCGGCCATGAAAAGCGCCTCATAACAGCGCGTGCCGACCGAGCCGATCCCCACGACGCGAATGGCCACATCCACCAGTTCATATCGATCGAAGAGCGCGCGCCTGTCGTCGGGAAGCGTCAGCCGGTAGTCGGCGAAGAAACGCCGCACCATCGAGTCGTACTGCTTCTGGTCGTGCGGACTTTCCAGCGGGACGTGATACACGAGCGGCGGCACGTCCTTGATGCGCAGCTTGCCGTTGACCGTCTCGGTCGAATGATTCATCACGGAGCGCGACGACTGCAGCCGGGCCGCGTCAATCACGGCTCGTTCCTTCTTTCGTTCCTGGTCCGTATCGGCGATAGCCAGCATGCTCTCCGCCTGGAACTGGTAGTACCAGACGTCGAGCGTGTCCATGCGGCTGAATTCGGTCATTCGTTGCCGGAACGTCTCGCACAAGCGGTGCACGACGCCGCGCTGATCTCGTGTCGCGAAGCCGCGCTCGCGCGCTGCGATCACAAACGAGGCCGCCAGCCGGCGCACGTCCCAGTCGAAGGGCCCAGGCAGCGTTTCGTCGAAGTCGTTCGGCCCAAAGAGAATGCGCCGCTCCGGGCTCGCGAACAGACCGAAATTGGCCAGATGCGCATCGCCGCCGAGTTGGACGTTCACACTGGAGTGCGGCAGCTTCGACAGGTCGAAGGCCATGAGCGGCGCGGCGCCGCGATAGAACGCGAACGGACTCTGCACCATGCGCCCGTAGCGGATGGGAATGAGTTCCGTCACGCGCCCCACGTTGGACGCTTCGAGCAGCGCGAGCGGATCCCGATCCTCGATCTTGCACTCGGCGAGCCTCTCGCGCGGCATCGTCTTTCGCGCCGCCTTGCCCCGATCGATTCTCATGGCGAGCGACCCGCGTCCCGCAAACATCGTGGACGGATCGCCTGGTGCCGCGGCGGTCTTCGGATCGACGTGCTCCGCAGCAGGCTCGGTTTGCTTCGCGGCAACGGTATTGAGCATCTCGCCCTCCTTTCAATTGACCGTCAAGGCGGCCTTCTTACACCTTACTTCCCGCATACCCTGCCTCATTCCGGCTTCGTGTCCGGAGGAGATTCGGGTCCCGGTGCCGATGCCGACGGTTCGGGCGATGGCGACAGATCGCGCAGGGCTTCTACGGCTGCGTCCACCGTCGCAAAGATCTCGCGATGGGCGCCGCGCGCACGTAGCGCCTTGTACCGCTCGATTTGATGCCGCACGCCTGTGGCAAGCGCGACGGCGGCGATACCCACGCCCCGCTTGTCGAGTTCTTCGCCTAGTTGGACCAGAGTCTTGCCTGCCGTGTAATCGATGTTGTACATCTCAGTCGCGTCGACGACAATCCAGCGCGGCGTCGGGCTGGCGTCGTTGACGACTTTGAGCACTTCTTCGGTGAAGCGGCCGGCGTTTGCATAGAACATGTCCGCTTCGAACCGGTAAACGACAATACCGGGCGCCGCAAGCAGATTGGGTGTAACAGGATGCGCGATCCACCGGTCTTCGGGGCCTCGCGTGAGCACACGCGTGCGCAGGCGGTAGCTATGCCGCGCATGCGCAATCAACGACAGCACGACTGCCGCCAGGATGCCGTGCATCACATCGACGAACACGACCACGCCGGCGGCAAGCAACGCCACGACGAACTCGTCTTTCTGCATGCGATACAGCTCGGCCATCCCCTTAATGTCGATCAGCTTCACGCCGATCATGAAGACGATGGCCGACAGCACGGCGCCAGGCAGAAAGCTGAGCGGCTTCGTGAGGAACAGCAGCACGAGCAGCACGATTGCGGCGGTCGTGAGATGGGCGATCTGCGTGCGGCCGCCCGCTTCGTCCACCATCTCGGTCTTGGTCGGGCTACCGTTCACGACGAATGTGCCGGTGAACGCGGCCGCGGCGTTTGCGGCGGCGAGGCCGATGATGTCGGCGTTGTCGTCGCCCTTCTCGTTGTAGCGGTTGGCATACGCGCGCGCCGTCGCGGCGCTCTGCGCAATGATGACGATGAAACACGATGCCGCGGTGGCGAGCACCTGGTTGATCTCATTCATATGCACCGGCGGCAGGAACAACGACGGCAACCCGCCCGGCACATCGCCCGTAACCGCAATGCCACGCGAGGCGAAATTGAACACCGCGCTCGCCACGATGGAGCCGATCACGGCGATCAGCGCGCCAGGCGCACGCGGTACAAACCGCTTGCAGCCGACGATTACCACGAGCACGGCAATCGCCAGCGCAGCAGTCGGCACATTGATACCGCCGATGCGCTGAAACACGGTCACGATCTGCATGATCGGGCCATGCCCCTGTTTCGCGAGTCCGAGCAGTCCGGCGAACTCGCCTGCCGCGACCTGCACGCCGACGCCGGTCAGGAAGCCGATCAGCGCGCTTCGGGAAAGAAAGTCCGCGAGAAAACCCAGCCGGAAGACGCGCGCGATCACGAGCATCACCCCGACCGTCAGCGCAACGGTGCTGGTCAGGGCGATATATTCCTTGCTGCCCAGTGCGGCGACGGCGGTCAACATGCCGGCAAGGATGGCGGCGGTTGCGGAGTCTGCGGCGACCACCAGTTGACGCGACGCGCCAAAGAAGGCGAATGCGACCAGCGGCAGCAGGATCGTGTAGAGGCCGGTGACCGTGGGCGTGCCCGCAATTTTCGTGTAACCCATCACCTCGGGAATGCCGAGTGCCGCCAGCGTGATCCCGGCGACGATATCGTGCGGCAACTGTGCGGTGTTGATGGGCAAGAGGCCCTGCAAGAAGGGCATGCGATGGAGCCGCGGTTCCATAGAAGCAGCAGATTTCATGTTGTCGCCTCCACTCGGGTTGTGAGCTTGCCGACCAGCGCATCCACGATAATCTCATCGACGATGACCACATTGGACGCGCCCGCGTTCTCCAACAGCCCTTTCCTCAGGGGATTTTCCCCCGGCACGGCAATCGGGAGCGAGGGATTGAGCGTATGCGCGAGCAACGTGATCGCCAGGTTGTTGTTGCTGTCGGGTGTCGTGACGACGAGCGCCCTGGCGCTATCGAGGCGCGCGCCCTTGAGCACTTCGTCAAACGCGTCGGGCGAGCCGAGCACGACCATATGGTCATGGTCCGCTGCGCGTTCTGCCTGCGCCTGATCGCCCACGAGAATCAGCACCGTCTGCCCCGCATCGCGCAATCGATCGGCAACCAGAATCCCGAGGGAGTGATATCCAACCACGACGACGTGATTGGCGAGATGTTCGAGTTTGCGTTCCATGATTCTGTTCTCCCGATACGCCATCACGTCGTCGCCGGATAGCATGCCGGTCAGCTTCGACACCGCGAATCCGCCTATCACCAGCGTCGCGAGCATGGCCAGCAGCATGAAGGCCTTTTGATTTTCGTTGAACTCGGCAAAGTCACCGACTGTCGTGACGAGATTCACTCCATCCCAAATGGCGTTGAACAACTTGTTTGAAAACGAATTACTGGACTGGTCAAGCACGACCAGACCCGTAGCGGCACCGCCCAGCAGCAGCAGGAGCAGACCCACGGTATGGCGCGCGCGGCGGCGCCACTCCCGAACGCGGATACGCCCAAGACGCGGCTCATCGACACGGAAGATCCACATGGCTACCTCGTACGGTTATACACCCCTCGCGCCCGGCTGCAAGCCGTGCACCATTGCACTCATAGCTCCGATTCGATCGGCAGCAGACCCATGAACCAGATGCTCGTGCGCCGTCCAAAAGAGACATCCGGCTCCGAGTCCAGTTCCGTTACCGTGCCGTTTTCGGCGGTGTCGATCCAGACGATGCGTTTCGAGCCGTTCGCGTCGGTGCGCAGTTCCACTCGCCACGCAACCTCGTTCAGATGTGGCTCGACGTCGTCGACCACCTGGCCGGCAATGGCCGGGCTATTGCAGAGTACGCCGATCTCCGTGTTGAGGTGACTCGAGCGCGGATCGAGATTCATCGACCCGATGAAAACGCTTTGCCTGTCGAACACATAGGTTTTCGCATGCAACGACGCCCTCGATGAGCCAAATATCTTTCGTTGCGACTTCACGTGGACCGAGCCAACGGGTTTCAGTTCATACAGCTGTACGCCGGCCTTGAGGAGATCTTCTCGATAGTGCTCGTATCCGGCATTGACCGCAACGACGTCGGTTGCTGCGAGCGAATTGGTCAGCACCGTGACGCGCACGCCGCGAGCGGTCAGATCGCTGATCCATGCCACGCCCTCTTTGCCCGGCACGAAGTATGGCGAAATGATCAGCATCTCGTGTGTGGGTTTGAGGTTCAGGGCCGCGAACTTCGTCATGAGGTGGCCTTTCGGATCGTTCGGATCGCGCGTGACCTTGGCCGGGTCGTCGTACAGGAGCGTGGCTTGCCCCCACGCAAAGTCGGTGCTGCCAGGGTCGAGCACAGCGGCCATCCGCTCTCTCGCTTGCACGACGTAAGCGGAGTCGTGCACCGAATTGATGTAGTCGTCCAGTTTCGCGCGGTAGGTGGCCAATGCGGACGGATCCGCCGCGTGCCCCATCAGTTGCTCGATGGAATAACTCGATTCGGAATTCCAGAACTGATCGAAGGCGTTAGACACCTGGTGGACAACCGGTCCGTGTACCAGTACATCCAGATCCCCGAAGGCCACCACGCTCGAGGCCCCGAAGTATTCGTCGCCGATATTGCGCCCGCCAAGAATGGCCGCTTCGTTATCCGCAATCATTGCCTTGTTGTGCATGCGCCGGTCGACACGCGAGAATTCGAGCGCGGTCGCAAGCGACTTGAAGTTGCGGCTTGCGACCGGATTGAATAGCCGTATCTGCACATTCGGGTGCGAGTTGAGCGTGAGCAGTACCTGGTCGTCTGCGTTCGTGCCCAGGTCGTCGAGCAGGACACGAACACGTACGCCCCGGTCTGCGGCCTTGAGCAACGCTGCCGCCAGTTCACGGCCTACCAGATCGTCGTGCCAGATGTAGTACTGCAGGTCGAGCGAACGGTCGGCGTTTCCGGCGAGCATGATGCGGGCCACGATCGCGTCGGTCGGGTCTTGCAGCAGGTGAAACGCCGTGTCGCCCGGATGCTTCTGCTCTTCGGGCACGAAGAGCGTGCCGAGCCGTGTGCTTTCCGTGTGTTGCAGCGCAAAAGTCTGTGGCTGGTTCGTCTGTGGCGGCAAACCGGCACACGCGGCCACCACGAAGACAAGCGCAATTACGATGAGACGCTGCAGGCTTTTCATCTCCGCACCTCACAGATCCGCGCCTTCGGTGAAAGGCGTCACTCCTTGTTGCGCAACCGAAGCAGGCCCATCAGAACATCGTCGCGATAGGTAGCAAGCTCGTGCAACGAGCGCGACTGGACTTCTTCGTGTACGCCCTTGATGATAGTCGCCCGCACGTCCGGCGTGAGTTCCGGTGTTCCGAGCACGTGCCACCAGGCTGTCAACGGTCCGGTGAACTGCTCGAAGAAGTGTTCGATACCGCCCTGGCCGCCGCCGAGATGGTAGAGAAGGCTCGGCCCCATGATCCCCCAACGCAGGCCGGGGCCCCACGAAACCGCCACGTCGGCATCGCCGACGCTCACGACACCTTCCGCAATCAGATACACCACTTCGCGAAAGAGGGCCGCCTGCAGGCGATTGGCGACGTGGCCCGGAACCTCCTTGTGCAGGCGGATGGTGCGCTTGCCGAGGCCGCGATAGAACGCGCTGACGCGCTCGATGGTCTCTTCGGAGGTCTTCGCGCCACCCACGATCTCGACCAGCGGTATCAGATGCGGCGGGTTGAACGGATGGCCGATTACGCAGCGTTCGGGATGGTTCGGGCAGGCGGATTGAATCTCGCTCATCGTCAGGCCCGACGAACTCGACGCGATGATCGCCTCCGGCGCCAACGCTTCATCGAGCCGCCGATAGAGATCCTTCTTGAAGTCGATGCGCTCCGGCCCGTTCTCCTGAACCAGATCGCTCCCGGCTATGGCTTCTTCGAAGTTGGCCGTGAATTGCAGCTTCGAAGGCGACGCGCCGGGCGCGAGCCCCAGTTGTTCCAGCGCAGGCCACGCAGCCGCGATGAAATCGTCGAGCTTCTGCTTTGCATCCGGAGCGATGTCGGTCGCGACCACATCCAGACCTTTGGCGAGAAACAGCGCCGCCCAGCTCGCGCCGATGACACCGGTCCCGATGATCGTCACGCGCTCGATTGTCTTGCTCATGATAAGGACTCCGTGGCGTTAGACGAACGCACTGAAGCCGCTGACCGCCTTGCCGACGATCAGCGAATTCATCTCGCGCGTGCCTTCATAGGAATAGAGAGCTTCCGAGTCGGCCATGAAGCGCGCGACGTTGTAGTCAAGCACGATGCCGTTGCCGCCCAGTACTTCGCGGGCCCAGCCGACCGTCTCGCGCATGCGGACCGTGCAGAACGCCTTGGCGAGCGAAGCATGCTCGTCCTTTAGCTTGCCCTGGTCCTGCAATTGCGCGAGGCGTACGACCATGCACTGCGAAGCCGTGATATTGCCGAGCATCTTCGCGAGCAGGTCCTGGACCATCTGGAACGAGGCGATTGGCTTGCCGAACTGTTCGCGCGTCTGCGCATACTTCAGCGCGTGTTCATACGCGCCCATGCTGCAGCCCACCGATTCCCACGCCACATACTGGCGGGTCAGCCGCAGCACGCGCGCCGTGTCACGGAAGGTCGAATCGCCCTGCAGGCGGTTCTCTTCCGGCACACGGCAGTTATCGAGTGTGATGACGCCGTTTTGCACGACCCGCAGCGCGACCTTGCGCTCGATCTTCGAAACCGAGAACCCCGGCGTCGTCTTGTTTTCCACGATGAATCCTTTCACCTGGTTGTCGTCGACGTCGCGAGCCCAGATGATGGAAATATCGCACCACGGCGAATTGCCGATCCAGCGCTTCTGGCCGTTGAGCACCCAGGTATCGCCTTCGCGCTTCGCGGTCGTGAGCAGCCCGCCGCCGGCGCCCGAGCCGACAAGCGGCTCGGTCAGGCCAAAGCAGCCCACCTTCTCGAGACGGGCCATGGGCGGCAGCCACTTCTGCTTCTGCTCTTCGGACCCGCCGAGGTAAATGGAACCCATGGCGAGGCCGCTGTGCACACCGTAGAACGTGGCGATCGAGGCGTCGACACGCGCAATTTCCATGGCCATGAAGCCGTCGAGCAGAACGCTGCCGCCGGGGCAGCCATAGCCCTCGAAACCAATACCGACGATATTCAGATCCTGGATGCCGGGGATCAGCTCGAACGGGAATTTGTCGTCGGCCCAGTACTGGTTGATGACGGGCGCCACGGTCCCTTCCATGAAGCTGCGCACCTTCTTGAGGAGCGCCTGCTCGTCGTCGCTCAAGACCTGGTGGATCATGTAGAAATCGCTATCGGGCGCCGGCAGCGCGTGAGGAAGCTTTGTCTCTGGCATGGTGAGTCTCGCGGATGATGATCAGGACTGCGTATGGGACAGATAGTCGTAGACCACTTCGGCCTTGCCGAGTGACAGGTCGGTCAGCAGATGCACGGCCGACAGCACCTCGAGCACCGGCAGCTTGGCGACGGGCGCGAAACAGTGCGGATGCAGTTCCAGCGAGGCAGGGCCTGTCCACGCGCCCTTTACAGTCAGATCCTCGATGTAATACCTGACGATTTCACACACGCGCGCCGTGCAGTCCACGTGCGGCAAAATCTTCAGCAGATAGCCAGGCGCCTCGAGGGTCTTCCTGACCGAGGCGAGATCGAGCGCCTTGTACTTGTAGGCCATCGTGGCCGTGGCTACGCGCACGCCGTTGTAGTCGAGCGTGCCAACGAGCGCGTCGTTGCGCACCTCGAGCTTCGGTTGCGCGAGCACCTTGGGAAAACCCAGCAGCTCGCGACCGGAGGCGATGCCGGCCTCGCTGTCGAGATACATCGCATGCGTGAAGCCACCGGCAACGCCGTCGAGCGTAACGGGTATCACCTGGCCGGATTCGGTGTAGGAGCCAAGCCCGCTCGAATCGGGCATGTTGATGAACTCGTACTTGACGATCGGCTCGACAGGCCTGAGCGGAGCCGGGACCACTCGCGCAAGCGCCTCCGGATCGGTGCGATACGTGATGATCACGAACTCGCGATCGACGAACCGGTACGGCACCTTCGGATAAGCGGGGCTCGTCAGTGGCATCGCGTAGGCCGATGCGCGCACTTCGTCTTCAGTCATGGAATGCTCCATAGTTGCCGTGCGGGATGGAAGGCGTGGCCTCGCTCACGACGCGCCCTTGAATCGTGCGACCGCGCCCGCATCGTTCAAGCGCTCGACCTCGGCTTCGTCGAACCCCAGTTCCTGCAGGATCTGCGCACCGTGTTCGCCGAGTTGCGGGGCCGCCGTGGGCTTCACTTTCGGCGAGCCGAGCACCTGAAACGGGCTGCTGACGGTGCGGGCTTCCTTTCCGCCGGGCTGCGCGAGCGGTACGACGATCCCGTTGGCCGGCAATTGCGGGTCGTCGATGATTTCTGTCGCGACCTGAACGACACCGAAGATCACGCGGCCGGCATCGAGCACCTGTTTCCAGTATGCGAGCGGCCGGCTCGCGAACATCGGGTCGAGAATCTCGACCAGTTGTGCGGAGTTGGCGATGCGGTTCTCGTCGACGAAGCGCGGGTCCTCCAGCAGGTCGGGCTTGCCGATCGCCTTGCAGAAGCCCGGCCAGTCCTTGCGCTGCGCAGCAACGAGCAGAATCCAGCGCTTGTCGGCGGTCTGGTAAGGATTGAGCAGCGCATTGGGCGGTGCCTTGCGGTCGTGCTGAGCGAAGAAGTGGCCGCCGTTCAGGCCGCCTTCTACCCACGCGCCCGCGGCCCAGATGCCGTTGGCGATCAACGAGGTCGAGACATGGCTGCCCTTGCCGGTCGTGGCGCGCACGTAGAGCGCGGTTACGATCGCCGCATAGAGCGTCGTGGCCGTCGCGTGGTCGCCAATGCCCGGGATCGGCAGCGTCGGCGGACTGCCGGCGTCATGCGTGACTTCCATCAGGCCGGAGCGCGCCCAGTATGCGGTGACATCGAATCCCGGCGTGTCGGCCTCCGGGCCTTCGGCGCCATATCCCGTTACGTCGGCGTAGATGAGCTTGTCGTTGAGCGGCGCGAAGTCCTCGTAAGTGCAGCCGAGCGACGCCTTGACACGCGGCGGAAAGTTCACGACGACCACGTCGGCCCAGCGCACGAGGCGATGCAGCACTTCTTTGGCGTCGGGCTTCTTCAGATCGATCGCAATGCCGCGCTTGTTGCGGTTCGTCAGTTGCCACGCATAGTTGACGTCACTCGTCGGGTTCGGCGGCATCGCCGAAAAGTAGCGGTAGACGTCCCCGGTGCCCGGCGGCTCGACCTTGATCACGTCGGCGCCGAAGTCGGCAAGGATCGTCGTCGCGGCAGGGCCCGCAATGTAGCTCGCAAGGTCGAGCACCTTCAGACCGGAGAAGATGTGATTGCCGACGTTCATCGAGTCACCTCCATGATTTTGATCTGCCCGCTTCCCATAGCTTGCGCGCCCGGCGCAGCCGGTCGCGAAGGGAGTGGCGAGAGCCGCGATTTATCGACCTGTGAATTTGGGAGGCCGTTTTTCCAGGAAGGCTTTCGTGCCTTCCGTCTTGTCGTCGGTGGAGGCACATACCCCGAACAATGCCGCTTCGAGCGCGAGCCCCTCTGAGAGCGAGCCATCGAGACCGCGATTGACGGCCGCGATCGCATGACGCACCGAAAGCGGCGCATTCGCGTTGATCTTCGCGAGAATCTCTTGCGCGCGGTCGATCAATTTCGATGGCTCGACAATTTCGCTCACGAGCCCAATGCGCAGTGCTTCTTCCGCCGGAATCATTTCGCCCGTGAGGATGAGTTGCAGGGCAACGCTCTTGCCGACCACGCGAGGAAGGCGCTGCGTTCCGCCGAAGCCGGGAATGAGACCGAGCTTGATCTCGGGCTGCCCGAATCTCGCGTTAGGGGTTGCCAGACGGATCGTGCACGCCAACGCCGTTTCACATCCACCGCCGAGCGCGAGACCATTGACTGCCGCGATGACGGGCTTGCCCAGGTTTTCGACGAGATCGAGCAAAGCCTGTCCGGCGCGCGCTGCATGCACGGCCTCGACAGGCGTTGCGGCGGCCAGTTCACCGATGTCCGCTCCCGCGATGAACGCACGATCGCCTGCACCGGTCACGATGACGCCGCCAATACGCGCATCGTCCCGCGCGCATTCGAATGCTGCTTTCAATTCACGGATGGCTTTCTGGTTCAGCGCATTGAGGACCTCGGGGCGATTCAGCGTGATGACAGCGGCAGCGTTCCGCTGTTCATAGACAATCGTTTCGAACGATTGCTGTGCAAGTGTCTGTTCCATGAGTCTGTGGATTCCACACGAACTGTTCAACTCATGGACAATTTCACCATCACCGGGTTTGCCGGTCACTCACTATCTACGCACTAATCCGCCCGATTTTCCCGTACCGTGATCAACTCGACGGTGGGAGAATCGAACGGACTGCAATTCAGCGGGCGAAGTCGCGATGGTATGCACCAGCGCTGCCCATACGATGTGCCAGGCGAGTCATACTTTGGTGTAAGCCGATTACACCAACGAACAATCTTCATCGCTTGGCTCGCAGCCTGGTACCGATGCACGATTGCGTAGCGTTCACTGAGCAAAGCTAATCGAGGGATCGCTGCATGCGTGCGCCCCAGGTCGTTTCCATCGTCGATGACAATGAGCCTTTCCGCTCGGCGACTGCGCGCCTCGTGCAAGCATTCGGGTGGATCGTGCGGGCATTCGATTCCGCGGAGCGATTCCTGGATTCAGAGGACGTTCACAACACGGCATTCCTCATTTCAGACATCAAAATGCCGGGTATGTCCGGGCTGGCGATGTATAGCCGCCTTCTGGAGCTGGGACTCGCGCCTCCTGTCGTTTTCGTCACCGCGGGTCCAACTGCCTCTCTGCGCGCCGAAGTTCTGGCAACCGGCGCGTTTGCCTTGCTCGAAAAGCCGATGGACCCCGATGAGCTGGAGCGGTGGCTGAATCATGCTTTACGTCGGCCTTAGTCCGCTGTTGCGAGTCTTTATTAAGGATTTCGCTACAACGGCGCGGCCTTGTACGCGACCTCGTCCGGGCCAGCACCTATACTTCTTGCAGCGGCGTGGCGGCCCTTTTCCCATTCCCACCCAACCCAGGGGATTCGCTCATGAACGGCAGTGGAATTGCAGAGGTCGCGCGGTGGTCGACCCGTGACCTGCCTGCCCCCCAGCGCCTCGATGTCTGGGCGGATGTGCTGACCTCGGCAATGATTCCCCTGTATGTCCGGGCACGCAATCCACGCGAGTTCGAAGCGAGCATGACTGTGGTGGCCTGCGGGCCGCTGACGGTCGTGCGGCAGTCGGGCACTCCGCACACTTGCGGCCGGGGGCGCAGCGAACTGGCGCGTAGCGGCCAACGCCAGTATCACCTGATGATGAGCCTGAATAACACCTATCACGTCTCACATCGCAACGATCTGTGCCTCGCGCCCGGCGACCTCGTACTCGTCGATTCGGACCTCAATTGCGGCATTGATCTGGTGCGGTGGTACGAATTTCTCAACATCGGCATTCCCGTTGAGTGGCTCAAACGCTGGATTCCCGACGTTGGCTCTCTTGTTGGTCGGCGCATTCCGGGTAATTCCAACTGGGGCGCGGCCCTTGCCGCCTACCTGATCCAGCTGTTGCCTGATGCGGTTGCGAACGCGCCCATCCCGCACAGCGTGCTCGCCGACCAGGTGGGCGCCCTGCTCGCGCTCATCGCCCATGAGATGAGCGGTCAGGAGCCGCACAGCAAGCCTGCCGAGCGATCGTTGCGGGATCGCGTGAGCGACTGCCTCGCCCAGCGCTGCCACGAGCATGGCCTGACCGCCGAAGCCGTCGCCGACTCGCTCGGCATCTCGGTGCGCACACTACATCGAGCGCTGGCGGGATGCCAGCAGACCTTCGCCGATCAACTGCTCGATGCAAGGATGAATTGCGCGCTGCGGATGCTCGAATCGAACATATTCTCGCGGGTGACGGTGGGTGAAATTGGGCGCCGCGCTGGCTTCGCGGATGCTTCGCACTTTACCCGCGTGGTGCGCAGAAGGATGGGCGTTACACCGCAGCAATTGCGTATGCGCAGCGGCACCGATGCGAGCGACACGGCCGCCCGAAATGCTGCTGAATGGGATGGAGATCAATAGTTTTCCTGCGCGTCCCAAGTCTCCCATGCAGGCTTGCCTTTTGGCGTCTCTATCCCGAGCGCCGCAGTCATTCTGACGAGATCCGCGACCGAGCGCGCGGCCATTTTTCTCATGACTTGAGCACGATGAATCTTGACGGTGATTTCGCTGAGGTTCAGCTCGCTGGCGATTTCCTTGTTCATCAAGCCGTCCACGACGTACAGCATCACCTGCTGCTCCCGAGGACTCAAAGACGCGTAGGAGGCGCGTAGCGCGGCGAGCGCTCGTTGAGCCGCGAGCCGTTCGCTATCGCATGTCAGCGCATTGGTGACCGCGTCCAGCATGTCCTGTTCGCGGAATGGTTTAGGGAGAAAGTCCACTGCACCGGCTTTCATCGCCTTCACGGACATGGCGACGTCGCCATACCCGGTCATGAAGATGATCGGCATCCGAATACCGGTCTTCACGAGTTCATCCTGGAATGCCAGCCCAGTCTCGCCGTGCAACCTGACGTCAAGAATCAGGCAACTCGGTACGTCCTCCTTATGGCATGCCGAAAATTCTCGGCAGGACGCGAACGCCTGGGCGCCTAACCCGATGGAATGCAACAGGTCGACGAGCGCAATCCGCATTGCCTCGTCGTCGTCGATCACGTATACCATCGAGTCCAGATCATCCGCAGGGTCCATTTTCTTAACGGCCGAAACCGGCTCAGCACGCATCTCCCTCTCCCGCTCCGGCAGCAACTGCGATACGGCCCAACGCAGAACCGGCGCGGTCTCAGGACAGTCACTGCACCCGCGCCCCGTATTGGCAAATGCGACGGTCCCGTACCGTGAGGATATCCCTGCCCCCGCGGCCTGGATGGTCTGAGCGTGCCATTCATGTCCGAAAATCCAGTCTGCACGCGCCACGGCAAAGGGCGTTTCCTTTCGCCTGGCGGGAAGTCGCTGGATAGCAGCGAACCTTCATTCCGTAAGGTTATACGAACGTATGATTCACCTGGCCTATCACGTGATCTCCACATCCAATCCCACATTTGTCACCGGAACGCCACTACGTTACCTTTTATCCGGTACTAATCGACATGGATGGTTCGGACTTTCGACAGTGTCCTCATCGAGGTCCTGACCGAAATCCGGAGCGGAGAAACGATTATGGATTTGTTGAAAAGCATGCGAATTTTTGAGCGTGTGGCCGATGGCGCAAGCTATACGTCGGCGGCTCGGGAACTGAACATGAGTACGGGTTCAGTCTCGCGGCTCATTTTCGATCTCGAACAGCACCTGGCTACACGGCTCTTGCATCGCACGACGCGGCGGATTGCCTTGACGCCCGCGGGCAAACGCTATCTGGCGCGGTGCCACTCCATTCTCGAAGCGCTGGACGAGGCAGAAGCTGAAGCCAAATCGATTCACATCAGTCCCACAGGCTGCCTTAGGATTCACGCCTCCCAATCGCTTGCGCAGCACTATCTGGTGCCTGCAGTGAGATCCTATCGAGAGCGGCACCCGTCCGTGCAGGTTGGACTGACGCTATCGGACTCTCCGGTCAACCTTCTCGCCGGCGAATTCGACATGGCCGTCGTGGCGACCGAGGTGCTGCGCGATTCTTCGCTCATCGGTACGCGTCTTGGCAGGTCCTACAGCGTGATGTGCGCGTCTCCAAACTATCTCGACGTGCATCCGATGATCAACCGGCTCGCCGACCTTGCGAACCATAGTCTCGTTTGTCTCGCGCCCACGTGGTCGGACAGTGTTGAATTGACGTCGCAAGGGTCAAACGGCTGCGAAACGGTTTCCCTGCAACCCGGGCTGTGCATCAGTTCGCAATCTTCGCTTGCCGATGCCCTCGAACTTGGGATGGGAGTGGGTTTGCTGCCGCTCCATGCAGCCGTTGATGCGTTCCGCGATGGACGCCTCGTGCACATACTGCCTGCCTGCCAGTTTGAACACGTTGACATCTACGCACTCTTTGCGTCGAAGATGTTTCTCGACGCCAAGGTGAGAACGTGGGTTGAACATCTGAAAGGCAGTTTTGCTGAATCCAGCAAGAACGATCAACTGGTTCTCTACAACACGAGTGATTTGCAGGTGGCGTGAGCCTGCCGCAGACGGTCGGTCCGGGGTACGCAGTGACGCGGGACGCCGTATCCGACGCAATCAAAAATCTGTCGCGTTCACACGCACCGGCGAGAGTGCGCCCCGCATGACCTTGTCGGAAGCCACGCGCAGAATCTGTTCAGCGTTCTCGCGCACGGAAATCTCGTTGCCCTCCTGACTGCCATCGGACCGGAAGATAGCCGAGAGACATTGAGCCGTGACCTGTATCTGATGCACGCGGCCTCCGATCTGGTAGCTAAAAAGCACATCGTCTTCAATATGGAGGAGTGGGACGTCGAACATGGCTATGCCTCGATCCGGTAAGTCTCAATGGAATAGTAGATGATTCCGTTCAGCGAGATGACTTGCCAGGCGCCTGAAAGCGCCCAACCTACCGTGGCTTGCGCTTCGTCGCAAGACTGCGCCTGGTATGCCCGTCACGTACCCTGCCAGAGACCCAGTTGTCGATGATCGCGTCGACGGTCAGTTCGACCATCCTGCAGGTGTCGGACCAACGCTTCGTCGGAGTCGTGCGCGGCACGAGCACCACGCCGTAGATTGCTGCGATCAGGGTGTCCCCGGCAAGCCGATTGGGTAGCGGCGGCTCCGGCAACGCGTCGAATAATGCGTCGACGGCATGATAATAAACATTGAGCGCTCGCATGACGACGGGTGATTCGCCGAAGCGCATCTCGTCATCGTCCGCAATATCGGTTTTTTTCCCGGCCATCGCAAACAGGAAGTCGAACTGCTCGGGACGACTGAGCCAATAGTCGACCGAGCGCAACGACACCTGGCGCACGCGCTCGATCGGATCGGTCACACCCGACGCCACCTCCTCGAAGTATTCCGCCGCAGCCGTGAGATCGTCTTCGCGAACCGCGACGAACAGTGCCCGTTGGTCATCGAAGTACTGGTAAATAGACGCAGGCGAATAACCCGCCTCGGCCGCTATGCGGCGAAGCGAGACCTGGGACGCGTCTTCTTGTGCCAGCAGCCGACGGCCGGCGTCGACGAATGCCTGCCTGACTTTCGCCTTGTCTTCGGGTGTCTTCGCGCGGCTCAGACTGCCGCTTCCAGGGGTACGTTTGCTCAAGGTGTACGTTCATTGAGAGTAGTCGGGCCGGCATGGCGCAAGAACACCGCCGGCAGGGTCTTTCTTGACATCACGGAACTTCAGGCGCTATTGTAACTGAACGCGTTCAGTTACGTGCATCTCATGCCGGCTGCGCATTCAACCGAGGATGAAGGTAATGCCGCACAGCGAAAATGCCGATCCAATCATTCAGCTCGGCCAGCTGAGCGCGTACATCGCACACGAAGTCAATCAGCCGCTCGGCGCGATCGTCACACACGGTGAAGCATGCCTGCGATGGCTCAATCGAGAGACACCGGCATACGAGGAGGCGGCGGCCAGCGTGCAAAACATCATTGGCCTCGGGCTGCGCGCGAGCGAAATCGTCCGGTCCATTTGCAGCCTCGCGACTCCGTCCGCGCTGCAAGCGACACGACTGGAGCTAAACGACCTGGTTCATGACGTGATGCCCCTCGTTCGTCACGACGTATCGAACCACAGCGTCTCGCTGCGACTGCGCCTTGCTCGCGGTCTGCCGCCCCTGCTTGGCGATCGCGTTCAGCTTCAGCAGGTTTTCATCAACCTGATCCTGAACGGCATTCAGGCCATGGCAGACATCGATGACAGGCCGCGCGAGCTCCTGATCGAATCGTGCATGGAAACCGGTGGATTTCTGATCGTCAGCGTGCGCGATACCGGCACCGGAATCGCGCCGGAGCACGCCTATCGGTTGTTCGACGCTTTTTTCACGACGAAACGCGGTGGCAAGGGGATAGGCCTCGCGATGTGCCGTTCGATCATCGAAGCACATGGCGGAATCATATTGGCATTCAACAACGCCGGGCACGGCGCAACGTTTCAATGTCGATTGCCCGTGATTGAAGCGACCGCCACCGCTGAGTGAATCGCGGTGGCTCGGCATGGCGCGCCGCCACGCAATGACGACACCCCTGCAATGAATTCATAGCCATTCGAATCGTACCGGTGCAACCGGCCTGAAACGTGCAACGCGTTTTTCTAACCCGGAACGACTCCCAACATACACATGTATGACCCCACTACCCTTCTGGGGAGCTACGCGAGCCGTTGGTACGATTTTCTTGTTTTCGCAATTGCGACATGATGGTATCGGCTCCGAGTGCTGAACGGCGCTCGCGGCGCTGGAGGTCAATTGCCCATCACCTGCATTTGGACTCCTCATCACTTGTACTCCAGATCTATCCAATCCGCCACCTGGCAGCCGCAAAGGATTGATACTCGGAATCGCAAACGAGTATTCGATCGCCGAAGACTGCGCTCGGGCATTTCGCGAAGGAATGGAACCATGAATGCAAAGCCGCTCACTGCGGGCAATCGCTGTCCGCAAGATCGCACGAGCCGGGTCCTGATCTGGGTTTTCATCGTCGTCACCGCGCTCTGCTGGCTGGGAATGATCCTGGCAACGCGCGCCACCTATCAGCAGGCAGCGCCACTGCCACAGCAGATGGTCGCGCCCAACGGCGCACCGGTGATGAGTTACGCCGACATCGTCGCGGGCAAGTCGGGATTTCAGCAAGCGGATCTGATGGATTTCGGCAGCCTTTATGGCATGGGGTCCTACTTTGGTGAAGACTTCACCGCCAAGTACCTCGTCGAGCTGGCGAAGGAGGTGCGAAACAATCTGGCGTTGTCGCGCTACGGCAAATCGTTCGACGTCGCGACGGCCGATCAGCAGGCAAGCGTCACCCGCACCATGCAGGCACAACTGCAGGGAATCGATCTGAGTCAGCAGCAGGTTGTGCTTCCTGACAGCGTGGCGCAGGCGATTCAGACGTTGCGGCCACGCATCAGCGCAGCGCTGCTCAATGACAACTTTGCGCAAGGGTATACGGGGGCACGTTCGCTCGACGCGTCCTCAGCAACGCAAACCGCGAGCTTCATCCTGTATTCGTCCCTCACGACCGTCGCGCGCCGCCCCGGCAAGGACTATTCGTGGACAGTCAACTGGCCGCCCGAGCCGCTGGTCGGCAACTCCCCCACTGCTGCCACGTTCCAGTGGACGTGGATTTCGTTCACGATGATATTTTTCGCGATCGGCGCGATCCTGATGATCTTTCGCCTCTGGATCGAGCCCAAGGCCGCGAATGAAACTTTCGAACCGGTGCTGCGAGGCTTCAAGGAACCCACGCCCAGTCAACGTGCGCTCTGGAAGTATTTTTTGGTGGTGGCCGCCGTCCTGCTGGTGCAGATTCTCGCGGGTTCGATCATGGCGCACTACTACACCGATCGCACGAGCTTTTACGGCATCGAACTGGACAAATGGCTGCCGTTTGCCGCCCTGCGCAGCGTCCACCTGCAGGCCCCGATCGTCTGGATCGGCGTTAGCTGGATCGCTGGGGGCCTCTTCCTCGCGCCGTTGATCGGCAAGCGCGAACCTGCCGGGCAGCGGGCGTTGGTCAACCTCATTTTCTGGGTACTGGTAGTGATCGTCGCTGGGGCGCTGATCGGCGATTACCTCGGTGTGATGGGCGTGATCAAGACACACTGGTTCTGGTTCGGTAACCAGGGACTGTCTTATCTGGAACTGGGCCGCTTCTGGCAAGTTCTCTTCTTTGCCGGCCTCGCCGTATGGTGTCTGGTATTGCTGCGTGCGTTCTGGCCCACGCTCAAGACGCTGTTCAAGCAAAGCGGCGGATCGCTCTACGGCCTTTTCCGGATCGAGCATCTTCTCTGGGGCGCCACGCTGAGCGTCACGGTGCTCTACGTGTTTGGCATGATTCCGTTCGGCTCACCCAACCCCTCGTTCTCGATCACCGACTTCTGGCGCTGGTGGGTAGTGCACCTCTGGGTCGAGCTTGCCTTCGAGTTGTTCGCGGCGGCGGTAACAGGCTATTTCCTCATGGCGCTCGAACTGGTGTCACGGCAGATGGTTGAACGCGCTGTGCTGTTCGAATGGATCCTGATTATGGTCGGCGGCGTGCTCGGTACTGGCCATCATATGTACTGGGCAGGCGAGCCGAATCTCTGGGTGAGCTTCGGCAGCATGTTCTCGTTCCTCGAAGTCTTGCCGCTCTTCCTGCTGGTGCTTGAAGCCATCGAGCAGCAGCGTCACATCCAGCGCGAAAAGGATTTCCCGTATCGACTTGCCTTTCTCTACATTCTCGGCTCTGCGTTCTGGAATTTCGTCGGCGCCGGGGTGTTCGGCGGCGGTACGCTCAACGCGCCGCTCGTCAACTATTACGAGCATGGCACCTTCCTCACGTTGAACCACGCGCATACGTCGATGTTCGGTGCGTTCGGACTGCTCGCGATTGGTCTGATCTACATGGTCTTGCGCTATCTGAACGGCCATCGCGCGTGGAGCGATCGCTGCGGCGTGTGGGCATTCTGGCTCTACAACACCGGCCTCGTGATGTGGATCGTGATGAACTTCTACCCGGTTGGCTGGCCGCAACTGCTAGCGGCTTACACGCACGGCTATGCGTATGCACGAAGCCTCGAGTTCTACAGCACCACCACCTTCTGGCAGTGGATGCGCATGCCAGGTGACATCGTGTTCGCCGTGGGCGCTTTGTTAATGGCGTGGGACTTTATTGTCAAGCTTCTCGCGCAGCGCGGAGCCAGCATTGCCGATGCGCCGTCTGCAACCGTCGCATCTGAACAGTCGCTGTGAGCAACCTTCACTTTTTGGGTATCACCCGGAGCGGTCTGCAAAGGCCGCTCGTGTGCTTGTCGCTTGCCGCCTGCGTACTATCAGTGGCAGCTTGCGCGAGCACATCGGGTGTCACCGCCACCGACAAGCCGAATGTGTTTACCGTCACCGCGAGTACACGTGGCGCCCGACTGTCGTGGGCGGGCGCATATCGAAAGGCTGTGAGCACCGCCAGTGACTACTGCGCACAACGTGGCATGCAGGTTGGCGCCAGTTTCGACTTCATTCGAAGCGGGCGCGAGTTGCAAGAGCAAGGAACGGAGTTGACCTTCGAGTGTCACCCGGCATTCTGATTTGCTGGCCGGAATGATTCACGGGGCATGAGGTGCTTGAAGACGAGCTACTGTTCACAAACGACCACCGTCATGACGAGCGGCATGACTTCCCTCACTGTCGCCGGACTTCCGGCTTCACGAACGCGATCGCTAACCGCCTCTTTGCCTGCCATTACGACGACACCATAGACCCGATGGGGCGTTTCACCTGCGCTGATTTTCTGGGTGAACATCTCGTCGTTCGGGGAAAAGCCAAAGACAGCCCGCACTTTGAAACCTAGCGCAGTCAAATTCTGGTTCGGCTTGAGTCGATACGCGTTGACCGAGTTGGCCGACACTTTCATGGGTATCGGATCGATCTCCTTTTCGTTGACCAGCTGCTCGATGAACGTGTGGGGACCGAGATGGCAATCGAGGCTGGCGCCGATCTCCTGCGCGTAAATCGCATTCGAGACGAAGGCCGCGCCGAACGCGACGCATCGAGGCAGATGAGAGATCTTCACGACTATCTTCTCCTTGGACAATCGGCTCGCTGGCTCGGCGCCGTGGCCTTCCAGAGAGAAAGCTTAAGCGCAAAGCGGTGCCCGACTCAATTGCACAATGGTGTTAGCGGCTTATCCGTACCGATGCAAGGTGCGCGAGGTGCCCAAGCCGAACGCGTCGCGCATTGAGTTCGGTCAGAAGCGGTATCCGACCCCCACGAACGTAATCCAGGGATTCGCGGTAATGCGCGTCTTGTTCGTGAGCGCAGGTTGTCCATTGGCGGCATAGGCTGTCACTGTCGCATTCGTCTTGAGCGGCAAATACGTTACCGACGCCGTAGCGTACCAGTTCTTGCTGAAGTTGTACGAGGCGCCCACGTTGAACGCCGGATTCCAGGACGGACTCAACGAACTCTCGACGTGGCTGCCCGGCCCTGCGAACTGCTGCAATGCGCCGCTAAAAGTCGAGTTGAGTTCGGTGTGTGAATACCACGTGTAATTCACGCCCACGCCCGCGAACGGCCGGAATTTCGACTGCGCATCCCCAAGGTAATATTTCACGAAGAGGATAGGCGGCCACGAGCGCGTAGTGGCGAGCGGCTGCAGGTTGCCCAGGTCGAGCCCCGGACCGCTCGGGCCGACCGGCGTCACCCTGCCCTGCGCATAGAGCTTGAGCTTGGGCGGTATGCCGCTCGCCAGGTCGAGCGCGATGTGGTCGGTGACGAAATACGTCATCGAGAGTTCGGCGGTGAACGTATTGTGAATCTGGCCGCCCGTGCCGGGCGAAGTATAGGTGCCGAACGCCGTGGTGCTCGTCATGGGAGTCGCCGACGATTGCCCAAAGTCGAGCCACGCCCCACCCACGCTGGTAATGAGGCTGCCCGCACTCTGGGCCATCGCGCTACTACAAATCGCCCCGGGTATCAGGGCGAGACATACGAATTTCTTCACTTTCATTTTTGATTTGGATTCCGAATTTATCGTAACGGAGATTTCAGAAAATTCCGTCCAACCGGCTTTATAGCTGTTCGATGACAACCGCGCCCGATGTGCCCACTTTGATCGCTTCCAGCAACGCAGAGGCCTTGGGCAGGATCTTTTCCGCGTAGAAGCGTGCGGTGGCGAGCTTGGCTTGATAGAACTCCGGATCTTCGTGCAACGCCCCCTTCTGCGCCGCCACCTCAGCTGCGCGTGCCATCTGCCAGCCGCCGCACACATAGCCCACGAGCATCAGGTAATCCGCCGAACTGCAGAGTGCTTCGTCGGCGTCTTTAGCGAATGCGCCCAGCATCCAGCCGGTGGCGTCCTCGAGTGTCTGAACGGCCGCGGCAAAACGCGTGCAGATCGATACGACTTGCGCATCGGTGTTGCGCTCCAGTGCCGGCAGGAGCTCGCGCATCTGCGCAATCAGCGCCGCCATCGCCATGCCGCGATCGGACGCCAGCTTGCGGCCGGCCAGGTCTGCCGCCTGAATGCCGGTCGTGCCTTCGTAGATCGTCGCGATCCGCGCGTCGCGCAAAAACTGGCAAGCGCCCGTTTCTTCGATGTAGCCCATGCCGCCATGCACCTGTACGCCCATCGACGCGATCTCGACACCGAGTTCGGTACACCAGCCCTTGAGCACCGGAATCAGCAGGTCGATGCGAGCCTGGTGACGCGCGCGCTCGTCGCCGTCGGGATGCCGGTGCGCGCGGTCCATGTCGCTTGCCATGACGTAGGCAAAGGCACGCATCGCTTCGACCTGCGCCTTCATCGTCATCAGCATGCGGCGCACGTCCGGGTGATGTACGATCGCGACCGCGTTGGGCGATTTGCCGCTCGCGAGGCGCCCTTGCACGCGCTCCTTCGCGTATTCGCGGGCCTGCTGCCACGCGCGCTCCGCCATCGCGAGGCCCTGGATGCCCACCTTCTGGCGCGCTTCGTTCATCATCGTGAACATGTGCGCCAGGCCCTTGTTCTGCTGGCCGACCAGGTAACCGATCGCGCCGTCGTTTTCGCCGAAGCTCATCACGCAAGTCGGGCTCGCGTGAATGCCGAGCTTGTGCTCGAGAGAGATGCAGCGCACGTCATTGCGCTCGCCAAGCGTGCCGTCGTCGTTCAGCAGGAACTTGGGCACGAGGAAGAGCGAAATGCCGCGCACGCCTTCTGGCGCGTCAGGTAGGCGCGCGAGCACGAGGTGGATCACGTTGTCTGTCATGTCGTGATCGCCCCACGTGATGAATATCTTCTGGCCGCGAATACGATAGCGCTCCCCATCCGGCTCGGCTTTCGTTCGGACAGCCGCGAGGTCCGAGCCGGCTTGCGGCTCGGTCAGGTTCATCGTGCCGGTCCATTCGCCGCTCACGAGCATGGGCAAATAGCGCTCCTTCAGCGGCTGGGAGCCGTGCAGGCGAATCGCTTCCGTTGCGCCGGCGGTAAGCATCGGGCACAGCGCGAATGCCATGTTCGATGAATTCCACATCTCCACCACGGACGCGTGCATCAACTCCGGCAAGCCCTGTCCGCCGAATTCCGGATCGCCGGCGAGGCCGCACCAGCCGCCCGAAACGTATTGCGCATAGGCCTGCGGGAATCCCTCCGCCGAAGCCACGCCATGCTTCATCAAGCGCGCACCCTGCGCGTCGCCGGGCTTGTTGAGCGGGTCGAGCACTTCGGTCGCAAACTTCGCTGCTTCGTCGAGCACCGCATCGGCGAGTTCCGGCGAGACGTCATCGAAACCGGGCAATGCCGAGATCGAGTCGAGGCCAGCCAGCTCGGTCATCACAAAGCGCATGTCGCGCAGAGGGGCAATATAGGTCGTCATGGTCGGCTCCTTCGTCAGCCTTGCTGCAGTGTGTCCAGTTCGCGCGAGAGTTCGGGCAGAACCTTGAAAAGGTCGCCGACGATCCAGTAATCGCAGACCTGGAAAATCGGCGCTTCCTCATCCTTGTTGATCGCGACGATTACTTTCGAGTCCTTCATGCCTGCCAGATGCTGGATCGCACCCGAAATACCCACCGCAACGTAGAGTTGCGGCGCGATCACCTTGCCGGTCTGGCCCACCTGATAGTCGTTGGGCACGAAGCCGGCATCCACCGCCGCTCGCGAAGCGCCCACCGCTGCACCAAGCTTGCCGGCGATATCTTCAAGCAGTGCAAAGTTATCGCCGGAGGCCATCCCCCGTCCTCCGGAAACCACGCGTCGCGCGGAGGTCAGCTCAGGCCGCTCGGAGCGCGTCAGTTGCTGGCTCACGAAACGGGCCCGAGGCACTTCGGCTGCTGCCTCCAGCGGCTCGACGGCAGCGCCGCCGCCTTGCGCACTCGCGGCGTCGAAGGCCGTCGTGCGCACGGTGATGACCTTGATGCGGTCGGCACTGCGCACGGTCGCGAGAATGTTGCCCGCGTAGATGGGGCGCACGAACGTATCGGCGGATTCCACGGCAATGATGTCCGAGACTTGTGCGACATCGAGCAGTGCGGCCACGCGGGGCATCACGTTCTTTGCGGTCGTGGTGGCCGGCGCCAGCACGTGGCTATATTCAGGGGCGACGTTCACGACGAGCGCCGCAAGATTTTCGGCCAGCGCATGGCCGTAATGGGCGGCATCGGCGATGCGCACGCGGGTCACACCGGCAACGCGCGCCGCCTGTTCGGCCACGTTCGCGCATTGCGATCCGGCCACGAGAACATGGATGTCGTCTGAGAGACGCGCGGCGGCGGTCACAGCGTTCAGGGTCGCTGCCTTGAGCACCTGATTGTCGTGCTCTGCAATTACGAGGACTGTCATTTCTGTTTCCTTTTCCTTGGCGTATCAGATCACTTGGGCCACGTTGCGCAGCTTCGCCACGAGTTCCGCGGCATCGGCCACGCGCACACCGGGTTCGCGCTTCGGCGGTTCGGCTACCTTCAGTGTTTCCAGTCGCGGCGCGACGTCCACGCCCAGCGCGTCGGGCTTCACCACGTCGAGCGGCTTCTTCTTCGCCTTCATGATGTTGGGCAGGCTCGCGTAGCGCGGCGTATTCAGACGAAGATCGGTGGTAATGACCGCGGGCAGATCGACCTCGATCGTCTCCAGCCCGCCGTCGATCTCGCGCGTCACGACAGCCTTGCCGCCGCCGATTTCCACCTTCGAGGCGAACGTCGCCTGCGGCCAGTCAAGCAGCGCAGCCAGCATCTGGCCGACCTGGTTCGCGTCGTCGTCGATGGCCTGCTTGCCGAGCATCACCAGTTGCGGCTGCTCCTTATCCACCAGCGCCTTCAGAAGCTTGGCGACAGCGAGCGGCTGCAACTCCACATCGGTTTCGACGAGGATGCCGCGGTCCGCGCCAGTCGCCATCGCCGTGCGCAGCGTTTCCTGGCAGCCCTGCACGCCGCAGGACACCGCAACCACTTCCGTCGCGGCGCCGGCCTCTTTCAGGCGAACGGCCTCTTCCACCCCGATCTCGTCGAAGGGGTTCATCGAAAACTTCACGTTCGCGGTATCCGCACCGCTGCCGTCCGCTTTCACGCGCACTCTCACGTTTGCGTCGACGACGCGTTTGACTGGTACAAGTACTTTCATTGCCTGCTCCGCTCCTTGAAATGATCCAAATATTCTGGATAACGAACTGTTGCTCGTGGTTTCCCGCGCTGAGGACTTGTGCGCTGCAACGTAAATCGTCGCGCTCAACCGTGCCAGCTTCGTAGCGGTTGGGCTATCATTTTTCCGTCCGCTTCGTTAGATGCCATGGTCTCTCAGGCTGACGCGGCGCAATATCCCCCATACAGGGGTGACCGATCGAAAAAAAAGGGGACGCAGCCGGGGCGAACCCGCAGACACGGAGCAGCCCATGCACGTGAGCGAAGCGTCAGGAACGGTGACTGGAGGGGCGTTCACGGCCAGACCTCCCCTTTTGCTCGCGACGAAGATCTATCCGCCCCGGCTTCCCGCGGGCCTGATCGACCGTCCGCGCCTTGTCTGTCTCGCCGGGGAGGCCGAGAACAAACGTCTCACCGTCATCAAGGCCCCAGCGGGCTTCGGCAAGACCTCGCTCGCGCTGACCTGGCTCGAACGCTTGCGCAGGGAGGGCGTACTGGTGGCGTGGCTGTCGCTCGACAGTGAAGACGACGAGCCCGCGCGCTTCCTCTATCACCTCGCGCAGGCTCTGCAGCAGGCGTGCGACGGCGTCGGCGCGTCGGCCATCGGGCTCACGACAGCGGCGTCGCTCGTGCCAGCGCAGTCGATCGTGTCGACGCTCATCAACGAGCTCGTCGAGGTCGACGACGAAGTCTGCATCTTCCTCGACGACTTCCATCTGATCAGCCTTCCCGCCGTCCACGACGCGGTGTCGTTTCTGGTCGAAAACGCGCCTTCGCATGTGCACGTGGTGATCTGCACGCGCACCGACCCGCCACTGCCGCTCGGCCGCCTGCGAGCCGGCAACAGCCTGCTGGAACTCGACGCCTCCACGTTGCGCTTCGACTTCGACGAAACGCGCAGCTTTGTCGAGCACGAGTGCCCGGGCAAGCTGCATGCATCCAGCATCAAATCGCTCTTTACCCGCACCGAGGGATGGGCCGCCGCATTACGCATTTCCGCGTCGGTACTGGCGCGCGCCGCACACAAGCCGGATGCGGAGGTCGCGCCGGCCTCGGGCGCGTCACGCCCCTTCGCGGCCTATCTGGAGGACATGGTCAAGCGACTGCCTGGCGGCATGGTCGACTTCATGCTGCGCACCTCGATACTCGAGCGGCTGAGCGCGCCGCTGTGCGAGGCGGTCACCGGCGTCGGGACGAGCCAGGCCATGCTGGAGTCGATCGCCGCGCGCCAGTTGCTGCTCGAACCGCTGGATCTCGACGGTACCTGGTTCCGCTTCCATCATCTGATGGGCGAATACCTGCACCGGCGCCTGCAAACGCAGCACCGCGACGAGGTCGCCGACCTGCATCGCCGCGCATGCCAGTGGTACGCGCAGGAGGCGCAATGGACCGACGCGGTCAGGCATGCCATTGCCGCGGGAGATGCGGACGAGGCGGTCTCGCTGATCGGCCGCTGCGCAATGGCGCTGGTCACGAAAGGTGATCTGCTCACGCTGCTCGGCTGGCAGCGGCAGTTCCCGGCGCATCTGATGCGTTCGCAGATCAAGGTCACGCTCGCCATCGCTTGGGGAATGGCGCTCGCCATGCGCTTCGACGAAGCGCGCGCGATGCTCGATACGATCGAGAAAGACGCCGCGTCAAGTGCCGATCCTGATTCAGTTCGTTGGGAATGCCAGGCGATCCGCTCTGTCGTGGCCGCCCTTCAGGACGACGCGCACGCCTGCCTCGCGCTCGCCGAAAGCTGCCTCAAACGGCCATCGACTGACGTCTGGACCACCAACGTGGCTTCCAACGTCGTGCGCTTCGCACACTGGAAAATGGGCAACCTGGAAGCACTCTACGCGGTGCCGTGGGTTCCGTATTCGATAGAGGAAGACTCGCGCAACGTGTTCGCGTCGGTCTACCGGCTCACGCTGCTGGGCCACGTGGAGATGCAGCAACTGCACTTCCCGCTGGCCGAGCGGTATTTTCAGGAAGCCATGCGGCTCGCGGAGCAGCACGCCGGTCCGAAGTCCATCGCCGTCGCGCAGGTCGCGCCGATGATCGCGCAGCTGCGCTACGAGCAAGGCCGGCTGGACGAAGCCGAAGCGCTGGTAAGCGACCTGATGCCGGTCATCGACGCCGCCGTGTTGCTCGACAGCGCCCTGATGGCCTACCGGATGCTCATCCGCACCGCCGGGGCACGTTCTGACACCGTGCAGGCCTATGCGTTGATCGACCGGGCTCAGGCATTGGCCTACGCGCGCAAATGGGACCGCCTGAGCGCCGGCGCCCTCGTCGAACGCACACGGCTCAATCTCGCCGAAGGCCGCATTGTGGAAGCCGCGGCCAGCGTTGCGCAGCTCGACCGGCTTGCGGATTCGGCCAGCACCGCCGCAACGTCCGCTGCCGCGGAGATCGCCACCTACCGCGGTCTCGCGCGCGCGTATCTCGCGATGGCGCAGGGCCGCACGCAAGACGCCGCCGACACGTTGACCGCCACGCTGCAAACCATCGAGTGCCGGCACGGCAGCTATCTCGCGCTGCGCCTACGCACGGTGCTCGCGCTCGTCTGGATGGCGGCGAACGAAAGCGCGCGGGCCGTCGAGACCTTTCGCGAAGTCTTGAAGGCCGCGGCGCCCGCGGGGCTATACCAATCCATCGTCGATCAGGGGCCGCAGATCGTGCCGTTGCTACAGGCCGTGCGTGACGCGCTGCGTGGCGACGCGCAAGCGAAAGCGCTGCTGGCGTACGTCGATCGCCTGCTGGACGGCAGCCGCGCGCTGTATCAGCTCGGCGAAACCCGCACGCGCAACGCGGAGCGCGAGCCG
The DNA here is from genome assembly GCF_004353905.1 of Paraburkholderia guartelaensis. Taxonomy (GTDB): domain Bacteria; phylum Pseudomonadota; class Gammaproteobacteria; order Burkholderiales; family Burkholderiaceae; genus Paraburkholderia; species Paraburkholderia guartelaensis. The sequence goes on along the minus strand of NZ_SMOD01000024.1, from coordinate 98,114 downwards.
CTCAGCGCACGCGAGCGCGACATCATCGGGCTGATCGCGCACGGCCAGTCGAACAAGGAGATCGCACGCACGCTCGGTATCGCGCCGGAGACCGTCAAGTCGCACGTGAAGAGCATCTTCGTGAAGCTCGCGGTGGACAAGCGCGCGCAGGCGGTGGCGCGAGCGCAATCGTTGGGGTTGGTCGGAAGCGTCTGAATCGTGCGGCGCGTCACATCACAATGACGAGCGCGAGCCCATGCAGCAACACGCCGACCATTCCGCCCACCAGTGTGCCGTTGATCCGCACGTATTGCAGATCGCGGCCTATCTCCGCCTCGATCTTGCCGCTGACCTCCTGCGCGTTCCAGCCCTTCACGACGTCGGTGATCAGCGCAGAGAGCTGGTGGCGATAGCGCACCACCAGGTCGCGCGCCAGCTCCAGCCACCACGCGTTGAGCTTGTGCTGGATCGCGCGCTCCTCGCTCACGCTCTTGCCAAGCGTTGCGAGTACGCCAGCCAGCGCGCTACGCACGATGGAATTCTCACGTCCGACATCGGCGATTACGCGCTCACGCACGTGGCTCAGCACGCGCTGCGCATAGGCCTCGTTTCTGAAATGGCGGATACAGTCGCGCATCAATGACCGGCCAAAGCGCCGATAGACGGGTGAACTCCGCAACTGGACGATCAGGTCCTGCACCGCTTCGTCGAACTGGTGTCGAAGCTCGTGCTCCGGGCTCGCCGCCACCTCGTGCAGCAGCGCGACGATGCCATCGACGAACTTCCTCACGATATACGCGTCGAGCGGCGCGGGGGTGTATCTCGACGCCTCGCTGAACTTGGCCTTGATCAGGTCCACGTTGGCCGCGAGCCATTGCTCGAGCCCTGCCAGCCCTCGGTCCAGCAGCGGCTGATGATGATTGCCTTCGGTCAGGACCTTGAGAATCCCGCCGATGGCGCGAGAAACGTCGAGCGAGCGCAATTGCGGCGTGGCCACGCGCTCGAAGAATTGCTCGACGTGCGTGTCGTCGATGCCGTTCAGCAGGCGCGGCAGCGAATCGGCCACCACGTCGCCGATCGCCCGGCTATGCGCCGGCTCGGCGAGCCATACGGCCAGCGAGCGCGCGGCGTTATGGCCGCTCAGCCGGCCAATGATGAGCTCGGGCTCAAGAAAGTTGGCCTCGACGAACTTGCCGAGGCTCTCCCCAATGCGCTGCTGGTTTTGCGCAATGATCGCGCTATGCGGAACCGGCAGGCCAAACGGCCGCCGGAACAGCGCGACCACCGCATACCAGTCCGCGATGGCGCCCACCGTACCGGCTTCCGCGAATGCCCTAAGCCACGGAAGCCCGGCAAGCCACGGATATCTGGCCTGCAAGAAAACGCATGCGAGCAGCACCGCGAACACGACTGCGAGCAGACCTGTCGCGGTGCGCTGCATGCGTTTGAGACGCAGCGCCTTGCGCGCCGCCAGTGCCTCGTCAGCCGCATTCAGCGGGCTCTCGACGCCATCGGTCGCTGCGCTGACCTCTTCGCTAACTGCCTCGTTCACGCCAGTTCCTCGCGCAGGAAACGGCGCACCACAGGCGCGACTTCCTTCGCACGCGCGATCAGGAACAGATGACCGTCGTCGATCACGTAGAGCGTCGAGTTGCGGATGCGCGCCGCCAGAATCTTCGCGTTGGTCAGCGGCACGATGGGGTCGTCGTTGCCGTGCATCACGAGCGTGGGCTGACGCAGCGCGCCGAGCCACGGCAGGCTGGTCCAGCCGGACGCAGCGAGCAGCTGATAGAGGTAGCCGCGGCCGCGCGGCGGATGAATATGACGGCTATGCTCCTCCAGCAACCTGGGGTCGCGCCGGTAAGCACCGCCATAAATCTCCGCGCCCACCTGCTTCATATAGCTGCGGTCGGTGTAGCGGCGCGGCCCGATCATCTTGGCGAGCACCGAGAGCCGCGCGGGGACCATGATGACGCCCGGCGACGTTGCCGCAAGAATGAGCCTGCGGCAACGCGCGGGGTAAAGACGCGCGAACTGCTGAGCGAGCGCCCCGCCCCACGAGACCCCGAGCACATCGACCGGCCCGTCGTAGCCGAGCCGCGTCAGAAGCTTGTCCGTGAGCACGGAAAGCGTCGAGAAGCGGTACGGCACGAGCGGCACGGGCGATCCGCCGACACCGGGCACATCGAAGATGATGACGCCCACATCCCCCAGCGCCTCGACGAACGGCTCCACCAGCTCGAGATTCGCGCCGATGCCGTTGAAAAGGAGCAGCGGCGGGGAAGCGTCGCTGCCGTGCCGGACGCCCACGCGCAGGACCTGACCGTCAAGATCGACGGTCTGGATCTGCAAGCCGACCGGGCCGCCGCTCGAATCGGGACTGGAAGCCTCTGCTCTCATCTGCTCGACCTCTTGCACAGGTGTCTCGCCACGGGTTGCGTCATTGGAAACATCGGCGTTTTGCATCGCCGCGCCCTCTTACTTCTTCGGCTGCAGGAGCGCCTTGAGCTCCTCGACGTGCTCGGCCACACGCTTGGTCACGACCGCGATGCTGTCCGACTGCGCACGGTAAGCCGTATCCGCGAGTTCCTGCATGTCCACGAGCGCCTTGTGCAGCGCCTGCTGCACGACTTCGCCCGTATTCGCGCCCGGCGCCGCGCCTTGCGCGCCCAGCTTCGCCACGAGCGACTGCAGCTCGGTCATGGTCGTGCGCAGGATTTCAGCCTGCTTCAGACCGAGCGACTGTACGCCCGCGAGCGCCGCGCTGTTGGCCTGTGCCAGCGCCTCGATGTCCTTGCGGCGCGATTCGAGAATGGCCGCCACATCGACGCCCGGCAGCTTGAACTGGCCCATGACCTTCGTGTATTCGGCAAAAAGATTCGTCGGATTGGTGGATTCCATGATTAAAACTCCATTAGTACTACGTTGAAAAAACAATGAATAACTTCTGAACGATTGGTCGTAAATCAGGCTTCGGTAACGTACGTTCCCGGTGCGTCGGCAAGCGCAGCGTGACGCTCATTGCCGAGCGAAGCCGGCGCGCTGCGGCGCTCGCCCGAACGGCTTGCCAGCCACTCGCGCCAGTTGCCCCACCACGAGTCCTTTTCGGGCGTGGCGCTTGCGAGCCACGTGTCCGCATCCGCAGGCAACTCCGGGTTCATGAAGTACTTTGCCTTCGGATTGCCCGGCGGGTTGATCAGGCTCTGGATGTGACCGCTCGAACTGAGCACGAAGCGCGTCTTGCCGCCGAACGTACGCGCCGTGTTGTAAACACCTTTCCACGGCGTGATGTGATCCGTCATGCCTGCCACCACGTAGGTGTCGCACGTGACTTCGGAAAGATCGATAGGCGTGCCGAGCACCGTAAGCGCGTGTCGCTTGCTGAACAGGTTACCCGTGAAAATGTCGAGCAGCTGGCCGTGAAAGCGCGCGGGCAAGCGGGTCGTATCGTTGTTCCAGTAGAGGATGTCGAACGCGGGCGGCGCCTTGCCCAGCAGGTAATTGTTCACCCAGTAATTCCACACCAGATCGTTGGGCCGCATCCACGCGAACACGCGGCCCATCTCCTCGCCTGCGAGCACGCCGCGAGCGAGGCTGTTCTGCTTGGCCGCCGCGATCGCTTCGGGCGTGCAGAAGAGGCCGAGTTGCGAATCGGCGGTGCTGTCCAGCACGGCAACCATCAGCGTCGTCGCGTTGACCGTCTTCTCTCCGCGGCTCGCGAGATGGCCGAGCAGCGCCGAGATCGTCATTGCGCCGGAACATGCGCCGTGCAGGTTCACATCTTCGCTGCCGGTGATGTCGCGCACCGCTTCGATGGCCTCCAGCAGCGCAGAGACGTAGGTATCCATGTCCCAGTGGCTCTGCGCCGCCGTGGGATTGCGCCAGCTCACCGCGAACACCTGGAACTCGTTCTTCACGAGGTAGTCGACCATGCTCTTGCCTTCGGAGAGGTCGAACACGTAGAACTTGTTGATCTGCGGCGGCACGATCAATTGCGGGCGGCCATAGACCTGTTCCGTGGCCGGCTTGTACTGAATCAGCTCCAGCACTTCGTTGCGAAATACCACCGCGCCCGGCGAGGTGCCGAGATTCTTGCCCACTTCGAAGGCGCTCTTGTCCACCTGCGCGGGCATGCCCTGATTCTTCAGCATGTCGAACATGGCGTTCTTCAGGCCGCCGATCAGGCTTGCACCGCCCGAATCGACCACCTTCTTGAGCGCCGCCGGGTTGCCGAGCAGCGTGTTCGTGGGCGAAAGCGCGTCGGTGAAGAGCGACATCACGAATTGCGCGCGCTCCTTGCTCTTCGGGTCCAGCGCCGAGCGGTCGACAAAACCGCTCAGTGCGTCGCGCCACACCAGATAGCCCTGCAGCGCCATGCGATACCACGTGTTGTCCTGCCACGCGGGATCTGCGAAACGCTTGTCGCCTGCGGGCGGTGTGCTCTTCGCGTTGCCACCCAGCACCGCGAGGAGATTACGCACGAGCGCCGCTTCCTGTTCGACCAGCAGCGCGGGCTGCCGCACGGCCTGCGCGCCGATCTGCTGCGCCGTGGCCAGGATATCGCACGGCCGCAGTCCGACAAACGGATTGGGGCCGAGCATGCCTTCCGTTGCCGACGCCGAGATATCGTCAATCTGTTCGTTCTGCGAATCGTTTTTCGCCGTTGCCGCCATTTTCTTGCTCCTTATGCGACGCATTGCGCGTCCTTGAACGCCCGGATTACGCCACGAGCATCGCGAGGGTCTCGGCGACCAGCGCGGGCTTGTCTTCACCTTCGATCTGCAGTTCGTTCATCGTCTTGATGATGATTCGACCACCGCCCTTCTTCTCCGCCGACACCAGGGACACGCGGTTGCGCACCCGGGCGCCTGCCTTTACCGGCGTCATGAAGCGCACCTTGTCCAGCCCATAGTTCAGGCCCGCAGACGCGTCCTCCGGAATCAGGCCAATCTCCATGGCGAGCGCTGCCAGCAGCGAAAGCGTCAGATAGCCGTGCGCGATCGTTCCGCCAAAAGGGCTCTCGCGTCTGGCGCGCTCGACGTCCACGTGAATCCATTGCCGATCGCCCGTGCAGTGCGCGAATGCGTCGATGCGTGCCTGGTCGACGACGACCCAATCCGATACGCCCAGCTCGCGGCCCACGAATTCGTCGATCGTGGCGATGCTGTATCCCTTGATGCTCATTGCGAATACTCCTTTTTGATCCTTGGTGAATGACGTGTCAGGCGAACTGCTCGCGCAGCCACTTCTTGTCGATCTTCCCGACGCTCGTCTTCTTCAAGGCATCGACGAACTTGACGATTTGCGGCACTGCGTACTTCGAGATGTGGCCTGACGTGGCGAACGTCATGACGTGCTGCTTGATGTCGTCCGCGCTCGCTTCGGCGCCGGGCTTGAGCACGACGAGCGCCACCGGGCGCTCGCCCCACTTCTCGTCCTTGATGCCGATGACCGCGACTTCGGCCGCCGCAGAATGCAGCGAAATCAAGCTTTCAATCTCGAGTGACGACACCCACTCGCCGCCCGACTTGATCACATCCTTGATACGGTCGGTAATCTGCAGATTGCCGGTCGGGTCGATATTGGCGATGTCCTGCGTATGCAGATAGCCGCCCGCCCAGAGCTGCTCCGAGGCTTCGGGATTCTTCAGGTAGCCCTGCGTGAGCCAGGGGGCGCGCACGACGATCTCGCCGTTGGCCTTGCCATCGCGCGGAAGGTCGTCCATCTCCTCGTCGACAACGCGCAGATCGACGAGCGGAACCGGAAAGCCCGTCTTGCAGCGCAAGCGCACCTGCTCGTCGAGATCGAGCTGCTCGCCGCCCGTCGGCAGTTGTGCGAGACTCAGCACCGGGCCCGTCTCGGACATGCCGTAGCCTGCGAAGATGTCGATGCCGCGTTCGAGCGCTTTGCGCGCCAGGCCCTGCGGCAAGGCTCCGCCGCCAATCACGATCTTCCACTTGCTCAAGTCGACCGACTCGGACTCACCGCTGTTGAGCAGCATGTGCAGAATCGTGCTCACGCAGTGCGAGAACGTGACGCCTTCGTCGCGCACCAGTTCCAGCAGGCGGTCCGGCACATATCGGCCCGGATAAACCTGCTTCACGCCCATGACCGTCGCGATGTAGGGCATGCCCCACGCGTGCACATGGAACATCGGCGTGAGCGGCATGTACACGTCGCCGCGATGGAAGCGCTGCCCGGAGACAGGGCTCGCGAGCGCCGCCATCAACGTGAGCGTATGCAGCACGAGTTGACGGTGCGAAAAGTAGACGCCCTTCGGCAGGCCGGTGGTGCCCGTCGTGTAGAAAGTCGTGGCGCGAGTGTTCTCGTCGAAATCAGGGAAGTCGTAGTGCGCTTCGCTCTGCGCCAGCATCGTTTCGTATTGCGCCACGAAGTCGATCGAATGCGCGACGGCCACACTGTCCGGCTCGTCGATATAGACGAAGGTGCGCACGTTCTTGAGCTTGTCCTTGATCGAGTCGACGACCGGCAGAAAGTCCGTATGCACGAGCAGCACTTCGGCGCCGGCATGGTCGATCGTGTACGCGATTTCTTCAGGCGAAAGACGCACATTCACCGTCTGCAGCACGGCGCCCATCATCGGCACGGCGAAGTAGCACTCCAGATAGCGATGGCTGTCCCAGTCCATCACTGCGACCGTGGTGCCATGCTGCACACCGAGCCCCTTCAGGCCGCTGGCGAGGCGCGCGATGCGCTCGCGAAGCGTCGAATAGGTCATCCGCAGCTGCCCGCGGTAGACGATCTCCTGGTCCGGCGCCTGAACGCATGGCGTATGCAGCAGTTGCTTGATCAACAGCGGATAGGCATGGGCCGAAGTCGCCGCTTTCTGCACGTCGTCCTGCATCAATCTCTCCTTGAGTCTGAAAGTGGATGGCGGGCTGGCACAGATTCGTCGTACTACGGCTGGACAGTGACATCCCGAATGACGTCATCTTCGGCTCAGACAAGGGGGCGGAACATCCCCTGAACGGGGGAGCGAGGGGGGAGTGATGGCAGGAAAAAGGGGCGGATAGCGTTGCGCCCGGGGACGCGCGTGGAAACGTGCCGTTATGCGTTGCGGGGCGGATCAGTTCCCGTTCAACCGGGGAACACAATTCCGCCCACAAATACGGATCAACCCCTGATGCGACAGGGGTTTCCGGACACTACTCTCCACCCATTATTGTGTCCCCTCGATCGCCTTGTGAAAGGCTAAAGAAAGCGTCCTTTGGGCCGATATTTACGAGCAGAACAATTGGAAAACGGGAATTGAACATGCAAGTCAACGCCAATGTATCTCCCCGGGTTCTGCAAACCGGAACCACGAGCAGTTCTACCGACGCGGGTTCGTCGTCCACGACCACAGATTCCGCCGGCGCCAGCGCCGGTTCCGCGGCATCGGCAAGCGGCACGAATGCGAGCGCAAGTGCCGGTTCAGCCGCCGGTGTTTCCTCGAGCGGCAGTGCGAATAGTGCCGCCATCCAGCAGTTGAAAGCGCTGATCAACTCGCTGCGTGCACAACTGGCGAAAACACAGGAAGCCATCGCGCATGAACAGGCGCTGGCCAGGCAGGACGCGAGCGGCGTTGCGGCCAGCGCCGCCATGAGCCTGAGCGGCCAGGTCGCAACCATCGAATCGGCGCTGCAAACGGCAACCGCGGAACTCGCGCAGCTAATGCTGGCGAGCGGCAACACCACAGGTCTCGTGAACGATACCGTCTGACTGCATCATGATTGCGGAGCGGCATCAGGTGGTGCCGTCACCGGGTGACCGGAGAGTCACGACGTACCCGATGCAATCTTGAATTCCGACACGACGTCATCGAGCAGCGCCGCCTGTTCCTTGAGCGACTGGGCTGCCGCGGCAGCTTGCTCAACGAGTGCTGCATTTTGCTGGGTTGTGGTGTCCATTTGTACGACTGCGCCACTCACCTGCTCGATGTCGTGGCTCTGCTCCTGCGTAGCCCGGTGCAACTCAGCCATCAAGCCGCTTACCGCTGAGACTGACGACACGACCTCGGTCATGATCGTGCCCGCCTTCTGCGCGAGCAGCGACCCTTCGTCTATCTTTCCAACAGTAGCGTCAATCAAATGCTTGATCTCCTTCGCCGCTTGGGCGCTTCGCTGAGCGAGACTTCGGACTTCACTCGCGACGACCGCAAATCCGCGACCGAGCTCTCCAGCCCGTGCCGCCTCGACGGCGGCATTCAGCGCCAGAATGTTGGTCTGGAAGGCGATGCTTTCAATCAGCCCCACGATTTCGGCAACCTTGCTGGAATGCACCGATATGCCTTGCATCGTCCGGGCGACTTCGTGAACCACCTCGCCGCCCGCAGATGCCGTTTGTGAAGCCGCCAATGCCTGTCGACTCACGGTATCGGCTGTCTCCGCGTTCTTCTTGACTGCTCGCGTCAACTGCGCCATGTTCGCGGCCGCAACTTCAAGCGAAGCGGCCTGTTGCTCGGTTCGCCGGGAAAGATCCGCGCTGCCGGAGGCAATCTCCTGCGCGCCGACGTTGATGGTTTCGGTTCCGCCGCGAACGCTACGGACGGTTCGCACCAACGCGTCCTGCATTGTCCTGACGTCAGCCATGAGCATTCCCATCTCATTCCGATATTCGGCGAGTACATCGCCCTGAAGATTGCCTGAGGCAATGCGTGCGAGATGAGTCTTGATTTCGGCTACAGGACGCACAATGATTCCGACGAGGATCCGCCTCGCGCCTATTCCCACGGCAAGTGCGACTACCGCCGTTGCGGCAAGCATGGCGACCATCAAATGAAAGCGCGACTGCGCCTGCGCAAAACGTTCCCGTTGCGAATCGACGACCGCATTCTCGCGCTCCTTCATCGCGCTCTGATAAGACGCCACCGCATCCTGCGTCGCCTTCCCCTGGAGTTCCTTGAAGCGGCCGAAATCCATTTGGCCGAGCGCGTCAGCCGACGGCAGGACTGCCTTGTCGAGGACAGATCGGCGGCGCCCTGCCAGCTGCCTCACGGCCTCGGAGTCCGCGCCGGTTTGTAGCGAAAGATACTTCGAGAATTCTAGTTCGGAATCCTTTAGATCCTGTCGCGCGCCTGAAAGCAAGTCCGGCTCCGGGTCACCCAGACCATACAACGAAAGGTAGCTGTCGAGCGAGACGCGTGCACGCTGAAGCAAGGCGTCACTGGTCTTCAGCGCGACCAGCGAACTGGTATCCACTTCATACATGGCTCGCAGCGCGTCGTTGTTCAGCTTCAGCGCCAGAATGCCGGCGGAACTCGTCACAGCGAGGATGACGACAAACACCGAAATTACGCAGGTCAACCCGCTTTTGATACTGAGCCCCTTGAGCATATTCCCCCCGATTCATGATGTGTCAAACAGACCTCTCGCACGGGCCGTGATGACTTTTTATTAATCTGGAAAACTCCAACGCTTCCCGGCAGGCGCGCCAGGCGTATGTCACCCCGAAGTGCCACGCGAACGGAGCTGGAACGCGGGTTCGGCACAGTCTATGGAGAAGTCCGATAACCTTCAAATGAAAAATCGGCCTTCCCCGATATACGTTTTGGCATTGGTATAAATACCTATCCACGCCCTGCTGGGGTAATCGTCTTTGGATGCAGATTTTTGCGAGTACCGGGGGCTCGGCTCACTTTTGCCCTTCCCTTTGAGAGCCCAGATTTCCAGAGATTTGATCCTCGCGAATATCCAGATTACATAGTGATGCTTAGCATGAGTGCCGCGATGATTTTCCGACTTATAAAGCCGAAGGTTGTGCGCGCGACCCTCCCTGAACCACCAATCGAACTGGTATCGCGCCCTGCCAGAACGCATACAGCCACGCTCTCGCAAACCAGGTTCGACACAAAATTTTGCGCTGCACACAAAAACTGAGCAAAAAGTACAGAACCGCTGCCCCGTTTTGGCGTGGCTGGCTCGCCAGGCCGGTGCTAACTTACGCTCGCTATCTACCGGCACGCAAACGCCACCGGCCGATAACAACCACTCGAACTAAAACCTTCCAGGAGACGGCAGTGAAAAGGTTCCACTATTCCGCACTGTGTGCGTTGCTGGGCGCGACCCTGCCTGTCGTGTCGGTCGCACAGTCGTGCAATGTTCCAGTCATCAAGGTGCTCGCGCAGAAAAGTCTCGGCCTTACCGTGATGGAAAAGTCCCTGCCCGACTACGAGAAAAAGACCGGAACGAAGATCGAGATCAGCTATTTCGGAGAGAACGACCGCCGCGCAAAATCGCGGCTCGACGCGTCGACCGGCGCCGGTTCATACCAGGTCTACTACGTGGATGAAGCGAATGTCTCCGAGTTCGCGACGGCGGGCTGGATCGTGCCCTTGCTGAAGTACTATCCCAAGGATGCCGACTACAACGACTTCCTGCCCGGACGCCGCGCTGTCGCAAGCTATAAGGGCGTCGCGTATTTCGCGCCGCTGATCGGTGGTTCCGACTTCCTGTTTTATCGCCGGGATATCCTCGAAAAAGCACATATGCCGGTGCCGCGCACGCTCGACGAGCTGGTTGCCGACATCAAGAAACTCAACGCGCCGCCGAACCTGTACGGCTGGGTTGCGCGAGGCCAGCGCGGCTCCGGCATGAACGTCTGGCGCTGGGCGCCGTTCATGCTCGCCGAAGGCGGCACATGGACCGACAAGCAGCAGCAACCCGCATTCAATTCGCCGTCTGCCGTCAAGGCCACACAGCTTTACACGGACCTCTTCAAGTATGCGCCGCCGGGCTCCACCACCTACGACTGGAGCAACGCGCTTGAGGCATTCCGCTCTGGCAAGGTGGCCTTCATGATCGAGTCGACGCCGTTCGCCGACTGGATGGAAGACCCCACCAAGTCGAGTGTCGCCGACAAGGTCGGCTACGCGAGGCCACCCGCACCGCTGCCCTCCGCTGCTTACGGGCATGGTCTGGCCATTTCTGCGGTCGGCGCGAAGGACGAATGCACCCGCCAGGCGGCCGGCAAGTTCATTGCATGGGCAACAAGCAAGGAACAGGAGCAGGCACGCCTGCGCGACAACGTGTTCAGCGACTACAACCGCACGAGCACGATCGAAAGCGATTATTTCCAGAAGCACGTCAAACCGCAGATTCTCGCCGGGTTGAAGGATACGACGCCGGTGTCGAAGGTCACCTTCTGGCCGAGCCCGCAATGGCCGGATATCGGCGACAACCTGGGCGTGGCGCTCGAGGAAATCTTTACCGGCACCCAGAAGAACATTCAGGGAGCGCTCAACGATTCGACCCAGTACGCGGAAGATGCGATGGAGCATGCGCGCAAGTGAGCAGCAGCGCGAGTCCCCTCTGTGCACGGGAGCGGGCGCATGCGCTCCCGACTGTTCGAAGCTGGAGAGCTGAATGTTCAATCGCGGAAAGACTAGCCTTCCGTTCGTGTTTCTGGTGCCGCCTCTCGTTGCGATGGCGGTGCTGGGATTCGTGCCTACCATCGCGGCCATCAACCTCGCGCTCCGCAATCGCGTATTGCGCTACCCGGATAGCGAGTTCGTATGGATGCGCAATTTCGTTCGCCTTGCTGCCGACCGGCGCTTCATCAACTCCATTGAGGTCTCGGCCATCTGGGAGTTCGTGACGGTGCTCGGCGCGGTCGCGCTCGGAATCGTCGTTGCCATTTATCTGTTCGAGCATGTGCACGGCCGGCTGCGCAATGCCATCAGTGTGCTTTTGATCATCCCTGTGCTGTTGCCACGTGTTTCCGCGGCGTTTATCTGGAAGTTCATGTACTCGCCGCTCAATGGCATTCTCAGCTGGCTGATCGGACTCTTTGGCATCACGAACACGGCCTTTCTCTCGGACCCGGCGCTAGCGCTCTATGCAGTCGCGCTAGTCGATATCTGGCAATGGGGCCTGTTTTTCTCAGTGGTGGTGCTAAAGCTGCTCGAGACGCTGCCGCCCGAGCCGCTCGAAGCGGCACGGCTCGACTATGCAAGCACCTGGCAGGTTTATGCATACATCGCGCTGCCAATGCTCAAGGCGCCGATCATGAGCCTTGTATTCATCAAGATGGTGGAATCGCTGCGTTCGTTCGACCTGATTTACGTGATGACCAAAGGCGGCCCGGGCGTATCCACCGAGACGCTGGACATGTACGCGTACTCCCAGGGAATCGGCCTCGCAGGAAAGGTGTCGTACGCGTCGAGCATGGCTGTCTTGATGATGGTCGCAACGACCTTGATCTTCACGCTTATCTGGAAGCGGGTGAACAAATGGGAAGACTGATCTCCCGCAGTACGATCCTGCTACTCGGTGTAGCGCTCGCCGTGGTGGCGGTGTTCCCAATCCTCTGGGCAGTGCTCAATTCACTGAAGAACCTGCTCGATATCGTCACACCCACGCCGCGTTTCATCTTCACGCCCACTCTGGACAATTACCGGCAGGTGATTTCGAGCCCGGAGGTGCTGATCGCACTGGAGAACAGTTCGGTCATTGTGGGCACCGCGGTCATCCTGGGCACGGTGCTTGGCGTGCCGGCGGCCTATGTGATCGCGCGCTTTCACGTTCCGGCAAAACGCGACATCCAGTTCTTTCTGCTGTCGCTGCGTTTCCTGCCGCCGGTCGCGGTAGCGATTCCGCTCATCGCGATCTGGGTGGACCTGGGTCTGTATGACACACGGTTCTCGATGATCGTCACCTATCTGCTAACGACCTTGTCCACCATCACGTGGCTCTCGATACCCGTGTTCCAGCGCATGCCGCGCGAAATCGAGGAGGCGGCCACGCTCGACGGTTATGGACCTTACGCTACGTTCTGGCGTATTGCCTTGCCGACCTGTGGCAATACGCTGCTGGGCGGCATCATTTTCAGCTTCGTGTTGGTCTGGAACGAACTGATGATGGGACTTGCACTAACGTCCTCGCGCAGCGCCACCCTGCCGGTCGTCGCATCCGCCTTTACGTCGCTCGGCCAGGAAGTGCCGTGGGGCGTGATCAACGCATCGACAGTTCTGCTTGCACTGCCGCCAATCATCTTCGTGGGCGTATTGATTCGGCTCCTGAACTCAATGGTCAAAGGAAAATAAGGAGAATGTTGTGAAGGCACTTGTACTGGAAGAAGCTCGACGCCTGAGCCTGCGGGACATCGATTTGCCGCTTGAGATCGGGCCACGCGATGTCAAGGTTCGCATTCATACAGTTGGTGTATGCGGGAGCGACGTGCACTACTTCACGCACGGCCGCATTGGGCCGTTCAAGGTCGAGCAGCCGATGGTGCTCGGTCATGAGGCGTCGGGCACGATCGTCGAGGTGGGGGCCGAAGTCGGTCACCTGAAAGTTGGCGACCGGGTTTGCATGGAACCCGGTGTGCCGCAATTCGACTCACGCGCCACCATGCGCGGACTCTACAACCTGGACCCCGCCGTGCGGTTCTGGGCCACGCCTCCTGTTCATGGCTGCCTGACCCCCTACGTGGTGCACCCGGCCGCGTTCACCTACCGGCTTCCGGACAATGTCTCGTTCGCGCAAGGCGCCATCGTCGAGCCCTTATCGATCGGCCTGCAAGCAGCGACGAAGGCTGCCATGAAGCCCGGCGACGTGGCCGTCGTGATTGGCGCAGGCACCATCGGCGCCATGACGGCGCTCGCCGCACTCGCGGGCGGCGCATCGCGCGTGATCCTCGCTGACGTCGTGAAAGAGAAATTGCGCCATTTCGCAGGCAATCCGGCAGTGACGACTGTGAATGCCGCAGAGGAATCGCTCGAGGACGTGGTGCGCCAGGTGACCGAAGACTGGGGCGCCGATGTCGTGTTCGAAGCGTCGGGCAATGCGAAGGTCTTCGAGACGCTGCTGGACCTCGTGTGTCCGGGCGGCTGCGCGGTGCTGGTGGGCATGCCGCCGGGGCCGGTCGCGCTCGACGTGGTAGCAATGCAGGCAAAGGAGATCCGGCTCGAATCTGTATTCCGCTACGCGAACATTTTCCCGCGGGCGCTGGCCCTCATCAGTTCGGGAATGATAGACGTGAATCCGTTCATCTCCCGCAAATTCGCATTTTCAGACGGCATCAAGGCGTTCGAGGAGGCCGCGGCTGGCCGGCCCGAGGACGTGAAAATCCAGATCGAGATGGATTGAATCATGGCGACTATTGTCTGCGAAGGGCTCACGAAGCAGTACGACGGAGGGCAACCCGTACTGCATCCGCTCGACCTGCACATCGACGAAGGCGAGTTCGTGGTGCTGCTGGGGCCGTCGGGATGCGGCAAGTCGACGATGCTGCGCATGATCGCCGGGCTGGAGGAGATATCGGGAGGCAGCCTCTCGATTGGCGGCACTGTTGTGAACGACGTACCCGCACGCGAGCGCAATGTCGCGATGGTGTTTCAGAACTACGCGCTCTATCCGCACATGAGCGTGTACGAGAACATCGCGTTCGGCCTGCGGCGCCTCAAAACGCCGAAGGCCGAGATCGACCGCCGCGTGCACGAGGTGGCCGCCATGCTCAATCTCGATGCGCTGCTCGAGCGCAAGCCGCGCGCCATGTCGGGCGGCCAGCAGCAGCGCGCCGCCATCGCCCGGGCGATGATCAAGACGCCCGCGGTCTTCCTGTTCGACGAGCCGCTGTCGAACCTCGACGCCAAGTTGCGCGCCCAGCTTCGAACCGACATCAAACGCTTGCATCAGCGCCTGAAAACGACCACGGTCTACGTGACGCACGACCAGCTCGAGGCGATGACGCTAGCCGACCGCGTCATTCTGATGCGCGGCGGACGCATCGAGCAGGAAGGCACGCCGACCGAGCTATACCGGTATCCGCGCACGATTTTTGGTGCGGGCTTTATCGGCACGCCTGCGATGAATTTTCTCGATGCCTCAGTGCAACGCACTGGTGAAAGAGTCATCGTGTCGTCTGCCGTCGGTCACTGGCAACTACGCGGAAACCGCTTTCAGCGCTTGCAGGACGGACAGGCAATCAAGCTGGCAGTCCGCCCAAATTTCGTATGGATGCCAGATGATGTGAAAGCTGATGATGCGCTCATGCTCAGCGGTATTGTGGAGCTGGTCGAAGTGTTGGGTGCAGAAGCGCTCATTACCGTTGACTGCTCAGGTGAACGTATCACCGCGCTTGTTCCGGCGAGTACCGTGCCTCACACAGGAGATCACGTCAGGCTCGCGTTGCGCGAACACGATCTGCATGTTTTCGACGTCGCGACGGGGGATAATGTGTCGCTTGGGCTGGCAGACGAGGCAGCGGCGGCGCTCCTACCCGACCCACGCCTGCACGCGGCGCCCGGCGTGGGAGTACATTAGCGTGCAAGCGCGCGTGTTGGCCGCGAAGGCAGGATTCCCGTGGAGACGAGAGCAATGAATCCGGATCTCGAATTGGTCCATACCCGTCAGGACGAGTCCTTTCGGGCTTGGGTGCACGACTATCCGCATACGGTTGCGAAATGGCACTTCCATCCGGAATACGAAGTGCACGTCATCCGCGCGTCTTCGGGCAAGTTCTTTGTTGGGGACCACATCGGGGACTTCCTTCCTGGCAACATCGTGCTGACGGGCCCGAACCTGCCTCATAACTGGGTGACGGACAGCGACGGCGGCGCGAGCGTGCCGTCCCGCGACCTCGTGCTGCAGTTCTCACGTGATGCCGTCGAAAAGATGGTCGCAGCGTTCGCCGAACTGAGCCCTGCGATGGCGCTGATCGATCAGGCTTCGCGAGGCGTCCAGTTTCCGGACGCGCTTGGCCTCGCCATTGCCCCTGTGATGCAGGAGGTCTCCGGTGCGCACGGTGCGCGCCGCGTCATGCTGCTGATGTCGATCCTCGACCAATTGATCGCCTGCACGAGCAGGAAGTTGCTCGCGGGACCGGCATACAACGTCAGTGCGCAGCGCTATATGTCGTCGACGATCAACCAGGTGCTGTCCTATATCCAGCAGAACCTCGCCGGCAATCTGCGTGAAGTCGACGTTGCAGAAATGTCGAGCATGAGCGTCAGCACGTTTACGCGCTTCTTCAAACGGCACACAGGCTGCACATTTGTGCAGTATCAGAATCGGCTGCGTCTTAACGAAGCCTGCGAACTGCTTATGTGTTCGGATCTCGGCGTGACCGATATCTGTTATCGCGTCGGGTTCAATAACGTATCGAACTTCAATCGGCAGTTTCTCGCGCAAAAAGGGATTCCGCCTTCGAAGTTTCGTGCGCTGCACCAGCTCAATGACGCCCAGTCACACGCTCACAAGGCAGCGGCCTGAGACCATGCCAGGCGGCGCGACCGCCTGCTCACCGTCGGGAATACACTTTGAGTTATCTGGGAATCGACCTCGGCACGTCTGAGGTAAAGGTTGTGCTTACCGATGCCGAATCGCACGTCATCGCCACCAGCCGGGCCCGACTGCGCGTCGAGAGCCCTCACCCGCTGTGGTCTGAGCAAAGTCCCCAGGACTGGTGGAATGCTACGGTCGACGCCATCGCGGCGATACGCAGTGAGCAGCCTCGTGCGTTCAGGGCGCTGCGCGGAATGGGTCTTTCCGGCCAGATGCATGGTGCAACGCTACTCGATCGCAGTGGCAACGTCCTGCGTCCAGCGATTTTGTGGAATGACACACGCGCGTACGCGGAGTGCGTCGAACTCGAGGCGCTCGTGCCCGACTCGCGCGATATCACCGGGAATCAGGCCATGCCGGGCTTCACGGCGCCCAAGCTGCTCTGGCTTTCGAAGTACGAGCCAGCCGTCTCTCGTGCGGTGCAAAAAGTGCTGCTTCCGAAGGATTACATAGCATGGCGTCTGACTGGCGAGTTTACATCCGACATGTCCGACGCCTCGGGGACGCTATGGCTCGACGTTGCAAAACGCGACTGGTCCGACCGCATGCTCAACGCGACCGGATTGTCGAGGGAGCACATGCCCCGGCTGGTTGAGGGCAGCGAGCCTGCGGCCCAGTTGCGGGGAGAACTTCAGCGTGAGTGGGGTCTCGATGGCAGCGTGACGGTATGTGGCGGCGCCGGTGACAACGCCGCGAGCGCAGTTGGCATTGGCGTTGCCCGGCCGGGCGATGCGTTTCTCTCGCTGGGGACGTCGGGTGTGCTCTTCGCTGCGACCGCAAGCTATGCACCGAACCCGGCGCAGGCGGTCCATGCGTTCTGCCATTGCGTTCCGCGGCATTGGCATCAAATGAGTGTCATCCTCAGCGCAGCGGCGAGCTTGCAGTGGCTGTCGCGCTTGCTCAAGACCAGCGTTGCCGAACTGATCGAGATGGGTCCCTCGGGACAAAGCGCCGCCGCGCCGATTTTCCTTCCCTATTTGAACGGTGAGCGGACGCCACACAACGATGCCGCAGCAAAGGGTGTCTTCTACGGGATGACTTCGACGCATGGTGCCCAGCATCTTGCATACAGCGTGATGGAAGGCGTCGCGTTCGCGATGGCAGACGGATATGCGGCGCTGCGGGGAGCGGGAACGACGCTCACCGCAGCCGCGTTGATTGGCGGCGGCTCGCGCAGCGCATTCTGGGGAAAACTCTGCGCTTCCGCGCTGGGCTTCGAACTCAATCGAAACGAAGGGAGCGATCTCGGGGCGGCAATTGGAGCAAGTCGCCTGGCTCGCCTCGCGTGCGCCCGTGAAGAACTGGCTGCGGTGGTCAGAGCGCCCACTGTCCTTGAACGATACGAGCCTGAGACGGCGCTTCGGAGCGTGCTGGGAGACCGGCTTGAGCGGTATCGGCGACTCTATCAGGCGTTGAAATCCGGGTTTCGTGCCTGATCTGCTCCAGTGCCGACGCGCAAGAACCTGTCAGATTGAGACTGGTGTTTGTGCTTCCGGCTCGCCCCAAGCATGCACCCGCGGTGTCCGCACATCCATCCCCGATGCCTGTAGCCATGCAATAATCTACCGCCGACGACACCGCTACAATAAGAAACCGCACAGCGCGCCAGCGGCCCAGTACGACCTGTCCGCATGGCTTCGCACGCCGCCGCAGGCGTGCGCGTTTGAAGCACCGCAGCGTCCCGCACCATTGGCCAGATGGAACATGCCCGGCGAAATCGGTTGCCGGCACTGGAGGGAACCCATGTTCGACAGGCAACTGCGTTTCGAGGGCGGGCCGGACTGGCATCACTTCCACATCTATACCGACAGCATGACTGTCGCGGTTCTGCTCGTTGCAGCCTTGCTGCTTGCAATCTTGCTGGCGAGTGCGATTTGCTACTACGTGACACGCACGGTCATGCTGATAATCGTCGGCCGCCTTGCGCGCCAGCCGCAACGCAAATGGCTGCGCGCCGCCGAATCGCACAAGGTGTTTCATCGCCTCGCGCCACTCGTGCCCGCCATGATCCTCTATGCGGCCGCCCCCCTGCTTTCAGGCCTCACGTTCCCACTGATCGCGGCGCTCGGGCATCCGCTGGCGTTGCTCGCGCCCTGCTATATGGTCTACACGCTCCTGCGCGCCGCGCTAGCGTTCCTCAATAGCGTCGCTGAGCGCTATAGTCACTTCCCGTCTGCGAGCGAGCGGCCGATCAAAAGCTTTTTGCAGATCGCGACGATCGCACTCTATGTGATCGCGCTGATCGCGGCAATCTCGATATTGATGGAGCGGTCGCCGGCCTACTTCCTCACTGGCCTCAGCGCCATGACGGCTCTCCTGATCATCATCTTCCGCGATTCGCTGCTCGGCTTCGTGGCGAGCATCCAGCTCACCGTCTACGACATGGTGCGGGTGGGCGACTGGATCGAAGTGCCCGGCTTCGTCGCCGACGGCACCGTGATCGACATCGCGCTGAACACAATCAAAGTGCGGAATTTCGACAATTCGATCGTCATGCTGCCAAGCTACGTCTTGCTTACCAATAGCATGAGGAACTGGCGTGGAATGACTGAATCGGGCGGTAGGCGCGTCAAGCATGCAATCCATTTCGATGCCGATACCGTTCGCCTTCCCGACGGGCCCCTGCTCGCCCGGTTGCGTAACGATATCGACCGGCCACTTGCGTCATATGTACCAGGGGAAGCCCAGCACCGCACGAACCTCGGCCTGTACCGTCTCTATCTGACCGCGTATTTTCGTGATCACCCGGCGGTCCGCCGCGACATGCCGCTTGTCATCCGCCAGGTCCAGTCGAGCCAGCCAGTGGTCGCGCTGGAGATCTTTCTCTACGTTGCCGAGACGCGCTGGGAGCCATACGAAAGCCTCCAGTCCGATATGCTCGACCATGCTTACGCACTCGTGCCGCTCTTCGGCTTACGCTGCTGGCAGGACCGAAGAGCGTTGTAAAGGGAGGCCTGATCGGTGCCGGCGCACCGCGGCACCGACACCAAGCTCGCCACGCCCTCACTCAACTGACTGCCGGCCAAACGCCGGTTCGCGTACTCAGAATTTGTGTCGCAATCCAACATGCACGAGCAGTTGGCTTGACGTGCTCGACTGCCCTGCACTGCCGAGTATCAACGCCCCGCTCATTCCACCCATATCGTTGGCCACGCCGCTCACGTGCTGCCACACACCTTGCATATACACGTCCGTGCGCTTTGATAGCAGGTAGTCGCCCATCAACCCAACCTGGTTCCAGTTCGGGCGGACGGTCCCGTTGCTCGCTGCGTAATCTCCATGTGTAAAGTCGTACATCGCCATAACGGCGAACTGCGGAGTGAACTGGTATGACCCGTTGATTTCGTAGTTGCTGAACCTCAAACTGGAGCCGCTCAAGGTTGCGTGGACGAGGTTGTTCTTTACGGGTTGGCCGATATCCGTATAGGTGTAGACGAAAGCGACTGCCGCAGGGCCGAAAGCGTACTTGATGCCCGCGCCCGCTATCCTCTCGGAATCCGCTACGAACGGCGCGGTGTCGGCCGTCACGGCGCCGGTCGTACTCGTGCCGAGTCCGTTGACGTTCGAATATGCCCCGGCGATAACCAGCGGACCGTTCGTGTACTCAACCCCCGCGCTGTATTCACGGTCCTGCGCGAAACCCGTTGCGTTACTGAACGCGTATGTCGCCCCGAAATTCAGCCCCCCGTAGTTCGCACTGGTGTACTTGATCGCGTTGTTGATACGAAACGATCCGTCCGTATTGTCGTTATCAAACGGGTGCGAGAAGGCGTAACCGCCCCACGACGAGTTTGCCGTCATTGGCGCCACAAAATCATTGATCATGTCGAGTTGGCGGCCAAGCGTCAGCGTTCCGAGCGTGCTCGAAGTCACTCCGAAGTACGCCTGGCGGCCGAACTCACGTCCACCCTGCGATAACGTGCCGTTATTGACGTTGAAGCCGTTCTCGAGCCTGAAGATTGTCGCGAGGCCGCCTCCCAGATCTTCGATTCCCTTCAAACCCCAGCGACTTCCCTGCGCGCTTCCGCTGACCATTTGCCAGCCAGCATGGCCACCCGCATTACTCGTGTAGCTCGGACCATCGTCGACGATCCCGTAGAGCGTAACGCTAGACTGTGCTTGCGCGATGCTAGTCAGTGCAAGCAGCGCGGCTGCGATTGCAGCCAATTGGATATTGTCTCTCATGACTTTGTCTGCCCATAAGATGGATAACTCGACGGATCGCGGTGATTTGTTAGGTCCAATTTGATCTGTCGTAGTACTAACTTAAATGTTGAACGTACAAGTACGTCAGAATGTCGTCCCTGTAGCGACAGGGGAAACGGCGGTCACGGCTGGAACAGAAGGCTTGATCTGAACGCCGCCCGCCCGTTCAACAGTTTTCCCTGTTCGATCTAGGAGAGGTCCGCACGCACCTTAAACTTCTTTTCAGCGAGTGCGCGGTCCGCCTCATGGACGGCCTTGACCGTATGAGCGAAGCAATCGGCAGCGGACAGGAGATCCAGCCGGTTCACCTCGTCAAGTTGCCGACAAATGTGTTCATCGATCACTGTGCTGCCATGCATTGCGCCCAGCACTGCCCCTATCATTACGCCGATCGAATCGGTGTCGCGTCCCGAATTGATGCCGTCCTCGATCGCCTGATGGAAGTCTCCATAGTTCGTCAGGATGAAGCCGAGCGCGAGCGGCAATTCCTCGATCGAAAGACGCCGTGAGGGCCGGTAGGCGTCGGACGCAACGCCGGCTTTTCTCGCGGAATGCTCGACATCGTCACCAATCGGCGAAAAGCGTCCGATGATCCGGTGAAATTCCGTTACCACCGTTTCGTAGTCTTTGCCACGCAGTCGCACTGCGGCATCTGCGATCGCGTCTATCGCCGCACGCGTACCGTCCTTTGCGACGTCGAGCGCTGCCTCGACAACCGTTTCGATCGCGACGCCAGGCACGAATGCCGCGGCTACCGCACTAGCGAGCACACCGGCTGCTTCAAGGCCGTAGCTCTCCTGATGTCCGCTGGAAAATGCGATCGCCTCGTCATAGGCACCCCTGGGATCACCTGCGTTGATCACGCCGATCGGGGCTATGTACATGGCCGCACCGCAGTTGACCATGTTCCCAATGCCCCCTTGACGCGGATCGCAGGAAGCGAGTTGATGCCGTAGATAGATCCATTTTTCCGGATAGAACAATCGCTCGATCAGCACCGTCTCGCGCTGCAGTTCGGGTATCCACCGCGGAACCCAGGCGATCTGGCGCACCATCGCGTCTGCCATGTCCCACGCGTCGAGGTGCCGACCTACTTCGTTGTACACACTCATCAGGGAAAGGACCATGAAGGTGTCGTCGGTGACGATGCCACCTCCGCGTACGCGACCCTTACGGGCGGCTTCGTCGTCTTTCGCACGATGCCATTCGGTATTGATCGACGTTACCCGCCCGAAGCGCTCACGGATTTGCGACGCCGAGAGCTTCTCAACCGTTGCTCCGAGAGCATCGCCGTATGCGACCCCGTACACGAGCCCGCGGATACGGTCCTGCAATGACTGGGGGGTGACGCTCATACATTCTCCTTATCTTCGTTTTCGGCGCTGCCTTGTTTGGCCTGTTGCATTTGGGACGTGCTCGTGACTTTCGAAGCACGTGTGCCCACCATGTGGCCGTGAAAGCCGTAGTACATGATGTACAGGTAACAGGACACGGTTAGTGCCATGTAGACAAACTGGAAGTCATACACTCGCTTCAGATGTGCGAAGAGTTGGGGCATCACCGCTCCTCCCACAATCCCCATGATCAACAGTGCCGATCCCGTCTCGGTAAATCGGCCCAGTCCTTTGATTGCGAGCGGAAATATTGCTGGCCACATCATCGCGTGCGCAAAGCCCAGTGCGGCGATGAAAGCAATCGACGCATAGCCGTGCGAGGCGTATGCGCCAGCGCTTAGCAGCACGCCGACCAGTGCGGAAACGACGAGATAGCGCTGCTGCGATATGAAGCGAGGCACGAGGACGAGCCCGACCAGATAGCCAACCAGCATCGCGGACATCGTATAAGACGTGAAGTGCTTGGTCTCATCGAGCGGCAGATTCAGGCTCTGCCCGTAGAGGCCTATCGCATCCCCCGCCAACACTTCTGCACCTATGTACGTAAAGATGCAAAGCACTCCCAACCAAAGATGAGGAAATGAAAAGATGCTGCGCGCGGAATGGCTACTGCGCGTGGCGACATTGACTTCCGATGGCTTGATGTCCGGGAGAGAGGAAAACGCGATAAAAACAGCAAGTACCGCAAGAATGGCCGCGAGCGCAAGATACGGTCCATGTAATCTGGCAGCAAATGCATTGAGCAGAACGTCAGCATGTGCGGCTGTCGGCGCCGCTTTCACCTGGTTGACGAATTCGCCCACACCACTCATTACCAACACGCCGAATACGTAGGGCGCAAGGATACCTGCGGTCTTATTGCAGATTCCCATGGTGGCCACGCGCCGCGCCGCGCTGTCGATCGGTCCCAGAATGCTGACGTACGGGTTATAGGCGGTCTGCATCAAGGACAAGCCCGTACCGATCACTAGGAGGCTGGCGAGTACGCCGGGGTAGCTGTGCATGCCAACGAACCGGCTGAAGGACAACGCACCGATCGACATCACGCCCAGGCCCGCGGCCATGCCTCTTTTCATCCCGATTCGCTTCAACGCAGCGGCATACGGCAATGCGAACACGAAGTACGGGATATAGAAGACGACGGTAATCAGGAGCGCCTGAGCATCATCAAGTCTGAAGGCCAGTTTGACGAAGACTGTCAATGGCCCATTGAGCCAACTGAAGGCGCCGGTCACGAAATACAGCATGCCGATGGTCAGCATGGGCCGAAGGTATGTTCTGTCGGGCGGCTGTACGACTGGCTGAACGGTCAACATGGTTCTTGTCTCCTCCACTGAGTTTTGGCATTGCCATTGATTATGGGAACGTTCCCATTCTGCGGAAAAAATATATCGCTCGCCTTGCGGCTCAGCTGCTCCCCTCCGATGCCCCGGAGCCGCGCATTGATGCACGATGCAGATCCGCAATCGATCCACGTTCAATTAACGTGCATGGCAGATAAGTCCGCGTGCCGTGGGCTTTCTCGACTCGGCGCTTGAGTAGTTGCGCGACGGCCTCGACGCCAATCTGGCGGGCGGGCTTTTCTATGGTCGTGAGTCCTGGCCAGGCAAATGTGCCTGCTTGAATGCCGTCGAAACCAAGAATCGAAACGTCTTCCGGACAGTGCAAACCCGCCTCTCGAACGGCGCCCATTGCCCCGAGAGCCATGAGGTCGTTCGCGGCAAATACACACAAATGCCCACCTTCATGTTTCTCCAGCAGTCGTCGCATTGCGAGTGCACCGCCTTCCGTCGTGTAGTCGGCGTCTTCCACCGGCAGTGTGACAGGATCGATATCGTGCTTGATGCAGTGGTCGTGTACCGCGCGCAAGAACCGCGCACGGGCAAGGCGCGTACGCTGTCCGACAATGAGGGCGGGCCGAAGATGGCCTTTGGAGCGCAGGTAATCCATGCCGAGACTCACGCCTTGTGCAATGTCCGAGCCGACCGAAGAACTGTCGGGAAACCGCTCAGCACTCGATCCAATCATGATGCAAGGTAAGCCGAAGCGATCGATATCGCCGAGGTCGTCTGCGACTGGATTGATGATCGCGCCATCCACTCGCGCCTGCATCATCGTGCTCAAATGCATCTTTTCTTTTTCGGCACTCCAGTCGGACGAAAAAATCAGGATGGAAACCCCTGCATCCGCAGCGCGGTCCTGCGCACCCCGCGCAACTTCGCCCCAAAATGGATTTGCGATGTCTGGCAAGACAAGTCCCAGCATGCCACTGCGGCCCGAACGCATGCTGACCGCCAGCTCATTGCGCGTATAGCCCAGCGCTTTCGCAGCAAGCAGTACCTGCTCCCTTGCCGAATCGGAAATGTTGGGCGCGTCCGACAGTACCCGGGCGGCAGTGCTCTTGGAAACCCCTGCGCGCTTCGCTACGTCGATGACGGTCGGCCTGCGTCCGTTGGGCGCCTCCATGTTTGCTCTCCTGCTCGCATATCACCGTTGATTTGGGAACGATACCACAGATACTTCGGCGATCAACATGGCGTAGGGAAAACGTGAATCGGTCTGTTGATCTCGCGCATCGCGACGCTTGATGCGATGGGAAATCACTGCATCGGCGTGGAACCATCATCGACGCAAACACCGCAAGCCGAGGCAATCCATCGGAAGGCGGGCTCGACCGCCGTTGAGCGCGCGGGCAGCTTCGATCTCATGAGCCACAGAGGCGGCATTGCGATCGCCGGCACCTGTGGCAATCGGCATACGCGCTGTTGCGCCAGCGCTTCGCTCGCGAACAGCTGCGGGACCATGGCAATGCCGGCCTCCCGTTCCGCAGCCGCCACGAGCAGATGCGGATCGGCACTCGTCATTACGCGCCGGGTTTGCAAACCGCTGCGCCGCAGTTCGGGCAACCAGGGCGCCCATTCCTGTGACTGTTCGTGCACGAGCAGCGGTGCACGCGCCAGCACCTCGGGAAACGGCGCGTGATAGAGCCGGCTCGCAGTCCCAGGGCCGCAGATTGCCACTTTTTCTTGCTCCATCAGCAGCCGGCATTCGACATCCGGCGACTTGATCGGCTTGGCCGATACCACAAGATCGATGTCGACCCGGTCGATCTCGGTTACTTCCATATCGGTCACCAGCCAGATCTCGACGTTCGGCATCGCGGCCGTCAGTTCGCCCATGCGCGGAATCAGCCAGCCAGAGGCAAATTCCGGCGGGCAATAGAGCAGCACCGAATCGGGGTTGCCATAAGGCTCGATCCGCTCGCGGCCGTCGCTCAGCAGCGCGAGCGCGTCGGCCACTGTCTGCGCAAACAGCTTGCCGGCCGCGGTCAGCACGACACCCCGGCCCACGCGCAAAAAGAGAGCTTGCCCAGTCCATTCCTCGAGTTGAAGGATCTGATGGCTAATCGCTGACTGGGTCAGCGACAGCTCCTGAGCCGCACGTGTGAACGAGCCCAGTCGGGCCGCCGAATCGAAGGCCAGCAACGCCTGGAGAGGTGGGAGTCTGCGCATCGAGGTATGAACGAAATCGATAGTTCCAGAAAAATCCTTCGCTTTTATATCAATTGTGTCCGGCGAATCATAGCGCTTATGGCATTCGACCTGAATGAGACGACAAGTCGTATGAATCGATTTACTGGCACCTTACATACCGAGACCATGATCTCAGCCTTCCAAAAAGACCCATTCGCCACTGAATCCGCGCAAGCAGGCAATAGTTCGCCGCAGCAGCAAGACCCCGCTTCGCCGACCTACGCCGGACCGCTGTCATTCTTGCGGCGCCCCTATAGCCGCGATCTCACCGGCGTCGACGTTGCCATTTCCGGTGTGCCGCTCGACCTTGCAACGACCTACCGTCCCGGCGCGCGCCTCGGCCCCGCCGCCGTGCGTGCGGCCTCCGTCCAACTGGCCGAGTTGGGCATTTATCCGTGGGGGCTTGCGCCGCTCGACGCACTGAACGTGATCGACTACGGCGATTGCTGGTTCGATGCGCACCGTCCGTGGACGATCCGCGAAGCCATTGTGGCCCACGCCCGCACTATCCTCGCCTCAGGGGCCAAGATGCTGACGCTGGGCGGCGACCACTACATCACGTACCCCCTGCTGATCGCACATGTCGAACGTTTCGGCCGCCCCCTAGGGCTGATTCATTTCGACGCGCATTGCGACACATGGCCCGACGAGCACGCAGATTCCCTCAATCACGGCACGATGTTCTACAAGGCGATCCGCGAAGGCCTGATCGATCCCGCGCGGTCGGTTCAGGTCGGCATCCGGACCTGGAACAGCGACTTCATGGGTGTGCGCGTACTCGATGCGCCCTGGGTGCATCGATACGGCACTGCGGCTGTGGTCGAGCAGATTTTCGAGGTGGTGGGCGCTGACCCCGTGTATCTGACCTTTGATATCGACTGTCTCGATCCTGCCTTCGCCCCGGGCACCGGCACGCCGGTCGCGGGCGGACTCTCCTCGGCGCAGGCGCTGGAGATCGTGCGCGAGCTGGACGGGATCCAGCTTGTCGGCGCCGACGTCGTGGAAGTGGCGCCTTCCTACGATCAGAGCGATATCACCGCGCTCGCGGCCGCGCATCTCGCGGCCGACATTCTGTTCCTTATGCGCAAGCAACGCCGCCCCTGAGCGCGCCAACTCACTAGAACAACCATAGACCCTATCGGAGACATCATGCCAGCAACGAAATTACGAATAGCGCTCGCCTTGCTCACTTGCTGTGCATTAGCGACGACAGCGCTCGCAGACGAGAACACACTCAACGTCTATAACTGGGACGATTTTATCGCTAAGGATACCGTACCAAACTTCGAGAAGGAGACCGGTATCCACGTCCGCTACGACGTGTTCGATAGCGACGATACGTTGCAGGCCAAGCTGCTTACCGGTTCGTCTGGCTACGACATCGTCGTGCCCTCGTCGAGCTATCTCGGCGCGCAAGCAGCCGCAGGGATCTACTTGAAGCTGGACAAGTCCAGGCTGCCGAACCTCGCCAACCTGGATCCACAACTGCTGAAGCTGACCGACGCGGCCGACCCGGGGCATCAATACGGCGTGCCCTGGGCATGGGGCACCACCGGTCTCGCGTACAACGTCAGCCAGGCTCGCAAGGCACTCGGGCCTTCCGTGGCGCTCGACAACTGGGACATCCTGTTCAAACCGGAATACCTGAGCAAGTTGAAGAGCTGCGGCGTCTCGCTGCTCGACTCGCCGACCGACATGTTTTCCATCGCCCTGCACTATCTCGGCAAGGATCCAAACAGTCACAATCCGGCTGACTATCAGGCCGCCTATGAGTTGTTGAAGAGCATCCGCCCCTATGTGACGCAATTCGCCCTCTATTCATGGATCAACGACCTGGCCGGCGGGGACATCTGCTTCGGGGTGAGTTGGTCGGGCGACGTCAAAATGGCTGCGAGCCGCGTGCGCGAGGCACACAAAGACATCCAGCTGGCGTACTTCATACCGAAGAGCGGTGCGCCGGTCTCCTTCCAGATGATGGCGATCCCGAAGGACGCGCCTCATCCGGAGGCCGCGCTCAAGTGGATCAACTACATCGAGCGGCCTGAAGTTCACGCAGCGATTACCAACACGATTTACTACCCCAACGCCGACAGCGCCGCTTCGAAGTTCGTCAAAACTGAATTGCTCGACGACCCGATGGTTTATCCGAAGCCCGAGGTCCTTGCAACGCTGTTCATGCAACAGCCGCTGCCCGCTGCGATCAAGCGTCTGGAAACGCGTCTTTGGTCGCAGTTGAAGGACGGCCGCTAAGGTCGCGCCTGTCACACGGCGGCAGCACGCCGCCATAACAGCGCATCAGCTCCCCCGACGACGCCATCGCGAACTGACTAATGGCTTGCCGCATCGCCGGCAAGCCTTAGCGAGCGGCTGCGCCCCCCCCGACGCCAACCGATTTGGGCCCGGATAGGGACTCGCTTTGCCCTTTCAAAGGCCACACAGTAAGGAGACTTTCCATGCGATGGAAACTGATCTGCCTGATCGTGAGCGGCACTGTCCCGTGTCTCGCGATAGCCGATCCGATCTCCGCGCGGATCGAAGGACTGCAGCAAGAACTCAAGGCGCTGCAGAAGGAAGTGGAGTCGCTGAAGGCCGAACTCGCCGCGAAACCGCCCGCTGTCAACGCGCCACAAATCGTCGATACGTCGACACCCGGCTACGGAAACGCGCCTGCAAGGCTGACCAACGATGACCTCGCCGACATGAAGCAGCAGCTCGCGAGCCAGCAGTTGAAAGTCGACTCGCTCTCCGATGCCGCCACCTCGGGACCGCTCGCCGGACTCTCGGTGACCGGATATATCGATCCCGCGTACGTCTATAACCGGGCCGCCAGGACCTCGTCGTTCCTCTTCGCGAATCACGAGTCATCCTATACGTACTTCAACAGTACGATCGGCGACGTCTACCTCAACATCAAGAAGACGTTCGGTGTCGGTCCCATGGCGCCATCGGCCGAATTCTCGCTGATGCCCAATCGTGGCAATGGCATTTCGCTGCTCGCAAACGAGCATGGCAACATTGGCAACAACATTCTCAACACGGCATTCGCCACCGTGCCGTTGTCGGGCACGACAACCTTCCTTGCCGGTCTGATGAGCGCATTCGGCGGATACGAATACCAACTGTCCACGCAAACGCTGACTCTGACCCATAACCTGCTCTATGACTTCTCGGACCCGGCGGCCTATGTCGGCGTCGGCCTCAATTACACGCCCGAAGCCAGCAACTGGTCCTGGAAGTTCATGCTCGGCAATGAACAGGCCCGGACCTACGGCGCCGTCACGCAGACAGGACAGAATGCGCTTGGCGACCCTGTCACGACCAGCAACCGCGTGCCGAGCTTCGCCGCGCGAGCGGACTATACGTGGTCCACGGCGCTCGACACCGGTGGCTCGTTCACCATCGGCCGACAGACGTTGCCGAGCGCCCACGATCCGGTGACCGGTCGCACCGTTTATGGAGCGGGCGGCCAGGCATCGAGTTCGGGCGGATACTTCATATTCGGCGAGCTCGACGCCACTTACACGCTTGCCGATGCGCAGTTCAATGCCGAGGCCGACTATGGCACGCAGCAACGCGCTGCGTTCAATGGCGGCAATGCACAGTGGTATGGCTTGTCGTTGCTGGCACACCGCAAGTTCTCGATGCCGGTCGTTGGCCGCATGGGCGTCACCGCGCGCTACGACCTCCTTGTCAATAGCAAGAACGGTGGTGGGGGTGGGGGCATATTCCTGAACGGCAACGGCATGGACCCTTACAACGGCTTTGGTATCGGCGCGGACTGCCTGGCAAACTCCAAGGCGAACGGCGGTCTCGGATTCGAATGCAAGGGGGCGGTTCGTCAGGACGTTGCGCTGAATCTGCTCTTCTATGCGACGCAGCAAATTACGGTGAAGGTCGAGTATCGGCACGATTGGGCAAACAACCAGGTCTTCCTCCGCAATGATGGGTCGTACGCCAAGGCGAATGACTTGTTCGCCATGCAGTTCATTTACGCCTTCTGAGCGGCATCGAAGCGAGCGCCGGCATACGGCGCCCCACCCGCTCACGCACCGACGCGCTCGAGATACATACCGACGAGTTCGAGGAGCCGTTCCCTGGTGAAGCTCGCGTCATGGCCGCCGTGGACGACCTTCACTGGCAAACGCGAGAGACGCTGCATGGTCTTCACGTAATCCGGCACCGACGAGTGATGAAGGTCGTCGATCAATGGACCGTCATAGATCGCATCCCCCGAAAATAGCGTTTGTGTACGCGCTTCCCAAAGGCCGATACTGCCCGGTGAATGTCCCGGCAGATGCAGCACCTCGAAATGCCTGTCGCCCGTATCGATGATGTCGCCGTCGACAAGCTCGCGTGTCACATTAGCCGGCTTGATGTGCCAGCTCGCGAGTTCATATTCCGCGTGCGGCAACGCATCCACCACAGAGCCCTCATAAGGGAAATCGGCAAATGCACTCTTGAAGTACTCGGGATTGAAGCGGTCGTCCGCGAGCGTATATGACCATTGTGGATTACGCAGTCCCGGCGCCTCGAGCCGATGGACCATGCATTCATCAAACTCGTGAAGATTCCCCACGTGATCGAGATGCGCGTGCGTCGCGATCGCTGCCGTGCGTTTGCCAAACAGGTGCTTGCCGGCCTCCTTGAGGCTAGAAAAACCCATCCCCGAGTCGATAATCAGATCGCGATCGCGGCCACGCACGTACCAGATGTTGCACCGGAACAAGGGAATCACATGTGGTTCCCAGAACAGATAGACGTCGTCGTCGAATTGCTTGCACTCGAACCATTTGGCGGCGATCTTTAGCATCACGGTGTGGCGAAATTAATCTGGATTACAGAATTCTCGCACGAGGCAACGAGCGACACAATATGGATTCCGCCATGGTTTAACTGGATGAATAAGGAATACGTATCGTATTTAACCTGACGGACCTCTTGCGCTGACCGCGACAAAACCAGATCGGCCAATCGGCAGCCCTTCTTCAGCGCGAATCGATCCGGTAGATGCGGATCGCGTTGTCATGCCAGACAGCATGCTGCTCGGCCAAACTCCACCCGCAGGTATCGAGAGCCTGCGCGAACGTGTGCATGAGCGCCGGATAGCTGACGCGCAGCCCGGCTACCGGAAAATTGCTCGCGAACATGCAGCGCCTGGCGCCGAAGATCGCGAGCGCGTCGGCGATGATCCGCCTGTTTTCTGCCTCGTTCCACTCGGCATCGCGCAGCCCGAACTCCGAAAGCTTCACGGCAACGCGCGGCAGCGCGGCGAGCGCCTCCATGCCCTGCCGCCACGCCGCGAGACCGGCTTCGGAGCGATCCCATGGCAGGCCGGCGTGCTCGAGCACGACATCGACTGGTGGTGCATCGGAGAGACGCTGCGCGACCTCGGCGAGATGCCAGAACGGCACCCGCAGATCCCAGCTCAGGCCATGGGAGGCGAGCCGTTCGAGCGCTCGCGGCCAGCGCGGATCGTCGAGCGTGCCAGGACCGTCGAGCATGCCGCCTGGCACTGCGGAGGTCCGTGGCTTGAACCGTACGCCGCGCACGAGCGGATACGCAGCCTGTTCGGCGAGGCGTTCCTCCGCGTCGCCAGCCAATAGATCGACCCACGCGACGACCGCCGACGGCAGCGGCGCGCGCGCAGCGACTTCGTGCAACCAGCGGGTCTCGGCGAGCGCGTCATCGCGCGCGCACTCGGCCTCGACATGCACGCTCGCGACGACGGGTGCACCTCCCGCGGCATGGCGGTACTCGTCGACATCGAAGTCACGGCATATCGAAGCGTAGTCGCCAAGTATGAAATGCGCCGGATCGTACGCGTCCTGAAGCCATGGATAGCGCAGCGCACCGTCGAGGCGCCAGAGGTGATGATGCGCGTCGACGATCGCGTCCGGCAGCGTGCGATCCGCCGCGCCCGGCTCAGTTGCCACCGGGGACCACATGGGACGCATCCGGTTCGCGCAGCGTGGCGATGTCGTTGACGAAGCGGCATGAACCCAGATCGAGTTCGCGCACGTGGTCATCCTGGAACGACACGTACGCAGCTGACCGCGACGGATGGAACGACAGCGCCGTGGGGTTCGCCGGCAGCGCGATGCGCTCGATTTCCTCGAGCTGCGCCGCGTCGAACACCGAGATCGACTGCTCGCCGGAGTTCGTCAGCAACAGCAGATCGCGGCCGTTCGGGGCGCTCGTGCGGTAGATCCGGTTCGGGTCGCTGCGCGTCTTCACGCGGCGGCCGCACGTCATCGTTTCGGTGTCGATTGCAACAAGCGTGTCGTCGCCGCGGTTCGCGACATACAGGATCCTTTCGTCACTCGATAGCGCATTGCCCTCCGGTCGCGGACCGGGCATCACCGCGCGCGGCGCGATCGTCGCGTCGCGCGGATGGAACTGCGTGACCGTATTCGACAGCAGATGCACGCCGTAAGCGCGGCTGGCGTCGCGCGTCAACGTGACAAGGTGCGTTTTGACTCCGCCCGACGGCACCGCCATGTTCGGCACATCCTGCTCGCGCGGGTGATCGAACACGAGCAGCATGTCGTTCGCCTCGCTCATTGCATAGAGGCGGCCAGATGCATCGCTCGCCATCCCATGCGGACGGTAGTACGGCCACAGGTCGAGCATGCGTGTCAGTCTGCGTTCGTGCAGGTCGATCTCGGCCACGCGATGGTCGCCGTCCTGCCCGCGCGTCCAGGCCGTCTCGATCCCAAAGATGCTGACATACGCATAACGTCCTTCCGCATCGACGGTGAATTCGTGCGGAAAGCTCGGCAATACGATGTGCTTGAGCGCCGTCTTCGTCTCGAGGTCGTAGAAGCTGAAAGTGTGAGCGCATTTCTGCACTAGCAGCAGGATGTCATTCATCGATCCCATCTCCATGTTTTCAGTATTGTGCAACGGCGCGCCGCTGCCACCATGATCTGTCCGGTTTCGCCGTTTGCGCGTCAGTCCTCGCATCGCTTCGGCAGTGTGAGTGCCAGCAGGCCGGAGACAGCCAGCACGACCGCAAGCGAGTAGACACCTGCAGCCGAGCTGACGTGCTGCGTCAGTACCCCCACCGCATACGGGCCGCAAAACCCCCCGAGATTGCCGAGTGCGTTAATGAGGCCGCGTGCGCTGCCTGCCGCCTCGACGCTGCAAAGCTTCGGCGGAATCGCCCAGAAAACGCCCGCTGCCGCCTGCAGGAAGAAGCCGCATCCAATCAGGAATACGAATGATATGACCATCGTCGCGTGCGTCAACACCGACAGCGCGAGGCAGGCGGCGAAGCCGACGAGCGGCAGCAACACAAAGAGGCGCCGCTTACCTGAACGATCCGACAGGTACGACGTCGCGAACATGCCAATGACCATGGCGACGTACGGAATCATCGCGAGCAGGCCGACCTTGCCCATGCCCGTATGAGTCAGGTCCTTGAGCAACGTGGGCAGCCACATCGTGTAGCCGTAGATTCCGGCCTGGTAGCAAAAATTGATCGCAATCAGCAGCCAGATCGTCGGAGTGCGCAAGAGCGCGCCCAGCGACGTGACGGTCGGCGCGCCCGCCGCCGCTTTGCGCTCATGCTCTGCGCGCAGCGCGTCGAGGATGTACGCCTTTTCCCGCGGCGAAACCCAGCGCGCGGTCTCCGGGCCGTCATCGGCAAACAGGAGCCAAACGCCGAGAAAAAGGAGCGAAAGCACCGACGTGCAGTAGAACAGGTGGCGCCAGTCGTATGCCGCGAGCACGAAACCCGACAGCGGCGCGGTGATCAATCCCGCGAGTGGCACGAACATGATCACCATCGCGTTTGCCCGGCCGCGCTCGCGATCGGGAAACCAGTGGCTGACCATCGTCAGCACGACCGGGAGCATGCCACCCTCCGCAACGCCGAGCAGGAAGCGCAGCGTGAGCAGCTCCCAGGTCTGGGTAACGAAGCCCGTGAGCCCAGACAGAAGCGCCCAGCTAAGGAGCGACCACGCGATGAACTTCTTGCCGCTGCCAAGCGCCGCGCGCCGGCCACCCGGAATCTGCAGGAACAGGTAACCGAAGAAGAAGATGCCACCCGCGAGTCCCGCCATCGATGCGCTCAGTCCCAGGTCGGCGTTCATGCCGCCCGGCATGGCAAACGCGATGTTGACGCGATCCATGTACGAGATGATGCAGGCGAGCAGCAGCGGCACGATCACGCGCACCCACCGGCGTCGAGGAATGGCGTCATCCGCTTCGTATGCCGGGGTTGCCGGGTTCAGAATGGTCATGGTGTCTCCAATATTGTTTGGTCACGTCGGTCGTTTCGCCGACGGCATGCGCCGCGCTCGCCTTGTCAGCGCCCCCAGCGCAGCACAAGCGGATCGAGCCGCCGCGCCGCGTCGAGCAGGCCGGCGCGGACCTGTGGATGTAACTCGGGCCACGGCGCGCGTGGCTTGTCGCACGCGATTACGCCGCCCGTTTTCAACAACGCCTTCGCAGTCAGGAAGCCCGATTGCCGGTTCTCGTAGTTGATGAGCGGCAACCAGCGCGCGTACCGCTCGACTGCCTCGTCGCGGCGACCCGCGAAGTGCGCGTCGGTGATCTGGCGGATGCCATCGGGATAACCGCCGCCCGTCATCGCGCCCGTCGCGCCCGCATCGAGATCCGCGAGCAGCGTGATGCCCTCTTCGCCGTCCCAGGGGCCCTCGATCGCATCGCCGCCCAGTGCGATTAGTTCGCGTAGCTTCGACGCAGCACCTGCCGTCTCGATCTTGAAGTACGACACTGCGTCGATCTCGCGAGCGAGTTTCACGAGCAACGGCACGGACAACGTCGTGCCGCTCGCCGGCGCGTCCTGAATCATCAGCGGGATCTGCAGGCCAGCGCTCACCTCAGCGAAGAACGCGTGGATCTGCCCTTCGGGCACGCGAAATGTCGCGCCGTGGTATGGCGGCATCACCATGACCATCGCAGCGCCGAGCGCCTGCGCTTGACGATTGCGTTCGGCGCAGATGCGGGCGCTGAAATGCGAGGTTGTAACGATGACAGGCACCCGCCCAGCGACATGCTCGAGGGTCACTCGCGTGAGCATCTCGCGTTCGTCGTCGCCGAGCACGAACTGCTCCGAATAGTTCGCGTGGATGCAGATGCCGTGCGAACCCGCGTCGATCATGAAGTCGAGGCAACGTCGCTGGCCATCGAGATCGAGCGCGCCGTCCTCCGTGAAAATCGTCGGGGCAACGGGAAATACACCCTGGTAACGCGCCGCCATGGTCACTCCACGATCTCGAACTGGTCGAGGAATTCCGTCTTGAGCGTGAGGCCGAGGCCCGGCACGTCGTCGCGCAGTTGCAGGAAGCCGTTTTCGGCCACCGGCTCGCCGTCGAAGATGTAATAGAACAGTTCGTTGCCGACCTCGACGTCGAACATCGGGAAGTATTCGCTCATCGGCGAAGCGAGCGTGCTCATCGTCAGGTGATAGTTGTGCAGCTGCCCCGCATGCGGAATCACGGGCACCGAGTACGCCTCGCACAGCGCGTTGATCTTGTGCGCCATCGTGATCCCGCCGACCCGATTCGTGTCGTACTGGACGACCGATACCGCCTTGCGGTCGAGCAGTTGCCTGAAGCCATACAGCGAGAACTCGTGCTCGCCGCCCGAGATCGGGATGCTCGTCAGGCGATTCAGTTCCGCGTACCCGTCGATGTCGTCGGCGATCACCGGCTCCTCGAGCCAGCGCGGCTCGAACTTCTCGAGCTTCGGCAGGATGCGCTTTGCGTACTCGACGTTCCAGCCCATGTAGCACTCGAGCATCAGGTCGTTGTCATAGCCGATCACCTCGCGGATCGCTTCGACCGACTTGAGGTTTTCCTTCACGCCGTGCTGCAGGTGTGCGGGGCCGTAGCCGAAGCGCATCTTGAACGCGGTGAAGCCTTGATCGAGAAACTTCTGCGCCTCGTTCTGCATCGCCTTGAGGTCGGTGCGATAAAGCTTGCTGTAGTAGCAGGGAATCTTTTCCTTGGTACGGCCGCCCAGCAGCTTGAACACCGGCTTGCCGACCGACTTGCCGAGAATGTCCCAGATGGCGATGTCGACAGCCGAGATGGCGCCCATGGCCACGCCCTTGCGGCCCCAGGCGTGGGTTGCCCGGTACATCCGCTGGTTCAGGTATTCGTAGTCCCATGGATCCTGGCCGATCACGAGCGGCGCGAGATACTGATCGATGATGGCCTTCGCGATCGAAGGCGCCAGCGCCACGTTACCCAGGCCAACGATGCCGTCGTCGGTTTCGACTTCCACCACCGTCCATGAGTGGAAGCGGAAGGTGCTCATCGTTTCTTGCGGCGCATAGAGTAGGTCCATGGCGTTGGAGCAGAAGTTGCCCTGCGGCGGCACGGTCTTGCCCTTCCATTGAAATACGCGGGCTCGTACGGATTTGATCTTCATTTTTGTGTCTCCTCTAATTCGATCGGTATTCGGAATCGGAATCTGCGCCGGCGTGTACGACCGGTCGGCGCGTCATACGGAAATCGCCTGCTGGCGGTGCGCGGCGCCCATCCGGCAGGCAATCTGTAGCGCCTGCCATGTCGCACCCACGTCGGCAACCCCGCGGCCTGCGATGTCGTAAGCGGTGCCATGCGCAGGCGTCGTGATCGGCACAGGCAGCCCTCCCTGCACGGTCACGCCGCGCGAAAAGCCAAGCAGCTTGATCGCAATCTGGCCTTGGTCGTGGTACATCGTGACGATCGCGTGATACTCGCCTGCCTGGGCCTTCAGGAAGATCGTGTCTGCGGGGAACGGGCCATGGAACGGCTCGGCAGTCGGCCAGTGGCGCGCCTGCAGTGCTCGCACCGCGGGCGCGATGATGTCGATTTCCTCGCGGCCGCAGCTGCCGCCATCGCCACCGTGGGGATTGAACGCGGCAATCGCGACCTTCGGCAGCGCCACGCCGTTCGCAAGCAGCGACTGATAGATCAACTCGGCCGCCTGCCCGATCCGCTCGACGCTCAGGTAGCTCGCCGCATCCTTGAGGGGAATGTGCGAGGAAATGCGCGCGGTCCACAGCTCCCCGAGCGTGTTGAATTCACAAAAGTAGCCGTTGACGCCGAGATATTCGGCGAAGTGATGCAACTCGTCTTCGTGGCGCAGGCCGCCGAGCTTCATCGCGTGCTTGTTCAATGGTGCGAAGCAGATCGCGTCGACATTGCCCGCGAGCGCCGCGTCCATGCACCGGTCCAGCACGCTCAGCACCGAGCGGCCACCTTCGGCGCAGACCTGACCGACACGGACCTGCTCCGGCTCAACCGTATCGATCTCGACGAAAGCGGGACGGCCAGTCGCTTGCCGGCTGCGCGCATCGGCGAGCGACTCGAGCCGATCCGTTTCGACCTTGACGCCGGCAACGCGCTGGCCGGCTTCCCAGAGCCAGCGATCGCCGATCAGCACGAGGTTGGCGCGCGCGCTCACGTTCGGATGGGCGAGCAGCTTCGCGATCAGTTCGGGGCCGATTCCGCCCGGGTCGCCGAGCGTCAGCGCGACGACGGGCAGGTTCGCATCGATTGTCATGCCGCCTCCCCCGCCTGAGCGGTACGCCGCGCTGCCCTTGCAATGCTCTGCATGTTGCGTCTCCTGTAGAGGCCGGGATCCGGCCATGCGTCATGTGGGGTTCATACTAGGTAGACGGATTGAGTCGGTAAATTGAAAACTCTTGATGAATTGATAACCAGGGGTAATCAGATGGGCTCGATCGACCGCCGCGATTCGACTTCACAACTGCTGAACCGGCTGCGGATGCGCCAGATCGCGTTGATGCTTGCGGTCGACGAGTGCTCGACGCTGCGCGCGGCGGCCGACCGGCTCAGCCTGACGCAGCCCGCGGCGACCAAGATGCTGGCGGAACTCGAGAGCGCACTTGGCCAGCCGCTGTTCGACCGCGTTGGGCGCGGGCTCGTGCTCAATCCGGCCGGCGCGCGGGTGCTCGGCTATTTCCGCGGCATTCGCGGCAGCGTCGAGGCGCTGAACCGCGAACTCGCGGAGCTGCAGCTCGGCAGCGCCGGTCGGCTCGCGATTGGCAGCATCATGGCGGCCGCGCCAGGGCGGCTCACCGAGGCCCTCGTGCAACTGAAGGAACGCTACCCACTGCTCGCCATCGAAATTGCAGTCGACACCAGCGACCGGCTGATGCCGCAACTGCACGACGGCGTGCTCGAGGTCGTGATCGGTCGCGACGTCGGGACCGATTGCACGTTCCGCGCGGTCGACGACGAGGCGCTCGCCGTCGTCGCGGGCTGCACTCACCCGCTCGCGGGCGCCGGGCCCGTCACTTTCCGCGCATTGCTCGACTACACGTGGATCCTGCAGCCGGCGGGAAGCCCCGCGCGCGAAGTTGTCGAACGCGAGTTCCGCATGCACCACCAGCCGATGCCGCGTGGACTAATCGAGACCGGCTCGATTCTGACGACGATGAACCTCATCGACCGCTCTCCGATGCTCGGCGTGATCCCGCTGACGGTTGCCCAGCGCAACGCAGAACACGGGCTCGTCACAATCATCGACTACGTGTTCGCGCAAAAGCTGCCGTCATACGGCAGCGTCGTGCGGCGCGACCGGCCTTTGAGCATTGCGGCCCGGCAATTTCTCGGGCTGTTTCATCGGGACGCCGACGACTACCCGGATGCGGCGTAGTTCGATACCGCGGGGCCGTTCCCGCCGACAGCCCCTGCGTGCATGATTGCGCCTGGAGCGTACTGTATCGATCGACTACCCCGGCGTTTTCGAGAAAACGAGCCGATTCATGCAGTGTGGCAAAGAAGTTACCTGACGGTAACCGCAGACCGGTGATAATGGCGCGATCTCCGAGCTGGCAGTCACGGTGAATCACCCCGGATGATGGGTAAGGATATGCAAGCTTTCCAAGCGACGATCCTCGGCAAAGCCCGGAAGATCCTCGAATTTGAGAGGTTGCGCTGCTCCGGTTATTTTAATCAGGAAAGCTTATAATTTAAGTGGCGAGTGTCCAACACTTGCCAACGTGATCAAGCGGGACGAAATACCTTACAACAGTGCGTTACCTCGAGCGGGGCCTCGCTTCCTCTCAAGAATCGTCGAGCCCCCTGGCTTCAACGCACCGCTTACACAGCGCCTTGCAGACACTGCTCCTCGCGCCAGCCGTACAGCCACTGCATGGCATCGTAGAACTGCTCCTGTGTGCGCCCGACCCACAGCGTGTTGCGCACGAGGCGCTCTACGCCCTTCGCGTGGTAGATGCGTCCCATCTCGCGCGCCGAGTACAGCACGCGCGCCGTGCGTGGAATGCGTGCTTTCTCGTAGATCGCAAAGGCCCGCTCGAAATTGCCGTCCGCGGCCTCATAGGCGGCGCCGAGCGCGACGGCGTCTTCGAGGGCCTGGCAGGCGCCCTGAGCGATATATTGCGTCATCGGATGCGCGGCGTCGCCGAGCAGCGTTGCACGGCCGAAGCTCCAGCGCTCGACGGGGTCGCGGTCCGCGGTCGCCCAACGGCGCCACGAGGTCGGGCGGTCCAGCATCTGGCGTGGCTTCGGGTGCACGCCCTCGAAGTACGAAAGCACTTCCTCCTTGCTGCCATCGCGTACGCCCCACTCTTCCTGTTCACGGCTATGGAAGGTGACGACGAGGTTGTACTGCCTCCCGCCGCGCAGCGGGTAGTGCACAAGGTGGCAATGCGGCCCGGCCCAGACAACGGGCGCGTTGATCTGCAGATCGGCGGGCATGTTCTCGACGTCGACCACTGCGCGATAGACCACATGGCCTGTTACGCGCGGCGCGTCACCTAGCAGCTTCGCGCGTACCGCGGACTTCACGCCGTCGCAGCCAATTACAGCGTCGGCCTGGTAACGCTCGCCATGCTGATCCGTGAGCGTCACACCATGTTCGTCCTGCTCGAGCGACTGGACCTGCGTGCTGGTGCGAAACTGGATCAGCGGATTGTCCTGCACGGCTTCGAGAATCGACAGGTGGATATCCGCCCGATGGATCACCGCGTAGGGATTGCCGAAGCGCTCGCGAAAACGTGCGCCCGTTTCGATGCGTGCGACCTCGCTCGCGTCGGTCGCATCCATCAGATTGAGCCAGTCTGTATAGACGGCGCGGTTGCGCGCCGCCTCGCCCGCGCCCAGCGCGTCGAGCGCGTTGAAGGCGTTCGGTCCGAGCTGGATGCCCGCGCCAATCTCGCCGATCTTGTCGGCCTGCTCGAGCAGCAGCACGCGCACATTCTGGCGCGCCAACGCGAGCGCCGCCGCCAGCCCGCCAATGCCGCCACCAACCACGATCACACGCGGTCCATTTTGATTCGTTATGCTCATGATGATTGTCTCCTCTGGCGAACTCACGCCATATAGTCGGGCTGCAGTTGCGGCTGCGCCTGCATGAATGCGGGCTCCGTCTGCGCGTGTTCGAAGATTGCACGCGCGCGCGGATAAGGCGTGAGATCGCAGCCCATGCGCTGTGCGTTGCCGAGTTGTGGAATCAGGCAGCAGTCGGCGAGCGTGGGCAGCGCGCCGAAGCACCATGGCCCGTCGTGTTGCGTGGCCGCGCGCGCGAGCAGCCGCTCGACGCCCGCGAGGCCTTCCGCGATCCAGTGCCAGTACCACTTATCCTTTTCCAGCAGCGAGACCTTCAGTTCGTCCTGCAGATAGCGCAGCACGCGTAGATTGTTGACCGGATGAATGTCACAGGCGATCAGATAGGAGAGTTCGAGCACGCGCGCGCGCAACTGCGCGTCAGCAGGAATCAGGCGCGGCTGCGGGTACTGCGCGTCGAGCCAGTCGATGATGGCGAGCGACTGGCCCAGATGCAGCGTGCCGTCCACCAGCGCCGGCACGGCCGCAGAGGCATTGACCTCGTTCACGTATTGCGTGTCGCGATGCGCGCCGGTGCGGATGTTGACCGGCAGCGTCTCGTAGTCGAGTCCCTTGAGCGCGAGCGCAATGCGCACGCGCCACGAAGTCGAGCTATTGAAAAAGCTGTAGAGCTGCATGATGCCGTTTCCTGACCGCTCAGACCACACGCACGGTCAGTTCGCCGAGGCGCTCGACACCGACCTTCATCGTCTCGCCCTGCTTGACCGGACCCACGCCCTCGGGCGTACCCGTGAAGATCACGTCGCCCGGTTCGAGACGGAAGAACTTCGAGAGATAGGCAACCGTCTCCGCCACCGACCAGATCAGGTGCGAGACGTCGCTCTTCTGCCTCGTTTCGCCGTCGACGGTGAGCCACAGGCCGGCTTGCGCGAAGTGACCCACGCTCGCGGCCGGATGAATCGGGCCGAGCGGCGCGGAACGATCGAACGCCTTGCCGATTTCCCAGGGTCGGCCCATCTCGCGCATCTTCATCTGCAGGTCGCGGCGCGTCATATCGAGACCGACCGCATAGCCCCAAACGTGGTCCAGAGCATTTTCGACTTCGATGTCCGAACCGCTCTTGCCGATCACCGCGACCAGTTCCGCCTCGTAGTGGTAGTTCGAGGTCTGCGCCGGATATTCCAGCTCGAGCGTTTCGCCGTAGGCCACCGGCACGATCGAATCACCCGGCTTGCAGAAGAAGAACGGCGGCTCGCGGTCGGGATCGAAGCCCATTTCGCGCGCGTGCGCCGCATAGTTGCGGCCGACGCAGTAGACGCGGCGCACGGCGAACTGATCGGACGAACCGGCGACGGGAACGGCAACGGGTGCCTCGGGAGTAAAGACGAATGCCATGATTGCTCGTATGGGAAAGGATAGAAAGGATTGCTGGGCGGCTAGCTCGCCGCCTCGTTGCGGGCACACGGTTGCAAATGCGTTCGTATGCCCGGTTTGTCCGCTCAGGTGCGCGACTCGCGCAGGAGATTCAGCGCCGCGAGCACGGGACGGTCCGAGTAGCTGAACAGCACGCTGTCATCGTCGGCGTCGAGACGCACGGGCAGCCATGAAGGCGCGACGAACACATCGTGCGGCGCGAACGCGAATTCCGTGTCACCGATATGCGCCGTGCCCTTGCCTTCGACCACGCAGTAGACCGTCGCATCGGTGCTGCGGTAGGTTTTGCCGCGAAAGCCCTTCGGCAGGAATTGCATGAACGTGGCGATGGTCGGCATCGGCCAACCGCCCGTGGCTGGGTTCACGTAGCGCAGCTTCACGCCGTCCCACGGGTCGAGGTCTCCGTGACGGTAGAGCGTGTCGAGCGCCTCGCGGCTGCGTTCATAGGGATAACTGAAGATAGGCGAAGTCGGGTCCGTCACCTCGTGACGCACCGGCAGCATGTTGCTGCCGTAGCGCGCCAGGCTGTCCCCTTCGGGGCGCGAAATCGGCTGCGTGTCCTCTGGGTAGTTCTCTGCAAAGCTCGCGTCGAGATGCGCGACCAGCGGAATATCCAGACCATCGAGCCACACCACAGGCTCGCCGCCTTCTTCGAGCGACGGGTTGCCATGGTCGTGCCACGTCCACGACGGCGTGATGATGAAGTCCCCGGGGTGCATGGTCGTGCGCTCGCCGTTCACGGCGGTCCACGCGCCCTTGCCTTCCACGATGAAGCGCAGCGCCGATTGCGTGTGACGATGGCTCGGCGCGATTTCGCCGGGCAGGATCAACTGAAGGCCGGCATAGAGATTCGGTGTGACCGCCGACTTGCCCGGCAGCCCCGGGTTTTCCATCACCAGCACGCGGCGCACGGCCTCGGCAGCGCTGATCACGGAACCCGCCTGCATGACCAGATCGCGGATCTGCGCGTATTTCCAGATGGCGGGCAGCGCCTTGGATTGCGGCGACGAAACCACCAGTGCGTGCAGCGATTCCCACAGCGGGGAAAGTTGCTGGCGCGCAATGCGCTCGTAATAGGCGGTGCGGGTCTCGTTCTGAGCCGTAGCTGACATTCGGTGTCTCCTGACTTGTTGG
Organism: Paraburkholderia guartelaensis; assembly: GCF_004353905.1. Lineage (GTDB taxonomy): Bacteria > Pseudomonadota > Gammaproteobacteria > Burkholderiales > Burkholderiaceae > Paraburkholderia > Paraburkholderia guartelaensis. Next base: position 55,860 of record NZ_SMOD01000024.1, on the reverse strand, counting down.
GCGCCGCGGAGAGGCGCCGCGGCCATGTCTCGAACTCTGCAACTGTTGCATTTATAGGGCACCGTGCCATACCATGTGAAATGGTAAATTCATCTCATCCATATACTTTCCGATATACCTCGCGAGGCCCCACATGGCGGACTGGACCCATCGATTGCGGCTTCGGCATCTGGAATTGCTGCTCAAGCTTGGCGAGACCGGCAACCTGAGCCAGTCGGCCGCTGCGCTCAACACCACGCAACCGGCGCTCTCGAAGTGGCTCAAGGAGCTGGAGGAGGACATTGGGCTGCCGTTATTCGAGCGTCACGCGCGCGGCTTGCGGCCTACCTCGTACGGTGAGGCGCTCATCGAGCACGCGCGGCGCATCGCGGGTCACCTGGACAGCGCGCGCGACGACCTCGCGGCGCAGCGCGCCGGCGGCAGCGGTCTGGTGGCCATCGGCACCTCGGGCGTTTCGGCGGCGGACACCGTGCCAATGGCGGTCGCGCGGCTCGTCAAGGCATTGCCGCGCGCACAGGTGCGCATCGTCGAGAGCACGATGAATCTGATGATGCCGCAGCTCGAGCGCGGCGAACTCGACATCGTCGTCGGACGCACGGCAAGCGAAGCGCCCGATTCGCTGCTGTGCGGCGAGGTGCTCTATCGCGAGCGCATCAACTTCGTTTGCGGTCTCGAGCATCCGCTCGCGGCGCGCCGCTCCGTCAGTTGGGACGACGTTTACCACTACCCGTGGATCGTCTGGCCCGAGGGCACGCCGGTACGCAAAGCGCTGGAAACGGCTCTCGTGGCGGCTGGCCGCGGCATGCCCCAGCACTGCCTCGAATCGAATTCGTCGATCCTCAACGTGACGCTGCTGAACCAGACCGAGCTGCTGGGCGTGGCTTCTCATCGGGCGGCGCTGCGCTTCGTGCGGATGAATGCGCTACGCGTGCTGCCGATGCGGCTCGCGGGAATCGGTTCGGTTTCGATGTACTGGCGCGCCGATAGCGTGAATCGCCAGGCCGTTGCGCTGACGCTGGAGCACCTGCGCGCGAGCGCACGGGTCGGCGCGCGGCGCATCGGAGGCGAAGGCTACGAACAGGACCTTGAAGAGACCGCACACCAGTCGAAAAAGGCCGATCTCGCGGCCCGCAGCCGTTAATCGAGTCTCACGGCTGCAGGAAAGACAGGGCGCGCGCACCAATCGTTACCTGGATCGCCAGTGCCGGCGTGCGGCACCGGCACGGCACTACCGGCGAAATCGCCGCGACCTCAGAACATCTGCCGGATGCCCGCCATCACGCCGAGCTGCGACATGCCCGCCCCCGGCGACGCCCCCGAGCCGCCCTGGCTCAGGGTGTAGGCCGCGTGCGCGCTGTTGGCGAGGTAGCCGCCCTGCAAATAGACGGCAGTCCGCTTCGAAAGCAGGTAGGTACTGCGCAGCGTGAAGAGCGTGCCGCGCGTGTCCTGGTCGCCATTGATCATGCGATAGACGCCCCCGTCGATCAGCCATGCCGGTGTCGCGTACCACGCCGCGGTCATGTAGTAGAGGTTCGATTGAACGTTGGGCACCGAGGCGGATGCGGTGTCGACGCGACGCCCGAGCCAGCCGCCGCCCACCTTGACCGGCCCAAGCGGCGCATAGCCGTTCAGCTGGATGCGCGAATCGGTATCGCCCGAATTCGTGAGCGTAAGAGGTGTCACGCCGTTGAAGAAGTTCGCCGCCGCACCCGGTCCTCCGCGTTGCTGGTCGTACGCGGCCGCGACGCCGAAGCCCGCAGGCGCGTCGTAGCGCAGCATCGCGGACCACTGACGGCATGCCTGAGAATCGCCGGGTATCTGCCCCGCGCACGTGCCCTGTCCTGGCGAGTTACCCGTGCCGGCGGCGTCGCGTCCGAACGACCAGGTCGCGCCAGCCGTCACACCGTGCCACGCGCCTTTCCACGCGACGGTATTGTCGCTGCGGGCGTTGGGCACGTAGTTGTCGAACGTGCCGGTGCCGCCGTAGATGTCGGGCCCGAGCAGATCCGAATCCTGGAGCGCCCAGAACGTCATCGTGTACTGACGACCGAAGCTCAGGGTGCCGAAGGGTCCCTGCAAGCCCACCCACGCCTGGCGGCCGAACAGGCGGCCGCCCTGGCCGCTGTCGCCGCCGCGCACGTTGAAACCGCTTTCGAGGACGAATACCGTCGACAAGCCGCCGCCGAGTTGCTCGGTGCCGCGCAGGCCCCAGCGCGACGGCATCTCGCCGGTGATGCCGGGCATGCGAACGAGGCTGTCGCCGTCGCGGTTCGCGTGCGTCACATATTCGATGCCGGTGTCGAGAATGCCGTAAAGGATGACACTGCTTTGCGCGTGGCTCACGCCGCTCGCGGCCATGCCGAAAGATGCCGCACAGGCTGCGGTGATGACTTTTTTCATTGATAGATCTCCATACGCGTCGACGTCGAACGCAATTTTTTCGTCTGTTTTTTGCGTCTGTTTTATTTGTGACCCTGCTTGCGGCGTATGCACCGCATTCATTCGCCGCTGAGCAGAAGCTCGTCTTGCGACGCAGGCTCCGCCGCCGTGCGCCAGCGCCCGAGCGCCGCCATCGCGATACCCGCGACCACTGCAGGCACACCGACGATCACGAAGAGCGACGGCAACGTCAGCCCCATCGAAAGCATCGCGCCGCCCGCGACCGAACCGACCACCGAGCCAAGGCGCCCAACGCCGTTTGCCCAGCTCACACCGGTTGCACGGCAATCGGTTGGATAGAACGCAGCGGACAGCGCGTTGGCGCCGACCTGCGAGCCCGATACGCAAAAGCCCGCGAAGAAAACCGCAAGCGCCGCGAGCCAGGGCGTTGCTGCGAGCGAGCCGATCGCAGCCGTGAATACGCCGGCGGCCGCGTAGCTCGCGCCGAGCACGTAGCAACGATTGAGGCGGTCCATGAGCCAGCCGAGCACGATTGCGCCGAGCGTGCCGCCCACCTGGAACATCGCCGTGACGAGCGCCGCCGTGCGCAGTGAGGCGCCGGTAGTACGAAGCAACGTCGGCAGCCAGCTCGACAGCAGGTAGATCACGAGCAGGCTCATGAAGAAGGCGAGCCACATGAGCAGCGTGCCGCGCAACAGTTCAGGGCGGAACAGATGACTCACTGGGGAGCCAGCCGCCTTCGTGCCGGACGTCGTGAACGTCGCATGGGCAAGATCGGCTTCGGGAGCGATGCGCGCGAGCGTGCGTTCGATGCGCTCACGATGCCCGCCACGGCTCGCGAGATAGCGCACCGATTCCGGCAGGCGCCATGCGAGAAGCGGCACGAGCGCGATTGGCACGATGCCGCCCGCGAGCAGCACCGAGCGCCAGCCGTAATGCTCGATGAGCGCGGCTGCTGCGAATCCACCGAGTGCGGAACCGATCGTGAAACCGCAGAACATCGTCGTCACGAGAAACGAGCGGCGCGCCGATGGGCAGTACTCCGAAGTCAATGTGATCGCGTTTGGCATCGCACCGCCGAGGCCGAGGCCAGTCAGAAAACGCAGCGCGATCAGTACACCGAGCGACGGCGCGAACGCCGACATCACGCTCGCCAGCCCGAACGCGGACACACAGAAGAGCAGGAGGCGCTTGCGCCCTACCCGATCGCCAAACGGCCCGAAGGCGAGCGCGCCGACCATCAGCCCCGCGAGTCCCGCGCCGAACAGCGGCGCGAGCTGGGCGGGCGCCAACTGCCATTGCAGATGCAGCACCGGCGCGATGAAGCCGATCGCCGCCGTATCGAAGCCATCAATGGCGACGATCAGAAAGCACAGCACGACGATCAGCGTCTGAAACCTCGAGACGCGATGCCGGTCGATGAATGCCGTCACGTCGACGGTGTGTGAGATTGCCATGGTTGTCTCCTCAGTTTTCGCTTGCGCGTCACGCGCACTGCTTCGGGTATTGCGTAACCGATCGGCGGTAGCGGTACGTCACGACCACGAAGCGCGCGCGACCGTTCCCGCGCGGTGTGCCTTGCAAGGGGCACCGCGTCGGTTTTTCTTATTGGGGATCGGGTTCAGGTGTGCGCTTCGCGCAGCCGGTTCGGCGCAGCGCCTGTGGTGTTGGCCGCGCCGGTTTAACGGGTACGGCCATTCACGGGATGCTTGCCCGGCGTTGGTGTTGACATCGTTGTCTCCTGTCTTTTTTCAGCCTTCGGCGTGGCGCCCTGGCTATCTGTGAACTTGACCGGAGCCAATTAAAAGCCAAGGAGAGATGGCACGTAAAATGACCAATTCATATCTCCCATATGTTTTTTCGTATAGCTCGAAGACGGTTGCAGGAGACGGCGCCGCCGCATGGAGAGTTCACTCAGCGCAATCCGCCCCCTTGGCAGCGATGCGTAGACGTTCTGCCCTTACTTCCGAGATCTTGAGAATGCAATCGATCAAATGCTCTGCAGGTTTCGTCAGCTGCGCATCGGGTGGCGAAAGGAGAAAGAGCTGCGAGGGAGGCGGAGCAGGTTTGATTGACAACTCGACGAAAGACCGCCCCACGACTGTCTCGTTGAGCGCGAGAAGATTAAGCGCGAGCACGGCATCCGATTTCAGTGCAAGCGCGTAGAAGAGCGAATAGGAAGTACAGAGGGTGATCCGTTCTGGCGGCGCGAGGCCCGCGTCCTGGAAGATACCGCGGACGAACTCCGGGTAGCTGTCGGTGACGTCGGTGTGAATCCATTCGGCATCCTGCAGATCGGCCAGGTCTTTTGCGCCTGAGTATTTCCCGTCCGCACGCGTAACCAGCACCGAATCGAACGCGAAAAGCGCTCTGACGATCCCTGGCGCTTCCCCGCGATTCACGGGAAAGGCCGCCAATGCGATGTCGATGGTCCGGTTGCCGAGCCTCTCGGTCAACTGGTTGAACTCGAGCTCGCGAAACTCGACAGTCACGCGAGGCCAGTGCCGGCGGAACTCCACGAAAGCCTCCACCAGTCCGGCCATACCCGCAAGCGGCGTCACACCGACGACCAGGCGCCCCTCTCGTTTGCCCCTCAGATGGCTGAGATCTTCTTCGGCACGCTCGAGTTCGCGCACGACGTTGCGTGCACGTTGCAGCAACGTCATACCTTCCGCCGTCGGCGCCATGCCCCACGGGTGCCGCTCGAGCAACTGAACGCCACATTCATTTTCCAGTTCACGAATCGCACGGGTGACAGCCGGTTGGGTCAGGTGTAGCCGCCGGGATGCGCCGTGGATGCTGCCCGTCTCGGCGGTTTCAATCAGTGCGCGCAGTTGCTGGATTTTCATAATGCGGAATGATGTGCGGTTTTGGTATTCAGATGCAAGTTTTTGATTTTTTATTTTGACCGATCGTTCGTAGTCTAGCCCCTGATCCAGTTTCTGAGAAACGCCAGCAGGAGGCAAAAACAATGACCCGAGCGACAACGAATCCCGAAACGCAGCAATACGCCGAACTGCTGGAAACATTGCGCCGTCACGAAGCCCAGTTCATCCAGATCCGCCACGACATTCACGCCCATCCGGAGTTGGGCTTCGCCGAGAAGCGGACTTCCGCCCTCGTCGCCGAACAGCTTGCGCAATGGGGCTACGAGGTGACGACGGGCATCGGCGGCACGGGTGTGGTCGGGAAGATCAAGCGCGGCGACTCGCCGCGCGCCATCGGTCTGCGCGCCGACATGGACGCCCTGCCGATTCAGGAAACGACAGGCCTGCCCTACGCCAGCACCGTCGCCCAAACGATGCACGCCTGCGGCCATGACGGGCACACCGCAGTCCTGCTGGCCGCCGCGCACCACCTCGCAACGCAAGGGCAATTCGACGGCACCCTCAACGTCATTTTTCAGCCCGCCGAGGAGGGCCTTGGCGGCGCCTCGCGCATGATCGCCGATGGCCTCTTTCAACGCTTTCCCTGCGATCAGGTGTTCGCCCTGCACAACGCACCCGGCCTCCCGGTCGGCCATTTCGCGGTGCGTCACGGCTGCATGCTGGCGTCGTCCGACACCGTGACGATCACCGTCACGGGTCGCGGCGGGCATGGCGCGATGCCCCATCTCGCGAGCGATCCGGTCGTTGCGGCCGCAAGCATCGTCATGGCGCTTCAATCGATCGTCGCGCGCAATGTCGAACCGACACGCGCTGCCGTGGTGACGGTCGGCTCGATTCACGCGGGCAAGGCGGCCAACGTGATTCCCGCGACGGCCACGCTGGAGCTTTCGGTGCGTGCACTCGACAGCGAAACCCGCAACACGCTCGAGGCGCGCATTCGCAGCATCGCCGAACTGCAGGCGCAGTCGTACGGCACGACCGCTACGGTCGAGTACCACGCCATCTCGCGCCCCCTCGTGAACGAGCGGGCGGCAACCGATCACGCGATCGCGACCATCGAGGCGCTCGTGGGCAAGGAGGCGCTCACGATGATGCCCGACGCCCTCATGGGCAGCGAGGACTTCTCCTGGATGACCGAGGTGCTGCCGGGCTGCTACGTGCTGCTTGGCAACGGCGTCGGCCAGACAGGCGGCTGCCTCGTTCACAACCCGGGCTACGACTTCAACGACGCCGCGCTCAGCTGGGGCGCGGCCTGGTTCGTCGCACTGACCGAACGCTACCTGCGCACCGAATAACCTCAGGCACGTCAGGCGATGGACCGCTGTCACGTGTCGCCTGCGTCAGTTGCCGCTTTTCCTTTGCAGTTTCTGACCAACCACAAGAGCCTATAAATGTCAGCACGCAGCCTTCGGCAATATTTCGCCACCGATAACAAACGGGCCAACGAACAACGGAAGCGCTTTTCACGAGGCGTGCTGCGTGTCGGCTACGCCGCAACGCTCTGCGCCGTGAGCCAGGCGGCCTCGGCCCAGGCCTCGAACCTGTTCTTCAGCGACTACTTCCAGGGCGTGCCGTACGCGACGACCGATGCCTATACGCCTGGGCTCAGGCTCTATGGCGTCGTAGACCAGGCAATCGGCTTCACCAAGGGTGCCCAGACCGCCTTCGTTCAGCAAAGCGGCGGCGAGTGGACTTCGAAGTTCGGCATGTATGGCGTCGAGGATCTCGGCGGCGGCTACCGCGTACGCTTCGCGCTCGAAAATGGTTTCGACGCCTCCAACGGACAACTCGGCACCGCGGGCACGATGTTCAACCGCGAAGCGTGGATTGCGCTTGGCTCCGCGAGAACCGGCGAAGTGAAGCTGGGCCTGCAGGATGCCGTCGGCGTGCCGCTCTTCGTAGACGTGTTCGGCGAGGTGCTGTCGATTTCGACGGTTGCCTATCTGGCCGGATGGACCTACGACCTCGGACCGGGCGCCAGCTATCAGCCGTTGCACATTTCCAACGCGATTAGCTACTCGTCACCGTGGTATGGGCCGTTCAATGCGCAGGTGCTCGTGCAGACGCACACCCAGGATTCGACTGCGCCGACCCTGACCAACCGGTCCGTTGCAGTCAATTACTTCGACGGCCATCTGTTCGGGACGATCAGCTATTTCGGCAACTACGCGGTGAACGGGCTCAATCCCTCGCAATACGTACGCACCGACAACATCGCCGGCGGCGTGCTTTACGACAGCGGACACTATGTGCTCTCCGCGGGTTACAGCTTCCTCGCCCCCCGGCTCGACGGCGACCGGGTGTCTTCGACTTATACGCTCGGCGCGATCTATCGCTACCTGAAGCGCAATGACTTTCGCGCTGAAGTCGTGTATCGCACCGTCGGCGGCTGGGTCGATCACTCGTACGGCGTGACACTTGGCTACGACTACAACCTCTCCAAACGTACGGCCCTCTACGTGCGCGGCTCGGTCATCCATAACATCGGCACTGCGCCCACCTATAGCCACTATCCCTACCCCTACACGCAACAGCCCACGCTCGACAGCATCAACAATGCATACGCGGGTCAAAACGGTACGGAGTTCTACAAGACGCCGCACGTCGTGCTGGTCGGCATGTATCACAAGTTTTGATGTGGCTCGCGCTACGCAGATCCATTGACTGAGGAGAAACAGCATGACGAATAACCCTCTCACCCGGCTCGCCGCCGTCCTGCTCTTTATCTTTTGCGTAAATGTGGGGGCGCAGGAAAGCAGCGACACAGCGGCGACATCGGCCGCATCCATTTCGACCGCACCGGCACCAGCCGACAAGCAGCTGGCCGCCGACGTGCGCCAAGCACTGCGCGCCGCGCGCAAGCAGGGCCTCAAGTCGACGTACATTCGCGTGCGCGCCCACAACGGCGCAGTCACGCTGAGCGGCGTCGTCGCAAGCGACAACCAGATCGCACTGGCCACGTCTGTCGCACGCGGCGTGAATGGCGTGCGCTCGGTGACGAGCAAGATCGAGATACGCACCAACACGGGCCTGAACGGCAACCAGTAAACGTCGTGGCGCGCGACGCGATGTATGCAACGCGCGCCCTCACCCCCTTTCACGGCAGCCTCAACATGAATGTAGTCGACGCCAGCGCAACGAGCGCATCGAGCACGCGTCACTCCACGGTCATCGCAGCCGCACTCGGCAACGGCCTCGAGTTCTTCGATTTCACGGTTTTCAGCTTCTTCGGGCCGATCATCGGCAAGCTGTTCTTTCCTGCCAGCGACGAGTTCGCCTCGCTACTGATATCGCTCGCCGCATTTGGTGTCGGCTTCGTCATGCGTCCGCTCGGCGGGGTCGCGATCGGGATATTCGCGGACCGTGCGGGCCGCAAGCCCGCGCTGCTGGTGACGGTCGCGATGATGGCGCTCGGCACCGGCCTCATCGGCCTTGCGCCCACCTACGCACAGATCGGCATTGCTGCGCCGTTGTTGATCGTATTGGGCCGCCTGCTCCAGGGCTTCTCCGCTGGTGGCGAAGTCGGCGCGGCAACCACGCTGCTGATGGAATCGGGCAGCGCAGGCAAGCGGGGCGTGCTCGTGAGCTGGCAGATGGCAAGCCAGGGTGGCGCCGCGCTCGCGGGCGCCCTGATCGCCGTACTTCTCACGAAGTCGCTGACGCACAGTCAACTCATCGATTGGGGCTGGCGGCTGCCGTTCGTGATCGGGCTTGCGATCGGGCCGATCGGATTCTTCCTGCGCACGCGCATCGAGGACACGTCGCGGCACCTTCATTCGCGTGCGGACGACGCCGCGAAAGTGCGCCATCGACTTCCGGTTCGGCAGATCGTTGCGGGCGTGATGCTGGTTATCGGCAGCACGGCCACGATGTACACGATCGTGTTCTTTCTCCCCACCTTTCTCACGCTGACGCTGCACATGCCGCCAGCCACGGCTTTGCCGAGCAGTTGCGCGGCCGGTGTCATCCTGCTGGTCGGTTCGCCGCTGGCAGGCAAGCTTGCGGATCGCGTGGTGTCCCGCAAGCGACTACTGTTCGGCTCCACGGTTGCATCGCTCGTCGTCGTGCTGCCGGCGTTTTGGGCGATCGCCGCCTTCCCGTCAATGGCCACGGTGGCCGTCGCCGTCTCGGTGCTGGTCGGCCTGATGACGTTATCGAGTCCGGCGGGATTTCTGATGATTCTGGAAGCGCTGCAACCCGAAGTACGAGCGACTGCGCTCGGCATCATCTATGCGATCGGCGTGACCCTGTTCGGCGGGTTCGCCCAGTTCATCGTCGGCGCGCTATGGCGTGCAACCGGGAGCTTCTACGCTCCAGCATGGTACGTACTGGGCTGCGGATGCCTGAGCCTGTTCGGGCTCCTGCTGTTCAGGGAAACCCCTCCTTCCAGAAGTTAAGACGCTGCGCGGCGACAGCGTGATGGCCGGGAACCCGGCCTGTACCGCTTATCGGATTGATTGCGCCGACGCGCGCTTGAAACTCTCCCGAACGCGTCGTGCTGCCAGGAGGGGGACATAGTCCATTATTTTTGCGTCGAGCCTGAAATCGGCCAGGGCTTCTGCGTACATCTGCGACACCAGTTGCTCGGGTTGATTCGTTGAAGAAGCGAGTTCCTGAACAATCGTCTTCGTGTCATCGTTCCTGGCCATGACAACCTCCTTTGGTTGTTTCCTGTTGTTTGACCATGCCAGGGCCAAACAACAATGTCATCGATCTCTACGCAACTGGTTAACGAACTTCAGCCGATAAGCCGCACATCCAGCGGTCCCTAAGCGCCTTGAATCTTGATCTCCGTCAACATCGCAAGTATAGAGATGATGGCGGTGACGACCCTGCGGCGCGCGGTCGCTAACCCGGCCGGCTAGATTAAGCAGTCAGCTAAGTGCGCCTGCCGCTCGTGTCCGTCGCGCGGACGGGGGGTTCGCACGACCGTGGCATACTCACCGCGAGCGATGTTACATAACCATATCGATCACAGCGGATCGCCGCGCATCGCGATCCTTGCTGCGGTCAATCCTGGAGACGCGGACAACAATGCCCCGACACAATCCGGCACTGCATCGCAGCCAGAAAGCCCCCATGACCAGGGCGAGGCGGCGCTTCCTGATCGTCGGCGTAATCGTTCTGTTGGCTGCGTTTGGCTGGGTGGTGGCGATCGTGGCCGCGCCTGCGTTCCAGCGCACCATCGTCATGACCAGCGGCGCGGACAACGGCATCTATCGCGGTTTTGCGGATCACTACGCACCCATCCTGAAGCGCGCGGGCATCAAGCTCGATATCCGCAGTTCTTCCGGCGCGGTGGAAAATTACGAGCGGTTGAGAGACCCGAACAGTGCCTATGAGGTCGGTTTCATCCAGTCGGGCACCACCAGCCCGAAGGAGACCGACGGTCTGCAGACCATTGCTGCCGTGTCGTACGAACCGATCTGGGTGTTCTATCGCGGCGACACGACGGTCGACCAGCTGTCGCAACTCCGTGGCAAGAAGATTTCGACGGGCGTGCCCGGCAGCGGTCTGCTCAACGTTGCGCAGGTCTTGCTCGGCTACAGCGGCATCACGAGCCAAAACTCCACACTGCTGCAAATGGACGCACCTGCAGCGTACCAGGCGCTCGAGCGAGGCCAGATCGACGCGGCTTTCTTCATCGGCAGGCCCGATGCCGATATGCAGAAGACGCTGCTGAACAGCGATCTCAAGTTGATGAGTTTCGCGCAGGCCGACGCGCTGGTTCAGAAGTTCCCGGCACTTTCGAAAATCGTTCTGCCACGCGCGTCGACGAGTGTCGCCGATGATCGGCCACGCAACGACGTCACACTGCTCGCGGCGACGGCGCTGCTCGTATCGAAAGACACGCTGCATCCGGCGCTCGTCTATCTGCTGCTCGACGCGGCTCACGCCGTTCACGGCGGCGAAGATTACTTCACCCCGCTCGGCACGTTCCCGAACCTGAAGACGGAAGAATTCCCGATCTCCGACGAAAGCGTCCGCTACTTCAAATCCGGCCAGCCGTTCCTGTACCGCTATCTGCCGTTCTGGCTCGCGAGCGTGATCGAACGACGGTTGCTGATCCTCGTGCCCTTCGCGGCGCTCCTGATCGGCTTGCTTCAGGCGTTGCCGCGCATGCTCGAAGCGCGGATGAAGAAGCGGCTCGTGATCTGGTACCGCGAAATCAAGTCACTGGAAGACGAAGTGTGGAGCAACAGCGACCCGACCCGCTCACAGATTGCGCAGTGGAGCGAGGAGATCGAAAACATCGACGCGAATGCGAGCCGGATACGCATTCCGTATCGCTATTTTCAGGACGTCTACGCGCTCAAGCAGGCGATTGGTGTCGTGCGGGACCGGATAACGCATGTTGCGCAGCGAATGAAGGAATAGCGGTGTGTCGGCTTCATAGCCGACACACTACTATCGCGCGGCGGCGGACGACGAATAGATTGCCGGCGCGGCTGGACCATCGACCTTGAGCATGCCCAACGCTCCCTGATTGAAGGTACGGAAAATCGAATGGTCGACGAGCAGGAATGTGCCTGGCACCTCCGTGCGGAACTGGACGACCTTCGCGCCGCCAGCCGGAATCAGCGTTGTCTGTACGCTTTCTTCGTAGTGTTTATACGAGCCGTCCCAAACCCGATCGAAAATCGCGCCGATTACGTGGAAGCTTGATACCAGATTCGGGCCGCCATTACCCACAAACAGCCTGACCGTTTCTCCGACTTTCGCTTTCAGCGCATTATCGCCAGTGAGTGCGCCTTCCCTTCCGTTGAACAATACATAGGTCGGACGTTCGTCGATTGCCTTCTCCATATCGAAGGTCTGCATGCCTTGATCGTGATACTTGCCATTCGTGTAGAAGTCGCCCTGCATCACGTAATATTCGCGATCGACTTTGGGCAGGCCTTCGGGCGGATCGACTTGAATCAAGCCATACATGCCATTGGCGATATGCATGCCGACCGGGGCCGCTGCGCAGTGATAGACGAAAAGACCCGCGTTCAGCGCCTTGAACGTGAACGTGGCATCGTGGCCCGGCGACGCCAGCGTCATTGCCGCGCCTCCGCCCGGACCGGTCACCGCGTGCAGGTCGATGTTGTGCGGCATGTGCGAATCGGGCGGATTCTTCAAACGGAGTTGCACCGTGTCGCCCTGACGCACGCGGATGAAGCTGCCGGGGACTGTGCCGCCAAAGGTCCAGAAGTCGTAGCTGACGCCGTCTGCAATTTCCCGCTTCACTTCCTTGACTTCGAGATCGACGATGACCAGAGCGGGATAGTTCCGCTCGATCGGCGGCGGCACATTCGGCGGACTGGTCAGCACAGCGTGAATCGGCTGCCCTTGTGGCGGGCCAAAGTCACCCGGCGCGGCGCCGGGCTGGTCGGTCGCGGACAGCACCGCGACCGGATACGCAAGACTCGCCAGCAGGCCGAGGGTGGCAAGTGTGGTACATAATCTTCCTGTCATGTTTGTTCTCCTTACGGGTTCCCGCTGCCCGGCTACAGAGGCCGGACGTAATGCGCCGGGCGGATAAAACTTAATATCGACCAATTAAAAAGCATCACCTCCCATTCCAGTTTCCCCTCTCTCATTTGCGATGCATCAGCTAAAAAAATGCTCTGCGCGTCTCATTGACACACTTATAAATTCAAGATAGATTATTTGAATAAGCATTCGTTTTGCACGACCATATATAACGATCACAAACGCGAAACAGGCTAACGCTTAAATCCGCCACACCCCTTAATCTGAATTAATTATTCAATGTCTCTTTTCGACATAATGTCGCATGCGATTCAAGCAATCGCATTCCGCGCAAATTAGCGCCGTCGAAATTCGGAGTTAATGCTCAAGGGTGGGCGTGGAGCGAGGAAATAGCCACTCCAGGCACTCTGGGAACGTGCGCGTATCGTCGTCCGGTCGATGCCTCGATCCGGACGCAAGAATAGATTCGCTTCGATACGTGCGGCAGGTGGTCGCCGCGACCGCCTCAATCCACGCCGTCTTCGGCGATCCGGATGATGCGCGTGAAGTCACAGAGCGTCACGCGCTGATTGCTCGTGACGATCCAGCCGGACTTTTCCCAGCGCGTCAGAATGCGGCTCACCGTATATAGCGTCGTCCCCGACATTTCAGCGACGTGCTTGCGGGTCAACGGGAAATCGATCTCCGTCCCCTGCCCGGTGTTCTCGCCCGCCTTCTCGGCAAGCCGCAGCAAGGCATGTGCGATGCGGCGCTCGACGCTTTGCGTGGCGATCTCGCGAAAGCGCTCCTGCACTTCCTGCAAACGCCTGCCAAGAATGCCGACCAGGTTGACCGCGATGCGCGGGTATCGGTTCATCAGATCGAGCATGTCAGCCTCGCTCCAGCTCAGGGCCACCGACTGGGTGAGCGTGACCGCTTCCGCCGGATAACGGCGATCGGTGAACAGCGCGACAGTGCCAAACATCTCACCCGGTGCGACAAATCGGATCACCACCTGCTCGCCGTCGCTTCCCGACTGGGAGATGCGAACGCCCCCTTCGATCAGCGCATAGGCCCTTCCCGCCCCGTCGCCCTGATAGAAGATGCGGGCCTCCGCACGCAACTCGTGCGTGCGCGCGCAGATCATCGTATCCGCCAATGCAACGGGCGAGAGCCCTTGAAACAGCTCCATGGAAGCGAGCACGTCAGATCTGACCAGCGATTGAGCATTCATTTCGTATCTTCACCAAAAGCGCGCCGCCCCTGCTCGATGTTCTTGTTCAGCGTCTTTTATCGACGCCCCTTGCCCAGGTAGGGCTTTGTGCAAGCGCAAACGTAGTTCTCCTGTGGGCAGCTTAGCCTAGCAACAGGCTACAGAAGCCGGCAAACCCGTGACTAATTGGCACAGCCCTTGACCATGAACCCATTCTGATCTTTTAAACCGCTCATGCCGACGAGCGGTGATCGCCGGCATTTTTCCCCGTCCGTTACACCTCCGGATAAAAGGAGAGAGGATATGCAGTCAACAAATCGTCTATGGAAATGGCTCGGGCTGGTGTGCCTGCTGTCATTCGCCGCTTTACTCTACCTCGGGCGCGAGATCTATCTCGCGGCGCCCCCCATTCCCGCCGCGGTCGTCACCGAAAACGGCGCCACAGTATTTACGGGCGACCAGATCAAACGCGGTCAGCAGGTCTGGCTGTCGGCCGGCGGTCAGCAGCTGGGTACGGTCTGGGGCCACGGCAGCTACGTCGCCCCTGACTGGTCCGCCGACTGGCTGCACCGCGAAGCGCTGCAGCTTCGCGAGATTTGGGCGCAGCGGGACTTCGGCAAGGCGTACAAGGATCTCCCCGTCGAACAGCAAGGCGAACTCGACGCGCGTCTGAAGCGCGAGATGCGCGCCAACCGTTACGATCCGCAGACGGACCGCGTCACGGTGACGGAGCAGCGCGCCCAGGCGATGCGCGAGGTGGCGACGCACTATGAGGCGCTCTTCGGCACCGACCCGGCACTCAACACGCTGCGCGACCAATACGCCATGACGGCGGGGAGCGTTCCCGGCGCGGATGACCGCACGGCGCTGGCTGCGTTCTTCTTCTGGTCGGCATGGTCGGCCACCACGGACCGCCCCGGTCAGACCGGCATCACCTACACGAACAACTGGCCGCACGAGCCGCTCGTCGACAACACGCCGACGGTCGCCAACGGCATGTGGTCCGTTGCCAGCGTGATCCTGCTGCTTGGCGGTATTGCCGCGATGCTCTGGTATCACACCGCGCACAGCGACGAAGACGAGTCGGTGGCAGCGCCTGGCGCCGATCCGCTCTTCAACGTCAAGCCGACGCCCTCGATGCGCGCCACCAAGAAGTACTTCTACGTGGTGATCGGCCTGCTGCTGGCACAGGTGGTCATGGGTTCTCTCACCGCGCACTACGCGGTCGAAGGACACAGCTTC
Source organism: Paraburkholderia guartelaensis (assembly GCF_004353905.1). GTDB lineage: Bacteria > Pseudomonadota > Gammaproteobacteria > Burkholderiales > Burkholderiaceae > Paraburkholderia > Paraburkholderia guartelaensis. The sequence continues at coordinate 40,659 of NZ_SMOD01000024.1, read as the reverse complement.
TTTGGCATTCCGATTGCCGAAGTGATGCCGTGGGTGGTGAGCCGCACGATCCACACGCAGTTCGGTGTCCTGTGGATTGCCACAGCGTGGCTCGCGACCGGTCTCTATATCTCGCCGCTGCTCTCGGGGCACGAGCCGCGGTTGCAGAAGCTTGGCGTCGATGTGCTTTTCTGGGCGCTGCTCTTCATCGTGGTGGGATCGACCGTGACAGGCTGGCTGGGCTCGCTCAAGCACCTGGGCACCAGCTTCAGCTTCTGGATCGGCAATCAGGGCCTCGCGTACACCAGCATGGGCCGCGTCTGGCAAATCCTGCTTTTCGTCGGCTTGATGATCTGGCTGTTCCTGATGGGGCGCGCCTTGATGCCGGCGCTGAAGAATCCCAAGACCGAAGGCCGCGGGCTGATCGGCATGGTGTTCCTCTCGGCGACCTGCATTGGGCTCTTCTACGCGTCGTCGCTCGCGTGGGGCCAGCACACCCACTACTCGATGATCGAGTACTGGAGATGGTGGCTCGTGCACCTCTGGGTCGAAGGCTTCTTCGAAGTGTTCGCCACCGCGGTGATCGCACTGATCTTCTCGCGCCTCGGGCTGATCCGCATGTCGACGGCCAATCGCGCCATCGTGTTCGAAACGATCGTGTTCATGTTCGGCGGGATTCTGGGCACGCTGCATCACCTTTACTTTACCGGGGCTTCCACTGCCGTCATCGCGGTCGGCGCCGTGTTCTCCGCGTTCGAAGTGGTGCCGCTCGCGCTGATCGGGCTGGAAGGCTGGCAAACGTATCGCAGGACGCAGGCTGCACCGTGGGTGCAGACCTATAAGTGGGTCATCCTGTGCTTCGTCGCCGTGGGCGTGTGGAATACCGTTGGCGCGGGCCTGCTGGGCTTCTCGATCAACCCGCCCATCTCGCTCTACTACGTGCAAGGCCTGAACATGACGCCGGCGCACGGTCACGCAGCGCTGTTCGGTGTGTACGGCATGCTGGGAATCGGGCTGATGCTGTTTTGTCTGCGCGGCATGTCGTCGCGCGAGGCCTGGGACGACTCGCTGCTCAAGATGGCGTTCTGGATGCTCAACATCGGCCTCTTCATGATGGTGTTCATCTCGATCCTGCCTTCGGGCATCTACCAGGCATGGGCCAGCGTGAGCAAGGGACTCTGGTATGCACGCTCGCCGGAAGTCATTCACTCGTCGCTGATGCAAACGCTCGTGTGGATGCGTGTGCCGGGTGACCTGGTGTTCGCGGCAGGCGTGCTGTACCTCTGCTGGTTCGCCGCGCGGCTGCTGTTCCGCCGCCCCGAAGCGGCTGTGCCCGTCGAAGCCAAAACAACGCACAAGGCGGCTCAGCGCGTTTGAACGCCGCACCGACAAGCCGGTCACGATCTGTGGCCGGCTTCCTGCGGGACACGCTTTTCACACTTCCAATATTTTGACCAGGAGCCTGATATGGCCGATATTCTCGACAACCGTACCTATGTATTCGACGCACGCGGCATTGCCAAACGATTCCGTCATGCAGCGATTTTCGGTGCGCTGGAAGCGCTCGACGACGGCGAGACAATGCGCTTCGTGAACGACCACGACCCCATTCCACTCTTGCAGCAAATCGCCCAGTACTATCCGCGCCCGGTTCGTATCGAGTACGTGGCGCGCCAGCCGGAGCAGATCGTGATCGACTTCGTGCTCGCAAGCCCTGATTCGAACACCGCGGTCAATCAGGAGCGGGCTGCCGGCGGCTGCGGCAGTACCGGCGGCACCTGTGGGTGCAGCGGCGGCTAACGCGCGCCTCGCACCGTTTCCTCCCGCCAGCAGCATCTCTCCCTCCTGCAAGGCCGGCACGGGCAAGCGGCATTCGCCCGCAGTGCCGGCCCCTTTCCCCTCGATCATCGCGAATCTCCATCGACGCGTGCGTGCAATCGCCGCGTCGTGTCCCGTATGACGCCCCCCAAAGCGTCGCCTCCGCAGCGCAAAACCGGCGAAATTAGCACGGATCAAGTCCCACCTAACTCGCCATCGAGTATCGTTGACACGCACTACATCTAGTTAATAAGATCGCCACACCAACAATATCTAGTATTCAAAGGAGGTTCACCGTGCCTCTCGCGCTTCCCGCCTCGATTGCCGACCGCGACCCCGCGCTGCCAGGCGCCTCAAGCAAGGCGCAGCAAGACAAGCCGTTGATCGAGGTTCGCTCTTCGATCGACGAATATCTCGAGCAACAGGATTGGCGCGTCAACGCCAACGCCAATCAGGGCTATTCGCTCGGTGGCCTGATCCTGAACGTATCGGGCAAGGTCATTGCCAATTACTGGCTCAGCCACGTGTACCCGGCGGCGGTGGGCCAGGCCCATCGCAACGCGGACCTGCACATTCACGACCTGGACATGCTCTCGGGATATTGCGCGGGCTGGTCGCTGCGCACACTGCTGAACGAAGGTCTGAATGGCGTACCGGGGAAAGTCGAAGCCTCGCCGCCGAAGCACATGTCGAGCGCCATTGGCCAGATCGTCAATTTCCTCGGCACGCTGCAAAACGAATGGGCGGGCGCGCAGGCGTTCAGTTCGTTCGACACGTACATGGCCCCTTTCGTGCGCCACGACCAACTCTCATATGCGGAGGTTCGCCAATACATTCAGGAATTGATCTACAACCTCAATGTGCCTTCGCGCTGGGGTACGCAAACGCCCTTTACGAATCTCACGTTCGACTGGGTTTGCCCTGAAGATCTACGCGAGCAGGTGCCGCTGATCGGCGGGCGCGAGATGTCCTTCACATACGGCGATCTGCAAGCCGAAATGGACATGATCAATCAGGCGTATATCGAAGTCATGATGGCCGGCGACGCGAAAGGCCGCGCTTTCACCTTTCCGATTCCGACCTACAACATCACGCCCGATTTCGACTGGCACAGCCCGAATGCAGACCGCCTGTTCGAAATGACTGCGCGCTACGGGCTGCCTTATTTCCAGAACTTCATTAATTCCGAGCTCAAGCCGAACATGATCCGCTCCATGTGCTGCCGGCTCCAGCTGGATCTGCGCGAGCTGCTCAAACGCGGCAATGGCTTATTCGGCTCCGCTGAGCAGACGGGGTCCCTTGGCGTCGTCACAATCAACTGCGCGCGTCTGGGCCACGTCCATGCCGGTGACGAAGCCGGGTTGCTCCGGCGCCTCGACGAACTGCTCGAACTCGGCAAGACGAGCCTCGAGATCAAGCGCGAGGTCATCCAGCATCACATGGACAACGGGCTGTTCCCATACACGCGGCGTTACCTCGGCACGCTACGCAACCACTTTTCCACGCTGGGTGTGAACGGCATCAATGAAATGATCCGCAACTTCACGTCCGACGAACACGACATCACCAGCGAATGGGGACATGCCATGGCGATCCGCGTGCTGGATCACGTGCGCGCGCGCATGCTCGAGTATCAGGAAGAAACCGGCCACATGTACAATCTCGAAGCCACACCGGCTGAAGGAACGACGTACCGGTTCGCCAAGGAAGATCGCAAACGCTTTCCGGACATTTTGCAGGCCGGCACGCCGGATATGCCGTACTACACGAATTCGTCGCAGTTGCCCGTTGGCTTCACGGACGATCCGTTCGAAGCGCTGGAGCGCCAGGACGATCTACAGCGCAAATACACCGGCGGTACGGTATTGCACCTGTATATGACCGAACCGCTTTCGTCAGCCAACGCTTGCCGCACACTGGTTCGACGCGCGCTGAATCGATTCTCGCTGCCCTATATCACCGTCACGCCTACCTTCTCGATTTGCCCAAAGCACGGCTACCTCGGAGGCAGCCACAAGTTTTGCCCACGTTGCGACGAAGAAATTCTTCAACGCAAGCTTTCTCAACTCGAACCCGCTGAGGTCTGAACCATGAGCACCGTACTCTCTCAATCCTTGAAGGCTAACCACGCTTGCGTCACGCTCTCCGACGAAGAACGCCAGCCCTGCGAGATCTGGACTCGAGTCATGGGTTATCACCGTCCGGTCTCTTCGTTCAACACCGGCAAAAAGGGCGAATTCCACGAGCGCAAATATTTCAGCGAACGCGAGGCACGGCTTGCCCACTGAGATGAAATCGCGCGGGCCGGACTTCGGCCCGAAAGCACCCCGCTCACTGCGAGTGGGCGGGGTGGTCCCGTTCACCGCAACGGATTATCCCGGCCAGATTGCTGCCGTCGTATTCGTGCAGGGATGCCCGTGGCGCTGCGCGTATTGCCACAATCCGCATTTACAGCCGCGCACCCGCAATGGTTCGCTCGAGTGGCAAGCCGTTTTGAACCTGTTGACGCGCCGAGTGGGCTTGCTAGATGCCGTCGTCTTTAGCGGCGGCGAGCCTACAGGCGATCCGGCGCTCGGGCAGGCCATGCGTGATGTGAGAGCACTAGGTTTCAAGGTTGGCCTGCATACTGCCGGCACGCACCCGCGACGTCTCAGGGAAGTCTTGCCGCTGGTGGATTGGGTTGGACTGGACGTCAAGGCGGCGTTTGGCGACTACACGAGCGTTACCCGCGTTCCCTCCAGTGGCAAGCATGCGTTGGCCAGTCTCGAGGCCGTGCAGGCCAGCGGCGTGCAATACGAATGCCGCACGACACTGCATCCCGAGCTACTACCGGAAAGCGAAATCCTGAGTCTCGCGCAAACGCTCTCGGCAATGAACGTAACGAACTACGCGTTGCAGGTCTTTCGCAGTCAAGGTTGTGACGATGACGGCTTGAATGCCGTATCGATGGCGGGCTATCCCGATCGCGAACTCATCGGCAGGATAGCCGCGCTGTTTCCCGCATTCACGCTTCGCAGCGAATAAAGCGAACTTGCAGATGCAAAGCGGCCAGGCTCATCGCGGCGTCACCTGGAGCGCGCCGAGCGTCACTATGGAATCGAGCACACGGTTGATGACCCGCTCCGCCTCCTCGCGATCGAAATCCTCGTGGAAGCGCTTTTTCACGCCGCAGTCAGCGAGCTGAACGTGCTGATCTGGAACGATGCCGTGCCGCTCCAGGCACTTCTGCGCGCACACCAAAGGACAGCCGTCGATCACGACGATGGGCCGGCCCGATCCGGCAACTTTCAGTAGCGAAGGGACGTCGCCGCCTACGCCCGCAATGCAGGACATTTCCGCTGCGTCGCGCCGATCAAGCTGCAGAGCAACATGATTGGCCATCTGCGCCGCGCTTGAACAGCCCGAACACGAGTACACGAGCGGCAACGCTTTTCTGTCAACAGTCATGGAGACCTCGTTCAATTCTGGTTCACATCCACGGGCCGGCCCCTTTCTCTTTCATTTCACGGACGCGTCGAAGCCAGCGTTCCGGTGCAAAGCGGCCGAGAGAGAAGTACGTCGCCAAATCCGTCGCGTCCAGTGTGTTCTTCACCAGCAGACCCAATTCGGTATCGCCTTCCATCGTCAGGCGGCGGCTGAAGAACAGCGTATCGGGATCTTCCTTGCGTTGCGCAAGCAGCATGAAATCGTGCGTGCTTGCACTGATCGTCAGTGCGACTTCACTCTGAGGCCGTACCGCGGAAAACCGGCCCCCGCGACAAACGAAATCGAAGCCGATGCCAGCGTCTCGCGCCTCGATGCGCAGCGCGCGGCCGTCGAGCTGATCCAGCGTATCGGCGGGCAGGTGCCGCGCCAGCACCGCATTGAGTGCGCCCGCGAACAACACGGAACCGGGATAGGCCGGCAGCAGGGACAGCGCCTTTTTCAATACCGAGGGCAGTTGATAGGTTGGGGAACTCATTGAGATTTTCTTTTAAGCGCGACGAGCAATTCAAACGGCTTTCCGTTCCAGCCCAGGCAAACCGTACCAGTAGCCATCACAAGGCTGTCCGGCCATCAAGGGCAGCATGTTTGCGAGCGCATCGCCTCTATCCACTCGGCCGTCTATCACGTCACGAAAGAACCCCGCGATTTCGACCATGTGCTGCGACTGGGGACTCAAACGCAATACGTCCACGTGCAGTGCGCGCAATGCATCCACCTCCTGAATCAGGTTGTACACGAGCGCAGATTGCGTCGATATGCCATTCAGAACCAGGAACGGCTTGCCTTCCTGGGTCTCCATCATCAGACCATCCGGATGATCCATGCAGACATACTGGCAATTGTCTTTAGGGAAGTTGCGATGCCGAGCCGAAAAGCAGCGCGCCGAAAACGCGAGCGGCATGCGGCCATAGGCAAACACCTCTGTTTGCATCGAGGACGGCCGTTCCGCCTGCATCCGTGCGAGGCCGTCCTTCGCCATTTCCAGCGGCATCACCCAGCGCCGCGCCCCCAGACCGGCCAGCAAGTCCAGACTTGGCGGGTTGTACACGTTCAGCCAGGGCCCCGCGACAAACGGCGTATTTTCGACGCTATGCACCGCGCCCATATCGTTGGCCTCGACCGTGTAGCGGCCATTGTGGGCAATCTCCCGGAGCGTCGTCATGTCTTTGCCCGACTCGAGAAGAATCTGCGTGGACAACACGACCTCTTTGCCGGCGTTGGCGAGCATGTCGGCAATATCGAGCCAGTCGTTGAATCGAAGTTCATGGCGTCGCGAACAGACCACTTCGCCCAGGTACACCACGTCGACTGGCGCGTCCGTAACCGATTCGTAGAATTGCATCATCGCTGTGCGCGACCAGTAGTACTGGACCGGCCCCAAGGCAATCTTCACAGTGCCCACTCCCGAATGCTGAAAAAAGGCGTCATTCCCATCACTTCCACGGGCGGTGATACGCGCCCAGCGTGTGCTGCTGCCCCTCGGCGACCTTGTCGAGCTCCGCCATCCACGTGGGCTTCACGCTATAGCGCGGTCCGTTGGCGACACATTGGTCGATGGCGTCGCGCCATACGCGGGTGACCTGCGCAACATAAGCCGGACTGCGTTGCCGGCCTTCGATCTTGATCGCGCGTACGCCGATCTGCGCAAGCCGAGGCAATATCTCGAGCGTATTCAAACTGGTCGGCTCTTCTATCGTGTAGTAACGCTCGCCTGTCACCTCGAAGCGTCCCTTGCACAACGTGGGATAACCCGCGTTTTCGCCGTCGGCGTAACGGTCGATCAACACGCCGTTCAGTCTGGACTCCAGACCGTCTCGCGTCTGCTGCCATCGCACCGATCTGGCCGGCGAGCACACCCCTTGCGTATTCGGCGATTCGCCGGTGGCATACGACGAAAGCGCGCAGCGCCCCTCCACCATCACGCACAGGCTGCCAAACCCGAATACCTCGATTTCCACCGGCGTCTTCTCGATGACCTGCTCAACCTGCGTCACGGAAAGCACCCGCGGCAAAACCGCACGCACGACACCGAAATGCTCGCGATAGAAGTTGATGGCTTCGTAGTTGGTCGCGGACCCCTGCACGGACAGATGCAGGCGCAATTGCGGATACCGCTCGGCGGCGTAGCGCATCAAACCCGCGTCGGCTACGATGATTGCATCGATGGCGCATCGCGCAGCCTCGTCCACGGCTTCACGCCATGCGGCCCAGCCCGTGGGCTGTGGATAGGTATTCAGGGCGAGGAAGACTTTTCGCCCCTTTGCGTGTGCGTACGCTATGCCGGCGCGAATCGCTTCCTTGTCGAAGTTCAGGCCGGCGAAGTTCCTGGCGTTGGTCGCATCGCGAAAGCCGAGGTAGACGCAATCGGCGCCGTTGTCGACCGCGGCCTTGAGCGCCGGCAGACTGCCCGCCGGGCAAACCAGTTCCAGCGGCGGCGACGCATCGTGACTTGTGTTGGCCAGGCTCATGGAAGATAACCGATCGAGGTTGAGAGAAGACTGGGGTCGAGATTCAATCCGCAGAACACCAGCACGAGCAGCACGAGGCCTATCCTCAATGGAACGCGCAATGAAGACTGCATGCAGTCCAGCGCCGTGAGCGTCAGGCAGAGTTGCAGCAGCAGACCGTCGGGCCGAAACAAGAACGAATACATAACGTGTGCGCTGCGCAGCCGCTGAAACCGAAGCCTGAATCAGACGAGTCAGAAGATCGCCGGGCCGCCCGCGCAGAAAGCGAATTAGCGGAGATCGACAGTCTGGAACCGCAGGGTGTTGATCGCCTTAATGTCCATCAAGAATATCGCCCGCATCGATGCCGGAACATGCGCCGTGAACGGGGTTATTGCCGGAATGCTCCTGCTTTCAGGTAGTGTTACGTCATAGACGCACCTGAGCCGACATCTCTCGTCAGGCCGAACTTAAAGAGGATTACTCATGAACCTGTCCGAACACGAAGTCAACCTCGACGTGCGCGGCCTTCTGCCGCCTGAACCACTGGAACGAGTGATGCACGCATTGGGCACGCTGGAACCGGATCACCAGTTGCTAGTCGTGCTCGATCGGGAGCCGTTTCCCCTGTATGGCATGCTCATCGAAAAGGGCTTCGAATTCGTCGGCGAAACGATCGCACCCAGGCATCATGAAGTCCGCGTCTGGCGCAAGCACTAATGCGCCGTGCACTTTCGCTAGACAGCTCACCCGCGCTCTCGGTGCCGTTTCGGTTCTTCCTCAACGCGCCCATTTTCGCGTTGCTGGCCGCCGGTCTCCTTGTTTGGGAGGGACCCGACGCGCTGGCATCGCGTTGGTCTCCGGCTTCGCTCGCACTTACCCATCTGTTCACACTAGGCATTCTCACAAGCGTGATGGCGGGCGCGCTCATGCAGATTCTCCCCGTCGCTACGGGCGTTCGCGTTGCGGGAACTGGCGCGAGCGCAGTCGTCGTACATACGCTGCTGACCGCGGGCACGCTGGCGCTCTGTTCCGCTTTTTTGGCTGGCACGCCAGCGCTCTATGCTGTCGCGCTACTATTGCTGGCAGCGGCGTTTACCTGGCTACTTGTTGCGTGCGCGATCGGCTTCTGGCGATATCGCAACGAAGCGCGTAAAGGTGTCGCAGACGTGCTGGGTGCGAGCCGGCTCGCACTCGTCGCCTTGCTCATCACGATCGTTCTCGGCTTGTTATTGGCGGGCACGCAAGCCTTTGGCATACCGCTGCCGATCGTCGCACTGACCAACCTTCATGCCGTGTGGGGCTTGTCGGGCTGGGTGGGTTTGCTCACCATCGGGATGGCGTATCAACTCATTCCGATGTTCGTCGTGACGGAGCCTTATCCGCGTGTGTTCACAGTTGGCCTCGCACCTGGTGTGTTTGCGTTGCTTGCGCTGATTTCGTTCAGCGCCGCATTGGCTCCCCGCGTCGAAACGCTGCTCAGTGTGCTACTGCTCGTTGCCTTCACCGCGTTCGCCGTTATCACCCTCCATCTGCTGTGGACGCGCAAGCGTCCCGCCGCCGACGCCACCACATTGTTCTGGCGCACGGCCATGCTATGCCTGACCGGTTGCGGACCGCTGTGGGCCATCCACGTCAAGACGGGCAATCCCGCCAGCGCCGTCACGCTCGGCGTATTGCTGCTCTACGGCGTGGCGTGGTCGCTGGTCAACGGCATGCTCTACAAGATCGTCCCGTTTCTGCTCTGGTATCACGCTCAACGCTCGCTCACTGGCGCCGCCATGCGGTTCGCACCGAAAGTCAAGGACATGATTCCGGATCGCGCAGCGTCGATGCAATTCTGGGCGCACCTGGCCGCTCTGGCATTGCTGCTCGCGGCCAGTCTCCAGCCATGGGGCTTTACGCGCGTTGGCGGGCTCGCCGCTGGTGTTTCAGCGGCGTGGCTCGGGCTGAACATGCTCGGCGCGATCCGGATTTATCTGAGCGCTTCGCGTAAGGCTTCCTCAACGCAAGTCCATGCGTCGTGAAAGCGTGGCGCCGACCGGGCTACCGGAACCGCGGTTCAGCCGGGACGTCCGTCGATGCGTGGACGCGTCAAGGCGGGCCAATAGGCAATCGCGTAGAGGCCGAAACCTGCAGACCATAGCACCCCCGCGCACAAGACCGCATGGACCGTCAGTGCCGGCGCCACCATCGGCAACGCTACCCGCACCAGCGCGGCAAGCGCAAGCATGACGTAGCACGCAACGTCCGCGCGGCTCGCACGTAACGGGCGCCCAGTGTGCCCGCGCGCAGTGCGCGTCATCATGCCGATCACGAGTCCGCCGATCGCGCCTGCCGTCAATGCATGCGTTGCCACGGAAGGAGCGATCATGCCCAGCGCTGCAAGGCTGCGTAACAGCAGATGCACCGCTATCCACAGGTACGCGAGGTGCAGTACCCAGACCAGGGGCACGCGCCACGTTTTGAGCGGCTGCCACAGCCACCAACGAGCCAGTTGCGCACCCGCACAGAAGGCGCACAGCAGCGCCAACGCGATGCCGCCAAGCTGGAACACGTCCGCAGCCAGCAGCGCCAGCACCGAGCCCAGCACGGTCTTTTCGAGCCAGGGCTTGCGCGTTGCCCGTGCTCCTGGCACGCCATTATTGGTGAACATCGGAATGACGCGGCCGCCCATCACGGACATGATGAAGAGCACCACGTCCAGCCCGAGCTGTACACCGGCCCAGCCTGGCAGCTTCAGCACGCCCAGTTCGCCGAGGTGCACGCCCAATTGCGCCAGCGCCAGTAGCACGAGCAGACCGACGAAGAAATAATTGCGGCGATTGCGCGCCGCGAAGAACGGAACACCCAACGCGACCGCAGCAGCGAGCGGAAAGGCCACGTTAACGATTGCCGCCGCCCAGCCCCAGGGCGTGAGCACCAGTACCCTACCGGCAAGCCATAACGCGGCCAGGGCCGCGAGCGGCGCGCCGGAAAGGGTTGGCCGGTTGCTCCAGTTGCGCCCGGCGGTCAGCAGGAACCCCACGACCACGGCGAGCGTGAAACCGAAGAGCATTTCATGCGCATGCCAGATCGGCCCGCGCAAATAGGCGCCCTTGAGCAAACCGGCAAACTGCAGCGCCCATAGTGCGATCGACACTGCGGCAAAGCCGCTCGCGAGCAAATAGAAGGGACGGAAACCCAGTCGCCAGAGTGCGAAGCCTTGCTCCGCCACTGGTGTGCGCGGTGGCTCTTCGATCTTGAGAAATTGGACCACGGAAGACTCTCCCACATGAAGCCCGAGACAATTCGTTGCGGAAACGGATGCGACACATGATGTGCCCTCGCACCGAACCCGCATTTGCTGCCGCGCAACCCCCGTCGCCAGCGCTTCGTGCAATCCTCTGCAACAACCGGCGAACACGTAACGTGTATTCCTGAAGACGAGTCAAGAATCGCTTTCATGCCGCTTGACGCGCTGTATACGCTCCGAAAGTATTGCAGATCATCTGCTCCGTGATGGATGCCATTCGCTGCCACTACCGGGCACGGCCACATACGGTCGGCTGATGGCACTGCGACACTTCGGCGCAACAACGCCGTGATCCGTTGTTCTTGAGCTTTTTGTCGGAGGAAACCTGTTCATGCGGCCCCGGTTGCTCCTTCTCGCGGCGGCACTTTCTCTCGCCGCTACGTGTGCACTGGCCGACACGCGTTATATCGAAGTCCCGGGCGGATCATTCCGTAGTGCTATCAAACTAGCCGACGACACTAAAGACAGGCTCGTCGTCGCGACGTTTCGCGTGCGGGAAAAGCTCGTGACGAATGCGGAATTCCTCGCCTTTGTCAGGGGCGAATCGCGTTGGCGCCGCAACCGTGTCGCCACCCTGTTTGCCACTCCTGGCTATCTGTCGCACTGGAGCGGGCCATTGACGCTCGGCCCCGACGCTGCACCCGATGAACCCGTAACGGGGGTTAGCTGGTTTGCGGCGCGCGCCTACTGCGCCTCGGAGCAGGCGCGCCTGCCGAAGTGGATCGAATGGGAGTACGCGGCAGCGGCAGACGAGAAACATCGCGATGCACGCAATGACACCGTTCGGCAAGCGCGCCTGCTCGCGAACCTGATGGCGACCTTCGGCTCGCCACGCGTGACACCCGTTCGCCAGCACGCGAATGTATATGGGCTACTCGACATGCATGCGCTGACCGGCGAATGGGTGGACGACTACGCCGCGCTATTCGCAAACACGGATACGCGCAATCCGGGCGAGAACAGCGAACTCGGGCTGTGTGGCGGCGCAGCGCTGGCATTCATCGACCGCACCGATTACACGCTGATGATGCGCGTCGCCGCGCTCTCGGCATTGAAGCCAGCCGACAGCAGTCGCAGCGTAGGTTTTCGCTGCGTCAAGGATATGAACATCGACAACGAGGTCGTGCCATGCAGCGCTTCCGCATCTTGCTCTGCGCATTCCTATTGAGTATCCCGGCGGCCTTCGCCGCCACACCGTCGCTTTCGCCCCCCGGAGATTCGCTGTACCAGACGTCGCTCACACTACAGGATCAGCAAGGGCGGCAGTTCGACCTCGCTTCGATGCGCGGGCGGCCAGTCATTGTCAGCATGTTCTATACCGCCTGCTCGTCGGCTTGCCCGTTGACGATCGATACTATCGAGCAAATTCGCCACGCAGCAAGCGCTCAGCAACGGGGAGTTCCTTCCGTGCTGCTGGTCAGTCTCGATCCGCAACACGACGACGTCGTGAATCTCGCCGCGATGGCAAAGGCGCATGGGCTAGACGCGGCGTCCTGGCGCCTGACGCGCTCGACGGCGGGAGACCTGATGGCGTTCGCCGCAACACTGGGCGTCGCCTACCGGCAGCGCACGAACAGCGATTTCAGCCACAACGCCGTGATCGCGCTTCTCGACGAGAACGGATGCATCGTCGCGCGAACATCGGTTATCGGGAAAGTCGATCCGGCATTTGTCTCCGCGGTGCGTGCGCGCTCCACGGGGCACTAGCGCCGCTCGATCAGCCTTTCCTCAATCGCGCGACATCGGGAATGGTGATTTCCCGGCCCCTTATTTCAATGAGTTCTCGCACGCTCAGGTCACGCAATATGCGTGAGAAATGCTCGGGCGTGATGTTAAGCCGCGAAGCGATCGTTCGTTTTCCCGTTTCAAGCCGCACTTGCTGCGCGCTCTCACAGGTGTCGTCTACGAGATTCAACAGATATCCGACTACGCGCTGCGTTCCGGACTGGAGCGAGTATGCCTCCACGTCGCGCATCAGATTGTGAAGGCGCATGCTGAGCCCGGCCAGCATCTTGCGTGCAAAGGCAGGATCGTGCTCCAGTTCTGAAACGACCACCGACTTCTTCACATACAGGAGCAAGGTGTCGGCCAACGCCTGCGCGGACACGATATAAGGCTTGTCCATGAACATCAGCGCCTCGCCAAAGCCGTCGCCGGGGCCCACGAGACGCACGATCTTCTCCTCACCAACGGGAGAGCTGAAACTCAGCTTGATCAGACCATAAACGACCGTATGAAAGCCCAGGCAGGGATCGCCGCGGCGAAATATCGTCGCGCCGCGCGCCACCCTCAACTCGGTGGTGCCCAGTGCCAGAACATCGAGTTCTTCCGCCGACATTTCATTGAACAGCGGCATCTTCGAAAGGAAGTCTTGTATACGAATCTTGCCTGCCCTCACCGGGCTACTCCGGCTAGCAGCAGCTCTAGATTGCGATTGACTATCTGTTTCAACCGCTGCTTTCGCCAATTGGGCGCACGTAGGGGAATCGGTAATCAGAGACATGGCAGTCGTTCAATGCTTTGGGGTAACTTTTGTATTGTCGCGCGTGCAAGTGTGGCTAGATTTGTCGGCAATCAAATAGCTATTCGCCACTTCGGACGGTTTGCCGCACCCGTATTCGCTCGCACCGAAGCCCTCACGCCAGTGTCGCCGCGATGCCAATACTCAATTGAATCAACTCGCGGAAACATTGAGCCGTAGCATTTTCTCGGCAGTCAATGCAGCCATACTATCTATGCACCCACCTTTCATCCGAAAGCGAATCACAACAATTCGGCAGAAAGAGAAACTGCGTCTTTATCGCCAATCAACGTTAGCAAATCACTATGCGGCTTACAGGCTTCACCAAATATGGTCTGTTGGTGCTGGTCTACGCCACCGTTCACCGTGACGAACTCCTCACGGTCAACCAGATCTCCGTGGCGTTCGGCATTTCACGCAATCATCTGACGAAGATCGTCCATACGCTTGGACGGGCCGGCTATCTCAGCACGTCGAGAGGCCGTGCAGGCGGATTGCGCCTTGGCCGCCCTGCCATGCTGATTACGGTCGGCGAAGTCGTTCGCACGATGGAGCAGGATTTCGACATGTCCGAACGCTTCGACACCGAGCACAGCACGAGTGCGAACAGCGCTGCCTGTGGACTCCGCTCGACTTTCTGGGCCGCCACGCGCGCGTATTTCGATGTGCTCGACCGGTGCACGCTCGCCGACCTCGCCTCCGACCACGGCGAGTTGACGCACCTTCTCATCGGCCGCTCAGTCAATCACTCGACGATGCGGCAAACACCGTCGTAAAGTACGCTGGTCAGGCTAGCGTTCGTAGCCTGACCAGCGCCGGCTTTGCGGCGGAGAAAAACGCCTTTGCGTTATTCGATGTTCTTCCAGTACGCGGCATTCAGCCGCCACGCCACGAAAGTCATGCCGCCAAGGAAGAGCAACGCCCATACGCCGAGTCGTTTACGCGTCTGCTGCTCCGGCTCGGACATCCAGCCCAGGTAGGCCACCAGATCGGCGACGTCCGCATCGTAATCAGCCGGCGAGCGTTTTCCTGGCGTCACCTGCTGGTAGCCCGTGAAGCGGTGGACTTTTTCCCCGGTTTCCTTGTCAACCGCATCCTCGAACTTCGCGGCTCGAACACCCTGTAACTGCCACAGCGCGTGCGGCATGCTCACGTTTTCGTACACCAGATTGTTCCAGCCAGTGGGCCGGGTGTCGTCGCGGTAGAAACTGCGAAGGTATGTATAGAGCCAGTCGCTCCCACGCGAGCGCGCCTCCACCGAAAGATCCGGTGGCACGGCGCCGAACCAGTTTTTGGCATCGTCCGCTCGCATGGCGACACTCATCGTGCTGCCCACTTTGTCGGCGGAAAACAGCAGGTTTGCCTCGATCTGCTTCTGTGAAATGCCCAAATCCTGGAGCCGGCTGTAGCGCATCAGGTTCGCACTATGGCAATTCAGGCAATAGTTCACGAACAACTGCGCACCATGCTGGAGCGAGGCAAGGTCATTCGCCTTTTCGGGGGCGTGATCGAGTGCAATCGTTTCCTGTGCCATCGCTGGCGCACCGGCGGCCCCTAAAGCGAGCGCAAGCATGGCGGACCCAGCGTTACGGGCGAGTCTAGCAAGCAGGTTCTTTTTCATATTCATGTTCTCCTCGCTCGTTGGTCAATGAGGTTTGAAACGCACGCGTTCGGGCGGCTGCTTGAAAGTGCCGAGCGGCGTCCAGAACGGCATGCCGAGGAAGAAAGCGAAATAGACAAGCGCACAGATCTGCGCGATCAGCGTGCCCATTGGCGACGGCGGACGCGTGCCGAGGAACGCCAAAATGAAGAACGCCACCACGAATATCCCGAGAAATACCTTGTGAAAGAACGGCCGGTAACGGATCGACTTCACCGGCGAGCGGTCGAGCCACGGCAGGAAAAAGAGCGAGATCACCGCCGTACCCATCACCACCACGCCCCAGAACTTCGACTCGGTGAAGTACATGGCGAGGATCACGAGCACCGCCAGCACCGGCAGCCCGGCGCGCCATTTGCCGCGGGCGCGCACCAGCGCGAGCAGCCCGAGCAGCGCGATCACGATCATCAGCACGATCTTGAACGGGTCGGTGGTGGCGCGCAGCATCGCGTAGAACGCCGTGAAGTACCAGACCGGCGCGATTTCCGGCGGCGTTTGCAGCGGGTTCGCCGGCACGAAGTTGTTCGCCTCGAGGAAGTAGCCGCCCATTTCCGGCGCGAAGAACACGATCGCCGCGAAGATCATCAGGAAGATACACACGCCCATGAAGTCGTGCACCGAGTAGTACGGATGGAACGGAATGCCGTCGAGCGGCACGCCGTTCGCGTCCTTCTTCTCCTTGATCTCGATGCCGTCCGGGTTGTTCGAGCCCACTTCGTGCAGCGCGATGATGTGCGCGACCACGAGCCCGATCAGCACCAGCGGAATGGCGATCACGTGGAATGCGAAGAAGCGGTTGAGCGTGACGTCGGAGATAACGTAGTCGCCGCGAATCCACAGCGAGAGATCCGGGCCGACGAAGGGAATCGCCGAGAACAGGTTCACGATCACCTGGGCGCCCCAGAACGACATCTGGCCCCAGGGAAGCAGGTAGCCGAAGAACGCCTCGGCCATCAAACACAGGAAGATCGCGCAGCCGAAGATCCACACGAGTTCGCGCGGCTTGCGGTACGAGCCGTACAGCAGCCCGCGGAACATGTGCAGGTACACGACTACGAAGAACATCGAAGCGCCCGTGGAGTGCATGTAGCGGATGAGCCAGCCCCACGGCACTTCGCGCATGATGTACTCGACCGACGCGAACGCGAGCGTCGCATCGGGCTTGTAGTTCATGGTGAGGAAAATGCCGGTGACGATCTGGTTCACCAGCACGAGCAGGGCAAGCGAGCCGAAGAAGTACCAGAAATTGAAATTCTTCGGCGCGTAATATTCCGAGAGATGGGTCTTCCACATTGCGGTCAACGGGAAGCGTTTGTCGATCCAGCCCAGGAACCCCTTCGTTCCCACTTCGTGTTCGGTGCCGCTCGCCATTACGCTTCTCCTTTTTCGTCCTTGCCGATCACGAGCTGCGTTGCGGACGTGAACATGTAAGGCGGGATGTCGAGGTTCTGCGGCGCGGGCTTGTTCTTGAACACGCGGCCGGAGAGATCGTAGGTGGAGCCGTGGCACGGGCACAGGAAGCCGCCCGGCCAGTTCTCGGGCAGGTTTGGCTGCGGGCCCGCCTGGAAGCGTGGCGTGGGTGTGCAGCCCAGATGCGTGCAGACGGCCACGGCCACGAGAATATTTTTGTGCTCGGCACGCGAGCGAAACTCGTTCTTGCAGTATTCGGGCTCGGGCATCGAAAAGGGATTCTTCGACTGTGGATCGGCGAGTTCGTTATCGACCTTCTGAATACCGGCGAGCATCTGATCGGTGCGGTTGAAGATCCACACGGGCTTGCCTCGCCACGCCACGGTCATCATCTCGCCAGGCTTGAGATTGGCGATGTCGACTTCAACCGGTGCGCCGGCCGCCTTCGCTTTTTCGGAAGGCGCAAACGAGCCTACGAAAGGCACGACCGCAGCCATTCCCCCCACACCGCCTGCTACCGATGCCGCAATCAGCCACGTCCGGCGGCCGCTGTCGACGCGTTCGTCTTCCTGGACTTGCATGACATTCCTCGTTTTTGAATGGGTTCTTCCAGGCCGCCTCGACGGCGGCGTGTCGATGCGAATGGAGCCCCTAGCGCAGCCCTGATATGTAGTCGGCCACCGCCTTGATTTCGCTGTCCGAAAGACGCGACGCGATGGCATGCATCGGCGCGCTGTTGTCACGCGCGCCCGCTCCCTGACTGAACGCGGTCAACTGGGTTGCGGTATATCCCGCCCACTGCCCAGAGAGGCGCGGATACAGCGAGGGAATGCCCTGGCCCGCGGGCCCGTGACAAGCGGCACAAGCGGGCACGCCCTTTTCCGCAATGCCGCCTCGATAAATGCGTTGCCCGAGTGCGAGCGTGTCCTTGTCATGCGCGTAGCCGGGCTGTGGATTCTGGGCCGCGAAATACGCAGCGACATCCACGATCTGCTGATCGGAGAGCGTGCCGGCCATGCCCGCCATGATCGGGTTGTTTCGTGCCGGCTGGCCGCCGCCAGGAGGCGCCTTGAAGTCGCCTAGCTGCTTGACGATGTACCCGGCGTGCTGCCCCGCGAGTTTTGGATACGTTTCAGCTGCACTGTTGCCATCGGTGCCGTGGCAGGCCGCGCAACCCTGCGCCACGACGGCCTGCCCTCGACTGACATCGGGCGCATCGACTTGCGCCGCATGCGCGAGCACCGCCCAACCCGAAAGACTCATGGTCACTTGAAGGCTCGCCCAAAGCTTGAGCATTCGATTCATTCGCGCGTCCTGTTCTGTTTTGTAGGGGCGAGAGCTTCCGCCGGGCGCGCGAGCGGCGCGGTGTTTGTGCGCCGGATGCTCGCGCTTTCGGGAACTTCCAGTTTGATCGGAATGTAGTGTCCGTCCTTGCCGATCCGAGTCAGAGGCAGCTTTTCCTTTTCGCGCCGCTTTCTCTCCTTCGCGAGAGGTGGGCAACTGTGCTCGTCGTAATACATCACCATGCAATCGAGGCAGAGCATGCATTCCATCTGGTCGATCCGCCCTTTGTCGTCGATCGCGAGGGAACCGCAGCCGACTGCGCAAGCGTGGCAGGTCGTGCATTCGGGCTTGCGCCGCAATTTGAGGAAGCGCAGGCGGCCAGGCAGTGCGAGACTGGCTCCGAGCGGGCACAGATACTTGCAGAATGGCCGCTCGATAAAGATCGACGCGCCGACAACGACTGTCCAGAACAACATGAACGGCCACGATCGGTTGAGTACGCCAACGAGGAAGGTCGTCTTGAACGGCTCGATCTCGGCGAGCTTCTCGGCCCATGGCATCGAGAAGAACGACACGGCAAGTAGAACCGCGAACACCGCATACTTGAGTTTGCGCAGCCGGTTGTGCCAGCGCATCGGCAGCTTGCGTTGCAGCTTCTTCAATCCCGCGGCGCGCGCGAGCTTGTAAAGCATTTCGGACATCGACCCGAAGGGGCACATCCAGCCGCAAAACAAGCCGCGTCCCCAGACGAACACGGTGACAGCGATAACGATCCAGAAGACGAAGATGAACGGATCGGAGAGGAAAAGCGACAGGTTCCAGCCGCCAAACAGCGAATGGATGAAGGTCAGCACCTGCGTGATCGAGGGCTGTGCCATCTCATGCCAGCCTGCGAAACCCACCGCAATCAGCCAGCTCGCCGTTTTCGGCCACGAGACCCAACGCTTGTTCGCGCGCTTCGCCTTGCGCACCCAGCGGTCGCGCGTCGCAAAGAACAGCATGACCGCAACGGCCCAGCCAACGAAGAAACCGATTTCGACCTTCTTCCCGTTCCACGCGTTCCACCAGGCCGGCTTCTCTTCCTGAACCTTCGGACGACCGCCCTCAAGAAAGCGCGCCGGCAGCCAGTACGGCGAGTTGAACGCCGAAAAACTCTTCGTGCCGGTTTGCTTGTCGATTCTGTGGCCGAGGAACACGAATTTCCACGGATAAGCGGCACTGAAACTCGTGCTCCGGATGATGAAGATACCGGTCTCGTTGAAGGCGGGTGCGCCCGCCGCCTGCAACGAATAGAGGTTCAGATAGTCGGAGTCCTTGAACGTGAACGCATTGATCCCCTGCCTGACCTGAATGCGATCATAGATCCCGCCACGCACGAAGCCCGATCCCTTGAACGACTCCGTGCCATTCGCCACGATGAAAAGCGCGTGCTCCCCGGGCTTGAGCCGGTTCATCAGTTGCGCGTAATCGTAGTCGCCAAGAATGCTTTTGCCGATTGCGGGCGCGTTCAGGTAGCCATAGTAGAGATCGAGATAGGGTGTGCCGCTGTCCGCCGCTCCAACGTCGCTCGCGTGGATCACGAGGTGCTGGACAGCGCCCATGTCGACGAGCGCGGGCCAACCGTAGCGCGCATCAGCGGGCAGCAGTTTTGCCTGCGGCAAGACGGCTTCTTTCACGATGCCCACCTGGCTGGCGATCGCAATTGCGCAGCGCGAGATCAGCTGGTTCTCGGCGATAGCGGTGACAGTCGCGCCAGAAATGGCGTCGAGGTTCGCGCCGCCCGCGCTACTTTGTCCGATCTCGAAGCGCGAACCAGCGAACCGGCCAACGTATTGCCGCAAGAACGTGAGGAGCTTGCTTTCGGGTATGCCGACCAGCAGAATCGGCTCGCTGTGCTTGAGCACCCTGACGCCGGTAATCACACCTTTCGTGTCCATCCCGATCAGCGTGACGATAGGCTTGCCGGAGTAGCCCTGTATGTCGACGATATCGGTCGAGAGGAATACGTAGCCCTTGAGCACGCGTGCGTGGCCGTCGTTTGCATAAGCCTCGACGTATGGAGGGCTGCCCTTGCGTGCCGAGAATTCATTTGCGCCTGGCAGCACGCCGGCACAGTCGGTCCATTTGCACATCTCCGGACGGCTGAACAGTTCGTCCGGCAACTCCTGCTCATAGATCGAAGCAAAGGCCGGGTGGGTAAATGCAAACAGCAGCGCGAACAATGGCGCGAACAGCAAGATCCGGAACGAGACTTTCATTTTTGTCGCTTTGTGGGAGCCGCCTGGCATGACGCGGCATCGACGCGATTAGTTATCCGAAACGCGTCGTAACAGCGAAGACTTCCCGACGCCGCGCCGCTCGCCTGACCCCGGCCGGCGCGGCGTCGCCTCGCTCATGTCACTGAATCTTCGACACCATGAAGTCCACTGCCGCCTTCACCTCGTCGTCCTTCAGGCTCGGATTGCCGCCGCGTGACGGCATCATCCCGTTGTTGCCGGTAAAGCCTTCCAGGGCGTGCTTGTACAACGTCGGCTTGCCTTTCGCGATGCGCGGCGCCCAGTCCGTCTTGTTGCCGAGAATCGGCGCACCGCCCGCGCCCGTCTGGTGACACATGAAGCAGACGCTCTTGAATACCTTCTCGCCGCCTGGGTTCGGCGCGGCGGCCGGTGCTGTGCTCACTGCAACCTTGACGAAGCCCGCCGACGCCGACACGCCCGGGTCCATCGCCACCACACCGATGGGCGCAATCGACTTCGACGTGGCGCTGCCCATTTGCGAAGCGGCGCCGCTCTTGTCACATGCAGCAAGGCCTAGCACAAGGGCGAAGCTCATTGCTGCGATCACGGTATTACGAGTTTTCATGGTCCTTCCTTATTGAGGGGGTTCAGGATTCGTCGCTCAAGGCTTCCGAAAGATCGTGCACAAACGGGGCGTCAAAGCCGAGCAGCGGTTGCGCTAGCAGCCGGGCAATCAGCCTGCGGACGTTGTGCCACGGCGCTACGCCGACTTCGCTGACCGGATCGTCAACGGTCCGGCCATCCGGCGTATGGAGATGGTTTGGAAAAGTGCCGAGCGTGGGGTGCACCGGCGCGGTATCGATACCCATCGCCGCTTCGCCCCAGCGCCAGTTCATCGCGTACTCACTCGGGTCCGCAATGCGCAATGTCAGCTCGACGCCATTGGTCAAACTCAATTCGAGCGCGTCGCGGCACAGCGTGACCGAGGCCAGTTGCGTGGCGTCGAAAGCCGCCTCGATCTGCTCTTTCAACTCGATGTGAAGCATGGTCAAACTCCCGTGGCCAGCAGTTCGCGCAACTGTTCGCGGATGACTTCGCGCGTATTCGCGAGCGTCTTCGCGCCGAGGTAGTGCTCGTAGGCCGGATGCTCTTCCACCCTGCCCTCCGCAATCAGAGCCAGCAACGCTTTCTCGTCGTCGGCGCGATATCTGGCGAGGATGAGCTTGCGGTCCTCGCGCAGGTCGTAGAGCATGCGGCTCAGCGCATCGATCTGCTGGGCCGCTTCAGAGGGAACGTTTTGAAAGAAGTGTGTCATCGCTGTTTCCTTACATGTTCTGGTCCTTGATCACTCCGCCGTCGGTCGTCGCCATATCACTCGTGATCTGGGAGAAGTGATAGAGGTGGCCGCCTTCGGACTTCGCGAACTGCGCGGCGTCGCTTTCCTTCGCGAACGAAACGAAGGTCTGCCCCATCGCGCCATGCTTCCTGGAGCCGACCACGTAGATCGCCTGCTTCGCGTCGATCCAGTGGCCCTCCGGGTGCCGCCAGTCGGCCGCGCCCATGTCCTGCACGTACATCACGCTAATCTTGCGATCGTGCTCGGGGCGCAGATACACCGAAAAGAGCCCGAGCGTGTCGCAGAAGAAGTCGGCATGCCCGTCCGCATAGAGCATCTGCGCCTTCGGCCCTGGATATTCCTTGAGGCTCATGCCATCGAGCACGCTCACCGTCGAATCGCTGATTTCATGCGGCGCGGGCAGCGCGCGCGAATCGTTCTGGCAACCGGTCGCAAGCACAACGGTGAGCACGGTGACCGCCATCGCGGCGATCGTCTTGAGAGAGTGGCGGTTCATCGATTGAATCTCCAGGCAGCGAGCCCGAGCGGCGCGGCGATCCAGGCGAGCATCACGGGACCGAGAAAGAGCGGAACAGCAAGCCCGGCGGGAAACACACTCACGAGGCCATACATCGTGCGTAAGTCTCCGGGGCCAAAGATGTTCAGGATGCGGAAGACGTCGGACGGATTGAGCATGAGCAGCAGCGGAAACAGCGGGCCGAGCGCGGCGCCGCCGGTGAGCACCAGCGCGCCGAGCAACAGCAGGTCGTACACGAGTACAAAGAAGAACCACAGCGCGATCGCCACGCCGCTTGCCGACGTGCGGCTTGCGCAAAACACCGACGCGCAAACGGCAAGACTCAGGAAGACGCAGCCGAGCAGCACAGCGCTGACGACGAAGCCCGCGTATTGAAACCAGTCGGCGGCCGGCGCGCGCACGGCGATCACGATGCCGGCGAGTCCGAAGCCCGCGAGCGTCGCGCAGGACAGCGCCGCGGCGAGCCCGACGTACTTGCCGAGCAGCAGTTCGATGCGCGTGACCGGATACGACAACAGCAGATTCAACGTGCCGCGCTCGCGCTCGCCGACGATCGCATCGAAGCCGAGTATCAGCGCGATCAGGGGAAGCAGATAGATCGTGAGGCTGACGAGACTGGCGATCAGCGCCTCGACGCCGTGAAAGCCGACGGCGCCCTGCGTGGCCGCGCCGAAGTACGAGGTCGCGAGCGTGAACACGCCAAACACGAGCGACACGGCGAGCACCCAGCGGTTGCGAATCCGGTCGCGGAACTCCTTGCCGGCAATCACGCGGATCTGCGTCCACGACGAACAAATGGCGAGGCTCATGCATTCACCTCCGTGCAGCCGAGGAACACGTCTTCGAGTGACGGTTCGTGAAGCCGCAGATCCGCTATGCAGCCGGACAGCGGCGCCAACGCAGCAATGGCTCTCATCTTCGCGTCGCGCGGGCACTCGAATTCGATATGACGTCCGCGAATCGTCAGTCGAC
Organism: Paraburkholderia guartelaensis; assembly: GCF_004353905.1. GTDB lineage: Bacteria > Pseudomonadota > Gammaproteobacteria > Burkholderiales > Burkholderiaceae > Paraburkholderia > Paraburkholderia guartelaensis. The sequence continues at coordinate 17,676 of NZ_SMOD01000024.1, read as the reverse complement.
CAAACGGTGCCCGGTGCAACGCCTGCTCGATGGCGTGCGTGTCATCCGAAAGCGCGACGACTTCGATGGAAAGCGGCAGGTTCGCGTCGCCGCGCAGCGCGGACACACTGCCCGCCGCGCTAATTCGCCCGGCCTGCAATATCGCGACGCGGTCCACGCGCTGCTGAATCTCGGCAAGGATGTGCGAGGTGATGACGATGGTCGTCCCCGCTTCCTGACGGGTCTTCAAAGTTCGATAAAACTCGCGAATGCCTTCTGGATCGAGGCCGTTCGTCGGCTCGTCGAGAAACAGCAGCGCCGGGTCGCCTAGCAGCGCCTGCGCGAAACCGAGCCGCTGCCTCATCCCCTTCGAGTATTCCCGGACCTTGCGCTCAGCCGCACCGGCGAGACCCACCTGCTCGAGAAGCGGCGTGCACTCAGAGGTGTCGGCGCCCTTGAGCCGCGCGAAAAAACGCAGCGTCTCGAGCCCGCTCAGGTTGTCGTACAGCACGACGTTCTCCGGCAGGTAACCGAGCCTGCGCTTGACAGCACGAAAGCGCCGACTGCCGGCGCATTCGCCGTCGATCTGCACCCGTCCTTCATCCGCCGAAAGAAGACCGAGCATGAGCTGGAACAGCGTGCTCTTGCCCGCACCGTTGCGTCCAATCAGCCCGAACAGCTCACCCTTGCGCACTGTGAGATCAACACCGTCTAGCGCACGCAGCGCGCCGAACGCCTTCGCAACGCCTGTGATTTCAATCATGCTGCCTCCCGACCCAGCTCGCCCACCCTGCGTGCGAAGGCTTCATACGCGGCGCGTCATCGACGACACTCGGCACGGCGACCAGCGGGAACTGTTGCGCGATCAGGCGCAACGACTGCACGGCGGGGCTGTTCATGAGCACTTTGACCGCCGGCACACGCCAGGTGAGCCGGTCGACGAGATCGTTCGCGGTATAGGGAATATCGCCAATGCCCCGGCCGCGCTTGTCCCAGCCAAAATAATTGCTCCAGTAGTTGCCGGGCCATGCGACGTCGCTTGCCGCGACGTAGCGGATCTGCTCCCGGTTCCCGATGAAGTCGTTGCCGGTCACGTCGTTATGGACCGAACCTCCCCACAGGTGCACGCCGACGTTGTTGTCCACCACGAGGTTGCCGCGGATCGTGTTGTATTCGGCGTCGTAGATGAAGAAGCCGCGCTGGTTTCCCGCAACCACGTTGTTTTCGACTACGGAGTCTTGCAGCGTGCGCAGCATGATGCCGTGGTCCGTATTGCCCCACACCCGGTTGTTCTTCACGACCTGGTTGCGCGACTCCATGATCGCGAGACCGCCGCGGTTGTGATAGACCTCGTTGCCGTCCCAGACGTTGTAGTACGAGTTCATGTAATGCGTTCCGTAGCGGACGTCGTGTATCGAGTTGCCCTTGAAGAGCGCGTGCTGCGATACGTCGACGTAGATGCCGTCACGCGAATAGCTGATGGTGTTGCCCACGATTTGCGCACCCGTCGTGTTGTAAAGCTGGATGCCGTTGCCTCGATCCGGCGAGCGCAGGTCGCGCTTGCCGACGATTACGTTGTCGTGAACGCGCACGTCGGCCGAGTGTTCGATCCACATGCCGAACAGGTTGTAGACGAGTTCGCAGCGATCGATTTCCGCGCGGTCCGATCCTGGCTGCACGTAGACGCCCGCGTTTTGTGCGGTCAGGTCCGCACCGCTGTTGACGATCGCCAGACCGCTGATCGTCACGTCCGGCGCCGCGATGCGGATGACGTCGCCCGCATTGCGCCCATCGATCATCGGCCGGCCGATTCCACGCAGCGTGAGGCGCTTGCCTATCTTGAGGTTCTCTTCGTAGCGGCCGCCGTACACCACCACGGTGTCACCCGGCTGGGCCGCATCGATCGCCGAACTCACCAGCTCGCCGGGATGCACTGTGAGCGTGGCGGCAGCGACCGTGCGGACCAGCAATGTGGCAAACACAGGCATCGCAACGAGAGGGAACTCCAGCATTCTGGACTGCCAACGAGAGAGGTTTTTCAAGGTTCAAGCAGGGTCCGCGTCGTGAACCGGGAAACGCATAGCATCCCCGGCTCGCCCGCACCTTCGCTACTGCGTTGACGCGCTATGCCTGCACGAGCATTCGCGAGCGCATTTCAAGGTGCAATGCGTGGCAGAAGTTCGTGCAGTAGCACCAGAACACACCCGGTTTTTCCGCAATGAACGTGACGGACTGGGTTTGTTGCGGATGGACGACGAAGTTGATGTTGTAGAACGGGATGGCAAAGCCGTGCGTTAGATCCTCGACCTTGTCCAGATTCGTCAGGATGATCGTGACTTCGTCGCCCTTCTTCACCGTCCACTCGCGCAGGCCGAAGACCGGCGCCTGAGAGGTCAGATACACCGTGACCTTCCTGCCCTGACGCTCGACACGGCAGTCCTTCGCGGTCTTCACGGCAAGCGGAAACTCGTTCAGGTCGTAAATCTGCCGCGTCTTGATGATGTCCCGGCGCACCATGATCGAATCGTGCGGCTCCGGATAAAGCGGATGGTCGCCTACGATCACCATCTTCTCGCCGCTAATGTCGATCAGTTGCGAACTGTCCGGATGCAGCGGGCCGACGGGCAAATACCGGTCTTTCGAAAACTTGTTGTCGGAGATGAAGTACTGGCCGTCCGGCTCCCTCGTCTCGCCCATCGAGGTGAACCCGTGCCCCGGCTGATAGTGGACGTCGACGCGATCGACAACGACTTTCGCGTCCTTGTCGCCCTTGTACGCCTTCATCGCGGCAGCGAGATCCCACTTGACGATCTGACTGTCGAGGAAGAGCGTGGTGTAGACGAAGCCTTTGCCATCGAACCCGGTATGAAGCGGCCCAAGACCGATTTCGGGTTCGGCGACGACGGCGTCGCGCGGGTCCTTGAATTCGCCGTCGAACCACTTGAGCATCAGCTCATGCGAAATCACGGTTGCGGTCGGCGACAGCTTGCCTGCACATGCATAGTACTTGCCGTCCGGCGAAATATTCACGCCATGCGGGTTCTTCGGCACGGGCACGTAACACGTGAGCGCAGTTTTCGGGTCCGCGCTGGCCTCATGCGTGCCGTCGACCACGGGCACCGTCGAGTTGCCGACGTGGAAGAACTTGCCGGCCTTCACGGCAGCCTCGATGCGCGCAATGTTGAAGAACACGCAGGCGTCGCGTTCAGCCGACATCATGTCTTCGTAATGCACGCCGTTTTCAGTGTTGTACTGATTCGAGCAGGCCAGCTTGCCGTCATACGACGTCGCGACGAGGTCCATGTTGCCGTCGACCTTCACCTGCCAGCGCGGCTGCATCGTCTTCGCATCGATGCAGGTGAACAGACAGAAATACTTCTTCGGGTCGTTCAGATCACGGCCGTCGTTCGGCTGCGGCGTATGGAATTCGGCGCCGCAGAAAACGCGGGTCGTCGAGTTGATCTTTTCGTCCAGCGGATCGCGCTTGTCCGGAAAGATGCCGTGAAAGCCCTGCACGTTCGGCAATTGCGTGATCGCGTCGCACTCCATCGTGTCGAGACGCACGCGCGCGACCCGCGCGTTGATCTTGTCGTTCACGAAAATGTACCGGCCGTCGTACACGCCGTCGGTATACGACATGTGAACGTGGTGCGTGTCGCCGGTGATGTAGTTCAGCTGGCCGTTCGGTCGCGTCCCGATGATCTTTCGCGATTCGTTCGTGATGCCCCAACCCGACATGCAATCGACGTTGAACACGGGTACGCGTCGGATCTCGCGCCCGGAAGGCAGCCCATGCACCCGCAGGTCGCCCGAGTGCCCGCCGCTCGAAAAACCGTAGTACGTGTCGAGCTTGCCCGGATGCACCTCGTACTTGTCCCAATCGATGGCGGGGGTGGCGCTCGCGCCGCTTGCGCCGCTGCCCGCGTTGCCCGCCGCCGCAACCGTGGCTTCGCCGCCACCCTTGTTGCACGCAGCCAGTCCGAGCGACAGGCTCGCGCCCGCCAGACCTGCAACTGCGGAGGAAGCAAGGAACCTGCGACGCCCCGTGTCTTGTGGAGTTACGCTCTTTCCAGATTCTTCTTTTGAAATTGTCATCACGCTCTCGCTCGTCAATTCGTTTCAACGTCGACAAATCGCCTCGAGGCCTGCGTAACAAGTCCGCCGGCTCCGAAGTAAATCGCTGTTATTAAAAAATCTGAAAATTGATAAATCGCATTTTCCATTCCCCAAAAATAAGACACTGTTTATCGCTCTATGCAACTTATATTTCCAATTCAATTTCAGTTCGCCTTCCGATCCGAACAGGTGCTTTCAGTCGGATAGTTTGGCGTGCCGATCGTAAATGCGACTTGATTTATATTAAAAAGAAGTATGCGACATACGTCATTCAGCACCCGTGCGGCGATCGGACGCGAGCGCCTGTGCGGACTGCGTCAAAACGTCCAATTTGACACCGCTCAAACGTGTTGATAATCAAAAAAACATAATGACAATCACCGCCACACAATGAATTTCCGGTCTGTGCAGCGCGATATTGTCTGGAGTATTGGAAAATTGTTCATTTACCGAAAAATCATCCTGATTTCGCTGCTCTTTATCGCTGCCATTGCGGCCGGATTCGGGCTAACGCTCAGGAGGCCGGAAGTCTATGTTCAGGGAACCTATGTTTTCGGCACTCGCGTCCAACTAGCGCTCTACGGCGTGCCGCTCGAACAGGCGCGACAGGACGCCGACGCGGTCTTCGCGCACTTTCAGGCCATGCATCGCTCGATGCACGCCTGGCAGCCTTCGGAACTCACGCGCCTGAACCGCAGCATCGCGGCAGGCGAGCCCTTCCAGGCATCGACGGAACTCGCGCAGGTTCTGCGCGCGGCGCAGCAGCTATCACTCGAAACACAGGGGCTTTTCGATCCCGCTATTGGCAGGCTCATTCGGCTATGGGGCTTTCAGGCCGATCAATTCGACGTGAAGCCGCCATCGCGCGAAGTGGTTGAACGCGAGGCGGCGCTGCGCCCGCGTATTGCGGAACTCACGATTTCTCCCACTGGCGTCGTCACGAGCAGTAATCGCGCGGTCGCAATCGACTTCGGCGGATACGCCAAGGGTTGGTCGCTGGACGACGCCGCTGCGATCCTCAAGCAGCGTGGCGTCGAGAACGCGTTGATCGACGTGGGAGGCAACCTGCTCGCAATGGGAAGCAAAGGCGGCACGCCATGGCAGGTCGGCATCCAGGACCCGCGCAAAGCCGGCGCGCTCGCAACACTCGAGTTGCGCGACGGCGAGGCGATCGGCACGAGCGGCGACTATAGGCGGTTCTTCGAATCGAACGGCGTGCGCTACTGCCACATTCTGGATCCGCGCACCGGTTTTCCGGCCACGCAAAGCGAGTCGGTGACTGTGCTCGTGAAGCCCGGTCCGCATGCCGGCGCGTTGTCCGATGGCGCAAGCAAGCCGCCGTTCATCGCCGGTTCTGCACAGGCGATGTCGCTGGCGCGCAAGGTCGGCGTCGAGGCCGTGCTGCTGGTGGACGCACAAGGGCGCGTGTGGGCGTCCGCGCCCATGGCGGCGCGGTTGCGCTTTACGGATCCCTCGCTGCGCCCCGCGCAGCTGGATTGAGCGGCCTTCGCCATGACGAACCCACCCGGCATCGACCTGCGTAACGTGAGCTATAGCCGCGGTGGGCGCGCGATCCTCAACGACATCAACATGACGGTCACAGGCGCCGGGCTCGTGGCCATCGTGGGCTTCAACGGCGCAGGCAAAACGACCCTGCTCTCGCTTCTCGCCACGCTCGCTGCGCCTCGCAGCGGCCACATTTTCGTCGACGGTATCGACGCAATGGCGAAGCCGGAGCAGGTCCGCTCGAGAATCGGTGTCGTGTTTCAGGAGTCCGCGCTAGAACCGCGTCTGAGCGCGTATGACAATCTGAGCTTCATCGCGCGATGCCAGGGGTTGAGAGGCCGTGCGGTCCGGCAGCGTATCAATGAATTGCTGACGGCGTTCGGACTCGAAGCGCTCGCAGCGGAACCCGTCCGACGTCTTTCTGGCGGCCAGCGGCGGCGGCTCGAACTGGCGCGCGCACTCATCGCGCGGCCACGAGTGCTATTGCTCGATGAGCCCACGCTAGGCCTCGATGTCGCCGCACGCCATGTGTTCTGGGCGGAAATAAGAACGCTCGTTGGCGCGGGCCATACCGTGCTGTGCTCGACGCACCATGCCGACGAAGCAAGCAACGCCGATCGCGTCGTCGTGCTGCATCGAGGCGGCGTGCTTGCAGATGGCCCATGGCGAGCGTTATGCGCGAACGTGCCCGGCACAATCCGGCTGCGGGTGCCGGATATCGAAACGGCCCGCTGCTGGCTCTCGGCGCAGGGTTATGCGGCGACGATCGACGAACGCGGCGTCACCGTGCCGGTCGCCGATCCGCAGGCTGTGCTGCCTGCGCTGCTGCAACGCATGCCGTGCCGGGTCACGAGCGTGGACGTCACCATGCCCAACCTGATGGACATCGTAGACCACTGGAACGACTCGCGAGAGAGCGAGCCATGCCACCTCCCCGAAAAGGCGGCCGCATGAGCAACGTCCTCGCGATTATCTGGTTCGATCTGAAACGGTTCTGGGCGTCACCGCTGCGGATCCTGTTCGGCCTAACGCAACCGCTGCTGTATCTGTTCGTCCTGGGCGCAGCGCTCAGGAGCGGCACCTATGCGGAGGTCAGTGGATACCAGGCGTATATTTTTCCGGGCGTCGTCGGCCTTTCGTTGATGTTCACGGCCATCTCGGCAGCCGTAGGGATCGTGCACGACCGGCAAACGGGCCTTCTGAACGCCCTGCTCGTTTCTCCTGTGAAGCGCGCCGAGATCGCTGCGGGGAAGATCAGCGCAGGAGCCGTGCTGGCGTGGGTGCAAAGCGCGCTTCTGCTCCCATTCTCGCCGACGATCGGAATCGGTCTCACGGCACCGCGCCTCGCACTCCTCATCCTTGCGATGGCGCTTGCCGCCCTCGCATTTTCAGCACTCGGTCTCGCGCTCGCACTGCCGTTCCGGTCTGTGATCGTCTTTCCGGTTGTGTCGAACACGCTGCTGCTGCCGATGTTCTTCCTCTCTGGCGCGCTCTATCCGCTCGACCTCGCGCCGGACTGGATCCGGCTCGCCGCCGTATTCGACCCCGCCGCCTACGGAGTCGACTTGATGCGCGGCGTGTTGACGAACCAGTTCGTGATTGCACCGGCGCGCTCGCTTGCCACACTCGCGGCGTGTCTGGTCGCTGCGGGTTGGATGGTCGTGCGCCGCATCAACCGGCGCGACGCATAGCAACCTTGATGAATTGAAGGAGATATTCCATGGGTGAATTCAGTGTCTGGCACTGGCTTGTCGTCTTGCTGATCGTTGCGATGGTGTTCGGCACGAAGAAGCTGCGCAATATCGGCGGCGACCTGGGCGGTGCCGTCAAGGGTTTCAAGGAAGGAATGCGGGAAGCCGAGGCGCCCGCACTCACTCAGGATGCCGAACTGACGCCGGGCACCATTGTCGATGTCAACACAACGGAGAAAGCATGTCACACGCAGGAGCAACGATGATGCGCGGCGCGAAGTGGCGGGAGCAACTCTGGCGCCCTCGAGAGCGTGCAATATGAGACCCGTACGCGGACACTTTCACGTGCCGTGCATTCTGGAAACGCACCACGTGACGCCTCTGGTTCATCTGAGGAATCTCAATCAGAAACCGTTGCCATGCGGCCCGATCTCGACGCGAGGAAGCTACTACCACCTGGAGGCGATGCCGCGCATTGGTGGCAGCGCCATCACGCTCGTGTCCGAACGTCACTGTGCGGAAAAGCTGCTTCGACGCCTGGGAAGAGACCCGCTGCCCGTTTTCGACCCAATCGCGCAGTCGCTGGCGAATGCTGGCGCGGCGATTGTCTCCCGATTGCGCATGAGCGCACTCAACGCAGACCTGTTCGACGCGATTCACATGCTGTGCATCGTGAGAGGGTCGGTGCCACGGAACGGCGTCACGCGCACATTGGCGGCGCTGCGCCGCAACCCGGATACGCCCGTACAGCGTCACGAAATTATCCGGTTGGCGCAGGCACTGGAAAGCGGCGGCCACTCGCTCACGCAAGCCATTGATCTGCTACGCAAGTCCAACCCACGTCTGCGGGAATTTACGTTCGAATTTCTGCGCGCGCGGATGATGCGGGAAGGCCTACCGATCTACCTTTGATTCCGGAGTGGTCTGGCCCCTCGCCCCAAACGGACATACGACGTCGTTCGCGCCCCGTAAGAAACCGCGCGACCACGCTAAATCACCGGATTAAAAGGTATTTATCCGCCAGTCCGTTTGTTCGCGTGCAGCCCAACACAGGCATAATTCCAAAGGAGCAGCGCGATTAAAAGGGTCGTTTTCGTATTCCTGACTATCCATGGACTACGCAAGGCGAGACGTTCGAGCGCCTCCAGTCCCACGATAGATTATCTGGCGTCGCCATCGCGGCGCCAGGCAGGAATGGATTCATGAAACCGGCAAGGAATTCGCGGTGGTCACGCTTTGGCCGATATGTGGCGCTGGGTGTATGTGCGGCCGCACTCGCAGCGACGGCGGGCTTTTTCTACTGGCGACATGAAGCGCATCTTGCTCAGTCGCAGCCTGTGGCGCTGACCGGTGTCGCGAGCAAAATGCGGCATGACGCGGCGCCGTGGACGAAGCGCGAGAAAGATGCCTCGGAATTGCTGCGCGATATTCGCGACCGCGATATTGCCGCAATCGGCGTGAGCCGCGAGGCGATTCTCGTCTCGACGATCAAGGGCGAAAAGTACTATGTGGCCGATCATAATGGCGCGTTCGCGAACGCCCTGCTGCTCGGCGATCTGAAGCCGGGCGCGACGCCGCCCTGGCAACTCGTCTGGCTGCCGCACGCCGATGTGCGCATCGGCGCCGAACGTTGGACAGAAGTCCTCGACCGCTTGCGCGACGCGCTCAGTCTGCTGTTCCCCGTGCTGATGCTAGGCGGCCTGCTGTGGTTCATGCGCCGGGAGATGGGCGGCGGCGCGCAATTGCTCGGCGAATCGCCTACGTTGCGCTTCGACGACGTCATTGGCGCGGGCGAGGCGAAAGCCGCGCTCGCCGACGTGCGCGCGTGGCTCACCGAACCCGCGCAGTTCACAGGCATGGGCGTGCGCGCGCCGTGCGGCGTGCTCATGACGGGCGGCCCGGGCGTTGGCAAGACGCGCCTCGCTCAGGCGCTTGCAGGCGAATGCGGCGCGAATTTCATCGCCATCACGGGCAGCTATTTCAGCGCGAAGTATTACGGTGTGGGCATTCAGAAGGTCAAGCGCCTGTTCGAGCTTGCGCGCAAGAATGCGCCCACGGTCATCTTCATCGACGAGGCGGACGGTCTCGGCAAGCGCACCGATACCGGCGGCGGCCCGGTCGAGGCGGAAAGCAACCGCATCATCAACCAGTTGCTCGCGGAGATGGATGGCTTCGAGTCGAACGAAGGCGTGATCATCGTCGCCGCGACCAATCACCCAGACAATCTCGACGAAGCGCTGCGCCGTCCCGGCCGTTTCGACCGCACGGTGCAGGTGCGTCTGCCCGATCTCGAAGATCGCGCAGAAATACTGCGTTTCTACGCCAGCAATCTGAAGACGAAAGCCGACGACATCGACTTCAACCAACTCGCGCGGCTGACCACGGGCCTTTCGCCGGCCACGCTTTCGATGATCGTGAATCAGGCGGGACTCGTTGCGCGCAAGGCCGGCAAGCAGGAAGTGGCCGCGGTGCATTTTCTCGAGGCTATCAAGATTGCGCGCATTGGCGACGTCAACGGCGCAGAGCGTGCGCTTTCGGACGACGAACGCTCGCGCATTGCGATCCATGAAGCGGGGCATGGCCTCGTCGCCGCCCTCCTCGGCACCGGCGTGCTCGAAGAAGTGACGATTTTGCCGCGTGGTGGCGCGTTGGGCGTGGCGCTGATCACGAAAATGCAGGACAAGTACCTGTATCGCGAGACGGAAATGCGCAACGAGATCCAGGTGCTGCTGGGCGGGCGCAATGCGGAACTGCTCATGTTCAGCGAAGCATCGAGCGGTGCGGCGCAGGATTTACAGGAGGCCTCGCGCATCAGCCTCGACATGGTGTCGAAGCACGGCTTCAACGCGGATGGCAATCTGTTCAGCCTCGCGGCGCTGCCGCAGCAGGTCGCGGGCTTGCAGTTGAAGACCGCGATCGAGCACGCGAACGGGCTGCTGCACGAACTCAACGACGCGTGCTTCGCGTTGCTGCGTGCGAACGAGCCGGTGCTGCGCGCGATCGCCGACCAGTTGCTCGATTCGGAGACGGTGCCCGGCGAGACGGTCTATCGCCTGATTCGCGAGCATGCGGCGGCCGTGGCGAGCACGCAGGCGGTGACCGAAGCCGCCGCCGCGTAAGTCGCTTGCACCGCCTTCAGCGTTCGGTCTTCAAGCCCTTTCGAGCGCCGCCATCGCCCTCACGATCACGAGCAGCACAGAAAGACTCACGCCGCTCGAGGCACGCAGTTCCGTAAGCAGTTGCCCATAACGCTCGAGCGCCGCCTCGTGCTGAGCGCACCATGCGTCAACGAGCGTTTGTGCGTCCGCGGCATCGGAGCCTTGTGTAAGCACGCTCGTGGTGAGCGCGCGCTTGAGGTGCGCCACCTCGGCGAGCGCCGCCGCGCGCGCCATGGTGTCCCAATGCGTCGGCGTAGGCAGCGTCGCTGCACGCTCGCCAATCCAGCTGTAATTGAGCCGCGTACCCAAAGCAAAGTACGCCGCCGCAACGCGCTCTAGCGGACGGTCGCACGCCGCCGCTACATCCGCGATGTCCAGCAGTGCTACCGAAATATCTCCACTCGCCACGCGCAGCGCGAGCGCGTTTTCGACGCCCGCCTTCACGAGTTCGCCCTGGCGTGCCGAAAGCGCTTCGAGATCCGGTTCGGGCAGCAGCGTCGGCAATTGCGGCGCGAGGCGCTGAGCGGCATCGCGGCAGCGCGCCAGCAGCGTGCTCACGCCATCGTTACCCACCGCGCCCGCCTGCAGATGCCGCAGGAACCAGAGCGCCGCGCGTTCGAGCAGCCGCGCGATGTCGACGAACATGCGCGCCTGCACGTCGTCGGGCACGCGGTTGTCGAGCGCGTCGATGGCGCGCCAGATGTCATTGAGGCCGAATACGTCGCGCGCCATGATGCACGCACGCACGATTTCGCCGGGCTGCGCGTCGGTTTCCTCCATCAAACGGTGCACGAATGCGCAGCCCACGCGGTTCACGAGCGCGTTCGTCAGATGCGTCGCCAGGATTTCGCGCCGCAGCGGATGCCGATGCATGGGTTCGCTAAAGCGCTGCTGCAGCGGCTGCGGGAAGTAGTCGATCAGCAAGTCCGCGACGAGCGGGTCTTCCGGCACGGTCGAATCGAGCAACGCGTCGTAGAGCCACATCTTGCTGTAAGCGAGCAGCACGGCGCGCTCCGGCGACGTGAGCCCGAGTTTCGCCGCCTGGCGTTCGGCGATTTCGTCGTCGGTCGGCAGGAATTCGATATGGCGGTTCAGACGCCCTGCGCGTTCGAGCCAGCGCATGAGGCGCGACTCGGCATCGAGTAGTTCCACGGCGTAGCGGCCCGCGATCGAAAGCGCCTGAGTCTGGTAGTAGTTGTCGCTCAGCACCAGCAGTCCGACCTCGTCGGTCATCTCCGCGAGCAACGCGTTGCGCTGTTTCGTCGTCATCTCGCCGTCGGCCACCACGAGTCCGAGCAGGATCTTGATGTTGACTTCGTGGTCCGAACAATCTACGCCTGCCGAGTTATCGATCGCATCCGTGTTGATGTGGCCGCCGTGCTGCGCGAATTCGATGCGCCCGAACTGCGTGACGCCGAGATTGCCTCCCTCGCCCACGACCTTGCAGCGTAGTTCCGAGCCGTTCACGCGCACGGCGTCGTTGGCTTTGTCGCCGACTTGTGCGTTGGTCTCGCGCGCGGCTTTCACATAAGTGCCAATGCCGCCGTTATAGAGCAAATCGACGTTCGCCAGCAAGATCGCGCGAATCAACTCGGTTGGCGAAAGTGCTGCTGCCTCGATGCCAAGCGCCGTTCGCACCGCGGCCGAGAGCGGAATCGTCTTCATGGTGCGCGCGAACACGCCGCCACCGGCCGAAATCGTGGCCGGATCGTAGTCGGCCCAGCTCGAGCGTTCGAGCGCGAAGAGCCGCGTGCGTTCCGCGAGGCTCACGGCCGTATCGGGGTTGGGGTCGAGGAAAATATGGCGGTGATCGAAGGCTGCGACGAGCTTGATATGCGGCGAGAGCAGCATACCGTTGCCAAACACGTCGCCCGACATGTCGCCGATGCCGACCACGGTGAAATCGGTGGCCTGCGTATCCACGCCCATTTCGCGGAAATGCCGCTTGACCGACTCCCACGCGCCGCGCGCCGTGATCGCCATCTTCTTGTGGTCGTAGCCCACGGATCCGCCCGAGGCAAAAGCATCGTCGAGCCAGAAGCCGTATTCGGCGGATATCGCGTTCGCGTAGTCGGAGAACGTGGCGGTGCCCTTGTCGGCGGCCACGACGAGGTACGGGTCGTCGGGATCGTGGCGCACGACATCCGGCGGCGGCACGATCGCGTTGTTCACGAGATTGTCGGTGAGATCGAGCAGGCCGCGCAGGAAGGTCTGATAGCACGCCACGCCCTCACGCATCCATGCTTCGCGGTCGCTCGCCGGCGGCGGATTCTTCACGACAAAGCCGCCCTTCGATCCGACCGGCACGATCACGACGTTCTTCACCATCTGGGCTTTCATGAGGCCCAGCACTTCGGTGCGGAAATCTTCGCGGCGATCCGACCAGCGCAGGCCGCCACGCGCGACGCGCCCGCCGCGCAAATGCACGCCCTCCACGCGCGGCGAATAGACCCAGATCTCGAACATGGGCTTGGGTTCGGGCAGCCCAGGCACTTTCGACGGATCGAATTTGAACGAGAGCGAGGGCCGCTCCGCGCCATTGGCTTCGCGGCGGAAATAGTTCGTGCGCACCGTCGCGTTGATTACGCCGAGGAACTGCCGCAGGATACGGTCTTCGTCGAGATTGGGCACCTGGTCGAGCGCGCTTTCAATGGCCTTGAGCATGAGCGCCGTGCGTTCTTCCCGTGCCTGCGAATCGCGAGGATCAAATCGGAGTACGAACAGCTCGACAAATTGGCGGGCGATCGCGGGATTGCCAGTTAGCGCACGCTCGATATAGGCGTCGCTGAATGTCGATCCCACCTGGCGAAGATACTTTGCATAGGCGCGCAGGATCGTGACTTCGCGCGCGCTCAGATAGGCGCGCAGGACGAGCCGGTTGAAATCGTCGTTTTCGATGCGTGCGTTCCAGACGCTTTCGAATGCGTCTTCGAATAGCCCCTTCACACGTTCGATGTCGAATTCAGCGTCGTCCGCGAGCTCGAGGCCGAAATCGTGGACCCATGCAGGTTCGCAGGACGGCGCCTCGATCACATAGGGCCGCTCTTCATCCACGCGCACGCCGAGATGCTCCAGCATCGGCAGGCTGCGCGAAAGTGCAATCGCTTCGCCCGCGCAATAGACCTTGAAGCGGAACGTACGCGGCCCCGCCTCGATGGGCCGGTACAGATTCATCGCGATGCGCTGCGTTCCCTGCACGCGCTCGATCAGCTCGATGTCGCGTACCGCCGTGCGCGCCGGATAGTCGTCGCGATAGCCCGGCGGAAACGAATCGGCGTAGCGATGCAACAGACTCGTACCCTGCTCTTCGCCGAATGCGTCGAGCAGCGCATCGGCCAGATCGTCCTGCCAGCGGCGCGTGACCTGCACGAGCCGCGCTTCCAGTTCGTGCGTGTCGACTTCGGGCATCGTGCTCGGATCGGCGTGCACGACGAAGTGAATCCGCGCGATCGCCGACTCCGAAAGCAGCGGCGTGAACTCCACGGAAACGCCGTTGAAAGCATCCACGAGGAGGTTTGCAATCCGTCGCCGCAGATCGGTATTGTATTTGTCACGCGAGACGTACACGAGGCATGAAACGAAGCGGTTGAAGCGGTCGCGCCGCACGAATAGCCGCGTGCGCTGGTGCTCCTGCAAGCGCAGCACACCGAGCGCGATGTCGAAGAGTTCGTCCTCGCTCGCCTGCAGCAGTTCATCGCGCGGATAGGTTTCGAGCACGGTCACCAGCGATTTCCCGAGATGGCCTTTCGGCAGAAAACCCGCACGCTGCACGATATTCGCGCATTTGCGCCGCACGATCGGGATTTCGGCGGTGGATACCATATAGGCGGTCGAGGTGTAGAGGCCCACGAAGCGGCGCTCGCCGCACACCTTGCCATCCGCGCCGACGAGCTTCACCCCGACATAGTCCAGATAGCCGGGCCGGTGCACAGTGGCGCGCGAGTTCGCTTTCGTCAGGAAAATCGGCCACGCGCCGCTGATGATGTCTACGGCCGCGGGCGGCAGCGGCGTGATGTCGGGCGTGCCCGGCGCGCGCAGCGATTCACGCAGAATGCCGAGGCCCGAGCCTTCCACGCCGCGCAGGGCGTAGCCGCCGTCATGCGAAACCAGCGCGTAATCGCGCTGGCCGAGGAAGGTGAAATGGTCGGCGACCATCCATTCGAGAAACGCGCGCGCCTCGATGTCCTCTGCGCTCGTCTCGCGCGCTTTCATCGTCTTGATGGTGGTACGCGCAGCCTCGAGCAGGTTCGGCCAATCTTCTACGGACGCCCGTACGTCGCCAAGCACCTTGGCGATGTCGTTGCGCAGTTCGTCGAGCTTTGCTGCGTCGCCGCAGCGGTCCACCTCGAAATGGATGAACGAGGCGAGTTGCGATTGCCCGTCGCCGGCGCTAGCGCCGCCCTCGTCCACCCGCTCGATCGTGCCGTCCTTGCCGCGCCAGATCCGGAATACGGGGTGCAGCGCGGAATGCAGCGCGAGCCCCAGACGGTTGACGGCCATGGAAACCGAATCGACGAGAAATGGCATGTCGTCGTTCACGATTTCGATGACCGTATGGTCCGAATGCCAGCCGTGCTGTTCGAGGATCGGGTTGTAGACCTGCATGCGCTCGCTGCCCGGCACGAAGCGCTGCGCGGTTCGCCAGTGCGCCATGGCGGCGCCGTAGAGGTCGGCGATGCTGCGGCTACGCAGATCCTCGGCGTCGGCGAAATCGTAGTAGTGCCGCAGGAAGGGCTCGACGATCTGGAACGTCGGCTCGGGCAAGCGCGCCCGCGCAAATTCCATGACGTCGGAGAGCAGATGGGCGACGAATTCTTCGTTCCTCGCTAGCATGACGAACTCCTTGGCGGATAGTCATCGACTGCATCGGCGGTTCAAGCATTATGCACCGGCAAGGTGATCGAACGATGAATGCGTGCGCACGAGCCTGCCCCACGGTGAGGCGCTGCGCTGCAATACGGATGGTGGCGCAGAACTTGCTGACTGCGGACGCCCGCTTCAACGCGCTTATGGCGCCGCTTTCGATGCGGATTTGAACTGGGCGAGCAGCCAGGTACGCAGCTTCTGGCTCGTCTCTGACCGGACGCTGGCCTGTGGAAGGACAACGTAATAACCCAGCGACAGTGGCAACGAAAAATCGAACAGGCGTCGCAGCCTTCCGGCCGCGATATCGCGCTCGACGAGATGTTCGCTCGTGAGCGCAATGCCTTGTCCCGCAATCGCGGCATCGATGGCGAGCGACGATTGACTGAAGTGCGGCCCTTTCAGCTCGCCCACATCATTTGTGCAGCCCAGGGCGTTGAAAAATTCCGGCCATAGATCATGAGAATCGTGGAGAAGCACATAGTTTTGCAGGTCCGAGATCGTGCGCACCGGGTGATCGGGCTTGAGCAGTTGCGGGCTGGCGACGGCGAACACCTGCAGCGGAAATAGCAGGTCGCTGACGAGACCCTTCGCGAACGGTGGCTTGCCGAGCCGAACCGCGATATCCACGCCATCGGACCTGAAGTTGCATAGCGCCGCATCAGCAATAATCCTGACGTCGATTTCCGGGTGGTGCTCGCCGAACTCTGCTAGCCTGGGTATCAGCCATTTCGAAGCGAATGACGGCGTCGTGCTGATCGTGAGGGAGGTCGAGCGCCGGTTCAATGCCGCGGTCGCGTCGGCGACGATCGTGAGCGCCCGTTGAATGGCAGCGAAGTAAGTCTGCCCCTCGGTCGTGAGAGCGAGACCCCGTGGCCCCCTCGCGAAAAGGGGCAAATTCAGCGCCTCCTCCAGCACCCGCACCTGTTGCGCGACGGCGCCTTGCGTAACGCCGAGTTCCTCGGACGCGAGGCGGAAATTGAGGTGCCGGGCGGATGCATCGAACGCGCGAAGCGCATTTAGCGGCGGCAGGTGGCGTGGCTTCAATGAATGCTTGAACGGGTATATTGGCTAGTGGAAAGCCAGCGATTAGCCAGCACTGATCCAACAGCGAGCCTGCAATAAATCTATTGTCAGACTATAAAAATCATCATTCGACAAGCCAATCATAACGCCATACAGTTTGGACGAAACCCCATACAGCGCAGCTCGTACGCGCTGAATCCAATTCAGGGAGGGAGCACCATGGCAGTAGAAAAAGTCGCACTCATTACGGCGGCCGGCAAGGGTATGGGCGCGGCTATCGCGCGCGAACTGGCAGCCGGCGGTTACCGGCTGGCCTTGATGTCCCCGTCCGGCAGCGCCGCCGAACTGGCGAAAGAACTTGGCGGATTCGGCTTTACGGGCTCGGTCACCGAGCCGGACTGTATTGACCGATTCGTTCGCGAAACGCTCGATAAGTATGGTCGCATCGACGCCGTGGTAAACAACACGGGGCATCCGCCGAAGGGCGATCTGCTTTCTATCGCAGACGAGCAGTGGCACCTCGGGCTCGATCTCATCTTGCTCAACGTCGCTCGCGTGCTGCGTCGTGTGACGCCTGCGTTTCTCGAGCAAGGCGGCGGCGCTGTGGTGAACATCTCGAGCTTTGCCGCAGATGCGCCTGAGCAGGCCATGCCGGTTTCTTCTGCACTGCGCGCCGCGTTGAGTTCGTTCACGCGCCTTTATGCCGATCGCTACGCGAAAGACAATATTCGAATCAACTCCGTGCTGCCGGGCTTTATCGACAGCTGGCCCGAGACGCCCGAGATCGTTGCCCGCATACCGGTTGGCCGCTTTGGGAAGACACAGGAGATCGCGCAAACGGTCGCGTTCCTGTTGTCGGATGCCGCGGGCTACATCACGGGGCAAAACATCCGTGTCGACGGCGGCATCGTGCGTGGCCTGTAATTCGGCAAATATGGATCAGATCGTCGATGAGGTCTGGGCGCGCCTGCACGCAGGCGCAAACGCGGGAAAGGAGCGTTCGCCCTTCACGATGCTACAGGTCGCGACGATCGCGCTAAGAGGTGGCCGCGCAAAATCGGACAGCGGGATAAGTGGAACGACCGGGGCCTGAGCCAGCGATAATGCAGGCAAAGGAACCGAGAAAATGACGAAACGAACCCGACGCACGCACTCAGCGGCGTTCAAAGCGAAAGTGGCCCTGGCGGCAGTCAAGGGCGAGCGCACGCTCGCCGAACTGGCGCAGCAGTTCGATGTGCATCCGAACCAGATCACGGAATGGAAGCGGCAGTTGCAGGAGCGCGCGGCCGACGTGTTCGGTGCGGCCGGCCCGGTGTCGAGCGAGCCACCGGTAGACG
>NZ_SMOD01000023.1 GCF_004353905.1 Paraburkholderia guartelaensis | reverse complement strand
CGCCCGCCCTGCCCGACGACGACCAGTCCGCGGACATGCAGGACTGGATTCACGAGCGCACATCGGGCGCGGGATACGGACGCTATGAGGTTTCGGCTTACGCACAGCCGGATCGGCAATGCCGGCATAACCTCAATTACTGGCGCTTCGGCGACTACCTCGGGATCGGCGCGGGCGCGCATACGAAGCTCTCGTTTCCGAACCGCATCGTGCGCCAGGCGCGCTACAAGCATCCGGCGACCTTTATCGAGCAGGCGCGGGCGGGCACGCCGGTCCAGGAGGAGCACGAAGTCAGCGCGCGCGATTTGCCGTTCGAGTTCATGCTCAATGCGCTGCGGCTCGTGGAAGGCTTTCCTGTGCATCGCTTCATCGAGCGCACGGGACTGCCGATCACGACGATCGAACCCGCGCTTCAGGAGGCCGAGCGGCGCGGACTTATCACGCGCGATTACGAAAAAATCGCGCCGACCGAGTTGGGGCAGCGGTTCCTGAACGATCTGCAGGCGCTGTTCCTCAAGGACCCGCACTGAGGTCGACGCGGATCGACTGGGCGACTGCCGCCGCGTGTACGTTTCGGGTTACAATGCGCGGCTCCGGAGGTGTGGCAGAGTGGTTGAATGCACCGGTCTTGAAAACCGGCGAAGGGGTAACCCTTCCGTGAGTTCGAATCTCACCGCCTCCGCCAGCCCCACCCAAGGCGTTGATTTTTCGTATAATCCTGCTCTTTCAACGGGTTAGGATTGCGAGGTGTGCCGGTCATGTGTGCCGATACCATACGAAAAAACGACGTGTCCGTCCAGCTGATTCCCCACCCGAGCGGCCGCAGCCGCAACTGGTACGTGCGCATTTATGTGCCAGTCGAAGTTCAGGACCTCGTCGGCCAGGAAGAGGTCCGCCGTTCCACCCGCACCGCCAACCGCACCGAGGCACTGGCCGTTGGTGCCAGCATCGAGGCGAAGCTGCGCGCCGAGTGGAGACAACTCGCGAAGACGAAAGCGAACGCCCACGCCCCTCGCGACAAACCCCTCCCTCTCACGCCGGCGGCCATCGAACGCATCTGCGCATCGCGCCTGGCCGACTGGGCCATGACCGACGACGACCGCGTAACCATTGGCATAGACGACGAGGACGAGGCTAAAAGCAAGCAGCACAGCGCGACTGTTAGTGATGACATGCGCTCCGTTCTGGCCCGAGGGCCCAAGTCGCCTGACTGGAATCACGTTGCCGAAATGGCAACGGAATACGCGGAAGACATGGGCCACCGCGTCGCGCCGGGTGACCCGCTACTGCCCCAGTTCGTGCGGGCCTTCGCCCAGGCTGAAAGGACAGCCCAGGAGGTCATTGCCACCCGCAATGACGGCAGGGACGCGTCCTTTCCCGTGCCCGACGCACCGGGCGAAAAGCTGTCGGTGATGATTGACGCCTACGAGACGCATCGCAAGGGCGTGGTCGACCCGAAAACCGTATCGAAAAGCGTCTCCATCTGGCGTCGCCTCATTGCGTTCCTCGGCGACGTCGCACTCGATGACGTGACGTCCAACGACATCTACCGGTTTTTCCACGACCGCCTGCATGCGCAGACCGATAACTGGTCGCAGGGTTACGTGGATGGACATGCGAAGCGCGCATTGCGCGAATTCTTTGCCCTTGCGCGCACGCAGGGGCGCGCGCACTCGGAGAATCCGCTTGACCGCCTCGAAACCACGCCGAAGCTGCCGAAAAAGGAGCAGGAGAAGCGCCTCAAGCCGCGCCATCCATTTACCACCGAACAACTCAATACGCTGTTCGCTTCGGCATGGTACGACCTGGAGAACAACTACCTGCGCGGCAAGATGACGACCGACCTCGCGGGACGCTACTGGTGCCCCCTCATCTCGACCTGCCACGGCCTGCGTGTGCGCGAAGTCGTCCAGCTCGTCAACAGCGACTTCCTCTTTGTTGACGACGTCCTGCTGGTCACCTTCCAGACCGAGCTGACCGGTAACGATGAAGATGAAGACGACGACGCCCTGCCCGAACGCAAGCTCAAAAATACGGCTGCCCGCCGCACCATTCCGGTCCATCCCAGGCTGTGCAATCTGGGACTCGCCGATTTCGTGCGCCTCATGCAGACGCAGCACCCGCCGGGAACACCCATGTTTCCGTCAGCCATCCCTGAACCGGGAGGCAAGAACCCCGTGTGGGGGCGAGCCTATGAACAGGCGTTCCTGCGGCACGTGCGGGACAAACTCGGTTTTGGTTCAGGTTACGGAAATCACAGCTTCCGCCACCAGCTGGAAGACCGCGTACGCGACGCGCAGGTCACCCACGGCGCATGGCCAGCAGGGCTGGGCGAGTTCCTGACCGGACGACACCTGCCTCGCGCAGCGGACCGCAGCATTTTCCGCGAGCAGAGCAGCGCCATCGAGTACGGCGATGGCTACTCGCCCGCCCGCATCCTGCGCTTTGTCGACCAAATCGGGCTCGAGGGGGTGGTCTTTCCGCCTCCGTACGCAAAATGGCTTGCTCGCGAGGCGGCATGACGTTCCTGCCACGTGGTGAAAACCACTCCCATGATTGGCCGGTCCGGTAGGCAACACCCGCTCCACCTGACGCACGCGGCGTGCTGCGTGCGTCCCCTCTGCTTCCCCCGGGCAGCCCATATTCCGGTCGCATGCAAACGGGCGCAACTTCTCGTCGCTATACGTCTTGAGCAACCGCTCAAAACATAGCAACGACGAGGACACATGTACTTCAAAGGCTTGATTGCACACAGCGACATCGAGAGCGAAGCAATATATTTAGCCGCCGCCGACTTTCATCTTGCGCGACAAGGCGCGCAACTCGCCTACCCGAATTCGCGGCTGGTCTGGCTCTTCCCCATCGACGAAAACGATGTTCCTGGACATCTGAGAGGGGCCCGTGAAGAACCCGCTGGACGCGAGCTGCTCGACATCTCGCGGGCACAGGAACCCTGATGATTCCACGAGCCGCGCCTCTACGGGGGAGCGGCTCCTTTTACTGCCGAGAACGGTTCCTGCGCAGTAACGCGCCCAACAGCCGGCCAGAGCATTGACCCCGGCGAGACAGCGCCCCCACAACTGAATCGCACGGGCCGTCGCCCGCCATCGCCCTCTACCGCTTCTTCGACAACCGCTCGCACATCTCCGTCACCCAGCGCCGGACGAAATCACGGTCAGCATCGCCGAGCTTCGTCAGCATGCCCGCAATGTCTGCCGCTTCATCGGCTGCGCGATTCGTCGTCCCGCGCAAAAGCGCATCCAGAGGCAGCCCGAAGATGTCCGCGAGCTGAATCAGACGGGGCAACGGCGGTAAGGTGAGCCCGCGCTCGAAGCGGCTGATGGTTTCCTGCTCGACGCCCAACATTTCAGCAAGGCGTTCCTGGGTCAGCTCACGGGCAAGCCGCTCCTGCGCAATCGCCTTTCCCACCTTCTTTGCCACCTTCTCCGTCTGCGTCGCCATATCCACGTGCATTGTCGTAAAACGACATGCAGTGTCGTGCTAGCGCGCAACCAATGTAACGACGCAAAATGTGGCAATCCATTATATTATGAATACAAAGACCCGCGAGGTCTGCCCGAGCCCTTACCAGCGCGGCGTGAACCAATAAGCCAACACAATAACGAACCCCCGCTACACTCAAGGACACACCATGCGATACGCGATGCGTAAAGCCGTTATCCGGTTCATTTTTCTGGAACTTCTCACCGTCATCGTCTTTTCCGCCATAGCCTACAGCGCCGATAACGATATCGACTGGCTGCCCAGATTCGTGTCAGAACTCGGAGACCTCTACCGGGCCACCTGGTTTCCCCATGCATTCTTGGTGCTATTCGACGTGCTTCACAAATTTTTAAAGAGTTACTGTGGCCCTCTCCCCTCAGGTTCGTCCTCGAGTGGAGATGACGACACCGGTACGCGTCGGCAATTTGACGACTGGCCCGACAACCGGCCGGAATTCAACACCAACGGTAGCATCATGCATACGTTCGGCACGGATGCAACCGGACATATAAGGGGTGACACCCATCTATAAAAAGACAGGAGTAGGTCGAGCCTAAGACCTGAACACGATGATGTCGAACTAGCAGGGCAATCGTTCTCCGGCAACATGCGGGAGGACATCGCAGACATGAGCGTTCAGCAAAAACGCTTCGGCGAGCCTCGACCGAAACGACAAGCAACTCCCTGATGAGCGCCAACCGGTAACTTATGTATCTCAAGTTCAAACATTCCGTCCTGACCGCAGCAATGTTCATCACCGTCGGTAGCGCATACGCTTCAGTGCAATAACAGGAGTCAGGACCGACGTCGCCCATATTGGATGGGAAAACCACGCGGCTTTGCGACCGCACCAATGGTGTAAAGCCTGACTTTCGCTCGTCTCCAGGGATGCGTAGAAATACCGCCGACAGTTATCCCCAGTTTTTGTCGATAAGGCTGTTGACAAGCTGCGGGCATGCGACGTAAGTGCTTGACGAAGCAACGTTAAGTCTCCCTGTCACCAGCAGCGCGCACGCACGCGAGGTCAATCGAGACCACGGCCTCGACGCAACGACACGATAGCGACCCGGCGCTCCCACGCGCGTCACGTTGACTTCCAGCCCCCGCACTCCGGCAATTGAAGCGGCAACCAGACTACCGTCGGCACACCCTAAAGTTTGGCGTACCCGAGCCGATAAGCGTATCCGTGAGGGTGGCATTGCGCCTTGTTCCGTGCGCCTACGAGTCGTGCCGGGTTGCCGACACGTCCGTAGTAAGACCGCTACAAAATAAATGCTGAGGGGAAAAAAAATGGGGACTCCGGCTGCTCACCGCTCGCCCAACTTGCGGGCAGCCTCGCCGACATCGCGTTTTGCTGGACGACTCGGCGATGCCAGGCAATTGGCGCTCACGACGATGGTGACCACGCTCACCTGTCTGGCCAGCGGCGCGCTCAAGACCATGGCGGGCGAAATCGCGCCGATATGGTTCACCAACGCCGTGCTGCTATCACAGTTGATGGTCGTATCGGGGCGACGGCGGTGCTGGGTGCTCGCAGGCGGCGTGCTCGGAAATCTCTCTGCCAACCTGTATGTAGGCGAAAGCTTCGGCGTGTCCGGCTCCTATTCGTCCGCCGACATCGTCGAAGTGCTGATAGCGTTTGCCTTCGCTCCGCGCGTATCCACTGTCTCGGAACTGGTCCGGCCGAAAGCACTCATGCGATTCGTCGCGGGCGGAGTGGTGCTTGCACCCGTCGTGTCGGGCGTCCTCGCGACGACTCTGCTACGCGGACAGTTGAGCGGCAAAATTCTGCCGGACCTCGCCAACTGGTTCATCTCGGATGCCCTGAGTCTGGCCATCTTCACACCGGCTGCCCTGGTGTTCTGGACCGGTGAAGTGGCGCAACTGCTGCGTGCCGACCGTCGCTGGAAAACAGCGTTCCTGTTGCTGCTGGTCTGCATCGTCACAGCTGGCGTCTTTGGCCAAAGCAAGCTTCCGCTGCTGTACTGGGCGCTACCGCCCATCGTACTGCTGGCGTTTCAGGCGGACCTCGCGGGTGTCATGGTCGGCCTGCTGCTGTGTCTGGCAATAGCCGTATCGTTCACCATGCGCGGGTTCGGCCCGCTGTGGGTCTTTCCCTACGAAACGATGCAAGGCCGCATCTTCGGTTTGCAGCTTTTTCTGGTGGCAGCCCTTGGCATCGCCCTGCCCATTAGCGCGACCCAAGCCCAGCGAAACCGGCTCTTCACGATGCTGCGTGACGGCGAACGTCGATACCGGATACTCGCAGAAAACGCGACTGATATCGTCATGAGTCTGGACCTGGAAGGCAGACTGACCTATGTGTCGCCACGCGTGACGGCGCTGCTGGGCCAGCCTGCCGGCGACCTCATCGGGATGCACCTCGCCGGGCTGGCCTTGCCCGAAGACCGCGCGGCACTGGCAGCCGCTGTTGGAATAGTGGCCGGCGGCGAGACGGAAGCTTCACAAGCCAGTCGCGTCAGTTGCTCGAACGGCAATACCCTGTGGATGGAAACGCAACTGCGCTGCGTCATTGACGCATTCTCAGGCAAACCGGAATCCCTCACGGCCACGCTCCGCGACATTACTGAACGGATGATGACCGAGCAGCGCGTCGCCGACGAGCGCGCGGAGTTGCAGGGGCTCGCATTCCGCGATGGACTGACCGGACTATTTAACCGCCGTCACTTCGACCGCGAGCTGGGTCGTCATTGGCAACAGGATGCGCGAGCAGACACGCGCGGGTGTCTGGCGGTCATCATGTGCGACGTGGACGCCTACAAGAGCTATAACGACCACTATGGCCATCAGCGCGGCGACGAGTGCCTGTGCGCGATTGCCCGGACCATCGCCGCTTCGGCGACGCGCGCGACTGACATGGTGGCCCGATATGGTGGTGAGGAGTTTGCGTTGATACTGCGCGATACCGACCTGCCGGGTGCCGCAGTGGTGGCCGAGCGCATCAGGGAAAGCGTCGAAAGCCTGCGCATTCCGCATGAAGCATGCGGTACTGGCATTGTTACCATCAGCCTGGGCGTGGCGGCAATGAAGACACGCGAAGGCTGCGACCCGACGGCGCTCGTCGCTGCCGCAGACAGGGCGCTCTATGCCGCCAAGCGGCAAGGCCGGAACCGCACCTGTCTGGCTGATTTCGATGACGCACGACCTGAGGACATCGAGGCGCAATAACCAGGTCGTGAGCAACGCCGTACTGGATTTGGGGATGACTGACAAGGCCGTCGCATGAGACTGGCACTAGCAAGTCTGGGTGTCCTGCCCGGCCGTCGCCTTGCCTAGACCCGCGTAGGATTTGATTGAGCTGTCGATAATGGATGTGACCTGGAGCGTCGAGACCACCGTCAGGTTGTTTTGAGTGGGGCCAGGTCAGACTGACCGGTCTTGAACCATTGACGACACCCGTCCCAAGTCCGCAGAATGACGGGGAAAAGCTTCGAGGCACTCCACTCTTCTCCGGCCCATCAACCCAGTCTACCAGGCGCGCTCCTTCCTGAAGGGATTGATGCTGTCGGGTGCCAACGCGTGGCGCTCACGGACGTAGTTCACAGCAGTGCCATTGGCGTAGACAGCACCCGGTTTGCGCGAGCGAAGCAAACTCGGCCAGCGCGTCGGTTTAGGGTGCAGCGTCTGGAGATGGAGTAGCGCTTCGCCTTTGCGCGTGGAATCATCGGCCTCGGTCACAACGAAGCGGACATAGCCCTCGTGTTCGCTCTCAGGAACCGCGTAGTTCAACTTGTGCCGCACAGCAAGCCGGTGGTGCGCACAATCAGCGTACTGCGACCTGGCGTCCTCTTCTGACGCTGTTTCTGGGAGGTAAAGATTGGCGAAGCAATTGAGGATTTGATGCTGGTTTAGAGCTCTCACGTCGCCGGCATTCCGAACCTGGACCCAACCGTGCTCGTGCTGAACGCTATATACGTCGCCATCGTATGCGAGGCAGAGTATCTCCGGCGTCAATGGCAGTAACGTAATGAGGCCGGAAGCATTGATGCCAAAGGAACAGCCAACAGTCCGACGGTCTTCGAGGTACCAGCGGTTTGACGCTATGGCTGGGTCATCCGATGTGACAAACGGAATACCGGTCCGATTTTTGAGGAGGCATACCTTGAGGTCATCAATGATTGGGGCTGCCTCCGCCACTGCGTCCATTGCCATCAGCACTGCCTCTTTGATGCCAAAAGCAAATGACAATGACCCGCCGCCTATGACTGACTCAGCCTCCGCAACCTCTTCTACAGAGCGCCTCGACGCTGCTTCCGTACGAAGGTGTTGGACGAGCCAGAAGTAACGTAGGAAACACTTATCTTCATTGTCGAGAGAATATCCAGGGCCACGAATCTTGCGGAGTAAGGAAGCATACGCACTTTCACACGATTGAATTGCTTCTTCAAGTGTTGGGTCCTGGCCATAGAAGTACGAGCCAGAGCATTGATTCTTGACAGGAGCTGTGGGGACAAACCGTTTCCGGTCAATATTGAAAAGCTTAATGGTGGCGTTACCCTCATCCCTCGTAAAAGGCTTGAGATAGCAACGAGGAACCAAATGTTGGTTCTTATTCGTGGCCATGTCAGAGGACCTGCTCTGAGCCAAGCAAAGACGGTATGGAGTACGGAAGTTTCCTTGCCTCTCGTCGTCCGATGGAACATTTCATTCGAACCGGCCATGGGCGCATGACGTCGAGGTAAGGCCAAAGCCTTCGCGTGAGACAAACACCAGCAAGGCTGGATGTCCTGCCAGTCCGTCGCATTCCCTTACTCGCGCAGCGCTCGATTGACCGGTTGACAAAGGATGTTACGTGGAGCTTCGAGGCCATCATCGCGTCGTCCTGTGTGACGGCGTAACGGTCCGCCGGCAATTCAGGTAATCCAATCCGCCGACAGCGATGCCGCCTGCCGGAGCACCGTGTCCGTCGCTTCCTCCTGCCGGTCCGGCGGGTACTTGTAGCGCCTGAGAAGCGTCTTGACCATCACGCGCAGTTTCGCGCGCACCGTCTCGCGCGTCGCCCAGTCGACTGTCACCGAATCGCGCAGCCTGACGACCAGCTCGACCGCGATTTTCTTCAGCGTTTCGTCGCCGAGTTCGCGCACTGCCGATTCGTTGGTCGCCAGCGCGTCGTAGAATGCCGTCTCGTCGGGACTCAGGCCCAGGTGCAGGCCCCGCTGGGCCGCTTCCTGGAACTTCTTCGCCATCTCGATGAGTTCCTCGATAACCTGCGCGGTTTCGACCGCACGGTTGCGGTATCGCGTCAGGCTCTGTTGCAGCAGTTCGGAGAACTTCGCGCTTTGTACGACGTTCGTCTTGAAGCGCGATTTGATTTCGCCTTTCAGCAGCCGTTCCAGTAGCTCCACAGCGAGGTTGCGCTCCTTCATGTGGCGCACGTCTTCGAGGAACTCGTCCGACAGCAGGCCGATGTCCGGGCGCTTCAGGCCCGCCGCCGAAAAGATGTCGATGACCTGGTCGCTGACCACCGCGCGGCTGATAATCTGACGCAACGCATGCTCCTTCTGCTCGTCGGTGAGCACCCTGTCGACGCCACCGTGCTTGGTCAACGCGGCCTTCACGGCCTGCAGGAACGCCAGCTCGTCGCGATGCACCAGTGCCTCGTTAAGCGTGCAGCACAGAGCAAACGCCTTGCTCGCTGCGAGCACCGTATCCGCGAAGCGTTTCTTGCCGTCGTCGAGACCGAGCACGTGGTCGGCCACCGACGGCAGCAGCTTCCATGCATTGCTGCGGAATCCGCTGTAATCGACGCCGTGCAGCATGTCATGCAGCACGTCCATCTTTTCTTCAAGAACTGCCAGCGCATCGTGCGCGTCGATGGTCGGCCTGCCGCGCCCCTTCGCCTGCGTGTAGGTTGCCAACGCCGCCTTCAGCTCGTTGGCGATGCCGATGTAGTCCACCACCAGCCCGCCGGGCTTGTCCCTGAAGACGCGGTTCACCCGCGCGATGGCCTGCATCAGGTTGTGGCCGCGCATCGGCTTGTCCACGTACATCGTGTGCAGGCACGGCGCGTCGAAGCCGGTCAGCCACATGTCGCGCACGATGACGAGCTTCAGCGGGTCATCAGGATTCTTGTAGCGCGTTTCGAGGCGCTTGCGGACGTCCTTCGGGTGAACGTGCGGTTTCAACAGCGCCTTGTCGGAGGCAGAGCCCGTCATCACAATCTTGATAGCACCCTGCATCGGGTCGTCGCTGTGCCATTCGGGGCGCAGCGCAACGATGGCGTTATACAGGTGCACGCAGATTTCGCGGCTCATCGCGACAATCATCGCCTTGCCGTCCATCGCCGACAGCCGGTTCTCGAAGTGCGCGACGACGTCGGCCGCAACCTTCTGGACGCGGGGCGGTGCACCGACCAGCTTTTCCAGCGCGGCCCAGCGGCGCAGTGCGGCGACCTTCGCCTCGTCGCTTTCCTCGCCCTCGGTCAGTTCGTCCACCTCGCTGTCCAGCGAAGACACGTCGGCTTCCTTCAGCTCCAGCGTTGCGAGTCGGCTTTCGTAGTAGATGGGCACGGTCGCCCCGTCCCTGACGGCCTGCTCGATGTCGTAGACGTGCACGTAGTCGCCGAACACGGCGCGCGTGTCGCGGTCATCGAGCGAGACAGGCGTGCCGGTAAACGCAACGAAGGTGGCACCCGGCAGGGCGTCGCGCAGGTACTGCGCATAGCCGTAGCGCACCGCGCTTGAGGCGGCGGGCCTGCCCGCCTGCGCATTGGCGTCCGCGCCGGGCAGCCGCGCGTCGAAACCGTATTGGCTGCGGTGCGCCTCGTCGCAGATGACGACGATGTTGGAGCGGTCGGAGAGCACCGGAAAGGCATCCTCATCCTCGCCTGGCGTGAACTTCTGGATGGTCGTAAAGATGATGCCGCCGGATGGGCGGTTGGCGAGCAGCCGGCGCAGCTCGGGGCGCGTGGCGGCCTGCACGGGCGTTTCGCGCAGCAGTTCGCTCGCCGCCGCAAAGACGCCGAAGAGCTGGTTGTCGAGGTCGTTGCGGTCGTTGACAACCACGAGCGTGGGGTTGCCCATGCGCGGATGGGCCATCAGCGCGCCGGCGAGGCACGTCATCTCGATGCTCTTGCCCGCGCCCTGCGTGTGCCACACGACGCCGCCCTTGCGGGAGCCTCCCGGGACCGATGCCTCCAGCACGCTTTGCACTGCTGCCCGCACGGCGTGAAACTGGTGGTAACCCGCAATCTTCTTGATGACGCGCCCGTCGTCCTCGAACAGGATGAAGTGGTGCAGGTAGTCGAGCAGCAGGTCGCGCTGGAAGAGGCCGAGCGTCAGCGTTTCCAGCTCGCGCATCGGGCCGAGCGGGTCAGTCGTCACCCCGTCGATGGTGCGCCACGCCATGAAGCGCTCGCGGTTCGCGGTCAGCGAGCCCATGCGCGCGTTGGTGCCGTCGGAGATGACCTGAATCGCGTTCGCGTGGAAAAGGTCGGGGATGTCCTGCTGGTACGTCTGGAGCTGATTCCAGGCGGCCCAGATGTCGGCGTCCTCGTCACCGGGGTTCTTCAACTCCACGACGACGAGTGGCAGCCCGTTGACAAACAGCACCACGTCGGGACGGCGCGGCTGCTTCGGCCCCTGCACGGTGAACTGGTTGACGGCCAGCCAGTCGTTCGCGGCGATGTCGGTGAAATCGACCAGCCGCACGCGGTCGCCGCGCGTCTCGCCGTCTTTCTGGAACTCGACCGGCACGCCATCGACCAGCCAGCGGTAGAGTTGACGGTTGACGTTGACGAGGCCAGGCACGTTGGGATTGAGGACGTGGCGCAGGGCGTCGTCGCGGGCACCGGGCGGAATGTGCGGATTGAGGCGTGCGATGGCATCAGTGAGACGATGGCGCAGCACCACGTCGCGGTAGCTGTCGCGCTCCGTGCCCAGGGTCTTGGCGTCCGGAGGGGATATATCGGGGCCGTGGGCAATTTGCCAGCCGAGGGTGGCCAGCCATTCGAGCATGGCCTGTTCAACATCGTCTTCGCTGACGCCGCTCATGCCGTGGCCTCGTTCAATTGCGCCTCGGCTTCGGGGAGGCGGAGCTTGCCGGAGATGAGGCGAGGAAGCAGCGTATCGCGTAGCGCTGCGAGTTCTCGCGCCAGAAGCGAATTCGTGATACGCCGTTCAAGCAATGGACCAATGAATTCACCCAGCGCGCCAATCAAATCCGCAGGCGGTAACGCAATTCGAGCTTCCGTTAAATGCATACGCTGGATATGGCCCATCGTCGTCGCCTTGTGGGCAGCTATCTCCCGGAAACCTGGCAGGAAATGGCGGGTTGCCTGATAGTAGAACCACTTCGGCACATCTTTCGAAGACACCTTGAAGAGATGCTGATTGAGAGCCCCGTCTCCACCGCACCAAAATTCGACTTCAAGCGAACCCGACCACGAAAAAAGGACATCGCCGTCATGGACCACATATTCAGGCTTGAGGCGTGCACTCGCGCGGTCAGCGCCTGCGGTGTTCCCCGCGCGCAGTTGGGCAATTTTGATAACCGGCAGATACTCCTGCTCGCTTTCGGGCGGGAATTTTTGTAATGCAAGTCCGTTGAGGTAGTTTGCGAATGAGTCCAGACCGCGAACAGTCCACCCTCTCGGAATCTCCCCAAACGCCGACTCCTCGAACGCATCCGGAAACAGCGCAGCCGTTTCTGCCCCCATGCCTTCTGGCTCACGGCCTTCAGCCTTCGCGCGCACCGGGTCGAAGTCGATGAACCAGCTCTTGAACAGCGCCTGGGCGATGGATTCGAGCGTGGTGTTGGTTTGGCGCAGGAGGTCGATGCGGTCGTCAAGTGCGTCGCCTAGCTCACCGATACACCTTTGCACCGCGAATGGCGGCAACGTAATGCGCAAACGCCGCTGGTCGGAGAGACTCAGATACGGTGCCATATCGGTCGAACGACTCATTGCCGCCAATTGAGCCGAAAACTCATTACTCCGAGACCACGTTCGCAAGAAACCTTGATGGAGAACAGCGTCAGACTTTGAGCGCCAGTAGCTAAGGTGCGGCGAGTATACAAAAGCGGGCATATGCCCAGTGACGAACGCGACCCTCCCTGTCGAGTTTCCTTTTGTGGTTACAACTACATCGCCCGCACGAGCAATCTTTGGGCCAAATCGCTTTGCATCGAGGGTAACAAAGCGCTCAACACCATCAAAATCAATGTGAGTGTCGGTGACATGACCCGCGCGCAAAAAAATTAGTCCTGAACCACCGAGCTCGTCATTTTTTGCTCGATAGCCATCCCCGATTTCAAGCACGCCTTGTTCCATCAGGTCCCCGAAGGTCGGACTCGGCCAATCAGACCGCATACCCCACCTCCCCAAGCTTCTCCCGAATTACGGCATCCAACTCCGCGCCCTTCGCCAACTGCTCGGCAAGCTGCGCAGTCAACCGGTCCATCTTCTCGTTAAACGCCTCGTCGTCGTCCTCGGCTTCTTCGGCTCCGACATAGCGGCCAGGCGTGAGCACATGCCCGTGCTCGGCAATTTCGGCCAGCTTCACCGAGCGACAGAAGCCCGGTATATCGGCATAAGGCTCGTCGGTCCCATCCTCTCCATCGGCACGCCAGCGATGCACCGTCGTAGCAATCTTCGCGATGTCCACGTCATCAAACACGCGTACCACGCGCGTTTCCATCCGTCCGAGTTTGCGCGCGTCAATGAACAGCACTTCGCCGCGCCGGTCGCGCCCGCGCTTGCCGCCCGGCACCACCGCACCGCTCTTGTCCTTCGCGAGGAACCACAGGCACGCCGGAATCTGTGTGTTGAAGAAGAGCTGCGGCGGCAGCGCAACCATCACGTCCACGACATCGGCTTCGACCATCGCGCGGCGGATAGCCCCCTCATTGTTCTGGTTGCTACTCATGCTGCCGTTGGCAAGCACCACGCCCGCCTGACCACGCGGGCTCAGGTGATGCAGGATGTGCTGCAACCACGCGTAGTTCGCGTTGCCAGCCGGCGGCGCGCCGTAGACCCAGCGGCGGTCCTCGGCCAGCCGCTCGCCGCCCCAGTCGCTAATATTGAACGGCGGATTGGCAAGGACGTAATCGGCCCGCAGGTCAGGGTGCTGGTCGCGGTGAAACGAGTCGGCCGGCTCCTTCCCGAGGTCGGCAGCCAAACCACGAATCGCCAGGTTCATCGCCACCAGCCGCCAGGTAGTCGGGTTCGCTTCCTGACCGTAAATGCTGATGTCGTCCAACTTGCCGCCGTGTGCCTCGATGAACTTCTCGCTTTGCACGAACATGCCGCCTGAACCGCAGCAGGGGTCATAGACACGTCCCCGGTGCGGTGCCAGCACCCCAACGAGCACCTTCACGACGGACGCGGGCGTATAGAACTGTCCGCCCTTCTTGCCTTCGGCAGTAGCGAACTGCCCAAGGAAATACTCGTACACTTCGCCGAGCAGGTCCTTGGCGCGGTGTCCCTCACCGAAGCCAACGGTCGAAATCAGGTCCACCAGCTCGCCCAGGCGACCGGGTTCGAGCTGCGTGCGGCCAAAGCGCTTGTCGAGAATTCCCTTCAGACTCTCGTTATCCGCCTCGATGGCCTCCAGCGCGGCGTCAATCCGTACGCCGATGTCGGCCTGCTTGGCGTGCGCCCGAATGGCTTCCCAGCGTGCCACGGGCGGCACCCAGAACACGTTAGCCATCGTGTAATAGTCGCGCTCTTCCCACGCTTCCGTGCGGTCGGCTTCGTCCGGCAGGTAGAAGTCGTGGCCTTCGTCGGCGAACGCGGCGGCGAGCTGGGCACGGCGCTCGTCAAACGCATCCGAGATGTATTTGAGAAAAATCAGGCCGAGCACGATGTGCTTGTATTCGGCTGCGTCCATTGATGACCGCAGTTTGTCGGCTGCAGCCCAGAGGGTCTTTTTGAGGTCCTGGTTCATTTCATGTACTCGTAACAAGGCGCGCCCCCTGCACCGGAGGAGCTTTGTCGCAATTCTACTCGCGCCCCCGTGCCACGGCTCCATCAACGTCTTAACCTCCTTCCAGTTGTCGCGGCCTTTCAAGACTTTTGGGGCGACCGGCTTCCGTGGCAGGCCGTCTGGAGTCGCCGTCCTCCGGAACGCGCAATCACTGTGCATCACAGTCGAGCTCGCGCCGCGCAGTCACTCCATTAGTCATCGACGGAGCAACACCGCTCCGTCGTTTTGGTTTCCGGGTCTCGGCAATCGCCACCGATGGACAATTGCCCGCAAAATGACCATTACCTCAGGCGGCCATTAGCCCTGCCCCAAACCGGAAGCGATACAACTGATACCACTGCCGCGCTACCTCGCGCACACACAGCAACGCGAGCATGCGACGGGCATATCTCTCAGCCGGGCGCGGCGCGAATGCTCGACACAACCTGAAAAGGCCTCAGACAAAGCCCGCGCCGAAATCTCGGCGCGGGCCTCATGAATCAAACCAAAATCAAGCTTCGCCTCGGTGGGCGAGCCGCCTCTAGCACGACGGGTAGTAGATGAACTGATTCCTCTTCTTCAGCTGCTTCTTGAACCCCTTCGGCTCCGCCTCAGCGGGGCGGACTTTCACGAGCTCAGGTGGCAGGTGATGAATTGCCGTCCGGAAGTGGATGTCAGCCTGCGTATCTTCCGGATGAGGGTTGGCGAAATCGAGTTGCGAGAACGTGTACAGCGCGCACATCCACTCGGCCATTTCGGCGTCGAGCATGAATGAGAGCCAAGACGGAATCTCCTCCATCCTCAACGGAAAATCTGCGTCGAAGCCGGCTTTCTCGGTCTCGACGCGCACGCTGTACTCGTCCATCGCGAAGACTGCCGCTGCAATAGTCGCGGGATGAGTCGTGGCGAGCAAACGCGTTTCCCCATCGTGCAAATCACCAATCCAGAGGTTGTTGGAGTTCCGGTAAAACGTCAATTTCAGCATTTCTTGTGTCCTCAATTTGTCCTGTATGAACCGTATAGCAACCCGATGAGCGGGGCTTCGGTTCGAGCGATTGCGCCTGCGCAGGTCAGGAAGGCGCACGTCTTCAAGTGGTCGATTGGAATGAGAGGGCGTTGCCTGGCGCAGCAGCTCCACGGCGTGCCCTGCCGGCCTCGTCAGCGGGTGAATCCGGATGCGGCCCAGGATTCAGCTTCTAAAGCGGAAAGGGCTTCGCGGACCGGAACCCAGCGCGGGCCAGCGGGTGTGTGTATCGCCACCGACAGCCGGTAGGCTTCGAGGGCAATGCCAACGTACGCGCCGAGTCGGCCGCGAAACGGCCTGCTGGCCCAGATGACCTTGCGGCTCGGGCTAGTTGGGAGATTGCTACGGCGGGATTTTCTGCTAGATGCGGAGCTCTGGTTCATGTGTACCTCTGCGCTGTGCGCGAACGAATCCATCAGGCCGGCGACGGTGTCGCTCGGGGCTTAAAAGGATTCGCTGCAAGCAGCGAGGTAGCAGAGCTCGCGTAGGTGTGGCGAGCGCGACAAAGATAACTGACCAGTGAGGCTATCGTCAAGAGGTGGTCGAACCACGGTTCTCGCGGTACGGCAACACGGGTGCGCCAGCTGTCTCCGGATAGCACCATTAGAAAGCCTCACGAACAATACCGGGCCGCTTGGCCAGAACATCACCCGGGTACCTTGCCACGTCGTCGGCTCAGGACCCGAACTAATGCCCGGTAGGAAGACCGCCTCGACTACTGCGTTCGCCCAACGAGTTCCTATACGGGGAAAAGCTCCTGTGAATACGAATGCCAACCTATCCCTCCAACCGCCTCTCCCAGACTCCGCGCTTTGAGCGATACCTCGCCGTTGACCCCGGTCGCAAAGGTGCCATCGCAGTGCTCAATGCGTCCGGCGCGCTCATCAGACTGGAAAACGCTGGGAGTGTGGAGGTGCTAGGTGCCGAAGCCGTCAGTCAAGTGCTTCGAGAGGAAGCGACGCACGGCGCAGTGGCTGTTGCCATCGAGCGTCCGCTGGCATTCCGAATTGACAACGCGGCGTCGCTTGTGACGCTCAGTCTCGCCGCCGGCAGCGCCTATGGTGCGGCTGTGGCGCTCGGTGCGTTGGTCGAGTTCCCTACTGCATCCGTTTGGAAGCGCAGTCTCGGCGTAACGGCAGACAAGACGACAAGTCGCAAGCGAGCACAGGAACTGTTCGGCGACAGGATTCCATCACGCTGCCGCATCGACAAGTGCGAAGCGGCGTTAATGGCGTACTGGCTTTATCGTCGCCACCAGCCCAACAAGGCGACATGATGCGAACGGAATCCAGGTGACCCGGAATGGCTGCCGGCACTCAATCGCCAAAACGCGACAAAGCAACGGGTATACCAACAAGCCCGTGGCGGAACCCGTCCTGCATTGCGCCTTCCCGACTAAGCATTTGCGCGATTTCCGCGTCTGACCCAAACTCCTTGCCGTGGTAACAACGCCGCAGGCCGTACCGATATCCGTGGAGATAGTCAATTTCATCCTGATTGGTGGCGCTCTCGCTCAGCATTTCGGCGGCGTTCATGCACTTGCGAAACTGCTGCTCGCCAATTGTTCTGCTCATGGTTCGAATTCCTCGTAGGTCTCCTGGCAACAGGATTTTTTCGGTTATTAAGTGAAACGATTCATTCGGGTCGATGTAACTATCGAACCTCGTCAATGACCGAGCAGACCGCGAGGAATCGAGTCATGTCGATTCCCATCGCGGCCAGCTGGGCACGTCGCTCCTCGCGCTCCTTCTTCAGGCATGGGCGCGCAGCGTTGTGTGCGCTCACGTAGCGCGAACGGCAGTACCAACGCAGCGCTTTCACGATGCTCCGTCGTACATCAAGGCCACCGCCGTCCACGACGACGCTGTATGCGCTGGCGCTGCGGACCAGTCGAATCCCATAGCGGGCGAAGGCAGCCTCCAGCACGGAGTCATCAAACTCCCTTGCGCGCGCAGCTTTCTCAAGCACCTTCAGACCCGTGCGGCGTGCACGATACGCCGCCTGACGGACGGCTTTCGTCGCTCCGTGCAAGCGCGGCTCCTCTGTAATTTTCGCCGCGATGGCGACGAACGCGGCGTCATTCATTGCTCAACGTGGTGGTAGTCAGCACAACCTGCAGCGCGCTGGGGCTTTCACCACCGTCGCCTGGACTATCTCCCCACACGGCCTTAAGTTCGCCATACCACGCGAGCAAGGTATCGTAATTCGGCATCTCAAGCTTGAGCACCCTGAGCCCTTTCCTCACCACCTCGTCGCCGTACCGGCCGTATTCCATGAGGACGGTGTCGTCGTGAATCCGCACAACATGCCCGGGTTCATCGTCGTAGTGCACGTATGGACACTCTTTGACGAGCGTCCGGAAAATGCGCTCGAACGTGTCGAAGTCGCGATAGGTCTCCGGGTCACCAAATTCGTTGTACCCCTCTACACACCGTCCATTCCAATCGCCGCCAATGACACAGACGCGAGTAAGGTCAATCGAAGCAATATCCATTCATTCTCCTCAAGTCAGGTTCTTTTCATATAGGGACTAGGCGGAGTGCGCGTCGCATGCTCCGCCCGTCATAGAGCGCTCAGACGCGGTTACCCTCTG
This sequence comes from Paraburkholderia guartelaensis, assembly GCF_004353905.1. GTDB lineage: Bacteria > Pseudomonadota > Gammaproteobacteria > Burkholderiales > Burkholderiaceae > Paraburkholderia > Paraburkholderia guartelaensis. The sequence goes on along the minus strand of NZ_SMOD01000023.1, from coordinate 125,249 downwards.
CGCTACCACCGTCGGGGCTCCGGGGGTGAATACCTGCATACGCCAGGTACCACTCATACAGCGTGTCATCTTCCGGCATCCGCATTTTCACCACGTCGAGACCCACAATCTCGTACATGAGCCCATCTCCGCCGACAGCACAGAGAGCTAGGTCAGTGGTCACCTTCACGATGTTTTTGGTTTCCGGGTCGTAGTGAATGTACGGACTGAAGTTGATGAAGTCCGAGACCACTGCGTCGAATTCGTCGAAATCCTCCGCGTAATCGGCGGTTCCGGTGAACCTGTGGAGCGAACTCTCGACACGATGCCCCTCCCAGTCGCCGCCAATCAGGCAGATACGGGTCAATTCAGTAGATGCAGCTCTCATATTTCCTCACATATATTTAGTTATACACAACAATGCATCGAAGTTAACTCCACGCACATCGCAACAATCAACTTGACTCAATCACCTCGCGCGCTGCACGTAGCAAGGCCAGCTGCAGCTGGACGAAAAGCCAGTCTTCTTCCTCCATTCTTCCGACTGCCTCAAAGTCGGCGACGGGCAACTCGAACTGGCTGAACAGCTCCCCGTTCCGACTCGCAATCATGTCGAGTACCTCGGCTTGCCGGCCAATGGGCGAACCGTACAAGCGCACCGCTTCGAGCAATTGCTCGAACGTTTCCAGTTCCCCTGCGCTCGGCCGCCTGTTTGCAGCTCGCACTCGTTGGGCCGCTTCTGCTATCACGCTACGCATATTCCCCCACTCAATCGGATATTGTTCTCTCGACCACGGCGACGTCCATGCAGCCGTCAGACACGATAAAACGCGTACGCATAGAAGCGCCCTAATGGCGTCAGCCTGGGGTCCGTCGGGTCGACGATGAGCCCATCGGCTTCAGCAATCAGCAGGTCCCGCCACGTCGGTGAAAATCCCTCCGCGATGTAGAGACGCTCAACCGCTCCGCCACAGCGCAAATCGACGAGCACACCGGGTTGCCGGTGCTTGTACGTAGACTGCGTCGTCAGCCGCAGGCCGTGGCGAGCCAGGCCATCGGACAGATACGCTGGCAGGTGCTCAGCGTCATCCATACGTTCCCCAACAATCTGCTGAATCGCCTTTCCTCGAACCCGCTGGTTGCGCAACGGCTCGAGAATCGGCGAATTCAGGAATCCGGGGGCGTTACCTACCGAAAATCGTGCCGCACGAGCCTGCATGTCCGCGTGCTCAGCCCGCTGCGGCGCGTATCGCTCATCGCTGTTGAGAAAAGAAAACGCCTTGCCGTGCAGCCTTTCCACGACCCTGCGCGCCCTGAACGCGTCCAGTATCAGGATGTTTGCCATGTTATTTACCCCGTTTTGTAGGCCAGAAAATGAACACGCCGAGTGGCACCGCGAGCAGATACCATCCATGCCACCGAAGCGGCGGGATGCCGAATGCCAGCCACGCCAAGAGCTCGCTCACAAGTAGCACCAGCAGTAACACTTTGACAATTTTTATTGCCTTCCTCATTTATTCCCCGCGTCAAACAATGGCATTCACTCTACGGCTTTAAAACTCAGGTTGTCAACGATTAAATACTTAGCACCAAATCAGTGCTCTTAAAAACCATTCCTTTTTAAAGGCCAGAATAAAACCAGTTCTTTTTAATGGATTAAATAAGACTGATACTTCCCAATGGACCGGCCAGGAATCCGGCATCAGGGGGTAGCCGGCAGCTTTGGCACGGCACGCCCGCCGGAATCCCCGCCCGCCTCCCGCGAGTCCGGAATTCGTCAGCGTGCTTTCCCGCTCCTTTCTCGTGACATTGAAAACGGTTGACTCATTAGATTCAGGTCGCCTTCTTTCATGAATTCGTCGCCAGCTATTCGTGGCTCAGTGCATAAGCGAGTTTATAATTATCAAAACTGAGAGATAAATTTCATGTACACCAATATCGAGCAGCAAGCTTTGACCAGCCTCTTCGCACCGGACGCTCCGACCTTCACAATTTCACGCACCACAATGAAAAGGCTCGCCGCTGACAAACTGGCGGAGCGCCGGCAGGACATGCCGGATAAGGAGCTTTACTGGATTTCACTTGAAGAGGACCTCAGTGACCTGCTCGGAGCGTCGTCATTTCACTGAAGTACGGCGGGCTGGGCCGATGCCTCTTTCTCAAACGTACGCGAAATCTGACTCAGTATTCGTTTACGGGCCGACAAAGGCGTATAAGGTACAAACCTCGATACCGACTGAAGGAAAGCGGCATCGAGGTCGAGTGAGACAGCTCTGAAATCCTTGAAGCGCAACATCGAGAACGAGAGCCCTTAACTTGAGGGCTCGTTATTCATCGGCGACGGCCGAACACGGACCGGTCGTATGGGTGAAATCGCGCCCAATCCAGGAGCTCTGGCCAGACGTCATCGCGCAGCTTTCGTGCAGAGTCGGTGCGCTTTCCGTGACACGCGGAGATATAGCGAATGAGCTTGTCTGAACAACCCACGAAGGTCTTCTCGGCCGCAGCCTTGTTCCATCGCCAATCCCCCATCTGATGCATTTGCCGGAAGTGGTAGCCGAGGATACCGATGCAGATACTCGCAACCTCGTCGAGCCGCATCTTGTCGCGCGCAATGTCGGCGTACGACCAGCCGCAGACGTACGCGTGGGCAATGAACATGTCGTGCTCGTCGTTCCGGTACTCGCCAGAACCGGTCTTTTCGAATGGCGAAAACGAGTAGGAAAGCGCCGTATACCACTGGAGATTCGTTACGCCCCGCTCGAACATCGAGGCCTCAGCCGGAATCTGTACGTCCATGAACTGGACGGTATTCTCAGCCTCCTCGGCTCTGCCACGAGCGATATCCAACTCTCGCTGTGCAACGATTCGGTACTGCCGTATGGCCTTTTTATCCTGGCGAACGACAGCCTCGACATAAGCAATACGCTCCGCATCGAGCCCATTGCGGACCAGATTCCACGTGCTCGAATGCTCGAGGCACATCACCACATGCGGCACAAACTTGTCCTTCAGAGCCGCCCAAGCCCGGAAAGCGCTATGGGCGTGGTCATCGTACTTGAATCCGAACGCAGCGAAAAATGCCACCAGGTGGGCATGCTGTTCCAGCGTGTTTTGATAGGAATAGCCGTCCCTGTCCGACCAGGTAGATTCCGAAAACTCATAGCGCATCAAGTCCGACAGCCGGTAATGCTCCGGCGTGTAGTGTTCGGGCCCGACCTCAACCGGAGCAGGCGCAAGAGCCGCCTCCGGCTTCTTCTTGAATTCAATGATGTTGCTCATCGTCTAACCTGTGCTCAGTCCAATCGACCAGCCTTGGTTCACCGGCCAGTGAGAACGACAACCAGCAGAAATAGCTCGTCCTACCTTTAAACCATACACTCGCGCGGTATCAGTAGCAGAGCCCGCCCCTCGTCCTTCCTCTCCTCGAACTTGAGCTCCGCAGCGGCGCTCACCACCGCTTCAACCCAGTTCACGCCCACCTTGTCATAGGCAGCCCGGATTTTGTCCGTACGGAGGTGGTGTTGGCCGACGAGCACCCATAGCTGAAAGTGCCCGGATGGGTCCGACATCGAAGATGTATGAAAGTACAGGCCGAAACGTCTGTACAGCGCCTCGTATTCTGCGGAATAAAGGCTGCTGCGCAGCGGATAGAACAGGTCGCGCAGCTTCGCGTTATTGAAACGGAGGTTCAGGAGAGGGACGAGAGCGGGGTTGTCGAGGGCAGGAATGGTCGACGGTTTGAACGACGACGCGAGACGTTGCAGGTGCTCATATTCTTCCGCTGTGCGGAGCATGCGCAGGCGAGTCTCGGCCATGCTCTTTTGTAGCGACTCTGGCAGTCGCTCTACGAAGGACGCACCCGGGTCGTCCTTTTGCACAAACTTGCGGTGCTCCTCGAGATTCACTACCTTTCCCACCGTCAACTCCCCGTCTGATTATCTTCTTGTGCCACCTCGACTAATTTACGGCTTTCTGGCGGAAAAGCGTAGGCTCATATCTCTAAAAATTTGAGCCACAGTCAATGAACGACGACGCATGACGTTGAGCAAGCGCGCGAGCGCAATGGCGTCGCCTGGAAATCGCATGTTGCGCTACCGAACCTGCCGCCGGCAACGCGCTCGACAATGGAGAACCAATCCTTTCCAGTGGCCAGAAAAAACCGTCTCCGGCCGAATGCCCGCAGCCTCCGCTCGCTATAGATTGCATGGCGCACAACGCGCCCTGCGCAACCACACAACAACAGAGAAGAGACGATGGAAGAAAAATTTCGCGTGTCCTGGGAGTTCGCTGACGGTCTTTACGGATACCGCGATTTTCCCGACTATGAGTCAGCGTGGGCGTTCTCACTCAAGGTTGACCTCACCGCTCGCGTCTGGATTGGCTCCGAACAGGTGCAGCAAGGCTTTATTGCATCCGACGACCGAGTCCCCCTGGACTGGTGAGGGTCGGCACGCCATAGCTGGCACACCGCTGCGCTCGTCACACCCGCTTGACGGGCGAAGTCTGCCAATCGATGCGCCCGATTCAGCCAACGCTCTACGCCTTTTTGCATCAACCGAATACATCCGGTCGCTACCCGTTCTGGTGAGCCCATCTGCGGCTCGATACCCCAACAGGAGAGTAGCAATGTATTCTGAAAGTGTCGGCTCTCATGCCGGATTCAGCGAAAAGGCGTATGACGGTCCCGCGTCCCCCTTCCACATCGGTCTCAGCCGCGCACGAAGTGGCGAGCTTCCGAGGTGCGTCGTCAACGAAGGGGGCGTCCATATCCGTGCGTTCGCGCCGGAATTCACCCCACCTGCCGTTTCGCGCGCTCAAGCGCTCTTCACCACCACGGGAGAGCGGTCATGAAACTCACGTCGGCAGAAAAAGCGGAACGCCGCACGCACTTTCGTCAGCAGTTGGAGCAAGGCGTCGAACCACGGGAAGCTGCACGGACTGCGACGGAGCGCGCGAACAACGCCGCCACGGCGTCGATGCTCATGGGTGCGCTCGAGAAACTGCCGCAGCCACCGGACTGGTACGAGTCGCCGGAAGAACGAGCCGTGAGGACGGAAATGACGAACGCGGACAAGGGGATGTCGGCGACGGCCACGGGTGCGCGAGAACCGCTGACGCCGGACCATCGAGAAACCACTGTTGTTGTTCCTCACGAATTTGTCCGATGCGGCCTATTCGGTGTTGCCGACCCTAAGAGTTCGCGACAGCATGTGCCGCATGCCGTTTTCGAAGTGTACGGGACGAACGGCGGCACGATTACCTATTGCGGACCGGAATTGCGGCAGGACGACCGCCAGGTTTTCTTCGAAGCGCTGAACTTCGAACGCAGCACGCCGGGCTCGGCAACTGCAACGCCGAATCAATTCCTCGTGAAACTCGGCTGGAGCCGCAATACTGAATCGCGCAAAAAACTCCACGCCTGTATCGGACGGCTGCAAGACGCGCAGCTCACCATCGAAGTGCGACGGCTTGGCAGGCTTGTTATACCCAGTCTGCTCACCCACGTCGACGTACTCGACGACGGCAGCTATCGGATGAAATTTCATGACAGCGTGCGCAGGCTGTACGACGACAACTGCTACACCTGCCTCAGACGGGAATATGAGCAGAAGCTCGAACGCCGCAGCGACCTCGCACGATGGCTGCTACTCTTCTACTCGACGCACCAGACTCCGCGTCCAATACCACTGGCTACGCTGATAGAACTTTGCAACGACGCCCCGGAGAAGAAGTACGCGTTCAAGGACAAGCTCACCGCTGCGCTCGGGCAACTGGTTCGCGTGAAGTTTCTGCTGGGATGGAATATCACCAGGAAGGTCGATGGGAAGTCCGGGACCGAAATGGTCGAAGTCAAACGTCCGCGCATGGTCAGGTTTGAGGACCAAAAACAGTAGTACTACGAAGAACGGCGACATTCGAAGTGGCCGTTTTCTTTGCGGGCGCACCGGTTGCGCCAACGCGCCTTTGAACAGGAAATCCGCGCCCTTGACCAGAATCTGTCGCACCTTTGACCGGAAATGGCGCGCCCCTGACCGGAATCGACCCCCGGAAACCTTTGCTGCATAAGGCTGAACGGGGTTCCTAAAAGAAGTAAAAGGAGCCTCAAAAAAGTAAAAGGCGGTCGCAAGCCGCGCCCGCGAGAACCTTCAAGCCTGGCGTCTTCCTGAACGTGACGCCTCGGCAGGGTGAAGTTCACAGGGAAAAGCTCTTCTGTCCTTCAGGGTAAAGTCTCGAACGAATACTCCTTCCAGCCATGGAGCCTTCCTGTTGAGAGACTTCAGGGTGAAGCCCTGCCCGAGGAAACCCGTGTTAGCCAGCGATGGGCTTCGCCCACCCCAAGGTCTCCTCGAAGGAACTGTGAATACGCTTCGATTACAAAGAGGTCGGTTGCGCCGCAACCGCCTGGCCATCACCTGCGTAGCAGGCTTCAGCGCTTCTCCAGCAACGCTTTCCATCGAGCCGGCATATCGGGCTTGAGGAGCACCACTGGCAGCCGCCGGTACCTCACATTTTCATAGCTTGCATCACGTGGCTCTGGTTCACCAGGGTAATACACCGAATAACCGTCACCCTCCTCGAACGTCCACGGCTCTGCCTGAAACTCGACTTCATCGACCGAATCACTCTCTGTCGAATCGGCGGCGAGCGGCATGAATCGCACTTCCGCCTCCGGGTCAGCGTCTCGCAGTCGCGCAAGCAGTTCCCTGACTTTCACTTCCCCCTCCCTCGCTGGTGTTAGCCCTCGTCATCAATCTACGCGTTTCTGCATCAGAGCTTCCGTCGATGTCGTAACTACACAGCGATATAGCCAATGAACTTCGACGGGAATCCGAATGACCGACAATACCGAATCCGAACCGCTCCGGGCCACGACGGCATCACCGGCCGTGCGATTCATCAGGGACTATCTCGCAATCTGCAAAAAGCACCAGTACATCGTAAGCAAGTCCAGACTCGAATTCTGCGAGCCGTCGAACGAACTCGACGATGAGGTCGCTCTCGCGGTTCGAGCGCTCGTGGAGTCCGGCGACAGTCTAGCCGGCATGGAAGCTGAGTGTGCAGCGCTGCTTGCCAGGCGGACCTACCTCCCGTCGTATGCGCTTGATGCTGTCGTGCGGCTGCTGGGCGGAGCAAAGTGCCGCGCGCTGGTGTCGCCCGAGGAGGTCGAGTGGTACTTCTCCGAGCCCGACCGATGCCTCTGACAGGCAAGGGACCCGCAATGAACGCCCCGATTCCCCTTCCTGTTGCAACCTTCCAGACCGCCGACACCCAGGTGGTCCTCTACCGCAACGACGACAACTACCAGTTTACGGTCGTCGTTCAGGGCGAGCAGGTATCGGTCGGCTACCACCGTGGATTGAACGCCCCGCTGCATTTCACCGTGTACGACGGCGACCCGGCCTTTTTCAGGAAGCTGTCCATGCGGCAGTTTCACGACGTCGAGCTGGGGGTCTGGCACTGCATGCGGCAGCTCGGGCCTCTGGCAGGCCCCTTGGCGTCTGCGGAACCGCAACCATGAGGGCACCCTCAGCATTGCCCAGCACGGTTTTCGTCACGGCCGGCACGTCGACACCGAACGATGCTCCCGACGCCTTCAGCCGAAGGACGGCGCGGCGTCCAGCCGCGTTCATCGACGCAACCTTCGGCAGCGTGCACGGGTCACGTTTTCCTGCGCAGGTACGGCAATGGACAGCGAGTTGCTCGCGACCGTGCCCGGCTACGCCGGTGCAAACCCCGCCACCGTCCCAGCGCGTGTCGGCATTGTCAATACGCGTGTGCGCGACAGCGCGCACGCGGACTGGCTCGGGGTCCCCGCGCTGCGGGAGAGTCGAGTTGCTTTCGCAGCGTGGGGCAGCCAGCGGCAAAACGGCATGCCGTTCGCACAGTCGATGCCGTCGTTCAGGAAAAACAGTGGCATCGCCAGAACGACTGGGGACGGAGGCGGGGTTTGCACCGGCGCAGCCGGGCCGAACGCACATGGGCCTTGCAGGACGTCGCGACGAATACATCGATGCCGCGCGCCCCTGCGCGCGAGGCTGGACAAGGGGAAAGAACAGTTGTCCCTGCCCGCGTCCGGCCGGGCAACGAAGCCTCGAAAAAACCAGCCTTTTTCGGCGTGCGTGGTGGTCAGCATAGCGGACCTTGATATCGCATTCGCTATACGAAAAAACGCCGCACGCGCGCCCGACGACACCCCGCTGCACGTGTGGCACCGCAGACATTTTTTCTCGAAAGTACCGCGATGAAACATCGAACTACAGCTCCGATGGCCGACGCCCATGGCGAAGAAGTTCCGGCCACGCTAGAACAAAATCCGCCCCCTCTTGCGCACGAAACGAGTGGTGCGTCTGGCGACGATACCGGCGGGCAGGCCCGCGTGGTCAGTCGCGGTCTCACCACCGCGATTCACCCGACCGCGCTGCGACAGATTGTGTGGCTGCGCGCGCTCGAGACCATCAACCGGTTTCGTGTCGTCCGCGCCATCGACATTGCCGTGGCATGCTTTCCGGAGCGTCCGTTCAAGGCAGCGCTCACAGCAGCACAGCGGGCGATGCGTGGCCTCGCGAAAGCGAACCTCGTCCGCCGTTACCGGACCGACCGGTTCCAGCATGTGTACGGCCTGACCGTCGCAGGCGCAAGATGGCTCAATGACCGGGGGGTAGATGCCGTTGCTTCCGTTCGACGCGTCGTCGACATGTTGAATCCCGAGCACATGTTATGGATGAATTTCGTCGTTCTCGGCGCTGAAGCACGCGAGCTGCGCGCGATGACGGAACGCGAGGCGCTGCAAGACCTCAACCTTCAACGCGACGACGGCGAAGCCGCCATCCAGGGTTTCCTGACCGTCGAGGTGCCTGGCGGCGCGCGCACATTGCGACCCGACGCCATTGCCTTCGAAGACGACGGCATGACATGGGTTGAAATCGACAGAAGCAAGCGCGGCGCGGACCGTGAGGCAGCCTTGTCGGCGCTCGCCGGCCGTGTCGGCATACGGTTGCCCAATCAGGCCGTGCTGCGCCGCGTGGTCGTGCTGGCGAGAACCGAGCGAATCTGGCAACGCGCACGAGCCGTCCTGCGCGCCAAGGCCGCGCTCGCCGACGACGTGCCTCTCGTACGCGGCAGTAGCCGCCATTTCCGGGAAACTGACGACGGTGTGTTCGAAGTCTGGGCCGCCGTCACGCAAAATCCAGGCGGCTATGCCATCGATATGTGTGTCGGCCATGTCATCGTTCAGTTGCTCCCGACATGGCTCCCGAAAGTTCGGTTGGACAAGAGCAACCGGCAACCGCTCGCCGGCTGGTTCGACGAGAACTACCTGCCATACCGACGGCCAGACACTCTACCACCGTGGCCCAAGCCGGCGTCACCGCTGCTGAAAACTTCCGGCGACCAACAGCGCTGATAGCTATACATGTTGCGACTCCGCACCATCGGATTTCGCCGTACTGAAAATGACCCAGTGCAATGATTCTCCGACGAAGATGTCCTCAGGCCTAGCTAGCCTATTGCCCTCCGGCCTTATCTCCGGAGGGCTCTTTTTCTCCTCGTTTCGGGCAATTGCATCTCCCTCACCGCGTTCGACGCCATGGCGTCAACCTGTGCCTTCATTCTGGCAGCAGCCCTGGCTGGACTAACCAAGCATGTTACCGAACAGCTAGCACCCAAGTTGCCTTGCGCAACTGCGACTTACGGTACATTCACCCCCAATGGCTTCGGCTAAACTTGGAAATCGCGCTATGAAAGAGCGTAACGGGCACCGACTCATACCACGCCGTCATAAACCATGAACGTACGCATCCTCGACCTTCACTTCGAAGCCGACTCGTTCACGGTGCGCCTGTCTGATGGCCGCACCCTTACGGTGACTCTGGCGCGGTTTCCCACACTGCTTCACGCAACAGTGGAGCAGCGAAAACACTTTCGCATCAGCGCATCGGGACAAGGGCTGCATTGGCCCGACCTTGATGAGGACATCGGCCTAACTGGTCTACTCGCAGGGCGAGGAGACCAGACGTCGCGAAACCCGTCGTGACCACCCCGCCTCAGTCCTCTCCCACGGCAAAGCTCGCGGCGTGACGGCTTCTGTGCGCCAAGCGCGTGATTCAACGGTCAAAGCCCTCAAGGCACCACGCATGCTTTTCATGATTGGCCTTCGCAAATCGATTTGCCAGCCGCGCCATCTGGGCTCTACAGCCGACGGTACTCCAAGGCATAGCCCCCACCTCCTCCAACAGCCTTTCCTCCGAGGCCTTTTTCATCCATGGCCTGCCATCGTTGCGGTCCGCGACGTAGCTATACAAATAGACGCTGCAATCGCACCGTCGCGACATCAATTTCAGAGGACATCAGAATGCAGGCATTTGGTAACGTGGCTACGCCTCCAGTGCGTAAAGAGAGCAAGACGACGGGAAAGGGATATTACGAGTTCAGAATGTGCGAAAGCCAGCGCGGCGTCGACAGCGAGCCCACCTGGTACAGCGTCAGGGTAATGCGGGACGCGAACCTCGCACTGTCCAAGGGGGACTTTGTGAAAGTCACTGGCAAGCTCAAAGCCGACTTCTACCTGTCGCGCGAGGGCAAACCGACCGGCACTTTGCTAATTCTCGCGTTCGAGGCCGCGAAGATTGCCAAGCCGGCCGCCGCCAGCGCGGAATCGGTTTCGGCCTGAGCGCAGTTTTCACTTGCATTAGGGCTGTGACGTGCGACGAGGTAAATCCAAAGTTGAACCAGACAGGCGCTCGCCGACAGGTCAAGTTCGCCGTGCGCTCAAAGGATGGAGTCGCCGGGACCTGCTGGCAGTTCTCCAACTGGTCGAGGAACTGGTCCACTCCCGCGACTGGGAGGGGCTGACGGAACTCTTCGGTGACGCGTGACGGCATCATCGTCGCCGGCAGTTTCACGAACCGTCGACTGATTCGGCCACCCTCGGGTGGCCGTCTTTTTTCAGGCTGGCCGACCTCCCAGGCTAGTCTCCTGGTCAAGTTTCATACAAGGGACGGCTGGAGCGGCGACTTACTTCGTCAAGTCTGCAACGATTTGACGGAGCGGATGGTCCTCAGGGAGGTCGTTGGGGTCAATAGACGGCAACACTCCCTTGGCCGTAATCCCCATTGCCTCATATTTAGCGCGCGCAGCGGCCATCAAGGAGTGGTCAAACGCCGGCTCAAGATTGTCCGCGCCTTCGAGTGCTTCTTTGAGCGCTGCTTCAAGGGCTTTCTCCGCGCGAATGTCACCTTTCGACTCCGCGCTTTCCTCTAACGCGGCCAGAAGCTGAACGGCATTCCGCAGGTAGCCAAAGGCCCGCGCTTCCTGACCACTGAGCAGGTTACCGTATGCATCGCGGCAAAGGCCGAGGGCGATGCCCGTTGCTTGACGGTTCAATCCTTTCATGTTGCCTCATCGGTAAAGTTATCGATTTGAGAGCTTGAAGAACTCCCAATCTGTTATCGACAACATCCATAAATACTTAAGCGCGCTCTCGCCTGGTCACCGCCGCCGTGCGCGCGCAACACGCCACAAGCAGCAAACGCTCGTTGTACGCTCCAGCCGAGACTCGCCACCGGCAGCAATGCAACGTTTGGCAAGAGCAGCCCGTCACGACTTGGTCCCAATGGCCGAAACCTTGGCAAAGATTTCAGCAAACTTATCTGTCACTGGCTTCGCTGCCGTCCAAGAGGTGGTCCAGCGTATCCTCTTCAGGTTCCGGATAAGCGAAGCAATGGCAGCCGGCTCTGCATCGAGCATGTAAAGCTTCCGTAGCGTCTCCTCTCGCGGCCGCATACCGTCCGGTAAGCGCCGTACCCCAAGGAGATAGACCTTGCTGGCATCGTCGAGGTAGGTCTTGCAGTGGGCTTCGATAGCCGTCTTCTCGTCGTTGATTGCTGCCACCTTTGCTTCCAGAGGAATGGAAGCTGGAATCATCCCGTTCAACTTTGCCAAGAAGTCGAGAAGGGCAAAAGCTGGACCACCCGCAGCTTGGCCTAAACCAAGTTCCGCTCGAATGGCTTCCTCGTCGTCCTCGGTCAAACGAATCTTGAAGTCGCCCGCTTTTTTATGATTTCCCAACAGCTTGAATTGCAGCATCTTCTGGGTACGGGCGAGAAGTATGAAAAGCTCAAGGTCTCCCCATACGATTCGCCCCGACGAGTCTGTCGTCATGAACAGCAGAAAGACGAACTTCCCTCTACCTTCCGCCAGCGCAAAGGCAATGGAAGGTTCGTGCCGATTTACCGCTTCCAAGAAGGCCGGATGCAGGCCCTTGAAGTTGAATTCTGTTGTCAAAGCATCCTCCATTTTGGAGTGGGAACATGAGCGAGTACTCGGGTACAGCGAAGCGAGTTCGTCTGTGGGCGGCCAAGGCCGGCGCGGCGAACCGCCGCGCCGGCGGAGCAAGTCCGACGAGAGATGCGGTCTCCTTGAATCGTTAAGGGGCAGGTCTCGAGTTGTTTCACATTGCGCGCCTTCCGTTCACATGCCATTGATGTACGGCCACGCCAGGTATTCAATGGCAGCAAGCGCAAATGCACACGCGGCAATGCTGACCGTCATGAACACCTGGCAGCGCCGGTCCCCCGCGTTTTCCTTAAACAGGCTCGTCAGAGCACGACACTTTTTTGAACCCATGTTGCGGTAAATAGCGGCGAAAACATAGAGAACCAGTGTGGCCACAACAGACATAGCTACCAGCTTGACTTCGTGGGGGCGCTTCATGATGACCAGAAGCATGATTACCGTACCCTCCGCGAACATCCAAGCTGAGAACATCCAGTACAGCAGGACGTCTCCAGCTAACAGTGTCGCATCGATGGCGGGACGCGGCGGACGGTTTTCCTGATACCCCATCATGCGATTGACTGAAATCTCCACGTGCTTCGCGAGGGCCATTACCGCCCGCCCGGTCTTCTTCCATTGCTTTCCGGAAGCGCTCAAAGCTCGGTGCGCCTTGTCAATCTGAACTGCAAGCTGGATAAGCAGAAAGATAGCGAAGAAGGCCTGCAACCAATCGCTGGAAAGGTAGTTTGTGGCGAGATTAAGAAGGGGAACGACCGACGGCATCGATATACCTCATTGCGAATGGTTGACGAAAAAATCGACGGCTTGTTCTGTACATTTTACGGACGGCAGATGTCCATGACTTGCCGTACAGTTGGAGCAAATCGCGGCAATCGACGCGAGCGTTCGCTGCACGTTAGCATCAGGGTGCCGGACCTTTGGTCGCCGCGCCGGACTTCGAAGCGCTCTCTGTCGACTTCGGTTTTCGACTATGTACTGGTACCGCAATGACTTCGCAACATCGAATCAATTCGCGTGCGTATGCAAACGCGGCATCACGTACCATTTTTTCTCGAAAGTAGAAAAGCCAAACGAGGGACAACATGGCGGTTAAAACGAGTTGAACGACCGTGCCGGGTTGTGCTATTGCCACCCGGAAAGGAAGGTCTGAATGGAAGTACGACACGCCGGCAGACCAGCCTGCGGTGAGCACGCAGACTGCAAGCCCCAGCCAACGAATGCCGTAGCCGTTACGTCGAAACCCATATGTCGCATTTTCCGCACCAAGCAACGCGAACCGCTTCTTGTCGCGGGTGTGTTGCAGGAGCCACTGAAGCGCGGAATCGTAACGCGCATCTGCGTCACCCGGGTTAGACGTTTCTTCTCCCGCCGTCGGAAGCGTCACCTTGGCCTTCGCTCGCAGGCACGCGTGATAACGCGCCTTCGTGTGCGGGTCAATCGCTGGGTTCGAATGACGCAGCAACTGAACGCTCGGTGTGCCGCCCCAACGCGCGAACAACGCTTGCTGCTTCATACGACCGAGCCCCCGACTCATGTCCGCGAGCAACCACAGGCCACCAACGGCAACGAGCAGTGTCGCCACGCGCTCCAAGACGGCTGTATTTTCGAAACCGAAAATCGCACTCGTCAGCAAGGGGGTCACTGCAAGCATCGAAGGTGCGAGTCTGGCCTTCCGGTCATACGCATCAAAGAGAATCTGTCCGCCCCACACCATGCTCACTCCCGTTTCAATATCCGTCACGGACAATCGCCGAATATCCATCTGGCCGATGAATAACCAGGACAGCTGCACCAGCGATGGTGCCTTCGAGCGTTTTTGCCGTCGCAATATCCACTGCAGATGGACCAGCGGGCATCAGATGACTGTGCCATGTTCCGAGACACCAGAGAACACCTTGGCCGGTTTCGTTATACACATGGACACGCTCAGCCATACCCTTTGTTCCAAGAACAAACGCCGATGCAGTGCGCTTGCTGTCAGGTGGCGCATCGAGGACGTCCACGATGGTTATTTCACGCAGCGGCATCGATACACGCCCTACGATAACGCCGCCTGTCTCGACCGCCGGGTGAGCCGCGACATCCGCACACATCTTGCGATGCGCTTCATCCAATACACGGACGCTCCAGCCATCGTCGGGCTCCACCAGCGCAACGTGTGTTTTTCCAACCGCCTCATGCTGCCAGTCGACTGACATGCCGTCCGTGCTCAGTCGTGCGACAGCCAGCATCCCGGCTTCGGACAAGCCAGTAGGATATAGCTGCAGGGTAGCCTGCCCAACACCGGCTGCAATGAGGGAAATATTCGCGTCGGTCATAGGCAGCGTCACGGAATTGCAGCCGACCCCGACGCCAACCATGCTCAAATGCTCTGACGCGGGTGCCCTGAGAATCCCCGCCTGCCGCAAACGTTCGAATACGCGCGCCATCAGGTCTGTCGTCGACGGGTTTCGGTATTCACCTTCCAGCGTGAGCAAACCCGCGCTGCCGAGATTCAGTAGGCACGCCTCCATGATGCGCGCGGTGATGGGCGTGGCGGCAAGGAAATGTCGTACGGACGGAGACCCCGTAGTGTTGAGCAATACTGAGTCGCGACTCGACAAAAACGGCGCGAACTGTTTGTCGTCGTAGGGCAGCGTCAGGACGCTTTTTTCATATATGGGCGGCGTTCGACCTCCAGAGAAAGAGGCAATCTCGTTCGCCAACAGCCGACTTTTGCTCTCCACGCGCCCGAACTGCGACGGGTACAACGCGTGACGTGCCGCGTTGTGCGGCGAGAACCGGTCGTTATCAACGAGCAGTGCTGGCGAGTATCCAGCCCTTGCAACGTGAACGGCGATTTTCGAGCCAAGGCTCCCGCACCCGACAAACCCGAGCTGAATGCGCGAGGTATTGTCATCGATACCCGAAGTGCGATGTAGAAGCGCCGATGACATCGAGGCGGCAATCAGCACCGGCGAAACTAACTTTTCATTCGCTGCTGTCAGCCCTTTGGGCGGACTTACGTCGATGCGGTAGACCAGAAACTCGTAATCCGTCGACAGACCAATGAGTCGAACGGGGCGGCGAACAGCAAGGGCGATGTAGATAGGGAGCGCGTTGGTTTTGGCCACCGCACTGGCCACAGTATCAATGTTCGCGCTAAATCTTGACAGCGCCTGTTCGCAACCCACCTGCTCTGCCAGTTGACGCAGGTCAGCGTACGAGCGCACAGTGTCCGGCTGGTAGCTATCGACGATACGCGGCCCGGCCTTGCCTTCCGGCACCGGCCAGCAAACAGCGAGCAGGGTCTCGGCAATCAGGACGTCTCCTTCCTGCCGTACGCCGGCACATAGCTTTGAAAACTCCTTGCCGCTTAGGGCGGAACGTGCCTTGCGACGATTACGCCCATACGAAGCACCCGTCTCTCGCGACCACGCAATAATCGCCGGATAGACCTTCACACTACCCAATACTGCATCACCCGCCAGTCCATCGGGGTCGGCCTCCAGCATGTCGTCGCATTGGTCTCGCCGCATGGGCTCCCACCCCTGCGCATAGTCGATAAGCTTGTTCTCGGCGGCATGCTCAAGCCACAGCGCCATTTGGTCGAAAAGTCGCTCAACGCCGTCGTTATGCATCACCTCCAGTGCGCTGCCATACACGACGCATGGCGGCACGCGCTCTCCCGACTGATGCGGATTAATGTGCGGAAGCGTAGCGTTGAAATCCGGTCGCAACGTTGGGCGTGGTGCCCGATACGGGTAGTCGGGTGGAAAGTAATACTCCACCGTTTCCGTTGCGCGAACACCGGTCGGGCTTATGCCTGCCGCGCGCCAGGTCGACGCAAGGTTCGTATCGAAATCCGCCGATGCAATCGCGTCACCTCCTGGCAGCTCGATGACGGTCACCTGCGTGACCGATGGATGCGCCTTCAGTTTTTTCAGCGCATCTTGTATCGAAGAACTCAGACCCACGCGAGCGCCCTCTTAACCATGCATCAGGGGTTGCTTTCCGAGACCGGCACTTGAAGCAGCAGTTGTTGCGGGGTCGGCACGCTTCTTCACTCGCTTGAGTCCACCTTCCGACACTTCAAACTTCAGCGGCTGCTGATTGTCCTCGGAGAGGTACGTCGACGTGTTCCAGAATTCCCCCCGCGCGTCCCTGGCGATGGCGTCATACTCCTCCTTGGCCCGGATGCAAGGCGGGTCAACATCATCGTCCTTGATTACGTTCGAGCTCGCGACGATAGTCGCGCCCGGGAGTGCCTGACTCAGCGCTGCGCGCGCATCCGGATTCACCTTTGCCTTACGGCGCAAATCGCTCCAGCTGTCCGAGGACAGCGAACGCCAGGAGCAATGATGCGGCGTCGACAGGAGGTTGTACTCGAGCGGCGCGGGGTTGTCCTTGTGCCGCGCCCACTGCCGCTCCCAGATGGCCACTTCAGCGTCCCCGCCTGAAAGAAACTTCACCGCATCCGGGTTGTTACCCGCCCCAATCGCGTAGTTCACGATGACACTTGACTCGTTCTTGCTCAGAACCTCGTCTTCTTCATCATCGTCGGCGAGCAACGGCGCAAGCAGCAGCGCGCGGAAATTGTTCTGGCGCACCCCGCATACCGCGCGGATGGTCTCGCCTTCCTTGACGAGGACGTCGCCGAGGTCGTCGGTCTTGCCATCCTTGTCTTCGCCGAGCACGAGGACCCGGTCGCCATCCGCGCCGATGCCGTTCTCGCGGAACAGCTCGACCCGACGCTTTGCTTCCCGGTTCCACGCCTTGGCGTCAGCGGACAGTTTGTGGGTCTTGCTCGCCCGACGGAAAATGAGCGGCGACGACCACATCTCGCGGATGACGATTTTCTTCGGCGTGGCGTCGTCGCAGTAGTCCGACAGCGCTCCCAGGTGAAATTCGGCCTCCAACCCGCGACAGTGGTCCTCGTCGGGGTGGCTGAGTACCATCACGTCAACGTAGGGGCGTCCCCCTTCGTCCTTTTTCAGTTCGCCGCGCAGGTCCTTCGCGACATCTCGAACGCCATCGCCCGGCTCACGGATGTTCGTGTCGATGAGAATAGTTCGACCGCTCTCGAGTTTGATAAGGGTCATATCCCCGTTGCCGACGGGGAAGAAAGTGATTTCCGGTGCCATACTTGTCCTTACATGGGCCGCATTGACGGCCAGCGTGCGGTTGAATTTCGGCCGGAGACGGCCCCAAGCTCGCACCGGATTTCCTGCAACTCGCCAGAACACATACCGCAAGTTCGTCAGAAAAAGTTCGGAACAGCGAACTCACGAATAATCTAATCTCGCGATTCTCGGTTGTCAACAAAAAAGTTCGGAATCGTGATACTCTATGCTGCGAGTAACATCGTCCAGGAGTTCGACATGGCGACCAGGCTTGGTGCCAAGCTACGTGAGTTGAGAAAGGAGAAAGGGCTTACGCTCGAAAAGCTTGCCGAACTGGCAGGCATGAGTAAGAGCTACGTATGGGAACTCGAAAACCGGGAATCCCAACGGCCATCCGCCGAGAAGCTGACAAAACTGGCCGACGTGCTCGGCGTCTCAGCAAGTTATTTCATTGAGGAAGACGTGCGGGAACCCGAGGAGCGCCATCGCGACGAGGCGTTCTTTCGCAACTATAAAACCCTAGACCCGCAGGCTAAAGAGCAACTCCGCCGGATTCTCGATACCTTCAAGAACAAGCCCTAACCAATGAGCCCATCCCCGGCGAAGGAAGCCAACCGCCTGTCACAGATTCTGGATACTTTTCACCAGATTCACGGTGGCGCACGTTTCCCAGTGAATGTCGATGCGCTCGCATTGGACTGCGCGAGCCTTTTCAAAATGCCGGACCCGGTGGTCCGAGTACAGGCCGCAGACATTCAGGGCTTCGAGGGCGGGTTGTTCAAGACGGGTAGCGCCGAATGGTCCATTCTGTATAACGAGTCGCTAACTTCACCCGGCCGCATCCGCTTTACCAAAGCGCATGAGTTGGGGCACTACGTCCTGCACCGTGCGGGGCAGGACACATTCGAATGTAGTGCGAAGGACATGCTCGAATGGACCCGGGCTGAAAAGGCCATCGAAAGCGATGCCGATAAGTTCGCGTCCTACCTTCTAATGCCGCTGCACGACTTCCGCGCGCAGGTGACAGGGGAGGTTACTCTTCACGCTCTAGGCGCATGCGCGGAGCGGTACGGAGTATCCCTGACGGCGGCCATCCTGCAGTGGCTTTCCTACACCGATGAGAAAGCTGTGCTCGTCATGTCACGCGACGGCTTCATGGACTGGTCATCTGCAAGCGAGCCGGCATTCAAAGCTGGTGCCTACTTCGCGACGCGCAAGTCGACCATCGAAATTCCGGCCTCGTCGCTCGCCTCGAACGGGCAAATCGCACACGAAAAAGAAGGGATATTCTTACCGGCGTCAGTCTGGTTTCCCCACGCCGACCCGACGATGCAGTTGCGCGAGATGAAAATATCGGCCGAACAGTACGATTGCACGCTTACGCTACTAGCCCTTCCGAAAGGAGCCGAAGTCTGGCCTCCTCGCGAGACGTCCGGACCGTCGGAGCCCTGATTACCTTACTGACAATCGAAACTTGACGGAACAGATTATCAACTCGCCAGAGGCAGTCGCGGTCGCACGCATTGCCAGCGCCGCCCGTGAAATGCAAGCCGTATTGGCCGCTATGGAGAAACATTTTGACGCCTTCGAAGTCACACAACCCTCGATTCTTAAACTAGCGCGGCTTGCCGCAGCAATGCAGGAACTTCGAGATGCGCGTGAGGATTTCGGCCGCCTGCTATCTCAGCATAGCCATAGGTGATACGGTAGGTCTGCTTGGCGACAGTTAGCACCTGGCAGCCACGACTCGGCTTTCAAGTCATATTTCCGTCTGCCGCTAGATGCAGCGCCGCGAAACCATCCACGCCCGGGTTCCGCGCCATTGCGTCCGCATAGTAGGTTACATCACGACTGGAATTTTAACGAGCCGCGACGGCAGATTCGGCGCGCCCTTTAGAATCACCTCGCCTTTTTGCGCGGTCTTAGCAACGCCCGATGCCTTTCCGTTCTTGAGGGCCTTCTTCAGATAAGGCTCCATCGCCTTGGCAACGGCCTTAACCGCCGGCACCACGACTGAGTTGCCAAACTGGCGATACAGTTGTGTGTCCGATACAGGCAGCAGAAAACTGTCCTCGAAACCCATAAGTCGCGCGCATTCACGAGGCGTAAGGCGACGTGGATTGAGGCCGCGACCACGGTGTACGAGAATTTCCGACCCATCCTTGTGATAGCGGGCTGACAGAGTTCGAGTAGTTTCGTCGCGCGTCACCACCGAGCAACCAAATCCATTGCCCGCCTTGACGTGCTTATCCCGGTAGCCCTGCAAATAGCTCCAGAGCTTGTCAGAGAGGATGTACTTCGGGTCGACTGTTTTTTCAGGCTCAAGTATGGAGCCCAGCTTAGTCAAGCCTGGCTCAGGCCACGCTGACTCGTCAGGCCATTCGAAGCCCACATCCTCACGGAAGCCGACGATATATATTCTTTCTCGATGCTGAGGGGTCCAGCGCTTCCCATCGATTACTTTCCAGCTAATGCGATAACCAAGTTCGTTCTCGAGCACGTGCCGGATTACACGGAACGTGTGTCCCTTATTGTGGGACACCAGGTTTTTTACGTTTTCCAGCATGAAGGCAGCGGGACGCTTCTCCTTCAATATTTCAGCAATGCGAAAAAACAGCGTACCCTGTGCATCGCACGCGAAGCCATGCGTCCGCCCCAAGGCATTCTTCTTGGACACCCCAGCCAACGAAAAGGGCTGGCAGGGAAATCCGCCGACGAGGACGTCGTGGTCCGGAATGGAATCCAGAGGAACGGACCAAATGTCGCCTGCGATATCCTCTTCGCTCTCGCCATAGTTAGCGGCGTAAGTGATACGGGCGTGCTTGTCCCACTCGCTTGTGAAGACGCACTTCCCGCCGATATATTCAAACCCTTTTCTGATGCCCCCAATGCCTGCGAAGAGGTCAATGAAGGTAAATTTTTGCGCTGCCATGCGTAGCTTTCAGTAGTTGTTCGTCGCTTCGAGGGGTAGAGTTTTGCTCCTTCCGGATTCCTAGCAGCAACCAGACCGACAAACGTCCCAAGGTGCCTCCAAACGCGCCCGGAGCGTTCCGAAGATTGTTGATTCAGAACGATTGAGAGACGACTGCGCCACTTTACCAGGTCCTGCCACCCCGCGCCAGGAAGTTTTCACGCGGCAGGTGGCTTGACTGCTTTTCGGGACAGAACCAACTCTCGCAGGACATCCACCGGTGTCGGAGGGTCGGTCCTATGAACCATCGCGTGACAGTTCGAGCACAACGGCACTAGGTCGTGTAGCGGGTCGACCACGTAATCTGGCCCTAACTTGGAGACGGGCGTACGATGATGGACCTCAATGTATCCATCCCCCTGTTCGCCGTAGAAATCCAGAAAATCGAACCCGCAGGCTTGGCATCTGAGTCCGTAGTGCTCGATGCAGGCAGCCCTGTTGACCGGACTGCGCTCGTAACGATTCACCTCGACCCTCATCTTCGCGCCCTCAGGCAATCCGCTCACCGAATTGTCAGGAAGTGCTTGAAACCCCTCGCCGACGCCGGCCAAGGCAAGAACAAGCGTGAGGCACGAGGACGCGACCTGAAAGGCCGTTGCAAATATCTCGTCTGCATTCCCTCCCGACGAGAACCGGCGCGAAACATCAATCTCAACACGGGCCCAGCGGTCCTTCAAGTCAAGGTAATCCACACCGTCGACGCCGTTGATTGCGACATATACCCGCGTGCCGGAAGCCTCCGCAGTCGCGCGCGCACGCGAGAACGCCGCTTTTTGACCATCGCTTGCTTCCGACATGACTCGCAGAAGCGCGCCTGCGAAATTATCAGCTTTGAAAGAGGCTTCAAACTGCCGGTGCGTCCGGGACAAGAGAATGGCAAATCCATTGCCCGGCTCCATCCCCGCTGGACGCAGCGCATCGAAGCTGCCGCCGTCGACAATCTCAGCGTGCGAGTACAGTGCAACCTGAAACCGACCTTCGAGCTTGCGACGCAATACCTCGATATCGAGCCCCTCCGACATCAGCTATCCCCACTTTCGACCGGGTCTGGCAAATCAGCTACCAATTTCTTGAGGTTACGTGAAACCTCAATACGGAATTCCTCAAAGGCATCCTGGTTGTCAGGATTAATGTTGTTTAGCTCTGCCTGTGCAAGTGCCCAAAGGAGGTAATCCAAGGCTTGGATGACAGTGCTGTTTGCCTTGTTGGGCAGATACGCCTTGGTGTAGAACGGATGCCCTGTATTAAGAGCTACCGCCGCTTTGCTATTCTTGCCAATCGTCGGCTCCCAAAGCACCCCGTGCTCCAAGGTCCCATTCGTCACCACGTGAGTACTTCCGATATCCTCCGAATTTAAGAGGCGAACGGTGGTCGTAGTGACACCCGAGTTGTTGTTGACTGTAACTTTGCCGGTTGCCTCGTCTACCTTTGCAACTTCAGCGGTCTTGAGGGCGCTGGCCTTTTGTTCGATGACATTGCTAGCCGAGGAGTGCAGCAACGCCGCTGCCCCTTTCGCAATCCCTGCGGCACCTTTGCGATAACGCGTTTCGGCCTCGCGTCGCGGTCCCGCAAGAAACTTGTCGCGCAGCCACTCGTACAGCCCCGAATTCAATTCGATACGGGACTTCTTGATGTCCACCTGGAATGCATTGTCCAGTGTATGGTCGAACGAGAGTTCAACACGAAGCAGAGAGTAATGAGGCTCCTGCTTGAACATGTTCATCCAGTCGGGCCCGTGGATGAGCCGATTCTCCCGGTAAATGTAGAGACCCTGACGTTCGTTCGAAACGCGCGCTGCCACCCGATTCACATCCGAACTGAACTCCTCTTTTCGAGGCAGTATGAACGCTCGCACAGTAAACGAAGTCTTGCTTCCATCGGGCAACTGAACGTCCATCTTTTTTTCTGCGATGGGCTCTTTGGTCTCGACGATGCAGAACGGGTCCCACGCGAGAACGGGCTCACCATTAACAAAAATATGAGCGTTTCGCTCCCGGTTGTCGTCGACATCGAGGAAGCGCTGGAAGACAACCGCGATATGGTCCCTAAGGCCCGATGCCAGCTTTTCAACTGTCTTTCGTATAGGTTGTCCTTCGGGAGCAGTAACCCGGTCAATATTTTCCCAAAGCACAACCGTCCCCGCCGCTCCTGGCGCTATCTGGTCGAGCACTTGCTTGTGTGTCGCATCCGCAGCGGCGACTTCGAGGTCCCAGCTGTTCCGGGCCGCCATTTCATCCAAGTCCCAGGTCGCACGCAGCATCGGGGACTCACCCGAGTCCCGCGAGATAACCGATAAGCGCCGACAAAAAGCAGTCGAAGCTGTCTTTAAGCCCATACCAAACTTGCCGAGACTCTTGGCGCTGGCGCGCTTGCTGGACCCGTACTTCATCGCATTGACGAGACCATCCTCGTTCATGCCGTGGCCGTTATCGACGACAGAAATGACGACACTGTCGGTGAAGTCCACTTCGAGATGGACGTAAATCTTATCCGCCCCGGCCGCAATTGAATTGTCGAGAATATCGGCGACAGCGGCGTTGAAATCGTATCCGGTGTCTCGCAGACCTTCACTGATGCGTGCAACGTCGGGCGGAACGCTGATATGTTTCTCAGTCATGGGGCAACTCTATATAGTTAACTCGAGTGAATAACGGTCCATCCACCACCCAGAACCAGGGTGTCGCCGTCAATCTGCAAGCTTGATGACGTGCTCGCGCGAATGATTTCAACTTCAAACGACGCATTTTCGTCGCGAGAAAAAACAAGGATATCGTCGACCTTGGCATCGATGGCACGCATGAACTTTGTCATGCCCGTAAGACGATATTCGTTACGGGTACCTTCACCGAACAGTCTATTGTTGTAGTAGATGAAATTGAATTCCCATCGCTCGCGGCTTTCGCGCTCAAACACAACGAGTTTCATCCTCGGGTTTTTCACCGTCTTATCGAGGTCAGGAAAGAACGAAAGAACCTGTTTTTCCTTGGGAACCAGAATGCCCGCCTGATGACCACCCGTCGTTCCAACGTCGTTGGCGCTCAACTTCTTTCGAACTGCTGTTGTCACTCGTCTTCCCCCCGTTTTAGGCTAGCGGCGAAACGCGCAGTGCCTGTGCGATGGCCATCGGGTCAATATTCCCGTCATGCCCCGTCACGGCTTCACCCGCCAATGCCTCCTTGAAGGCCGCCGCATTCCTAATCACCTCCTCCACTGTGTGGACGTAGAACAGATGATAAATCGTTACCGGTCTGGATTGCTTTCTTCTATACGAACGGGCAGACGCTTGCGCCGTCAGTGCCGGATTCCACTCCGGATTGTAGTGAATGACATGATTGGCGGCAGTAATGTTCAGGCCAGAACCAGCAGCCTTCGGATTCAGAAAGAGTGCGCCGTACCCCTTATGCTCAAAGAACCGGTCCACCACCGACTGCCTTGCGGCACCCTCGACTCGACCGTCGATATATTCAAAAAATCCGTTCGGAAACCGTCGAGGCATGTCGGACATGAAAATATCGACGATGGCGTGGTACGTCGAGAAAATGAGCGCTTTCTCGTTCCCGCTGAAAATCTCGTCGAGCAGTTCCACAGTCCGCTCGTATTTCGGCATCTCCGACGAAGGGTCTGCGTGCCAGCCACCGACCAGCGAGGGATGAGCACAAAGCATGCGAAGGCGCGAGAGAGAAACCAGACCACCAGCAGCACCGAACTCCGCCAACGTCTGTTTGCGCAAAGCCTCATATGCGTTTGCAAGGGGCTCCGACATCTGCAACGCTTGCGGAACTTCAATCCGCTCCGGTAAATCCTGAGCGACGTCTGCTACCTTGCGACGCAGGAGCATCGGGGCGACGATAGGTGCCAGTCTGGCAGCATCCTCAAGCTGGTTGCCAAACCGGGAGACGAATTCACCCCGGTCTCCGAGCAGACCGGGCATGACAAAATCTGCCAAGGACCAGAGGTCATCGATATGGTTTTCCAGCGGAGTACCAGTTATGGCAATCGACACCCGTCGGGGTAGCCGCTTCACCGTGGCGGTCCGCTGTGCGTCAGGATTTTTAATGGCCTGAGCCTCGTCGAGCGCGATGATATTCCACCCGATTTGATTGAGAATTTCTTCGTCGCGAACTGCCGTGTCATAGGATACAAGAACGACGTCCGCACCACGTAGGCGGGCGGTTACGCCAGCCCTTTCTGCGCCAGCGTGGATGAGGATGCCGACAGTAGGAGCGAAGAAGGCCAGTTCCCGGGCCCAGTTTTCGAGCAACGTCGCGGGCGCGACAACAAGGGCTGGGCCGCGTCCGGCGTTCTTTTCAATCTGCAACAATGCAATGACCTGCGCGGTCTTGCCCAAACCCATCTCGTCACCAAGAATGCACCCAACGCCCTGCTCTGCCACAAGGGACAGAAAGGCAACGCCCGCCGTCTGGTACGGATAGAGAGTTCCGGAAAAACCCGGAATCGTCACCACGGGCGCGTCCACGTGGTATGTCGACGCGTCGAACCTTACTTCATCGAATAGCAGGAACGGGCCGTCCTTTCGTGCGCGAAGGGCTACAAGGTCCGCGACAGAGATGCTCCCGTCCGACGCAATTCCAGCTTCCGCCAACCAGTCGAGTGCAGCTTGATTGAGGTCTGTCCTTAAAGGATACCACCGGCCGTCATGAATGAATTGGTCCGCCGCACCATCCGGCCTAGCAAATCCGGTGTCCGTAGCCAGTCCAACGGAGAGCTGGAGGTCACGACCACTGCTTCCGGTAAGACGTACGGCCGGCTGCGCCGGCTGTCGCGAGAATGTCAGCCAAGTGATGTCATCGAGAGGACTTCGAACGGGCTCGCCAGCGCAGACACGTAGACGCCCAAATAATGCCTTGAAGATGTCCATCGCCGGCAGGAGTACGTGTTCCCCCGAAGCCCTCCGAAGAGAAATCTGGCACCCGTCGACCACCCACGTTGCTGTAGTCACAATAGTCGTTCACTCTAGCCACGGAACGCGCCGAGATTCCCGCACGGAAAAAACAGAACAACGGAATTCGTGCCCGCGCTTAACTCTCCAGCTTACAAATTAGCGGCAACCACTGCCTGTGGGAGCCGCCTACCCAAAATGCATCGTTTTACAAGGTGGCGCTGCACCTGCTATTGCAGCGGAGAACGTCGCTGGCCGTTTGGCTATTTTACATCTCAACGAAGGCTCAAAGGTCGGGGCGGCGTCGGTGCTTGCAGAGACCCCGCCGGCGTTTGTCAAGGTAGTTGTCGCGTCACTTCACGCACACCGCTTTAATTCGGTCCGGGGCGTGCGCTCCGGATTGAGCCAGACCTCGTCCGTCAATTTCCTAATTGCGGGTCGAGCGAGACCACCGTTGAGGATTGCGTGCCGTGGCCTGCGCGTAGACGACTTGGTGCAGCGGGAAGCCCCCCTTCGTTAATTCGCCGAAGTTCGTCGGCCACATTTTTCGCACCTCAATCGTCACATCACGGTGACGGTGGCGAACAGTACGCTTTGCCTCACGCCAGTAGCTCGAGCGCGCCCCTTCCCGCGTTGCCAGGTCATGCCGCCAGCGACATCCTTCGCGTTGCAAGCACACCCTTGCGTGTGCCGCCAGGGTGTGCCAGAATCAACCCAGGAACGAAGCTAAGTCTTTGTTTTTAAAGGCCCGGTTCTATACTAAGCGCGAATCTCACCGCCTCCGCCAATTCGTGAAACCTGGCGCGTCTGCGCGCCAGCGTGTCGTCAAAAGCGCCGGCCGCCACGCCGAAACGCCGCTACCCAAGAGATGCCGACCTTGTGCCACGCGAAAATGCGTGGCCTGCATTTCGCCAGAAATAATCAGCATGACGAATTATCTTGCGACGACAGATCGCGCTCATGTCGAGCGTAGTGCCGCCCTCTCGCAATTAAAGGGTCAAACCCAAAAATCACCCCACCAAAACGCCCGAAATTCACTAGGTGAAAACCCTAATCATGAGGTAAAATCCTACCCATTGATGGGAAAGATCGCCATGCCGCACCAATACCAACTGCTCGAAAAATTCGCGTTTTCGCTCGTCGTCCTGTTCGCCGTGATGTGCTCCAGCTACATCGCGTGGGAAAGCTCGCCCAATCTGCGCGACAACTTCCAGGTCGGCAAGGAGCTGTTCCTGAAGAGCGGCGAATACTCGTACGCCTGCGCAACGACCGCGGCCGATCCCTGCGCGCAATTCCCCGTCGAATAAGTAAAGTAGCGTCGAACACCCTCGCCGTTTCGCTGGTCCCGTGAGCTACGCGGGACAGTTCTGATTGCTTCCCGCTGCGTATCGTCTAAGCTCGATTCACGTCCCGCTTCCGAGCTTGTTCGACATGCTCATCCGCGTCCAGTGGTCTTGCGGTTCATCCGCACCTCGCGCCTCCCTCGCACGGCGCCCCGGTCTGGTTTTGCTGCTCGCGATTCTCGGGTGCCTCGGCGCCTGCACGATCACGCCGCCGCCCAAACCGCTCCTCGTCATTCCCCCCGCGGCGATCAACAGCGCCACACTCGACGAATACCGCACCACAGTCGCGAAACACATCGTCGAGCACAACCCGTCCTACGTCCTGCACGGCGCGCCCCAGGCCATGCTGCGTTCGCTCGTGGTCGTGTCGTTCACGGTCAATCGCAGTGGCCAGATCGTGAAGTCGTCGGTTTACCGGACCAACGGCGACGACGAAGCCGAAGCCACCGCCCTCGCAACCTTGCGCCGCGCCGCGCCGCTGCCGCCGCCACCCGGCGGTCTGCTCAACTCCGCAGGCCAGCTCGATATGTTCGAGGACTGGCTCTTCAACGACAACGGCAAGTTCCAGTTGCGCACGCTCGCTTCGCCGCAGGCGCAGAACTACCAGTGACCAACGCGCTTCGCGCCGACGCCTGACGCGCGGGCCTGCTTACGCCCGCCTTGCTGCACGGCGCGCACGGTCGTTATAATTTTTCGCTATCCCCAGCCGGCGCCCGCCGGCCTTGCCTCTCGCCACGCGCCATCCGCGCCGCCGCGCAAGGCTTCGACCGCGCTCCCGCTCCTTTGCGCCTATCGGCGCGCACCCTGGCCGGTCAGGAATCAACGCGCACGGCCCGCGCTGTGCGTTGCATACTGGCGAAGCGTCGCCGCCTGACGGACGCTGCCGGAGCGTCGAGCGCCAGGCACGCGCCCCGCCACGTTTCGAGCCTGAACAAAGACGCCCGCGCAAAGCCACGCAAGACTCAGGCGCAAGCGCGTCACAACGACTGGAGACCCTTGAATGTCCACCTCACCCATTTCGCCCGCGCGCGCCGACCAGGCAAACGCAGCGAAGCAGCAAAGCACCGCGCGCGTGATCTTTGCGAGCTTTATCGGCACCGCGATCGAGTTCTACGACTTCTATGTGTACGCAACGGCCGCCGCGCTCGTGATCGGCCCCGTGTTCTTCCCGCACGGCTCGGCTACGGCGCAGGCGCTTTCGGCGTTCGTCACCTTCGGCATTGCGTTCGTCGCGCGGCCGATCGGCTCGTTCATCTTCGGCCACTTCGGCGACCGTATCGGCCGTAAATCGACGCTGGTGGCGTCGCTGCTCGTCATGGGCCTCTCCACTACGCTGATCGGCTTCCTGCCCGGCTATGACGCGATTGGCAGCCTTGCGCCGATCCTGCTGTGCATCCTGCGCTTCGGCCAGGGCATCGGCCTCGGCGGCGAATGGGGCGGCGCCGCGCTCCTCGCGACGGAATACGCGCCGCAAGGCAAGCGCGGCTGGTTCGGCATGTTCCCGCAGCTCGGGCCGTCGGTGGGCTTCCTCGCCTCGAACGGCCTTTTCTTCGGCCTCGCTTCGACGCTCTCCGACCAGCAGTTCCGCGACTGGGGCTGGCGCGTGCCGTTCATCGTCTCGGCGGTGCTCGTCGCGCTCGGTCTGTACGTGCGCCTGAAGATCGCCGAAACGCCCGCCTTCAAGGCCGCTGTCGAGCGCGAGGAACGCGTCAAGGTGCCGGTCGCGACGCTGCTCTCGCAGTACTGGTGGCCGACGCTGCTCGGCGCGCTCGCCATGGTCGTGTGCTACACGCTCTTCTACAACGCCACGGTGTTCTCGCTCTCGCACGGCGTGACGGCGCTGCACATTCCGCGCCCGACCTTCCTCGGCATGCTGTGCATCGCCGTGGTGTTCATGGGCATCGCCACCCCGATCTCGGCCTGGCTGTCCGACCGCTTCGGCCGTAAGCCCGTGCTGATCGTCGGCTGCATTCTGGCGATTCTCTCGGGCTTCACGATGGAGCCGCTGCTCGGCAGCGGTGCCACGCCGCTCGTGCTGCTCTTCCTCGTGATCCAGCTGTTCCTGATGGGCGCCACATTCGCGCCGATGGGCGCGCTGTTGCCCGAACTCTTCCCGACCAGCGTGCGCTACACGGGCGCGGGCGTCGCGTACAACCTGGGCGGCATTCTCGGCGCATCGGTTGCGCCGTATATCGCGCAGGTGCTGGCCGCGCGCGGCGGTCTCTCGTGGGTCGGCGCGTATGTGTCGATCGCCGCCTGCGTGAGCCTGTTCGGTGTCCTGTGCATGCGCGAGACGCGCCACAGGTCGCTCTCGTAACGCATCGCCGCATCAATAAAAAAGCGGAGGCCGCCAGGCGGTCTCCGCTTTTTTTATGCCCTTTTTGATTGCTTTGGGTACGCGCGATGCGTGTCTATACTCGAATCAACAAGCGGGGAGCGATCTCCCGGGGGAGCCGACGATGAACCTGCATCTGAGCAACGCCGACATTGTTCTGATCATCGCCCTCGCCCTGGGCATCTCGCTCCTGCTGGCGTTTCGACTGCGCACCGCGAGCTGGCGTGCGGTCCTGCTCGAGGCGCTGGCGGCGAACGCCGCGGCAATTGCCGCGGTCGTCGCGATTGAAATGCTGCTTGCCTGAAGGCCGCCGCGCCGCTGGTACCGCTTGCGCGGCACCGCTCGGCGGCGATCAGCGATAGTAATAGCCGTGATGGTAGCCGCCGCCGTAGTAGCCGCCGGCCGGCACCACGACGCAGCCGCCCAGCGAAGCCGCGAGCAATGCGCCGGCGATGAGGGTAAGCGTCAATCGTTTCACAGTGGTCTCTCCCTTCAAGTCAGTGTCTGTGTCCGGCCATGCGATGTCGGGCTGGACGGTTACGATTGAACACGACGGCGAAGGCGTGAGGCGTTGCAATTTGTAAGCAGCGGTGTGGCCCATGTAACAGCATCGGCGCGCAAAGCCTTTTGCATGCGCTGTCAGGCGCGTCGCTGCAATACAAGCACGACACTTTTAACAAGCTCGTAATGGGAAACGGCGGAGGAAGGCACGCCGCATCGCGCGTGCCGGACCGCGAAAACTCAAGCGGCGTGAACGTGCGATGACTGCGTGGATGCGCCGCCGTCGCGCGCGGGGTAGATGCGATCGACGGCATCGATCGCCACCTGCACGGGCGGCACGTGATGACCGTCGCCGATCGAGATCGAGCGATTGGGCGCACGCACGCCGCTGTGTTCGGCATCGGTCGAAACGAAGACCATCACGGTCGGCTTGATGAGCGCGTGCGAGAGATGCACGAAGCCCGTGTCGGTGCCGACCACGAGCGCGCAATCCTCGATGCGTTGTGCGACCTGGGAAACCGTGAGGCGCGGCAACACCGTCGCGCCAGGAATGAGCGCCGCGATTTCGCGCGCCGTAGCGTGCTCGTTATCGGAACCCCACGGCAACTCGATGCGCAGGCCACGCGCGATCAACGCATTGCCGAGTTCGCCCCAATGCGCGACCGGCCACTTCTTCTCGTCTTTCGAAGTCGCGTGAAAGAGCAGCGCCGTGGGTGCATCCGGCGCGGGCAGCGCGGTGCCGTCGCGCGGAACGCGCATCTGGAATTCGGGCGGCGTGTCGACCGTGTAGCCGAGCGCCTCGCCGGCGCTGATGCGCATGCCGTGCCATGCATCGCACTTCGGACGCGGCCCGAAGCGGCCGTTGTACGCGAAGGCTGCGCCACGCTCGCCGAGGTCCTGCGAGAGATAGCCGAAGCGGCGCCGCCCGCGCGCGAGAAACGCGATGATCGCGCTCTTGTACACGCCGTGAATGTCGACGATGGCGTCGTAGCGGTAGGCGCGCAGTTCCGAAATCGACGCCCAGATCGCCTTGAAGTCGCTCCAGCGGCGCGCTTTCTTGAAGCGGCGCAGCGGCGCGCAGAGCACGCGGTCGACGCCGGCATTCCAGCGCACGATGTCGGCGAAGGCCTCGTCCGCGGCCCAATCGACTTTGACGCCCGGGAAGGCGCGCTGCACGTCGGCCACGACCGGAAGCGCCTCGACGATGTCGCCGAGCGAAGTCACTTTGACAATCAAAACTCGTTTCATTGTGCTGCGGACCGCAGGGCCCGATATTCCAGTCTTCAAGGGATTTGGGGAGATTTTAGCTGACGAAGCTTGCGGCAACCTGCGAACGAGCGATCCAATACGCGCTAATTCTGTCCCTTTCTTACTAATTCCTCGTGCGGCATCGACAACGCGCGCCGAAAACGAGCCGGGCCCGGCGCGCCAATGCGCGTCGGGCCCGGTCGGGACGATCCGTCAAGGGATCGAGAAAAACGGTCAACGGCTAGTAGATGACGACCGGTGCGGGTCTCACGTACATGGGCCGCGCCGGTACGACGATGCAGCCCGCCAGCGTAAGCGCGAGCACGGCCGCTGCGAGCAGCTTTTTACTCATGATAGGGCTCCTCTCGGGCTCGGAGAATCAGACGGCCCAGTGGCCTTCGACCCAGTGCCAGTTCGGGCCGTGGGCTATCCAGTGGCCCGGCACCCAGTGATAGCCGACCCGCTCAGCCTGCCAGTGGCCCCTCACCCACACGTACTGGCCGTGATCCCAGCGCCAGTGGCCCTTGTCCCACACATAGCCCACACGCGGTGCCGGCACGACTTCCACGCGTTCGGCAGGCGGCGGCGCGCTCGGCTCGACCACGACGATTTCGGCAAGCGCGGGAGCCGCGACAGCGCAAGTGCCTGCGGCGACGATCGCGGCCTTGGCGATGAAGAGGCGAATGGAGTTGTTCATGTTGATCACCCTGGATTGTTTGACGCCTTGATTGGCGTTACCCGATCAATGCGCGAGCACGGCGTTGCGCTGACATCGGCGGTGTAACGGCGCAGGGTGAAGTGAAACGGAATATTTCGGTAAGGCGGGCGGGCACGCCAAAGCGCAGCGCGCGAGAAGAAAGGCGCGTAGGGGAAAGCGCAGCGATACGACAAACGACGCGCGCAGCACAGCGGCTGCGCGCGTTGAAACTCAGGCCTGCGGAATCTCGATCTTGACCTCGAGCACTTCGAGATCGTCCTGACGTTCGAGGCTCACGCGAATGTCTTCATCGGAGATCTTCACGTACTTCGAGATCACCGCGACCAGTTCGCGTTGCAGGGCCGGCAGATAGTCGGCGGGCGGATGGCCGCCTGCGCGCTCGTGAGCAATGATGAGCTGCAGGCGTTCCTTCGCTACCGAGGCGGACTTCTTCTTCTCGCCGAGAAAAAACGAAAGAAACGACATGACGTTCGCCTCCCTTACTTGCTACCGAAGAGGCGCTGCAAGAGGCCCGGCTTCTGGTAATCGGTGAAGCGAAGCGACTTGTCCTCGCCGAGAAAGCGCGACACGACGTCCTTGTACGACTCGGCGACGTCGGTGCCGTCCAGATGCACTGCCGGCAGACCCTGGTTCGATGCGTGCAGCACCGCTTCCGATTCGGGAATCACGCCGATCAATTCGATGCGCAGGATCTCCTGAATGTCGTTCAGCGAGAGCATTTCGCCTTCGCTCACGCGCTTCGGGTTGTAGCGGGTGATGAGCAGGTGCTCCTTGATCGGGTCCTTGCCGTCGATCGCGCGCTTCGTCTTCGACGACAGCATGCCGAGGATACGATCCGAGTCGCGCACGGAAGACACTTCCGGGTTCGTCACGATGAGCGCTTCGTCGGCGAAGTGCATCGCGAGCAGCGCGCCCGACTCGATACCCGCGGGCGAATCGCACACGATGTACTCGAAGTCCATCTTGCGCAGGTCCTCGATCACCTTCTCCACGCCTTCTTTCGTGAGCGCGTCTTTATCGCGCGTTTGCGAGGCCGGGAGGATGAAGAGGTTTTCGCACTTCTTGTCCTTGATGAGCGCCTGATTGAGGTTCGCCTCACCCTGGATCACGTTGATCAGGTCGTACACGACGCGGCGCTCGCAACCCATGATCAGGTCGAGATTGCGCAGGCCCACGTCGAAGTCGATGACCGCAGTCTTGTGGCCGCGCAACGCGAGGCCCGATGCGAAACTCGCGCTCGTGGTCGTCTTGCCGACACCACCTTTGCCCGAAGTCACCACAATGATTTTTGCCATTCCCTTACCTTGCGTTCGTCAGTTTCTCAGTTTGGTCTCATCGCGTGCCGCTCATGCCCCTGCTCGCCTGCGCACGACGCTCGAGCTGCGACTCAGGTGAGCCTCAACGGTTCGATCAACAGCTTTTCTTCCTCGAGCCGGATTTGAGCCGGCTTGCCCCGCACGTCGTCGGCGAGTGGAACTTCAGTGGTACGGTAGATGCCCGCAATCGAAATCAGTTCCGCCTCGAGGCTCGTGCAGAAAATGCGTGCGTCGTGATTGCCGTGCACGCCCGCGAGCGCGCGGCCGCGCAACGGCGCGTAAATGTGGATGTTGCCCTCGGCGATCACTTCCGCGCCGTTGGACACGAGGCCGAGCACAACTACGTCGCCCTTCGCGTAGATGCGCTGGCCCGAGCGCAACGGCCGGTCGATCACGAGCGTGGGTTCCGTGCGCGCGACAGATGCGCCGGCGTCGAGCGCCGCCGCGGCGTTCACCGTTGCCGCAGCGCTCGTTTCGGCGGCGGCCGGGTCCGTCTCGCTGGTGAAGAGTTCGGGCTGCGCAGCGGTGGCTTGCGGCGCGGCCGCAGCAGCAGTGACAGAAGCAGTGGCCGAAGCATTCGATGCCTCGCCGTCGCTTGCGCCTTCTTCGGCGGCCGGCTTCGCGCCCGCGCCACGGCGGTCGCGTGCCTCGAGGAACGGCAGGCCTGCCGCAGCGGCCCAGCCGTGTTGTTCAGGCTGCGCAACCACGCCTACCGGTCGCATGCGCACGCTTTCGAGCAGACGCGCGATGTCGCCGAGCGCGACCTGCTCGCCGTCGGCGAGACGCCGCACGTCGATCGCGACGGTGTCGTTTGCGAAGAATTCGGGCGTCGCCTCGAAGCGCCGCGTGAGCTCGGCGCGCATGGCATCGAGCTCGGTCGTCTTGACCACGAACAGAAGCGTATCGACGGAACCGCTCTTCAGTTCAAAATATGGCGATTTCTTGGGCGACATGGCGTTCGGCTAAAAATTTTGCGTATTTTACAGGCGCGGACGCACACGGCCATTATTTTTAATGGTGTATTCGGCCAAATTCGCTGCCAGAAACGCACTAACAAAATTCGCGCAAAAAAAAGCGCGCGAAGCGCGAGCACGCCACACGAGCACAAACGTTTCTGGTTCGGTGTGTCGTACGGAGGGAAGCGAAACGCGGGCGCCGCCGCGCGCAGCGGCGCGAACGCCGGCGTTACGGCGACGAAGCGGACTTCGTGTGCTCGCCGAGCGTGCGCATGAGCAGTGTTTCCCACTGTTCGGGCTGCTGCTGGCTGCGCGCGTGATCGCCGGTGGCCACGAAGCCGAGGCGCTCGTAGAAGCGCATGGCCGTGGTGTTCGTGTCGGTGATCCAGGCGTAGACCTGCGTCGCGCCTTCGCTCACGAGCCAGTCGATGGCGCTGTTGAGCAGCAGTTCGCCGCCGCTCAGATGACGCACCGCGGGCGCGACCCACAGCGCCGAGACGAACGCGCGGCGCGCCGGCGCGCTTTCGAAGCTCGCGCCGATCAGACCGGCCGGATGGCCCTCGGTATAGAGAATGAACGACGTGCCCGTGTGCGAAACCGCATGCCGGGCCGCCGCAGCGTCGAAAACGGCGGCATCGGCGGATAGCGCGTCTTCGAGCGTGTCGCCGAATGCATAAGGCGCGTCGCGCAGCGAAGCTGTTCGAAGCTCGCGGAGCACGGCACCCTGATCGGCGGCGATACGGCGAACGGTCAGTGACGGACTCATGCAGTCGTAAACCCCAATAAAGCGCTAACGCGTAGCTTTAACCGAACTGGCTTGAGAGTCAAATCCTTATTTGACAATTGCCGGCACGCGACGCCCCGCGCGCGAGCCTTGACAGACGGCCCCAGAGGCCGCACAGGCACGCTCATGGGGCCTCGTAGGCGCCTGTGCCGTCCGGCCAGGGCGTGAGGAGTTCGTAGCCGTCGTCGGTGACCGCGACCATATGTTCCCACTGTGCCGAGAGCGAGCGGTCCTTGGTGACGACCGTCCAGCCGTCGCGCTGCACCGTCGTGCCGGCACGGCCCGCGTTGACCATCGGCTCGATCGTGAAGACCATGCCCGGCTTCAGGCGAACGCCCTGCCCCGGCTGGCCGTAATGCAGCACCTGCGGCTCCTCGTGGTAGACCTTGCCGATGCCGTGGCCGCAGTACTCGCGCACGATCGAGAAGCCGTCCGCCTGGGCGCGTTTCTGGATGGCGTTGCCGACGTCGCCGAGCGTCGCCCCCGGCTTCACCTGGCGGATGCCCGCGAGCATCGCCTCGTAGGTCGTGTCGATCAGCTGGCGGCCCACCGAGCTCGGCGTGCCGACGCAGTACATGCGGCTCGTGTCCCCGAAATAGCCGTCCTTGATCACGGCCACGTCGATGTTGATGATGTCGCCGTCCTTGAGCACCTCGCCGCGATTCGGAATGCCGTGGCAGACCACGGAATTGACGGACGTGCAGATCGTCTTCGGAAAGCCGAGGTAGCCGACATTGGCCGGCACGGCCTTGAGCGTGTTGACGATGTAGTCGTTGCAGAGCGCGTCGAGGTCGTCGGTGGAGACGCCCGGCTTCACGTGCTCGCCGATCATCGCGAGCACGTCGGCGGCGAGCCGGCCCGAAATGCGCAGGCGGGCGAGATCGTCGGCAGACTTGTAGGTGATAGGCATCTGTGGACCGAAGTGGGCGCGGCGGTGCTGGAGAACACGGCGCCGCGAATTCAAAGGGGCGATTGTACCGGCGCTGCCGCGTCGCTAGCGCAGCAACCCGCAGCAATCCGCGTCATCCCTATGACGCCGGGCGCGGAATTTTCAGATGTCTCCGATTGTTCGAGCGCAACCCGCCATCAAGAATGAGAAATATCTTACATCGCGAGCAGGCAGTCCGATCACGACCCCAGGCGATCTCGCCGCCTCCGAAGACTTGTCGTTCTGCCGGCGCGCGTGCATGGCGGGCAAGTCGGTGTAGACGCATCGTCGATCTCGTGCACCCACCTGCATGCGCGAGTGAAAGTGCGTTCCGGCATGTACGCCTGCGCGCGGGCAGAAAAACAAAAACCCCTGCAGCGGTTAAGCATGCAGGGGTTTTCTGAATTTGGCGGAGAGGGTGGGATTCGAACCCACGGTACGGGGAAACCGTACGCCTGATTTCGAGTCAGGTACATTCGACCACTCTGCCACCTCTCCGGTGTACTGCTCTTTTACTGCTTCCCCGGTGTTGGTCGGCAACCGGAGAAGCGAGGATTATAGAACATTTTTTGAGTTCTGCAAGCCCTCGTGTGCAAAAAGTTTCGAGGGCAAGCAAATCTCCCGCGCAGCTCAGGCCGACGCTGCGAGACGCGCCACGCCGCCCATATAAGACCGCAGTACTTCCGGCACGGTGACCGAGCCGTCCGCTTCCTGATAGTTCTCCAGCACGGCGACGAGCGTGCGACCCACGGCGAGGCCCGAGCCGTTGAGCGTGTGCACGAGTTCCGGCTTGCCCTGCGCGTTGCGATAGCGCGCCTGCATGCGGCGCGCCTGGAACGCTTCCGTGTTCGAGCAGCTCGAAATCTCGCGATACGTGTTCTGCGCAGGCAGCCACACTTCGAGGTCATAGGTCTTGGTGGCCGAGAAGCCCATGTCGCCCGTGCACAGCGTGATGACGCGATACGGCAGGCCGAGCTTCTGCAGGATGGTTTCCGCATGGACGACCATCTGCTCGAGTGCGTCGTACGACGTTTCGGGCGCAACGATCTGCACCATCTCGACCTTGTCGAACTGGTGCTGACGGATCATGCCGCGCGTGTCGCGTCCATACGAACCGGCTTCCGAACGGAAGCACGGCGAATGCGCCGTGAGCTTGATCGGCAGCGCGCTGCCTTCCACGATGCTCTCGCGCACCGTGTTCGTGAGCGAGATCTCCGAGGTCGAAATGAGGTACTGCGTGACCGTGTTCTCGCCGCCGCCCTTTTCCACGCGGAACATGTCGTCGGCGAACTTGGGCAGCTGGCCCGTGCCGTACAGGATTTCCGGGTTGACGATGTAGGGCGTGTACGTTTCCGTGTAGCCGTGGTGGAGCGTGTGCGTGTCGATCATGAACTGCGCGAGCGCGCGGTGCAGGCGCGCGATCTGGCCGCGCAGCATCGTGAAGCGTGCGCCCGAAAGCTTCGCGCCCGTCTCGAAGTCGAGACCCAGCGGCGTGCCGACGTCCACGTGATCCTTCACCTCGAAGTCGAACGCGCGCGGCGTGCCCCAGCGGCGCACTTCCACGTTGTCGGCCTCGTCCTTGCCCGCGGGCACGCTCTCGTGCGGCAGGTTCGGCACGCCGAGCAGCAGGTCCGAGAGCTTCGACTGGATCTCGTCGAGCTTGGCGGCCGACGTCTTCATCTCGTCGCCGATGCCGCCCACTTCGGCCATGACCGCCGAGGTGTCCTCGCCACGGCCTTTCATCGCGCCGATCTGCTTCGACAGGCTGTTGCGGCGTGCCTGGAGCTCTTCGGTGCGGGTCTGGATGGCGCGGCGTTCCGCTTCGAGCGCGGAGAAGGCCGCGACGTCGAGGGTGTAGCCGCGGTCGGCGAGGCGCTTCGCGACGCCGTCGAGGTCTTTGCGCAGCAGCTGGATGTCGAGCATGGGATTGTGAGACGCAGTTTCGTTGTGTGAAGGGACGATTTTAGCGCACCGGCCGGGGCAGCCCGGCGCGGCAGGCATCATCGTTATTCAGGGCGTTTCAGCCCTTGCGCTTCCTCTCGCGGAGTTCATCGCGGTGTTCCTCGCGCCATTGCGCGTCGAGGTCGGCCAGACGCGCGAGCTTTTCGCCGATCTTGCCCTCCAGCCCGCGCGGCGTGGGTTGATACCAGCGCGGCTCGCGCATGCCATCGGGCAGATAGGTCTCGCCGGCCGCGTAGGCGTCGGGTTCGTCGTGCGCGTAGCGGTATTCGTGGCCGTAGCCCAGTTCCTTCATGAGCTTCGTCGGCGCATTGCGCAGATGGATGGGCACCGCGCGCGACTGGTCCTTGCTCACGAAGCGCCGCGCCTCGTTATAGGCGTTGTAGCCCGCGTTCGACTTCGGCGCGACGGCCAGATAGATCACGGCCTGCGCGAGCGCGAGTTCGCCTTCGGGTGAGCCGAGGCGCTCGTAGGTTTCGGCGGCGTCGAGCGTGATGCGCCCGGCGCGCGGATCGGCCAAGCCGATGTCCTCCCACGCCATGCGCACAATGCGCCGCGCGAGATAACGCGGATCCGCGCCGCCGTCGAGCATGCGGCAGAACCAGTAGAGCGCGCCGTCCGGGTTGCTGCCGCGCACCGACTTGTGCAGCGCGCTGATCTGGTCGTAGAACGCGTCGCCGCCCTTGTCGAAGCGGCGCAGGTTCTCCGCCAGCGCGCTGCCGAGCAACTCGCCGTCGATCTCGGTCTTCTTTTGCTGGGCGGCCGCACGCGCGACGATTTCGAGGTTGTTCAGGAGCTTGCGCCCGTCGCCGTCGGCGGAACCGATCAACGCCTTTTTCGCTTCGTCCGTGAAAGTCAGGCCGCCCAGTTCCTCGCTCGCACGGGCGAGCAGTTCGCCCTGCTCTTCCTCGTCGAGGCTCTTGAGCACGTACACGGCGGCGCGAGAAAGCAATGCGCTGTTCACCTCGAACGACGGGTTTTCCGTCGTCGCGCCGATGAACACGAAGAGGCCCGACTCCACATGCGGCAGGAAGGCGTCTTGCTGGCTCTTGTTGAAGCGATGGACCTCGTCGACGAACACGAGCGTCTGGTGGCCACGCGCGCGATGCAGCTGCGCCTGCTCCACGGCCTCGCGGATGTCCTTCACGCCCGAAAGTACCGCCGAGAGCGCAATGAATTCCGCGTGAAAAGCATCGGCCATGAGGCGCGCGAGCGTGGTCTTGCCCACGCCCGGCGGCCCCCAGAGGATCATCGAATGCGCTTCGCCGGACTCGAACGCGACGCGCAGCGGCTTGTTGGGCCCGAGCAGATGCTTCTGGCCGATGACCTCGTCGATGGAGCGCGGGCGCAGCCGTTCGGCGAGCGGGACGTTGGCACGGGTTTCTTCAAACATGACGTTTTCGCGATAATGACGGCTTTCCGGCTGGCCGCTCGTGTGTGGCAAATTCGGTGGCAGATTCGGGGACACAGCGCCCGAGCCACAAAACGGCCCGCCGCACCGGATGCAGTCGTGCATTATGACAGCGTGCGCCGCGCTGCGAGGCGCGGCCTCAGCCGCTCGAGCGAAAGCGCCCGGATAAAACAGACAAAACAGACGATACAGAGGAAAGCGTTCCACATGACTCAAGATTCGCACGCCGGCGATGCCGGCTCCACCTACGCGCCGAACGTGCCGGTGCCCGACGCGCGCCGCCAGTTCCGCACCGGCGACGCCTTCGCGCTATGGTTTTCGCTCGGCATCGGCCTGCTCGTCGCGCAGGCGGGCGCGCTGCTCGTACCGGGCCTCTCGCTGCCCCATGCGCTCCTGGCCATCGTCATCGGCAGCGTGATCGGCGTCGTGCTGCTCGCGCTCGCGGGCGTGATCGGCACGGACACGGGCCTCGCCGCCATGTCGTCGCTGCGCCCGACGCTCGGCGTGCGCGGCGTGTCGGTGCCGGCCGTCATCAACATGGTGCAGCTCGTGGGCTGGGGCTCGTTCGAGATCATCGTGATGCGCGATTCCGCCGATGCGCTCGCCAAACAAGCCTTCGGCCTGTCGATGCCGCTCGTCTGGACCGTGATCTTCGGCGTGCTCGCCACGCTGCTCGCCGTGAGCGGCCCGCTCTCGTTCGTGCGGCGCTTCCTGCGCACGTGGGGCATCTGGCTGCTGCTCGCGGGCGCGGCCTGGCTCACGTGGAGCCTGCTCGTGAAGCAGGACCTGGGCGCGCTGATGCGCCGCCCCGGCACGGGCGAAATGCCGTTTGGCAGCGCCATCGACCTCGTGGTGGCGATGCCGCTCTCGTGGCTGCCGCTCATCGCCGACTACACGCGTTTCGGCCGCAAAGCGGGCGAAACCTTCCGCGGCACGCTGTTCGGCTATGGCATCGCGAACCTGTGGTTCTATGCGCTCGGCGCGATCTATGGCCTCGCCGCGGGCGGCGGCGACGCGCTCCTCACCACGGCGCTCGCGCAGGCCGGCGGCGGCCTCGCGCTGCTGCTCGTGCTGATCGACGAAATCGACAACGCCTTCGCCGATATCCACTCGGCCGCGGTCTCGACCGGCACGTTCTGGACGCGCGCCAGCGTGCCCTGGCTCTCGGCGGCGTTCGGCGCGCTGTGCACGCTGATCGGCCTCGTCGTGCCAATGGCGAAGTACGAGAACTTCCTGCTCTTCATCGGCTCGGTGTTCGCGCCGCTCTTTGGCGTAGTGCTCGCCGATCACTTCATCGTGCGCCGCCGCCGCATCGACACGCAGGCACTCGCCGATCTGAACGGCGCCTACGGCTATTCGGGCGGCTGGCACGTGAGCGCGTTCGCCGCGTGGGTGGTCGGGTTCGGCGCGTATCAGGCGCTCAACCAGTGGCTGCCGAACCTCGGCGCGACGCTGCCTTCGCTCGTGATCGGCGCGCTGTGCTATCTCGTGCTCGCGGGGCGCCGGCGCGCGGCTTACGCGTAACGCGCCGTACTTCGCGTAGTTCCGTTCGGCAATAAAAAACGCCAGGCTTCCCAGCCTGGCGTTTTTGCTTTTGGCGACGTGCAAAACGTCACTCGCAGTGGCCGCAGCCGCCGTGTGAATGACCGTGATGGTCGTGATGATCGTGGTCGTCGGCGGGCAGATGCTGCGCGGCCTGCGCCGTGATGCCCAGACGCTGCAGCAGCTTGCGGTCGGCTTCCGCCTGCGGGTTGCTCGTGGTGAGCAGCTGGTCGCCGTAGAAAATCGAGTTCGCGCCCGCCATGAAGCACAGTGCCTGGAGCGCGTCGTCCATCTGCTCGCGGCCCGCCGAGAGACGCACCATCGCCTTGGGCATCGTGATGCGCGCCACCGCGATCGTGCGCACGAATTCGAACGGATCGATCGGTTCCGTACCTTCGAGCGGCGTGCCCGTGACCTGCACGAGATTGTTGATGGGCACCGACTCCGGATACGGCTCCATGTTCGCGAGCTGGGAGATCAGGCCCGCGCGCTCGCGACGTGACTCGCCCATGCCGACGATGCCGCCGCAGCACACGTTGATGCCCGCGTCTCGTACGCGTTCGAGCGTCTCGAGGCGGTCCTCGTAGGTGCGCGTCGAAATGATCTTGCCGTAGAACTCCGGCGACGTATCGAGGTTATGGTTGTAGTAGTCGAGGCCCGCGTCGGCCAGCGCCTTCGCCTGGTGATCTTCGAGCATGCCGAGCGTCACGCAGGTTTCGAGACCCATCGCCTTCACGCCGCGGATCATGTCCTTGATCGGCTCGAGGTGGCGATCCTTCGGATTGCGCCACGCCGCACCCATGCAAAAGCGCGTCGCGCCGTTTGCCTTGGCTGCGCGCGCCGCGACCAACACGGCGTCGACTTCCATCAGCTTGCCGGCTTCCAGTTCCGTGTCGTGATGTGCCGATTGCGGGCAGTACGCGCAGTCTTCCTCGCAGCCGCCGGTCTTGATCGAGAGAAGCGTAGAGAGCTGCACGGCGTTCGCGTCGAAATGCTCGCGATGCACCTGCTGCGCGCGGAACATCAGGTCGTTGAACGGCAGCTCGTAGAGCGCGGCAACGTCGGCGACTTTCCAGCGTGCGGCGGCTTCGGCTGCGGCCTGGGCGCTCGGCGCGGTGGCCTTCAGCGAGGTGATGTCGATGTGGGTTTGCGTCATGGTGTCGGGGTCCTTCTTTACGTGACTGTGCTTGACTGTGCGTTAAGCGTTGGCGCGCAAGCGCGCGAGCAACGCATCGATGTTCAGATGTCCGGCAGCGTCGTCGGCGCTCGCACCGCGCATATGCGGCACGACGCCGACGAGCGGCGCGCCGTACTGCGCGGCGAGGCGTTCGCGCAGCGCGGCGATGTTTTCTTCGGGGAACGTCATGGCCGGGTCGATACGATTCGCGACCCAGCCCGCGAGCTTCAATCCGCGCGCGGCAATCGCTTCGGCAGTGAGCAGCGCGTGGCTGATGCAGCCAAGGCGCATGCCCACCACGAGCACCACGGGCAGACCGAGCGCGACGGCGAGATCGGCGGTGTCTTCGGTCGGCGTAAGAGGCACGCGAAAACCGCCCACGCCTTCCACGACGATGGCATCCGCGCGCTCGCAGGCCGCCTCGTAGCAATCGACGATGCGCGCCATATCGAGCGTCACGCCTTCAAGCGCGGCGGCGATGTGCGGTGCAGCGGGCTCCTTGAGCAGAAACGGCGTGCGGATCTCGGGCGGCAGCAGCACGCTCGCGGCGGCGTCGAGCTGATCGGCGTCCTCGTTGTGCCACACGCCATCGCGCTCGTAAGCGCCCGCGGCAATCGGCTTGAGCGCCGTGGCGCGCAGCCCCGCGTGGGCGAAGCCGCGCAACAGCGCCGCGCTCACGAACGTCTTGCCGATCTCGGTATCGGTGCCGGTGACGAAAAGCGAAACCGTCATTGCACAAGCTCCTGTGCTTCGAGGCTCGCGCGTTGCAGCGATGCGTTCAGTTGATCGAGGTCGGCATCCGAATGCGCAGCCGAGAGCGAAATGCGCAGGCGCGAGGTGCCTTCGGGCACGGTCGGCGGCCGAATGGCAGGTACCCACAGGCCGTCGCGCTCGAGCGTGGCCTGCAGTGCGAGCGTCGCCTCGTTCGCGCCGATGACGAGCGGCTGCACGGCGGTATGCGAATCGACGGGTTGCCAGCAGGTATCGCTGAGCAGCGCACGCGTGCGCGCGATCAGATGCTTGAGATGCGCGCGGCGCGCGTCGCCCTCCTCGCCTTCGATCAAGCGCAGGCTCGCGGACACCGCATGCGCAACCGCCGGCGACGAAGCCGTGGTGAAGATGTACGGGCGCGCACGCTGCACGAGCCATTCGATCACGGTGCCGTGCGCGCAAATGAACGCGCCCGAAACGCCCGCGGCTTTCCCGAGCGTGCCGACCATCACGAGATGCTCCGAGCGCAGCGCGGCTTGCGCTAGCGCGCCGCGGCCTTGCGGGCCCAGTACGCCGAAACCGTGCGCGTCATCGACCACGAGCCACGCGCCATGCTGTTCCGCGAGTTCGACGAGACGCGCGAGCGGCGCGACGTCGCCGTCCATGCTGAACACCGTGTCGCTCACGATCAGTTTTGCGCTCGCGTCGGAGGCTTCGAGCATCGCGGCGAGCGCCGCCATGTCGGCATGCGGATAGATCTGGATATCGGCGCGTGAGAGCCGCGCACCGTCGATCAGCGAGGCGTGGTTGAGCGCATCGGAAAAGATCGTCGTGCCACGCCCCGCGAGCGCCGTGAGCACGGCCAGGTTCGCCATGTAGCCGGTGCTGAAGTACAGCGCGCGCGGCGCATCGACGAAGGTGCCCGCGAATGCCGCGAGATCGTCTTCGAGCTGGGCGTGCGCACGCGAGTGCCCGCCCAGCAGATGCGAGCCGCCGCTGCCCGCGCCGTAACGCTGCGCGCCTTCAGCGATGGCCGCGACCAGTTGCGGGTGCCCGGCGAGACCGAGATAGTCGTTGCTGGCAAAACCGATCGTCGCGCGGCCGTCCACCTGCATATGGGCGCTGCAAGGCGTGTCGGCGGTGCGGCGGCGGCGGCGCAGGCCGCGCGCGTCGATATCGCGCAAGCCCTGTTCGAGGGTGTCGAGCAATGCCATGTCAGAGGTCCTCCGCGACGGTGGCGTCGAAAGTCTCGCGCGTGCGTGCAGCGAGGAACGCCTGCATTTCG
Organism: Paraburkholderia guartelaensis; assembly: GCF_004353905.1. Classification (GTDB taxonomy): domain Bacteria; phylum Pseudomonadota; class Gammaproteobacteria; order Burkholderiales; family Burkholderiaceae; genus Paraburkholderia; species Paraburkholderia guartelaensis. Next base: position 81,786 of record NZ_SMOD01000023.1, on the reverse strand, counting down.
TTATCCAGAATGTATGGCGGCATGACGTAGACCGTCGTGCCGATCGGGCGCAGCAGCAGTTCGCGCTGCAGTGCGTTTTCGAAGAAGCGGCGCGAAAACGTCGCCGCGCGCTGCGGGTCTGCGAGCGCCACGTCGAACGCGAGAATCGTCCCGCATTGGCGCAGGTTGCGCACGAGCGGATGCGCGGCGAGAGGATCGAACAATTCGCGCAGTTGCGCCGATTTGTGCGCGTTCGTGACGAGCACGTCATCGCGCTCGAACAAGTCGAGCGTGGCGAGCGCCGCGCGGCACGCGAGCGGATTGCCCGTGTACGAATGCGAATGAAGGAAGCCGCGCGTCGTGTCGTCGTCGTAGAACGACTCGTAGATCGCGTCGCGCGACAGCACGATCGAAAGCGGCAGATAGCCGCCGCTGATGCCCTTCGAGAGCGTCAGGAGATCGGGCCAGATGTCGGCCTGCTCGCACGCGAAGAACGTGCCGGTGCGCCCGCAGCCGACGGCGATCTCATCGGCGATCAGGTGAACGCGATGGCGGTCGCACAGCGCGCGTAGGCCCTTGAGATACGCGGGGTCGTGCATCGCCATACCGGCGGCGCACTGCACGAGCGGCTCGACGATCAGCGCGGCGATACGACCCTCGCGCTCGATGAAAAGACGCTCGACATCGGCCAGCGCGCGGGCAGCGACATCCGCCGCCGTTTCACCGGGTTGCGCGGCGCGCGCGTCGGGCGAAGCGACCACATGCGCGTGATGCAGCAGCGGATCGTAAGCATCCCTGAAGAGCTTCACATCGGTCACACCGAGCGCGCCGATGGTCTCGCCGTGATAGCTGTTGGCAAGGCAGACGAATTCGCGCTTGTCGCTCTCGCCGCGGTTGCGCCACGAATGGAAGCTCATCTTCAGCGCGATTTCGACGGCCGACGCGCCATCGGAAGCGAAGAACGCGTGGCCGAGCACGCCGCCCGTGCGCGCCGACAGCCGCTCGGCAAGCTCCACGGCGGGCTCGTGCGTGCAACCCGCGAGCATGACGTGCTCGAGCGTGTCGAGCTGCGCCTTGAGCGCGGCATTGATCGATGCATTGGCGTGGCCGAAGAGGTTCACCCACCACGAACTGATCGCGTCCAGATAACGGCGGCCCTCGCGGTCGTGCAGCCACGGGCCTTCGCCGCGTGCGACGGCCACGAGCGGCAGGCGCTCGTGATGTTTCATCTGGGTGCAGGGGTGCCACACGGCGCGCAGGCTGCGAGCGACCCAGTCGGTCGCGGCGCGATCTTCGCGGGCAAGATGAGATTGCGAATTCAAATACGACTCCCGATACGACAGCGGGACCGAGATTAACGTGTTAGCTGCCGCAATGCACTACCCCCAAAATCGGCCTCCAACGCACGGCGGCGCGGCGTTTAGAGCTGTTCGGCACAACTCCGGACCGATGGAAACGAAAGACCAGAAATGCGCGGAGATGACGACGGCAAAGTGAACCCGCCTTATGCAAAAAATCTGTGCGCCGGTGCGAAATTGCAGAACGCGGGACGGCGCGCCGGATATTTTTGGCGACACGTCCGCCAGCGCAGGCGGACGAAAGTCAGACGATAGCGGGCAACACAACGAGTCTTGTGTGCAGATTGCGTGCGAGGAGATGGCAGCGGCGACCAGAAAGCAAAGCGCCACGCACAAAAGCAAAGCGGCCCGCTTTGGGGCCGCAAGCTTCAGATGCGATGCAGAGTTCGAGCCCGGCACTCGCCGGGCAACGCGCCTTACCGGCTCGCCAGCGGGTGGTCGCTGTCGTCGGTGGTGTTGTCCGCCGTGGCGCGCGTCGTGTCGCTGTCGCCGGTCTGAGCGGTCTGCGTGCCGCCGTTGTTCCAGACCACCGTGTTGTTGACGGCATAGAGGCGGCAAGGATCGGCACTGTGCTTTTCACAGTTCGAGATCGCCACGGCCATCGGATTGTCGCCGCCTTCGGCCCACGACCATGCGCCGGAGTCGGAGACGGCGAAGGCGCGGCTCGGATACTGCTTGAGGAAGTTGCGATAACCGTCACGGCCCGCCTGATCGACGAAAGGCACTGCGCCGACCGAGTCGATCTGCGCGTAGCCGGTGCCGCGGGGCGCGACCGGCGCGGCCACGCGATACTGCACCGCCGTCGGCAGGCCGCGGTTGGCGAGGAACGCCTCGACCGTAGGCCACCAGACTTTCACGCCGTCGCGATCGCCCACGAGGCGATGCGCGTCGTTCTTGTATGCGCCGAAGTCCACGAGCTTCGCCGTCGCGGCCGGGCGATCCTCACCCGTCTGCGCGTCGCGGTAAGCGGCGAACATCTTCGCGACGAGATCGGGCGACCAGACCGAGTCGTTGTCGCCGTAGAGCCAGAGCGAGGCCACGCGGGCCTTGCCGCCGTAGTTGCCGAATGCCTGGGTCAGGTTGTTCTGCCAGCCCGTGCAGGCGTCCTGGCGCAGGCCGCCCGAGAAGTTGATGAGCGCGCGCACGCCGCTGGCCGCCTCGGTGCCGTAGGCCATGGTGGCAAGGCCGCCGTGCGAGGTGCCCGCGACGATGATCTGGCTCGCGTCGACATAGGGCTGCTTCGACATGTACGCGATGGTCGAAGCGACATCGGCCGCCTGGCCAAGGCCATTGCTCGCGACATCGCAGCCGTCCTGCTGATACGAGCCGCCCGAATCCGCGAAGCCCTGGCGGTTCGGTGCGACGACGACGTAGCCGCGGCGCACGAATTCACGCGCGAACGAGAGCGGGTCGCTGCGAGACTGGAGGTGCGGGTCGCCGGGAATCTTGCCGTGGTTGAAGATCACCATCGGGAACGGGCCGGGGCCGTTCGGGCGGTAAATCGTGGTTTCGAGGGTGACGTCGCCGGATGCATCCACGGGAACGCGGATCACCTGCTCGTTCATGCTCGCGGGCACGACGGGCAGATACGCGTCGTCGAGCGCGATACGCGGCACGATGGCGCTACCGAGGGGACCGCCTGCGAGGCTGGATTGGGGAGCGTTGGCGGAATGCGTGGCCGTGGCATTGGCGGCGAGTTGCGGGTTCGCGCTCGCACTTGCCGGATCGGAAAGCGACGCTGCGTGAGCAACCGAAAGCACACACGCGGTGCCGGCTACGACCCATCCGGTAAGGAGCTTCCTGAACGCCATGCGCTACACCACCTGCAAAAGACCTGCTGCTGTGAATCCGACAACCGTCCGACCATTACCCACGCTTCAGCCCTTTCAGGGCACAACGAGACACCGTTGCGCCTGGCCGCGAAGCCAGGAGCGGGCGTGTACCCGTAACGTGGAATTGCATCGATCGGAACACCTGCGCGGCGCAGTTCTATCGTCGATCAGACCCGCCGCCAGCACCCATTGCAGTCGATACACGCATCAAGTGAAAAAACTTCTTCACTATGCACTTACGTATCGTGCGGGGCACCGTGATTAGATACTCGCACGACAAATATTTATTGTGCAATTCAGGGCTAACCCGGCATAAGGCATGCCAACTGCCCGCAGCCCTATGAGGCGCGGCGCAGATGCGGCGTTCGGTTTCTGGCGAATGTGCGAGTTTTTTAAAAGGTCCGGGTGACGAGCGTCGCGCGGGGACAACGGCCCCGCAATTGTTCAGTAAGCGCTTGTTTGCAAAGACATTACTTCCGGCGCCATGACGGCGGATCAGGGCGGGAATTTATTACCGTATTTTTTGCGGCAGTCAGTAATTCGTTAGCCAGACGAAACGTCGCCGTCAACATAACGCCAGCGGCCGTCGTCGCCGCGCGTGAAACGGCTCGTTTCGTGCAGCCGGAACGCGCGGCCGCCCGTTTTGTAGCGCGCGACGAATTCGACGATCGCGCGCGCGTCGTCGTGTTGTTCGTGGCGCTTCACGGCAAGGCCTAGCCAGCGCGGCGCGCCTTCGGCTGCGGGATCGACGTCGAGATCGGCGGGACAGGTTTCGGGCGCCCACGTCGAGCGCAAATACGCTTCCTCGCCCAGCACGTAGGCCGTATAGCGCGAGCGCATCAGCTCGAGCGCCGTGGCGGGGATCGCCGCGTCGTCGATGAAGCGGCCGCAGCACTGCGCGTAACGCGGCGCCTTGGCAGGCGCTTTCTGGTTGGGTGCGGCGCCGCCGCAAGGACAATCGGCGGGCCGGGCGGCGGGCAAGACGACGCGCGCGGTTTCAGCGTTCATGGATCAAGGCTCCGTTGCGAGAGGCCGCAAGCGTAGCGCAGACGGGCGGCGCTTTACCAGTCGAGTTCGGTGCCGTCGTACTGGAAGAAGCGGCCGTTGAAGACGTCGCGCGCGGCGGCCGCCTCGGCCACCACCTCGCGCATGCCGGCGACGCTCACCGCCGGGTCGATCGCCGCGTGCGCGCCGCCCATGTCGGTACGCACCCAGCCCGGATGCAGCGCGACGCAGGTGGCGCGGCGCGTTTGCAGCGAGGTGATCTTCAGCACGTCGTTGAGCGCGGCCTTGCTCGCGCGATAGAGCCAGCCCGTCGTGCCCGTGGTCTCCGCAATGCTGCCCATGCGGCTCGACAGCACGCCGAGCACGCCGTGGGCATCGTCGACGAGCGGCAACAGGACGGGGATCAGCTGCATCGGGCCGCGTACGTTGGTGTTCATCACGTATTCGAAGTCTTCGGCCGTGATGGTCTCCACGCCCTCGGTGCGCGGACCGTAGACGCCGGAGACGACGAGCGCCACGTCGAGCCGCTCGCCGTCGAGCTTCCATCCGAGCGCGGCGATCTCCTCCGGCCGCGCGATGTCGAGCTGGAAGGTCTGCGCACCGATTGCGCGCAAGGCTTCGAGCGCTTCGGGCCCGCGCGCCGTAGCCAGCACGCGCCAGCCGGCCTTCGCATACTGCCGCGCGAACTCGAGACCCAGGCCCCGCGACGCGCCCACGATCAACGCTGTTTTCATCTCGTCACCTTGCTTGTCTGTGCATTGAATCCGCTGCAGCGCGCCGCTTCCCCGTTTTTCAAGGCGGCGCGCTTCTTCTGGCGCTAGCCTACAGCAGTTCGACGCCCATCGCCGTCGCTTCTCCGCCGCCGATGCACAGCGTCGCCACGCCGCGTTTGCCGCCGCGTGCGCGCAACGCGCCGATCAGCGTCACGAGAATGCGCGCGCCCGAAGCGCCGATCGGGTGACCGAGCGCACACGCGCCGCCGTTCACGTTGACCTTCTCGTGCGGCAGATCGTGCTCCTTCATCGCGGCCATCGTGACCACGGCAAAGGCCTCGTTGATCTCGTAGAGATCGACGTCGGCCGCCGTCCAGCCGGTCTTCTCGAACAGCTTCCTGATCGCGCCCACCGGCGCCGTCGTGAACTTCGCGGGCTGCTGCGCAAAGGTCGAATGGCCCGTCACGCGTGCGAGCGGCTTGAGGCCGAGCTGCTTCGCCGTCGATTCGCGCATCATCACGAGCGCCGCCGCGCCGTCCGAAATCGACGACGAATTCGCGGCCGTCACCGTGCCGGTCTTGCTGAACGCGGGCTTGAGCGTCGGGATCTTGTCGAGATTGGCCTTGAACGGCTGCTCGTCGCGCTCGATGGTCGTTTCACCCGCGCGCGAAGCCACCTTCACCGGCGCGATTTCCCATGCGAACGAGCCGTCCTCGTTGGCGCGTTTCGCGCGCTTGAGCGACTCGATCGCGAATGCGTCCTGGCGCTCGCGCGAGAAGTCGTACTCGCCCGCGCATTCTTCCGCGAACGTGCCCATCAAGCGGCCCTTGTCATAGGCATCTTCGAGGCCGTCGAGGAACATGTGGTCGAGCACCTGGCCGTGGCCCATGCGCATGCCGGCGCGCGCCTTCGGCAGCAGATAAGGCGCGTTCGACATGCTCTCCATGCCGCCCGCGACGATCACATCGGCCGAGCCCGCCAGCAGCATGTCATGCGCGAACATCGCCGCGCGCATGCCCGAGCCGCACATCTTGTTGACGGTCGTGGCACCCGCTGCGAGCGGCAGCCCCGCGCCAAGTGCCGCCTGGCGCGCGGGCGCCTGGCCCTGCCCCGCGGGCAACACGCAGCCCATCACGACCTCGTCGATCTGCTCGGGCTTCAAGCCCGCGCGCTCGACAGCCGCCGCGATCGCGGCCGCGCCAAGCTGCGGCGCGGTGAGCGTCGCGAAATCACCCTGAAAACCCGCCATCGGCGTGCGTGCCGCCGAAACGATCACGATGGCGTCCTGCTTTTGCGTCTCACTCATGTTTGTGCTCCTTGATGAATCCGTTTGAACCCGTTTGAATCCGCTTGAGTCTGTTCAAACCTGTTTGCCGCGCGTTCAGGCAACGCGCACGGCCGGCGCGTCGTCACGCGCGAAACGCTCTGGGTAACGCACGCTAAAACGAATCGATGCGTCATAGGGAAAGCAGTCCGGCACTTCGCCCGCGATGAGCCTCGCGCGGCTCTCCTGCCAAAGCCCGGGCTCGAAGAAGTCCGCGTGATGCGCGAGAAATGCGCGCTTCACGCGCGGATCGCCGAGCAGGAAGGTGCCGTACGTCTCCGGAAAAATGTCGCGCGGGCCGACTGCGTACCATGGCTCACCCGATAGTTCGTCCTCCTCATGACGCGGCGGCGGCACGGCGCGCACGTTGCAATCGGTGAGATATTCGATCTCGTCGTAGTCATAGAACACCACGCGGCCGTTGCGCGTCACGCCGAAATTCTTGTAGAGCATGTCGCCCGGAAAGATATTCGCGCGCAGCAGGTCTTTGATCGCGTTGCCGTATTCGCGTATGCCGTGCTCGACTTCGGCGTCGCTGCCGTTCTGCAGATACAGATTGAGCGGCACCATGCGCCGCTCGATGTAGACGTGACGGATCACGAGGTTGTCGCCCTCGTACTCGAGCATCGAGGGCGCCAGCGTCTCCAGCTCGCGCACGAGCGCCTCGTCGAGCCGCGCGACGGGCAGCGCCACGCTCGAATATTCGAGCGTGTCGGCAAGGCGCCCGAGCCGGTCGTGACGCTTCACGAGCTGATACTTCGCTTCGACCTGCTCGCGCGTGGTCTCCTTCGGCGCGGGAAAGCTGTCCTTGATGACCTTGAACACGTACGGATACGAAGGCAGCGTGAACACGATCATCACCATGCCGCGGATGCCGGGCGCGACGATGAACCGGTCGCTCGAATGCGAGAGGTGGTGCAGCAAGTCGCGATAGAACAGGTTCTTGCCCTGCTTCTGCAACCCGAGCGACGTGTAGATTTCGCCCTTGGCCTTGCGCGGCATGATCGTGCGCAAAAACTCGACATAGGCGGACGGCACTTCCATGTCCACCAGAAAATACGAGTGCGAGAAGCTGAAGAGGATGAGCAGCTGCTCCGTGCGCAACAGCACCGTGTCCAGTGCAAGCCTGCCCGTTTCCACATGACGGATCGGCACGACGAACGGCGCGAGCAGATCGCCGTTGATGATGCGCCCGACGATATACGCGCCTTTATGCCGGAAAAACAGCGACGACAGCACGTGAATCTGGAAGTTGGGCTTCGGCTCGACCACGCCGAAGGTGTCGAGCATCGTCTGCATGATGCAGTCGACGTCGCGCCCGAGATCCTCGAACGGCGTCTCCAGCTGGAAGTTCGTGACGATGCGCTCGAGCGTCGCCGCGAGGCCGTCCTTGCCCGGATAGTAAGCGCGGTAAGTGGGCTTCGCGGCGGGCTCGTCGTTCTCGATGTATTCGGTCGAGATGGCGGGCCGCACGAAGATGAAATCGTTGTTGAAGTACGAGCGATGCAGGATCTTGCAGCACACGGAGTTGAAGAACGTCTCCGCGCATTCGGGCTGCCGGTGCGTCGTGAGCAGGCCGATGTAGTGCAGCTTGATCTGCTGCCAGACTTCGTCGTCGATGCTCTCGGCGCCGTATTCGTCTTCGAGCGCGACCACGCACTCCTTCACGCGATCGTCATACGAGGCGATGCGCTCGCGCGCGAGCTGCTGCAGGGCGCGCCAGTCGGCAGCCTCGAAGAACGTCCGCGCCCTCGCCGCCGCGTCGCAGAAGTTGTGATAGTGACGGTTGAAGCCGTCGAGCATGGTCTGCGCGACATCGAAGCCGATCTGCGAAGAGAGCAGTTTCGGGAAATGTTTCATGGCGGCCATGCCCGTTGCGCGAGCGTCAGCGTTTCGCGCGAGCGGCGGCGGGAGCGTCGCGTTCGTGCGCCGCGCTCTCGTGCGCCGCATTCCTGTCGAGCAGCGCGCGCGCCTGGGCCTCGTACTGCGCGAGGTCTTCGAGCGTCGCGTCGAGGTCGGCTCGCTGGCGCTCGAGTATCTCGCGGTGATGCACCACCGTGTCGAGGAACGCCTGGAGCTGCGGGAGCGTGTCGGTCGGCGACTCGTAGAGGTCGAGCAGCGTGCGGATCTCCGAGAGCGTGAAGCCGAGGCGCTTGCCGCGCAGCGTCAGCTTCAGCCGCGTGCGATCGCGCCCCGAAAAGACGCGCTTCAGGCCACCCGCGCCTTCGCGGCTCGGCGCGAGCAGCCCCTGGTCCTCGTAGAAGCGGATCGCGCGGGGCGTCACGTCGAATTCCCGGGCGAGTTCGGTAATCGTGTACTGGGTCGTCATGGTGTGCGAAAGGCGGCTGGCCCGGCTGTTGTCTGCACGACAGCGCGAGGGACGATAGAATCGACGTTTACGTTATCGTCAAGTACGCGGTTACGCAACCTGCGACAACGAGATCCGCTTTGCACGGGACCGCTATGCATGGGGCCGGAGCAAGCGCTAAAGCGCTAACTCTGGTCGACAGGAGAAGACACCCACAATGAACGCCCTCGAACATCAGCTCGACTATCCCTACGCCGACACCCTGCCGGAGCCCGGCCTCGCCTTCGACGTCGCGCCCGGCGTGAAATGGCTGCGCATGCCGCTGCCGTTCGCGCTCGACCACATCAACCTATGGCTGCTGCGCGACGAGATCGACGGCCAGCAAGGCTGGACCGTCGTGGACTGCGGCATCACCAACGACACCATCAAGGCCCGCTGGGAAGCCGTGTTCGAGAACCAGCTGGAAGGCCTGCCGGTGCTGCGCGTGCTCGTCACGCATTGCCACCCCGACCATATCGGCCTTGCGCACTGGATTTGCGCGGGCGGGGATAAAGCGCGCTGGGACGTGCGCCTGTGGGCCACGCTCGGCGAGTACATGCAGGCCCGCGTGATGGCGGCCGGCGACGGCTCGAACGCGGGCGGCGAAGGCGCCGCGCGCCATTTCGCGCGTCACGGGCTCACGGACGAAGCGTCGCTCGACAAGCTGCGCAACCGCCGCGGCTATTACGGCAGCCTCGTACCCGCGCTGCCCACGCAGTACCGCCGCCTGCGCGAAGCCGATACGGTAGCGATCGGTGGGCGCGACTGGCGCGTCATCACGGGCTACGGCCACTCGCCCGAGCATTGCGCGCTGTTCTGCGAGGAAACCGGCGTGCTGATCTCCGGCGACATGGTGCTGCCGCGCATCTCGACCAATGTCTCCGTGTTCGACATGGAGCCGGAAGGCAATCCGCTCGGCCTCTACCTGGAATCGCTCGGCCGCTACGAAACGCTGCCCGAGAACACGCTCGTGCTGCCCTCGCACGGCAAGCCGTTTCGCGGCGTGCGCACGCGTATCGCGCAGTTGCGCGCGCACCATGACGCGCGTCTTGCCGAAGTCATCGAAGCATGCGAGCGAGCGCCGCAAAGCGCCGCCGACATCGTGCCGATGATGTTCAAGCGCGAACTCGACATCCATCAGATGACCTTCGCGATGGGTGAGGCGCTCGCGCACCTGAACCTGCTGTGGCTCGCGGGCAAGGTCACGCGCACGACCGGCGCGGACGGCGTGATCCGCTTTACGGCCTGAGAGGCCACTGCGCATAAAGAAAAACGGGCGGTCCGCAATGGGCCGCCCGTTTTTACGTGGTACGCGAAGTGAACGGCTTTAGTTCGAGCCGCCCGTGATCAGATCGGCGCCTGGCGGGCGTACGAACTTGAAGGTCGAAGGCGGCAGCGACGGGTTCTTCTCGATGTTGGAGAACGTGAGCAGCGTCACGTTGCCGAACACGTCGTGCAGTTCCATGGCTTCGAGGTTGCCGTCGCGAAAGCCGATGCCCACGCTCTTGAACTGCGTGTCCTTCGACTTCGGAATCAGCTCCAGCCAGTCGATGCCGTTCTTCACGCCCGCGTCGGAGAGCGTGAAGTTCTTGTCGAGATCGTTGCTGCCGAACAGGATCGCCGCCGGGCTCGCGCCGAGCGCGCCGCCGAGCTTGCGCTCGGTCACCTGGTTCAAGTCCTTGTCGTAGACGTAGAGGTTGTCGCCGTCCGACTGCAGCAGCTGCTGATACGGCTTTTCATAGGACCAGATGAACTTGCCGGGCCGCGCGAACACGAACGTGCCGCTCGAAGTCTTGGCGTTCAACGTGGCCGTGGCGATGGCGTCGCTGGCGTTCTTCGCGCCCGAGGGCGCCTTGAGTTCGCGTTGAACGAAGCTGCCGCGCGCGGCGTGCACCTGCGAGACGAACTGCTTCAGTTGATCGGTGCCGCTCGCATACGCCTGCGAGACCATCAGGACCGACGCGCCAAGCGCAAGGAAAAGCGCGCGGCGCGCGGTGCGCGCAAAGCGGGTCGGAAGTCCAGCCGGATACTGCATCTATCGTTCTCCAAGAGGTGTGTCTTTGGCCGCCGGGTTGCCGCAGCCGCAGCCGTTGCCGGGCCATTGCCAAGGCGCGCGGCGGCCTGGCGTGGCTTACTCGGCGTCGCCGCGATTGGGCACGAGGATCTCGCGGTTGCCGCTCGACGACATCGCCGAAACGAGCCCGGACTGCTCCATCTGTTCGAGCAGCCGCGCCGCGCGGTTGTAGCCGATGCGCAAGTGCCGCTGCACGAGCGAAATCGACGCGCGGCGATTCTTGATGACCACTTCGACGGCCTGGTCATACAGTGGATCGGACTCGTCGCCGGTGCCGCTGGTTCCCGCAGCGGTGCCTTCGTCGCCCTCGCCGCCCACTCCGCCTTCGAGAATGCCCTCGATATAGTTCGGCTCGCCCTGCTCCTTGAGCTTCTCGACGACGCGGTGCACCTCGTCGTCGGCGACGAACGCGCCGTGCACGCGCACGGGCAGACCCGTGCCCGGCGGCAGGTAGAGCATGTCGCCCATGCCGAGCAGCGATTCGGCGCCCATCTGGTCGAGAATCGTGCGCGAGTCGATCTTCGAAGAGACCTGGAAGGCCATGCGCGTCGGCACGTTGGCCTTGATGAGGCCGGTGATGACGTCCACCGAAGGCCGCTGCGTCGCGAGAATCAGGTGGATGCCGGCGGCGCGCGCCTTCTGTGCGATACGCGCGATCAGCTCTTCGACCTTCTTGCCGACCACCATCATGAGGTCGGCGAGTTCGTCGATCACGACCACGATATGCGGCAGCTTCTGGCACGGTTCCGGATCGTCCGGCGTGAGGCTGAACGGGTTCGGGATCTTCTCCTCGCGCTTGTTCGCCTCTTCGATCTTGTTGTTGTAGCCCGCGAGATTGCGCACGCCCAGCTTGCTCATGAGTTTGTAGCGGCGCTCCATCTCGGCCACGGTCCAGTTCAGCGCGTTACCGGCCTGACGCATGTCGGTCACGACCGGGCAGAGCAGATGCGGAATGCCCTCGTAGACGCTCATTTCGAGCATCTTCGGGTCGATCAGGATCATGCGGACCTGCTCGGCGCTCGCCTTGTAGAGCAGCGACAGGATCATCGCGTTGATGCCCACCGACTTGCCCGAGCCGGTCGTGCCGGCCACGAGCAGGTGGGGCATTTTCGCGAGATCGGCGCAAACCGGCTTGCCGCCGATGTCCTTGCCAAGGCCCATGGTGAGCGCCGAAGACGCGTCGGCATAAACTGCCGAGCCGAGGATTTCCGAAAGACGCACGGTCTGGCGGCGCTGGTTCGGCAGCTCCAGCGCCATGAAATTCTTGCCCGGAATCGTTTCCACCACACGGATCGAGACAAGCGAGAGCGAACGCGCGAGATCCTTCGCAAGACCCACGATCTGGCTGCCCTTCACGCCCGTGGCGGGCTCGATCTCGTAGCGCGTGACGACCGGGCCCGGATACGCGGCCACCACGGCCACGTCCACGCCGAAGTCCTTGAGCTTCTTCTCGATCAGACGCGAGGTGAATTCGAGCGTGTCGTCGGAGATGGTTTCCTGGGTGGCCGAAGCCGGGTCGAGCAGCGAGATTGCCGGCAATGTGGAATCGCCGGGCAGGTCCTTGAAGAGCGGCACCTGGCGCTCTTTCTCGACGCGCTCGGAGCGCTGCGGCGTGACCACCGGCGGCACGATCGTGACCGGCTCGTGTTCCTCGATCTTCACGCGGCCGCGCTCGACCTTGCCTTCTCGCTTCACGGCCGCCGCTTCGCCGAGCTTGCGGTCGCGGCCCGCTTCGCGGCGCAGCTTGGCCATCGTCACGACATTGATGATGTATTCGCCGACCCTCTCGGCAACCGAGAGCCACGAGAAGCGGAAATAGAGCGAAAGGCCGATAGCGAGCGCGAGCAGGAGCGCGAGCGTGCCGCCCGTGAAGCCGAGCGCGTGCGAAACGCCGCGCGCAACCGCGCCGCCGACCACGCCGCCGGGCGCCTGAGGCAGTTGCACCTTGAGCGACCACATGCGCAGCGCTTCGATGCCGCAGCTCGACAGCATGACGAGCACGAACGACAAGGCTTCGGCGACCCAGCTGATGTCGCGGGGTTTGTCGTCGTCATCGTCGGGAATCGCTTCGTGGCGCGTGATGCGCTGGTAGTTCGCCGAGATGAGGCGCCCGAGCAGCACGATCCACCAGTAGGCGGACAGGCCGAACAGGAGCAGCAGGATGTCCGAGACGCGCGCGCCGACGCGCCCCGCCCAGTTCGAGATGTGGTCGACCTGAGCCGCGTGTGTCCAGCTCGGGTCGTGGCGGCTGTAACTGATGAGCGCCATCAGCAGGAACACGCCTAGCGCGACCTGCAGGATCCAGCGAATTTCGGTGAAAAGGCGCGACATGCGGTGAGGCAATGCCTGCGCCTGCGCGGAAAAGGGAGCTTTGGCCATTGAATCCTGGGCTGATTCTTGATGCGTTTGCGGTCCGCCAGTCCTTTCGTATGCCCGAAACCCCGGGCAGACGGGCGCGGCCGCCGTCGTCCGATCGGGCCTATTGTAAACGCGTTGTTTCGGCCCCGGCGCCCCCTCGCTGTAAATGACGGTAACTGACAACGCTGTGTGAGCGCCACAGCGCGACATCCGGCCGCGCCGCACCCGTGTTGCCGCCTCGCATGGGCCATACGCGGGCCGCCTTGAAGCCCGGGCTATCGCGCCGATGAAGAAGCTTCATCGAGCGGTGAACTCCCCCCGCCTTTATAATTGCGGGCTGATGCCCAACTACCTGCGTGAGCCCCGCCGCAAAGCCGGGCGGCCCTCAGCCGGGCGCCCGACCTTACGCGCCACGCAGCGTCTTTCTACGGAATTCGATCATGTCTGCAACCAAACACGCCAAAGTCCTGATTCTCGGTTCCGGCCCCGCCGGCTACACGGCTGCCGTCTATGCGGCGCGCGCGAACCTTTCGCCGCTGCTCGTCACCGGCCTGGCCCAGGGCGGCCAGCTCATGACGACGACCGACGTCGAAAACTGGCCCGCGGATCCGAACGGCGTGCAAGGCCCCGAACTGATGCAGCGTTTCCTCGAGCACGCCGAGCGCTTCAACACGGAAATCGTGTTCGATCACATCCATACGGCCAAGCTGAACGAAAAGCCCATCCGCCTGATCGGCGACTCGGGCGAGTACACCTGCGACTCGCTCGTCATCGCGACCGGCGCGTCGGCGCAATACCTCGGCCTGCCGAGCGAAGAGCTGTACATGGGCCGTGGCGTCTCGGCCTGCGCGACCTGCGACGGCTTCTTCTACCGCAACCAGCACGTCGCCGTGGTCGGCGGCGGCAACACGGCCGTTGAAGAAGCGCTCTACCTCTCGGGCATCGCGAAGAAGGTCACGGTCATTCACCGCCGCGACAAGTTCCGCGCCGAGCCGATCCTGATCGACCGCCTGCTGGAGAAGGAAAAGGAAGGCGTGGTCGAGATCAAGTGGGATCACGTGCTCGACGAAGTGAAGGGCAACGAAGGCGGCGTGAACGGCCTGCGCATCAAGAACGTGAAGACGGGCGAAACCACCGAGCTCGACCTGCAGGGTCTGTTCGTTGCGATCGGCCACAAGCCGAACACGGACATCTTCGAAGGCCAGCTCGAGATGAAGAATGGCTACATCATCACGAACGGCGGCCTGAACGGCAACGCGACCGGCACGAGCGTGCCGGGTGTGTTCGCGGCCGGCGACGTGCAGGATCACGTCTATCGCCAGGCGATCACGAGCGCAGGGACGGGCTGTATGGCCGCACTCGACGCGCAGCGCTACCTCGAGACCGTGAACGAATTGGGCCAGGCGCACGTGATGAGCGCCGAAGCCGACCGCTAAACCGGGCAAGCTCAGCTTTACCCAGCGTTTTTCGTCATGCCCAAGAACGTGCCCCACCCGGGCGAGCCCAGGCGCCCCGCCCCGGCTCGCCCTGATCCGGCGCCCGCGCCTGCTCCCGCAGCAGACGAAGCGGCGCCCGGCAAGACGGCCTCCGGCTTCGCCGGCCTCGGCAGCCTGCGCGACGCGCTCAAGGTGCAAACCCGCCAGCGCGAGCGCGAACGCGTGGCCGCGCAGGCGGCGCGTGTCGAAGCCGCCGCCGACAGTGACCTCTTTCGCCGCGAGATCGGCCAGATCGCGCCGCTCAAGCACCCTGCGCGCGCGCTGCCGCGCCGCGAAGCGCCCGTGCCGCTGCCGCTGCAAACGCGGCTCGACGAGCAGGCCGTGCTGCACGAAGCGATCTCCGACGAATTCGACCCGGAAGCGTTTCTCGACACCGACGACTCGCTTTATTACCACCGCCCCGGCGTGAGCGAGGAAGTCGTCAAGAAGCTGCGGCGCGGCACATGGATCGTGCAGGCGCAACTCGACCTGCACGGCATGCGCCGCGAGGAAGCCCGCGAGGCGCTGCAGAACTTCATCCGTGAAGCGGGCAAGCGCGGACTGCGCTGCGTGCGCGTGATCCACGGCAAGGGCTTGGGCTCCGTCGGCAAGGAGCCGGTGCTCAAGGGCAAGGTGCGCGCGTGGCTCGTGCAGAAGGAAGAAGTCATCGCGTTCTGCCAGGCGCGGCCGCACGACGGCGGCGCGGGCGCCGTGCTCGTGCTGTTGCAGCCGC
This sequence comes from Paraburkholderia guartelaensis, assembly GCF_004353905.1. Taxonomy (GTDB): domain Bacteria; phylum Pseudomonadota; class Gammaproteobacteria; order Burkholderiales; family Burkholderiaceae; genus Paraburkholderia; species Paraburkholderia guartelaensis. The sequence goes on along the minus strand of NZ_SMOD01000023.1, from coordinate 66,588 downwards.
ACCCGGTCGGGCACGGACAGCATCATTCACACGCACCCTGACCGAACCCGTCATCGGCGTGTCGATATGAAAAAACCCCGTTGCTGCTTGCGCAGCGAACGGGGTTTTTTTATCGCACCGGACAAACCGGTGAACGAAGATCAGGCGATACGTGCTTCCGTCTTCGGGTCGAACAGCACGGCCTTCGAAACGTCGAACAGCAGATCCATGTTGTTGAGCGGCTGCGGATTCGCTCCCGGGTGCACGCGGCTCACGATGCGCTTGCCGTTGACCTGCGCGAACACGAGCGTGTCCGGACCGGTCGGCTCGATCACATCGACCTGCACCGCGTGGCGCTGCAGTTCGTGGCCGTGGCCGTCGTGCGAGCTGCGCGCGTCGGTGATGCGCTCGGGGCGCAGGCCCAGCACCACATTCTGGCCGATATGGCCGCGCACCTTGTTCGCGTCGAACGGCAGGTTCAGCACGTTGCGCGCCACGCCCGTGTCGAGCTCGATGCCGATGCCCGAACCCTGCTCCACCAGCTTGCCTTCGATGAAGTTCATCGGCGGCGCGCCGATGAAGCCCGCGACGAACAGGTTCGACGGCGAGTCGTAGATGTCCTGCGGCGCGCCGAACTGCTGCACGATGCCGTCCTTCATGACCGCGATGCGGTCGCCGAGCGTCATTGCCTCGATCTGGTCGTGCGTCACGTAGACGATGGTCTTGCCCACGCGCTGATGCAGCAGCTTGATTTCCGAACGCATCTCGATACGCAACTTGGCGTCGAGGTTCGAGAGCGGTTCGTCGAACAGGAACATGATCGGATCGCGCGCCAGTGCGCGGCCCATGGCGACGCGCTGACGTTGGCCGCCCGAAAGCTGGCCCGGCTTGCGGTCGAGCAGATGCTGGATCTGCAGCATGCTCGACACGCGATCGACGATCTGCGTCTGCTCGGCCTTCGGCACCTTGCGGATGTTCAGGCCGAACGAGATGTTCTCGCGCACCGTCATCGACGGATAGAGCGCGTACGACTGGAACACCATCGCGATATCGCGATCCTTCGGCGAGAGGTTGTTCACCACCTTGCCGTCCATCATGATCTCGCCCTTGGTCACGGTTTCGAGACCCGCGATCATGTTGAGCAGCGTCGACTTCCCGCAGCCCGAGCCGCCGACCAGAATCAGGAACTGGCCGTCTTCGATGTCGATGTTGACGCCCTTGAGGACGGGCACCCCGTTCGGGTAGGTCTTGTAGACGTCGCGAATGGAAAGGCTTGCCATGCTATGAATCCTTTAATCGAATGCGCGTTCTGTCGCGCAGTTAGCCCTTCACCGCGCCCGCCGTGAGACCGCGCACGAAGTAGCGGCCGGCGATCACGTAGACGAGCAGCGTGGGCAGCGCGGCGATGATCGCGCCGGCCATGTCGACGTTGTATTCCTTCACGCCCGTGGACGTGTTCACGAGATTGTTCAGCGCCACCGTGATCGGCATCGAATCGACACCCGAGAACACGATACCGAACAGGAAGTCATTCCAGATCTGCGTGAATTGCCAGATCAGGCACACCATGAAGATGGGCAGCGAGATCGGCAGCATGATGCGCGTGAAGATCATGAAGAAACCGGCGCCGTCGATGCGCGCGGCCTTCACGAGTTCTGCGGGCACGCTCACGTAGAAGTTGCGGAAGAACATCGTGGTGAACGCAATGCCGTACACGACGTGCACCAGCACCAGACCGCCGATCGTGTTCGAAAGGCCGAGGAAGCCTTCGAGACGCGCCATCGGCAGCAGGATGGCCTGGAACGGGATGAAGCAGCCCACCAGCAGCATCGTGAAGAGCGCGTCCGCGCCGCGAAAGCGCCAGTGCGTAAGCACGTAACCGTTGAACGCGCCGATGATCGACGAGATCAGCACGGCCGGAATCACCATCTTCACCGAGTTCATGAAGAACGGCTGCATGCCGTCACAGCGCACGCCGGTACAGGCTTCGCTCCACGCCTTGATCCACGGCGCGAAGGTCGGGCTCGTGGGCAGCGAGAGCATGGTGCCCGTGTGAATCTGGTCGAGCGACTTGAACGACGTCGACAGCATCACGTAGAGCGGGAACAGGAAGTACAACGCGAACAGGATCAGCGCCGCATAGATGACCACGCGGCTCACGTTCATCTTAGGCTGCATTGCGCGTGCTCCTCGATTCCAGATACATGAGCGGCACGAGCACGGCCACGACGGTGGCGAGCATCATCATCGACGAAGCTGCGCCGACGCCGAGCTGCCCGCGGTTGAACGAAAACGTGTACATGAAGATGGCCGGCAGCGACGACGACGTGCCCGGACCACCGGCCGTCAAGGCGACGACGAGGTCGAACGTCTTGATCGTGATGTGGCACAGGATCAGCAGCACCGAGAAGAACACCGGACGCATGCTCGGAATCACGATCTTGCGGTAGATCGTGGGCAGCGTTGCGCCGTCCACCTGGGCCGCCTTGAAGATTTCGCTGTCGACACCGCGCAGGCCGGCGAGGAACAGCGCCATGCAAAAGCCCGTGGACTGCCACACAGCGGCGACGACGATACAGAAAATGGCCTTGTCCGGGTCGTTGAGCCAGTCGATATGGAAGCTCGTCCAGCCGATGCTGTGCATCACCTGCTGAATGCCGAGGTCCGGATTGAAGATCCACTGCCATGCCGTGCCCGTCACGATGTACGAGAGCGCCATCGGATAGAGGAACACTGCGCGCAGCGCGCCTTCCTGACGAATCTGCTGGTCGAGCAGGATCGCGAGGAACAGCCCGAGCCCTACGCAGATCGCGATGAACGGGATGCCGAACCATCCGAGGTTCTGCGCCGACGTCCACCAGACGTCGTTCGCGAACAGCTCGCGATAGCGGTCGAGACCCGCGAATTCATAGCGCGGCATCAGTCGCGAATTGGAGAGCGACAGATAACCGGTGATAAGAATGAAACCGTAGACGAATACGAGGCTGATCAGAATGCTGGGCGAAAGCACCAGCTTCGGAATCCAGCGGTCTGCGAGCGCCGCCATCGGCGACGCGCGGCGGGTAGCAGGCGTGGCCGCCTTGCCGTTGCCGCTAAGAGAAGCAGTCACTGCGCAACTCCTGGTACGGTGCGAAAACGGGTTCCGCACGATGATGGGGTTCAGAGGGTGAACCGTCATGCCCGGGGCGCGCCACGTGTGGCGCCCCCCGTCTTACAGCACTAACCTACTTTGCTCACTTCGTCTTCGCAGCCTTCGCGAGCGCTTCCACCGCGCTCTTCGAATCCTGGTTCGAGTTCATGAACTTCGTCACGACGTCGGTGATCGCACCGGCCGTAGCGTCCGGCTGAGCCATGCCGTGAGCGAGCGACGGCACATAGCCGCCGGCCTTGATCGCGACCTGCTCATCCGCGTACGACTTCTTCGCGCATGCGTCGAACTTGCTCATGTCCACGCCGAGACGAACCGGAATCGAACCCTTGTACAGGCTGAACTGCTCCTGGAAGCCCGGGCTCATGATCGTCTTCGCGAGCGCGAGCTGGCCAGGCGTTGCTTCCTTCTGGCCCTTCTGCTGGAAGAACACGAACGAGTCGACGTTAAAAGTGTAGGCCTTTGCCGTGCCCGGCACTGCTGCGCAAACGTAGTCCGTATCCGGCTGCTTGTTCGCGTTCGCGAACTCGCCCTTGGCCCAGTCGCCCATGAACTGCATGCCGGCCTTGCCGTTGATGACCATGGCCGTGGCGAGGTTCCAGTCGCGGCCCGTGCGGCCGTTATCCATGTACGACTCGATCTTGCGGACCGTGTCGAACACGCCGACCATCTGCTGCGACGTGAGCGTCTTCTGGTCGAGGTCGACGAGCGCCTTCTTGTAGAAGTCCGCGCCCTGCGAGAGGACCACGTCTTCCCACAGCGTCAGGTCTTGCCACGGCTGGCCGCCAGCGGCGACCGGCTGGATGCCTGCGGCCTTCATCTTGTCAGCCAGCGCGAAGAATTCCGGCCACGTGGTCGGCGCCTTGCCGCCCACCTTGTCGAGCGCTGCCTTGTTGATCCACACCCAGTTCACGCGGTGCACCGAGAACGGCGCTGCAACGTAGTGGCCGTCGGCGTGCATGATCTTGTCGATTTGCGGAGGCAGGTTGGCCTTCCAGTCGCCGGCGACGGAGTCGACGTTCACCAGCACGCCCTGGTCAGCCCATTCCTGGATCAGCGGCCCCTTGATCTGGGCGGCCGTCGGTGCGTTACCCGAGATCACCTGGGTCTTCAGTGCGGTCATTGCCGCCGCGCCCGCGCCACCGGCGACCGCGAAGTCCTTCCACACATAGCCCTGCTTCGTCATGTCGTCCTTGAGCACGCCGACGGCCTTCGATTCGCCGCCCGAAGTCCACCAGTGCAGCACTTCGAGAGACTCGGCAGCTTGCGCCGTGGCGACGCCGCCCAACAGACCTGCTGCGCACAGGGCGCCCATGATCGCGCGGAATTTCATTGCTTATCTCCTCCAGACACCTGAACAAAAAACGATTGGCCCCTGATCGCCAGGGTGCGGTGGTTGGTCAAACAGGCAAAACAGGCAAAACACTGGACGGACGGGCGCCGGAGTGCCGCGCGCGCGTGCTTTTCATTAGATGCGCGCGGGCCGCGTGCCGGTTACCGGCCGCAGACGCTCAAGAGATGAGTGGTTCGGAATGCAACTTGACTGTCTCCTCTTTTGATTTTCACCGGCCACCTGGCCGGCCGAGGCGCCGCTTGCGTCACACGGCCTTGAAGCCCCCGCACGCTGCGGAACCGGGCGCTCGGCTCACTGGCAAGCCGGGCTGAGTCCCGCGTTGTTCTCCGTTAACATGGGGGGCGATCCGTCCACTCGCGAAACCGCGCAAACCGCCTTGCTGGCTGCGTTTCACGCTTTTTTCATCGAATGAACGTTACCTCTTGATTTGGATTGTAGTTAAACTACAATTCAGTGTCAAAAAAAATTTTATCGGACTACGGCCGCCCGATCGCCCACACAGAAGGGCACCCGTTGTACCCTTCAGCGGCCCCCCAGGACTCTGACTGAGACTCATGCAAACCCAGATCGATTCAGGTTTCACGTTCGTGCTCTTCGGCGCCACCGGCGACCTGTCGATGCGCAAGATCCTCCCAGCCCTGTATGAAGCGCACCGTTCAGGCATGCTCGCAGAGTCCGGCAAGATCGTGGGCGTCGCGCGCCACGAAGAGGATCGCGCAGCGTACATCCAATGGGTCGATGAGCACGTCAAGCCGCATGTGACGAAGAACGGCAGCTTCGACGACAACGCGTGGGCCAGCTTCCTCGAGCGCATCGTCTATGTGAAGCTCGACCTCTCGCGCGCCGAAGACTTCACGCATCTGCGCGACGGCATCGCGTCGCTGCCCGGCATTCGTGTGTTCTATCTGGCGACGGGCCCCTCGCTGTTCGTGCCGATCTGCCGCGCGCTCGCCGCCGTGGGCCTGAACGAGAACGCGCGCATCGTGCTGGAAAAGCCGCTCGGCTACGACCTCAAGTCGTCGAATGCGATCAACGACGCCGTGGGCGAGATCTTCGCCGAAGGCCAGATCTACCGGATCGACCACTATCTCGGCAAGGAGCCGGTGCAGAACCTGCTCGCGCTGCGTTTCGGCAACGCCCTCTTCGAGCCACTGTGGCGCCGCGAGTGGGTCGAGAGCATCCAGATCACGATCGCCGAAGAACTGGGCGTCGAAGCTCGCGGCGACTTTTATGACAACACTGGCGCGCTGCGCGACATGGTGCAAAATCACCTGTTGCAGTTGCTCTCGATCGTCGCCATGGAGCCGCCGCATTCGATGGATTCGGATTCGGTGCGTGACGAAAAGCTTCGTGTGCTGCGTGCGCTCAAGCCGATCAACCCGCTCGACATCAGCAAGGTCGCGGTGCGCGGGCAGTATCACGCGGGCGTGATCCGCGGCCAGGCGGTACCGGGCTATGCGACCGAGCATGGCGTGAAGCCCGAAAGCCACACGGAAACCTTCGTCGCGCTGAAGGTGGAGATCGAGAACTGGCGCTGGGCGGGCGTGCCCTTCTTCCTGCGCACCGGCAAGCGTCTTGCCGACCGCGTGGCCGAGATCGTCGTGAACTTCCGCCCCGTGCCGCATTCGGCGCTTGGCGCGCCGGCGCTGCGTCCCGGCGCGAACCGCCTCGTGATCCGCCTGCAGCCGAACGAGAACATCCGCCTCTACTGCCTTGCGAAGCAGCCCGGCGAAGGCATGAATCTCGCGAGCGTGCATCTGGATCTCGCGTTCGACCAGTTCTTCCGCGAAGGCCAGATGGAGGCCTACCAGCGCCTCCTGCTCGACGTGATCAACGGGCGCCTCGCGCTCTTTGTGCGGCGCGACGAGCAGGAAGCGGCGTGGACGTGGGTCGAGCCGATCCTCAACGAGTGGGCGGCTTCACCGCGCGCACCCAAGCCGTACGCGGCCGGCACGTGGGGACCGGCGGCTTCGAGCGCGATGCTCGCGCAGCACGGCACCTGCTGGCTCGAAGAAGAGAACTGATGAGATTGCATGGCGGCGCGCCCCGCGAGCGCGACGCCGGACCGGACAGATGAACGACCCGATAGACCTACAAAAAAGCAGCATGGAGGAGAAGTGATCGAGCTTCACGTATTCGACGACCCGCGTGTCCAATCCGACGCGCTGGCGCGAGCCGTGGGCGACGCGCTACATGCGTCGCTCGCCGCTCAGCAAGCGGCGCCCGGCACTGCCGCGCGCCGTGCAACGCTCGCCGTCTCCGGCGGCACGAGCCCGCGCCCCTTCCTCGAGGCCCTTTCGACGCACCGTTTCGACTGGGCGCACATCGACGTCACGCTCGTCGACGACCGCTGGGTGCCGGACACCGACTCCGCGAGCAACGCGCGCCTCGCGCGCGAGACGCTGCTTACGCACGAAGCAGCCGGCGCGCACTTCCTGCCGCTCGTCGACGTGGCGCAGGATCTCGACGCGCATGTCGCCGCGCTCAATGCCGACCCGACCCGCAAGCTGCCGAACGTCGCCGTGCTCGGCATGGGCGAAGACGGCCATACGGCCTCGATTTTCGCCGACGCCCCCGAATGGCACGAAGCGATCACCACGGCGCGCCCGTTCGTGGCCGTGCATCCGCAGGCAGCGCCCCACGCGCGCGTCTCGTGGTCGATGCAGGCGCTGCGCCAGGTCGATCGGCTGTTCCTGCTGATCGCGGGACAGCGCAAGCTCGAAGTGCTGCAGCAGGCCGCCGCGGCCGAACAAAACAACGCCATCTCGAAGCTGGCGAACGACAAGGGAGTGAGACTCGATGTCTACTGGTGCGCCTAATAAAAACGCCCCTGGCGCAGGCCAGCACGCCGACGGTCCGAGGCTGCTCGCCGACATCGGCGGAACCAACGCGCGCTTCGCGCTGGAAACGGGTCCGGGCGAAATCGGCCAGGTGCGCGTGTATCCGTGTGCGCAGTATCCCGGCGTCGCGGAAGTGATCCAGCAATACCTGAAGGACAACAAGATTGGCCGCGTGAATCATGCGGCCATCGCGATTGCGAATCCGGTCGACGGCGACCAGGTGCGCATGACCAATCACGACTGGACCTTCTCGATCGAAGCGACGCGCCGCGCGCTCGGCTTCGACACGCTGCTGGTCGTCAACGATTTCACCGCGCTCGCCATGGCGCTGCCCGGCTTGACCGACTCGCAGCGCGTGCAAGTAGGCGGCGGCCAGCGCCGCCAGAACAGCGTGATCGGCCTGCTCGGGCCGGGCACGGGTCTCGGCGTCTCGGGCCTGATTCCCGCCGACGACCGCTGGATCGCACTCGGCAGCGAAGGCGGCCACGCAAGCTTCTCGCCGCAGGACGAGCGCGAAGACATCGTGCTGCAGTTCGCGCGCAAGAAGTGGCCTCATGTGTCGTTCGAGCGCGTATGCGCAGGGCCCGGTGTCGAGCTCATCTATCGCGCGCTCGCCGCACGCGACAAGAAGAAAGTGCCCGCGGACATCAACCCGGCCGAAATCGTGCAGCGCGCGCATGACGGCGAGGCGCTCGCGGTGGAAACCGTCGAATGCTTCTGCGGCATTCTCGGCAGCTTTGCGGGCAACATCGCGATGACGCTCGGTTCGCTCGGCGGCATCTATATCGGCGGCGGCGTGGTGCCGCGCCTGGGCGATCTCTTCACGCGCTCGTCGTTCCGCCAGCGTTTCGAGGCGAAGGGCCGTTTCGACGCCTATCTCTCGAACGTGCCCACCTACGTGATCACGGCGGAGTATCCGGCGTTCCTCGGCGTTTCGGCGATTCTCGCTGAGCAACTGTCGAATCGCGCAGGCGGCGGATCGTCGGCCGTGTTCGAACGCATTCGCCAGATGCGCGACGCGCTCACACCCGCCGAGCGCCGCGTGGCCGACCTCGCGCTCAACCATCCCCGCTCGATCATCAACGACCCGATCGTCGATATCGCGCGCAAGGCCGACGTGAGCCAGCCCACGGTGATCCGCTTCTGCCGGTCGCTTGGCTGCCAGGGCCTCTCGGACTTCAAGCTCAAGCTGGCCACGGGCCTCACGGGCACGATTCCGGTGAGCCACAGCCAGGTGCATCTGGGCGACACCGCCACCGACTTCGGCGCGAAGGTGCTCGACAACACCGTCTCGGCCATCCTGCAGTTGCGCGAGCACCTGAACTTCGAGCAGGTCGAGAATGCGATCACGCTGCTCAACGGCGCGCGCCGCATCGAGTTCTATGGCCTCGGCAACTCGCACATCGTCGCGCAGGACGCGCACTACAAGTTCTTCCGCTTCGGCATCCCGACCATCGCCTATGGCGACCTGTACATGCAGGCCGCTTCCGCCGCACTGCTCGGCAAGGGCGATGTGATCGTGGCCGTCTCGAAGTCCGGCCGCGCGCCGGAACTGCTGCGCGTGCTCGACGTCGCCATGCAGGCGGGCGCGAAGGTGATCGCGATCACATCGAGCAACACGCCGCTCGCCAAGCGCGCGACTGTGGCGCTCGAAACCGATCACATCGAGATGCGCGAATCGCAGCTTTCGATGATCTCGCGCATCCTGCATCTGCTGATGATCGACATCCTCGCGGTGGGCGTCGCGATTCGCCGTGCTTCGCCCGATGCGGACCTGGGCAACGCCGTCGAAAAGGCGCGCGAGCATGCCGACGACGATGCTTCGGCCGTGCTCGACTGGCTGAGCCACGGCGCTTCGCCCTCGGCGCGCGACTGAGGTCAGCTCATTCATCGGCTCATTCGAGCGATGAAAAAAATGGGACGCCTCGGCGTCCCATTTTTATTTTGCACGTCGTATCAACGTACGGCTCACGGCGTTGCGGCTTGCGGCGCGTCCGGCGCCGGCGTGCCGTGCCATTTCACGACGAGCGCGCGCCCCACCCACGTGAGCAGGCCGCACACGCCGATCGTCACGCCCATGCCGACCGGCGAGATACCCGGGAACCAGCCGACCACGGCGCTCGCGAGCGCGCCGAGCGCGAGCTGCGTCGCGCCGAATACCGCTGCCGCCGCGCCCGCGTTCTTCGGATAGCGGTACATGAGATCGGTCGCGCAGTTCGCGCCGAGCAGCCCCACCACGCTCACCACGAAGAACAGGCCGAACACGATCGACCACAGGCCGCCCCAGCCCGTCACGCACATGAGCGCGACGAAGAGCGACGCGACGATGCTCACACCCGAAGCGATCGACACCATCCGCAGGGTACCGAGCCGCCCGATGAAGCGCGTATTGAGGAAGTTGCCGAGCATGATGCCGAACACGTTCGCGCCGAAGAAGAACCCGTAGTGCTGCGGCGAAACGTGGAAATACTCGATATAGACGAACGGCGTGGCCGAGATATACGTGAACATCGCGGCGAACGCCATGCCGCCGCAGAGCATGTGCCCCCAGACGAGCGGATCGCGCAGCAGGCGCCCGTACGCCGCGAACGAGCGCAGCACGGCGGCGCTTTCGCGCTTTTCCGGCGGCCAGGTTTCCGGTACGCGCAGGTAGGCCGCCACGGCGCACGCGAGGCCGAACAGCGTTAGCACGACGAACACCACGCGCCAGCCGCCGATCAGCAGCAACTGTCCGCCGATCAACGGTGCGAGCAGCGGCCCGATCGCCGTGACGATCGCGACCATCGAGAGGACTTTGGCGGCGTCCGATGGCTCGTGGGCGTCGCGCGCGATGGCCCGCGAGAGCACCGAGGCCGCGCCCGCGCCGAGCGCCTGCAGAAAACGCACGATCACGAGTTCGCCCACCGAAAACGAGAGCCAGCAGGCAATGCTGGCCACCGTGAAAAGCGCGATGCCGCCGAGCAGCACGGGGCGGCGGCCATACGCATCGGAAACCGGGCCGTAGAGCAGCATGCCGATCGAGAAGCCGGCCATGAAGCTCGTGAGCGTCGAGGCCGCAGCGGCGGCGCTCACGCCGAACGACTGCGCGATGGCGGGCAGGCTCGGCAGATACATGTCGGTGGCGAGCGGGCCACAGGCGGCGAGTGCGCCCAGCAACAGGATCAGCCGGCCATCGGGCCGGCGGCGCGGGGAATGGGACATGGTGTGTGTGGCGGCGAAACACGCGCGGCTCGCGCGGTCTCGATGTCATGGGCCGATTCATCCGCCGCTGCAGGAGCGGACAAAAGCGGACAAAAGCGGACAAAAACAGCAACGGGGTGCCGCCGAATTGTACCTGACGCCCTTCGCCCGCCATCGGCCGCCCCACATGCGGCCTCGCCGCGGCTTTGCGCTAAGCTGCCCGCTTTCGCTCAATTTGCCGCGTTGCCGACATGACCGCCTTCCTGCTCATCTGGAGCCCCAAGAAGTGGCCCTGGCCCGAACTGCCCGACTTCGCGCGCCGCGTGCGCGCCGGGGAAGCCGTCGCCGACACCTGGGGATGCGGCTTCGCACGCGGGATCCTGCCGGGCGACCGGGTGTTCCTGCACCGCGTGGCCGCCGAGCCGCGCGGGCTGTTTGGTTCCGGCTACGTCACGCGCGCGCCCTACGAGGTGCCGGACGCCGCGTACAAGCGAGGCTACCGGCTGTGTATCGACTTCGTCTACGACTGGCTCGTCGACGCGGGCGAGGATGTCGTCATCGCGCGCGACGACTTGCGCGTGCACCCGTTTTCGATTCAGACCTGGGACGCACAGAGTTCGGGCACCGTCATCAAGCCGGCTGCCGAAGGCGCGCTGGAAAAACGCTGGGCCGAGCTGACCGGGCGGCGGCCCATGCCGGCGGCGGCCGTCGCGGCGATGCAGGCATGGCACGACAATCTGCGCGACACGGCGCCGCAGCTCGCGCAGCCAGCCCGCAAACGCAGGCGATAGCAGGCCAATAGCAGGCCGCAAGAGGCAGCAAGCGCGCTGAATCCGCCCGCACCGGGGACCGCCCAGGCGGTCCCGGGGCTCCGGCCCGATCCGCGCGACTCCGGTACAATTTCGAGAGAACAGCCCCTTCGCCCGCGCCCTTGCGGCGCCGCATGGGTCCGTCCGCCGGCCCGTTTCGTCAGCGCCGCGCGCCACACCACTTTCGCAGGCCCAGCACTCATGTCCAGCACCCAGTCCAGCACGCAGAACCGCAACGAAGCCCTCTTCGAACGCGCCCAGCGCACCATCCCGGGCGGCGTGAATTCGCCCGTGCGCGCGTTCCGCTCGGTCGGCGGCACGCCGCGCTTCATCGAGCGCGCGCAGGGGCCGTACTTCTGGGACGCCGAAGGCAAGCGCTATATCGACTACATCGGCTCCTGGGGCCCGATGATCGTCGGCCATGTGCATCCGGAAGTGCTCGAAGCCGTGCAGCGCGTGCTCGCGAATGGTTTCTCGTTTGGCGCGCCCACCGAGGCCGAGATCGAGATCGCCGAGGAAATCTGCAAGATCGTCCCGTCGATGGAACAGGTGCGCATGGTGTCGAGCGGCACCGAGGCGACCATGAGCGCGCTGCGTCTCGCGCGCGGCTTCACGAAGCGCGACCGCATCGTGAAGTTCGAAGGCTGCTATCACGGCCACGCCGACAGCCTGCTCGTGAAGGCCGGCTCGGGCCTGCTCACGTTCGGCAACCCGACTTCGGCGGGCGTGCCGGTGGACATCGCCAAGCACACCACCGTGCTCGAGTACAACAACGTCGCGGCGCTCGAAGAAGCGTTCAAGGCGTTCGGCGACGAGATCGCCGCCGTGATCGTCGAACCGGTCGCGGGCAACATGAACCTCGTGAAAGCCACGCCCGAATTCATCGGCGCACTGCGCAGCCTCACGGCGAAGCACGGCAGCGTACTGATCTTCGACGAAGTGATGTGCGGTTTCCGCGTGGGCCTGCGCGGTGCGCAGGCGCTCTACGGCGTCGAGGCGGACATGGTGTGCCTCGGCAAGGTGATCGGCGGCGGCATGCCGGCGGCGGCCTTCGGCGGCCGCCGCGAGATCATGGACCACCTCGCGCCCAACGGCACGGTGTACCAGGCAGGCACGCTCTCGGGCAACCCGATCGCGGTTGCGGCGGGCTTGAAAACGCTGCAGCTCATTCAGGCGCCCGGCTTCTACGAGCAGCTCACCGCGAAGACCGAACGTCTCGCGAAGGGGCTGTCGGCAGCGGCACGCGAAACGAAGGTGCCGTTCGTGGCGGATTCGGTGGGCGGCATGTTCGGCCTCTATTTCGCAGACAAGGTGCCGGGCAGCTTCGCCGAGGTCACGAAGAGCGATATCGCGCGCTTCAACCGCTTCTTCCACCGCATGCTGGACGCGGGCGTCTACTTCGCGCCTTCGGCCTACGAGGCGGGTTTCGTGTCGAGCGCCCACGACGACGCGATCCTCGACGAAACGATCGCCGCGGCGCGCAGCGCGTTCGCAGCGGAAGCCGCGGCTGAAAATGTGACGCAATAAGGCATCACGCCAACGACCGCCGGCGAGGCGCGCGCCTCGCCCGCTCCCACCTGACCGCCGCCCGAGAGAAAGCCCGACGATGTTTTCGCAATCCGATTTCGTCCACATGGAGCGTGCGCTCGCGCTCGCGCACCGCGGCCTGTACACGACCGACCCGAACCCGCGCGTCGGTTGCGTGCTGGTGAAGGACGGCGTGGTGATCGGCGAGGGCTTCACGCAACCGGCCGGCCAGGACCACGCCGAAATCCAGGCGATGAAGGATGCCCGCGCGCGCGGGCACGACCTGCGCGGCGCGACCGCGTATGTGACGCTCGAGCCGTGCAGCCACTTCGGCCGCACGCCGCCCTGCGCGAACGCGCTGATCGAAGCGAAGGTCGCGCGCGTGATTGCGGCGATGGAAGACCCGAATCCGCTCGTGTCGGGGCGCGGGCTTTCGATCTTGCGCGACGCGGGGATCGACGTGCGTTGCGGGCTACTGGCCAACGAGGCGCGCGAGCTGAACATCGGCTTCGTTTCACGCATGACGCGCAAGCGTCCGTGGGTGCGCATGAAGGTGGCCGCATCGCTCGACGGCCGCACCGGCCTGCCCTCGGGCGAAAGCCAATGGATCACGGGCGAAGCCGCGCGCGCCGACGGCCACGCCTGGCGCGCGCGCGCCTCGGCCATCCTCACCGGTATCGGCACGGTAAAGGAAGACGACCCGCGCATGACCGTGCGCGCCGTCGACACCCCGCGCCAGCCCAAACGCGTGCTGATCGATAGCCGCCTCGACGCCTCGCCGCTCGCGCAGATTTTCGTGGGCGCGCCCACGCTCGTGTTCTGCGCGGCGCTCGACGCGACCAACGAAGAACGCGCCGAAGCGCTGCGTGTGCGCGGCGCCGAAATCGTCGCGCTCGGCAACGAGCAGGGCAAGGTCGATCTGCCGGCCATGCTCACGGAGCTCGCCGCGCGCGGCGTGAACGAACTGCACGTGGAAGCCGGCTACAAGCTCAACGGATCGTTGCTGCGCGAAGGCTGCGTGGACGAACTGCTCGTGTACGTGGCGCCGTCGCTGCTCGGCACGAACGCGCTCGGCATGATCGACATCGCTGCGCCCGCAACGCTCGACGAGCGCACGCGCCTCGCATTTCATTCCGTCGATCGTCTCGGCAGCGATCTGCGCATCCTTGCGCGCGTCGTCACGACGCAAGACGCCTGACCCTCACTGATGCACTGAACACAAGGAACAGCACGATGTTTACCGGAATCGTCGCGGCGGTAGGCCGCATCGAATCGATCAAGCCGCTCGGCACGGGTGCCGACGCAGGCGTGCGCCTCGCCGTCAACGCAGGCAGTCTCGGCCTCGACGACGTGCAGCTCGGCGACAGCATCGCGATCCAGGGCGCGTGCATGACCGTCATCGAGAAATCGGCAACGGGCTTCGACGTCGATGTGTCGCGAGAAAGCCTGAACCGCACCGTGGGCCTCGCGGCGACGGGCGAAGTGAACCTCGAAAAGGCGCTGCGCGCCAACGACCGTCTGGGCGGCCACATCGTCTCGGGCCACGTGGACGGCCTTGGCGCCGTCACGCGCTTCGCGCCCGTGGGCGAGTCGCACGAGCTGCGCATTCTCGCGCCGGCGGAAATCGGCCGTTATCTCGCCTACAAGGGCTCGATCACCGTGAACGGCGTGAGCCTGACGGTCAACTCGGTCGACGATCGCGCGGATGGCTGCGAATTTTCGATCAACCTGATTCCCCACACCGTGGAAGTCACCACGCTCAAGCATCTGCAGGCCGGCACGAAGGTGAATCTCGAGATCGATCTGATTGCGCGCTATGTGGAGCGGATGCTCTCGGCCGAGAAGGCAGCCAATTCGGGCGCGCAAGACTAACAGCCACGTAGGACACGCACTGCATGCCCCGGACGCGCGCAAGCACGCGCGCCGGGGCGCTGATAGAATCTAGCCTTTCCCTACGCGCTCGCCGCACGGCGTACCGCGTTCCCATCACCCGAATCGAACAAGGAGGCACAGTTGGCAACGATTGACACGAGCGCCGCCATGCCGATGGTCCGGGTGATGCTGCACGTTGCGTCTCGTCACGCAACCTTCCCGCTTCCAGCGCAGCCATAGCGCGTCCCGCGCGGCATGTTTTCAAACGCCGCGCCGCATTCAGCGAATTCGAGGTCAGGCCGTCCGGCAACCGATGCCAGGGCGTGCGAAGCCCGTTTTCCGACTTAACGCTTCACGCTTCCTTCAGGAGAGTCTTCGGGCGTCACGTCCGGAGCATGCTGTCCATGACAGAGCTAAACAACAAACCCGAATCGGGCGGACAAACCTTCCGCAAGGTCCTCGGCTTCACCTTCCGGCACTGGGCGCGCCAGCCGGTGCGCGTCACGGCGGTCGCGCTCGCCTCGCTCCTCGGTGCGCTAGCCGACGTGCTCACGCCGCACTACGCAGGCCAGCTCGTCGACGCCCTCACGCACGGCGGCGCAGCCAGCAGCGCCGCCTGGCATGCGGCGGTCGTCGCGTTCTGGGCGCTCACGGCGCTTGGGCTCGGCGGCACGATCATGCGCCAGGCCGCGTACCGCAACATCATCACGCTGACGCTGCGCATGATGAGCGAGATCGCCACGCAGGCCTTTCACCGCGTGCAGCGCTTCTCGACAGACTGGCATGCGAACAGCTTCGCCGGCTCCACGGTGCGCAAGATCACGCGCGGCATGTGGGCGCTCGACCTGCTCAACGACACGCTGCTCGTCGCCCTCTTCCCGTCGCTCGTCATGCTGGTCGGCTCGACCATCCTGCTCTCCGTGCAGTGGCATGTGATGGGCCTCGTCGTCGGCCTCGGCTCGGCGGTGTATCTGGCGATCACGGTCTCGCTGTCGCTCTTTTACGTCGCGCCCTCGGCCCGGCTCGCGAACCAGTGGGATACGAAGATGGGCGGCGCGCTCGCCGACGCCATTTCGTGCAACGCCGTCGTCAAGGCGTTCGGCGCGGAAACGCGCGAAGAAGCGCGGCTCGCGCGCGTCGTCACGAAGTGGAGCAGCCGCACGCGGCGCACGTGGCAGCGCGGCACGCTCAACGGTGGCGTGCAGGGCGCGCTGCTCGTGGGTATGCAGGCGGCCATCCTCGGCGCGGCGCTGCTGCTTTGGGCACGCGGTCTCGCGAGCGTCGGCGACATCACGTTCGCGCTCACGCTGTTCTTCCTGCTAAAGGGCTACCTGCGCGATGTCGGCATGCACGTGCGCAACCTGCAGCGCTCGGTCAACGACATGGAAGAGCTCGTCGCGCTCGACGCGGCGCCGCTCGGCATCGAAGACCAGCGCGATGCGCCGCCCATCGTGATCGATCAGGGCGATATCCGCTTCGAGAACATGACGTTCCGCTACGGCGATCACGCGGACGCCAGGGCGCTCTACGAGAACCTCACGCTGCGTATCGCGCCAGGCGAGCGCGTGGGCCTCGTCGGCCATTCGGGCTCCGGCAAGACCACGCTGATCAAGCTGATCCAGCGCCTTTACGACGTTTCCGGCGGGCGCATCACGATCGACGGCCAGGACATTGCGCGCGTGCAGCAGGCGTCGCTGCGCTCGCAGATCGCCATCGTGCAGCAGGAGCCGGTGCTGTTCCACCGCTCGCTTGCCGAGAACATCGCCTACGCCCGGCCGGGCGCCACGCACGCCGAAATCGAGCGCGCGGCGAAGCTTGCGAGCGCGCACGACTTCATTACGGCGCTGCCGCACGGCTACGACACGCTCGTGGGCGAGCGCGGCGTGAAGCTCTCGGGCGGCGAGCGCCAGCGCGTGGCGATCGCGCGCGCGTTCCTCGCGAATGCGCCGATCCTGATCTTCGACGAAGCGACCTCGAGCCTCGACAGCGAGAGCGAAGTACTGATCCAGCAGGCCATGGAGCGGCTCATGGAGGGCCGCACGACCGTGGTCGTCGCGCACCGGCTCTCGACCGTGCGCGCGCTCGACCGGCTGCTGGTGCTCGAACGCGGACGCGTGGCGGAGGAAGGCACGCACGACGCGCTGGTGCGCCGCGAAAACGGCCTGTACCGGCGCCTGTTCGAGCGCCAGGCGCTGGAACTGACGAAGGGTCTCGCCGACGACGTGATCCTGCGCTGACGCCGCGCCCTCCCGCCGCAAGCCGGCTCAGGCGGGCGTGGCGCGCGCGTGCGGCGTGATGCGCGCGAGCACGTCGGCCAGCGCCTCGCTCGCGATTTCGGTGTCGTAGCGGGCCTGCAACTGCATCCAGCTGCGCGCATCGGTGCCGAAATAGACTGCGAGACGCACTGCCGTGTCCGCCGTGATGGCGCGCTTGCCGAGCACGATCTCGTTGATGCGGCGCGGCGGCACGCCAATCGCCTTGGCCAGCGCGTACTGGCTGATGCCCATGGGCTTGAGCCACTCTTCGTGCAGAATCTCGCCCGGTGTGGCAAGCGGTGCTTCACGTGCCATGGTTTTGTTCTTTAATGTTGAATCGAAACGAATAGTAACGTCTCACGTTATTAACGCAAAGCGTTCTGGGCGACGCGCCCGCCCGCGTGGCGTAAAATGTGGCCTTTCCAGCCAGAATCCCAACATGACGCTCGCCTCCACCCCTGAGATCATCGCCGAGCTCAAAGCCGGCAAGATGGTCATCCTCGTCGACGAAGAAGACCGGGAAAACGAGGGCGACCTCGTCATCGCTGCGGAGTTCGTCACGCCTGAAGCCATCAACTTCATGGCGAAGTACGGCCGCGGGCTGATCTGCCTCACGCTCACCCAGGAGCGCTGCAAGCTGCTCAACCTGCCGCTCATGACCTACCGCAACGGCACGCAGTACGGCACGGCGTTCACGGTCAGCATCGAGGCCGCCGAAGGCGTCACGACCGGCATTTCCGCCGCCGACCGCGCCCGCACGATCCAGGCGGCCGTCGCGCACGACGCGCGCGCCGAGCACATCGTGCAACCCGGCCACGTGTTCCCGATCATGGCGCAGCCGGGCGGCGTGCTCGTGCGCGCGGGCCACACTGAAGCGGGCTGCGACTTCACGGCGCTTGCCGGCCTCACGCCGGCCTCGGTGATCTGCGAGGTCATCAAGGACGACGGCACGATGGCGCGCCTGCCCGACCTCATGGAGTTCGCACAGGAGCACGGCCTGAAGGTGGGCACCATCGCCGACCTGATCCACTACCGCAGCCGCACCGAATCGATCGTCGAGCGCGTGGCCGAGCGCACCATGCAAACGGCCCACGGCCCGTTCCGTGCGGTCATGTATGTCGACCAGCCCACGCGCACGCCGCACATCGCACTCGTGCGCGGCACGCCGAAGCCCGACGTCGATACGCCCGTGCGCGTGCACGAGCCGCTCTCGGTGATGGATCTGCTCGAAACGGGCTCGTCCACGCACTCGTGGACGCTCGACGCCGCCATGCGCGAGATCGCCTCGCGCGATGTGGGCGTAATCGTCATGCTCAACTGCGGCGAACCCAAGGAACACCTGATCGACGTCTTCAAGGCGTTCGACCAGAAAGAGCGCGCGGAGGCGCTCGCACGCCGGCCCGTGGACTTCAAGACCTACGGCATCGGCGCGCAGATCCTGCGCGAACTCGGCGTGGGCCGCATGCAGGTGCTCTCGAAGCCGCGCCGCCTCGGCAGCATGTCGGGCTACGGTCTCGAGGTCACCGGCTTCGTGCCGATGCCCGGCGGGGACGCGCAAGCCCCCTGCCCGCCTGAAGCCGCTGACCCTGCCTCGTCGCGCGCCTGAAGTCGCATCGCGCTCTTTTCACGCGTCACCACGCTCAACCGAACTTACGGACACCACATGGAAATCGGACAATACCAACCGAACCTCGACGGCGACGGACTGCGCATCGGCATCGTCCAGTCGCGCTTTAACGAACCCGTCTGCAACGGCCTCGCCGACGCCTGCATCGAAGAACTCGAACGCCTCGGCGTGACGGGCGAAGACGTGCTGCTCGTCACCGTGCCGGGCGCACTCGAAATCCCGCTGGCGCTGCAAAAGCTCGCCGAAAGCGGTCAGTTCGACGCCCTGATCGCGCTCGGCGCGGTCGTGCGCGGCGAGACGTACCACTTCGAACTCGTCTCGAACGAAAGCGGCGCGGGCATCTCGCGCGTTTCGCTCGACTTCAACGTGCCCATCGCAAACGCCGTGCTCACCACCGAGAACGACGAGCAGGCCGTGGCCCGCATGACCGAGAAGGGCCGTGACGCCGCGCGTGTCGCCGTGGAAATGGCAAACCTGACGGTGGCGTTGGAGCAGCTCGACGGCGGCGACGACGACGAAGAAGACGAGGAAGACGAAGAGGAACAGCAATGAAGAGCGCGCGCCGCCGCTCCCGCGAACTGGCCACGCAGGGGTTGTATCAGTGGCTGCTGTCGGGTGTGCCCGCCGGCGAGATCGACGCGCAGCTGCGCGGTTCGCAGGGCTACGACAAGGCCGATCACGAGCATCTGGACGCGATCCTGCACGGCGTCATCCGCGAATCGGACGAACTGTCCGCTTCGATCACGCCGTGCCTCGACCGTCCGATCGAGCAGCTTTCGCCTGTCGAACGTGCGGTGCTGCTCGTTGCGACCTACGAGTTCAAGCATCACGTCGACATTCCGTACCGCGTCGTGATCAACGAGGCGGTCGAGCTCACGAAGACCTTTGGCGGCTCGGACGGCTACAAGTACGTGAACGGCGTGCTCGACAAGCTCGCGGCGCAACTGCGCGCCACCGAAGCGCAGAACGCGCGCAAGTCGTAAGAACGCGAGCCGCCGGGGCAAGCGGGTGCGCCTGAGCGCCCTGCCCCGCGCGCCGCGTGATCTGTCAGCACTGGAAATACCCGCATGAACACCGTTGCCGAACCGCTGCTGCGGCTAGCCGCGCGCGTCGACGAGATCCAGCCTTTCTACGTCATGGAACTGGCGAAGGAAGCCGCGAAGCTCGAGCGCGCTGGGCGCGACATCATCCACATGGGCATTGGCGAGCCGGACTTCACGGCGCCCGAGCCCGTCGTCGAGGCGGCCGCCGCCGCGCTGCGCCGCGGCGTCACCCAATACACGAGCGCGCTCGGTATCCACGCGCTGCGCGAGGCGATCGCCGCGCACTACCAGCACGCGTACGGCCTCACGGTCGACCCCGCGCGCATCGTCGTGACGGCCGGCGCCTCGGCAGCGCTCCTGCTCGCCTGCACGGCGCTCGTCGATCGCGACGACGAAGTGCTGATGCCGGACCCCTGCTACCCGTGCAACCGCCACTTCGTGGCCGCCGCGGAAGGCAAGCCGGTGCTCGTGCCGAGCGGCCCGGAAGCGCGCTTCCAGCTCACCGCCGCCGATGTCGAGCGCCTGTGGTCGCCGCGCACGCGCGGCGTGCTGCTCGCCTCGCCGTCGAACCCCACCGGCACCTCGATCGAACCCGACGAACTCAAGCGCATCGTGCAAAGCGTGCGCTCGCGCGGCGGCTTCACGATCGTCGACGAAATCTATCAAGGCCTGTCGTACGACACGCCGCCCGTCTCCGCGCTGTCGTTCGGCGACGACGTGGTGACCGTCAACAGCTTCTCGAAGTACTTCAACATGACCGGCTGGCGTCTGGGCTGGCTCGTGGTGCCGCCCTCGCTGGTCGGCGCATTCGAAAAGCTCGCGCAGAACCTGTTCATCTGTGCGTCGGCGCTTGCTCAGCACGCCGCGCTCGCCTGCTTCGAGCCGGACACGCTGAAGCTCTACGAAGCACGCCGGCTCGAATTCAAGCGCCGCCGCGATTTCATCGCGCCGGCGCTCGAGTCGCTCGGCTTCACGGTGCCCGTGATGCCCGACGGCGCGTTCTACGTCTACGCCGACTGTTCGAACGTCACGCACCCTGCCGCCGGCGACAGCGACGCGCTCACCCGCGCGATGCTGCACGACGCAGGTACGGTGATGGTGCCCGGTATGGACTTCGGCGTGGCCGCGCCGCGCCAGTATGTGCGGCTCTCGTATGCCACGGCGTACGAGCGGCTGGAGGAAGCGGTCGAACGGCTGCATACGTTCTTCGGACGTTGATCCGCAGTCGTCGAGAAATAGAAAAAGGCACCCGAGGGTGCCTTTTTTGTTTGGTCCGGTCTTTCAGCTAGAGACTCAAGCGCCCAGCTCAGACGAACCGTGCTTCTGCGCCGTCGTGCTGGTGCTGGCGTCGTCCTGATCGGAACCGCTGTTCGCGGACGACTTGTCGACCATCGCATGGGCGTTGTCGAGCGTCACGTGCACACGCTTCTCGCCGTTGATGCTCGCCACCTTCTGCGGCGCAGACGTGCTGGCCGTGGTGGTGACGGGCGCCTGCGGCGCGTTGATCGGCACGTTGCGGCCGCGTGCGACGTCGCGCAGACGACCGCGCTCGGCCATCACCTTGGCGCCGTAGCCGCCGTCGTCGGGCGTGCTCGAACCGACATAGAGACGCAGGCCGCCCGGCAGCGAACCGCCGCGCGCGATGCAATCCTTGAGCACCAGTGCGCCGACCTTGATGTTCGCGAGCGGATCGAGCGCCGCGCGCTGGCCGCCGAAGTACTGGAACTTGTCCGAGTGCACCTTCGACATGACCTGCATGAGGCCTTGCGCGCCCACGCCGCTTTCGGCGTACGGGTTGAAGCCCGATTCGATCGCCATCACAGCGAGCAGCAGCAGCGGATCGAGACCCACTTCACGGCCGGTGTCGAACGCCGCTTTCACGAGTTCGCCAACCGGCTCCTGCGCCACGCGGTAGCGGCGCGCCAGATAGGTGGCGACGAGCGCCTGTTCGCGCGCCGAGACGAGCACGCGGTCGTCGCGTGCGTCGGGCGTGATGCGCTGGGGCGGAATCATGCGCGCCAGCGAGCCGACGCTGGTGGGCAGCGCGCGCGGATCGAGGCCGTTGAGCGTCACGGCGTCGAGCGTGGCGATGCCGCCGTTCGACACCGAGGTCGCGACCTTCGCGACCGTGCCGTTGGAACCCTCAGGCGAAATGCCCGTAGCGCCGGCGGCAACAGTCGCACCGGTAGCAGCGGCATCGGGCGCGAGCGCCGTGGGCAGCATCGCGCCGTCGGCGTTGTCGTCGTTGTTCGTCACGCCGGGGGGCGCGAACGAGGGCAGCGGATTGCCTTGCAGCAGACGTGCCGGGCCGGCCTGGACCGCCGCCGAGACGAACGGCATCACGCGCGCGGCGAGCGTGCCGCGCAGCGTGGGCATGAGCCAGACGGCAACGGCGAACAGAACGGCGCAGCCGCCAACAATGCTGAACAGGTGATGGCTAAGACGCGTGCCACGACGCAGCAGCGCACGCAGGCCAAGCGCTACACGCTCGTCGGCGCGCCACCACGATAACCAGGTATTCATCTACAGATCTCCCCATGTTGCATGATCCGGCTCAGGGGTCGGCACGAGGCAGACGGCCAATCGCAGGATCAAGACATCGCGCGCCCTGGCTGGTGCGGCAGCGACGTCGGGAAAACGGCAAGTTCGCCGTGGGTGGAACTCCTTTTGGGCAACCAGGCACGCAGTGTGCGCGCGCCGGGAGTTCTCACACGAAAAGCCAGCGCGAAGGGGCGCTGACGAGGACAACCAATCTAGACCGTATGCAAGCCGTGCAGGGGTTCGGCAAAACGGCGACGCGTTGCGTCTGAAGGGCCGGGAAGGTGGTTAAAAATTTCAAACCCTGCAACCAATGTGGACGGATTCTAGCAGCGTTTTATAGATCGTCAATACTATAGAATCCAAAAAACATAACCAATAGTAATGATGAACACTGTTCAATCCGGCGAAATCCGCGTCGTACGCGCGTCTGCGGGCGCTTATGCAGATTGGCACCCAGCGTGCGCTAGCCAACGCAGGTAAAATCGACAATCGTTACACCGCGTCTCCCCGGGCAGATGTCTGATACGTCTTGATACGTCTGATACATCTGATACGGCGGCCGCGGAATCCGCGCCGCCGCCCCATGCGGCCCCCAAGCCGGCCACCCGTGTTGGCCACGATTGGTTCCCAATGAAATACAAAGACCTGCGCGACTTCGTTGGTCGCCTGGAGACGCTCGGCGAATTGCGCCGCGTCCCGCAAGCTGTCTCTCCGGTGCTGGAAATGACCGAGCTGTGCGACCGCGTCCTGCGCGCCGGCGGTCCGGCCCTACTCTTTGAGAACCGTTCGACGCACGCGTTCCCGGTGCTCGGCAATCTGTTCGGCACGCCCCGGCGCGTCGCGCTCGGCATGGGCATCGACGCACCGGAAAGCGGCGGCGACGGCGCAGCGCTCGAGTCGCTGCGCGACGTGGGGCGCCTGCTCTCGGCGCTCAAGGAGCCCGAGCCGCCGCGCGGCCTGAAGGACGCAGGCAAGCTCTTCACGCTCGCCAAGGCCGTCTGGGACATGGCGCCGAAGACCGTGAGCGCGCCGCCCTGCCAGGAGATCGTCTGGGAAGGCAACGACGTCGACCTTGCCAGACTGCCGATCCAGACCTGCTGGCCCGGCGACGCCGGCCCGCTCGTCACCTGGGGCCTCACCGTCACGCGCGGTCCCAACAAGACGCGCCAGAATCTCGGCATCTACCGCCAGCAACTCATTGGCCGCAACAAGCTCATCATGCGCTGGCTCGCGCATCGCGGCGGCGCGCTCGACTTCCGCGAGTTCGCGCTCAGGAACCCCGGCAAGCCGTACCCGGTGGCAGTCGTGCTCGGCGCCGACCCGGCGACGACCCTCGGCGCCGTCACGCCGGTGCCCGACACGCTCTCCGAATACCAGTTCGCCGGCCTGTTGCGCGGCGCCCGCACCGAACTCGCGAAGTGCCTGACGCCCGGCGTCGACACGCTCCAGGTGCCCGCGCGCGCCGAGATCGTGCTCGAAGGCTTCATCTACCCGCAGGCGGGCGAGCCCGGCCCGGCGCCCGCTGGCGCGCCGCCGCGCCCCGCCAAAGGCGCGAGCGCCGCGTACGAACACGCGCTCGAAGGCCCCTATGGCGACCACACGGGCTACTACAACGAACAGGAGTGGTTCCCCGTCTTCACGGTCGAGCGCATCACCATGCGCCGCGATGCGATCTACCATTCGACTTACACGGGCAAGCCGCCCGACGAGCCCGCGGTGCTCGGCGTGGCGCTCAACGAAGTGTTCGTGCCACTCCTGCAGAAGCAGTTTCCCGAGATCACCGACTTCTATCTGCCGCCCGAGGGGTGCAGCTACCGCATGGCGATCGTGCAGATGAAGAAGAGCTACCCCGGGCACGCAAAACGCGTGATGTTCGGGGTGTGGAGCTTCCTGCGCCAGTTCATGTATACAAAGTTCATTGTCGTGGTCGACGATGATGTGGACATCCGCGACTGGAAGGAGGTGATCTGGGCGATCACCACGCGTATCGATCCGGCGCGCGACACCGTGCTCGTCGAGAACACGCCGATCGACTATCTCGACTTCGCTTCGCCGGTGGCCGGCCTCGGCTCGAAAATGGGGCTCGACGCCACCAACAAGTGGCCCGGCGAGACCGACCGCGAATGGGGCCGCGCAATCGAAATGGACGCGGCCGTGAAGACGCGCGTCGACCGTCTCTACGACGAGCTCGGCTTTAGCCGCAGCTAGCGCGACCCGGCGCAGTGCCCTCGGGCGCCACGCCGGCCGATTCATACGCGACGCCTTTTCGCGACGCCGCGCTTACCGCGTCACGCCTCGTGCATGGCATGAGCCGCGGCGCCAGTGAACCTGAGGAGACTCGAGGATGATGCCCGCATCGGAGCGCCTGACACAACTGAACGACCCCGCCCTCTTCAAGACCCGCGCGTACATCGACGGAGAATGGAGCGGCGGTGCGGCCACGTTCGCCGTGCTCGACCCCGCCGACAACGCAGAGATCGCGAGCGTGCCCGACTTTGGCGCCGACGAGGCGCATCGCGCCATCGGCGCCGCGAACGCCGCGCTGCCCGCGTGGAGCGCGAAGACCGGCAAGGAACGCGCAGCCGTGCTGCGCCGCTGGTTCGACCTCGTGATCGAGCACGCCGACGACCTCGCCGCGATCATGACGGCCGAGCAAGGCAAGCCGCTCGCCGAGGCGCGCGGCGAAGTGATCTACGGCGCGTCCTTCCTGGAATGGTTTGCCGAAGAGGCCAAGCGTGTGAACGGCGACGTGCTCGCAAGCCCCGCCAGCGACCGCAAGCTCGTCGTGCTCAAGCAGCCGATCGGCGTGTGCGCCTCGATCACCCCCTGGAATTTCCCGATCGCGATGATCACGCGCAAGGTCGCGCCGGCCATCGCCGCGGGTTGCACGATCGTCGTGAAGCCCGCCGAGCAGACGCCGCTTTGCGCGCTCGCGCTCGCCGAACTGGCGCAGCGCGCGGGCGTACCCAAGGGCGTGTTCAACGTGGTCACTGCCGACTCGGCAAACTCCTTCGCAATTGGCAAGGCGCTGTGCGAGAGCGACGTCGTGCGCCATCTCTCGTTCACGGGATCGACGCCGGTGGGCCGCATCCTCATGCAGCAGTGCGCGCCGACGGTCAAGAAAATCGCCCTCGAACTGGGCGGCCACGCCCCCTTCATCGTGTTCGACGACGCCGATCTCGACGCCGCCGTGGAAGGCGCGATGATCTCGAAGTACCGCAACGCGGGCCAGACCTGCGTCTGCACGAACCGCTTCTATGTGCACGACAAGGTGTACGACGCTTTCGTCGAGAAGCTTGCCGCCGCCTCACGCAAGATCAAGGTGGGCAACGGCTTCGAAGATGGCGTGAACCAGGGGCCGTTGATCGACGACGCGGCCGTCGCCAAGGTCGAGCAGCACATCCGCGACGCGACCGCCCAGGGTGCGAAGGTCGTCGCGGGCGGCAAGGTAAGCTCGGGGCGCTACGTCGAGCCCACCGTGCTCGCCAACGTCACGCGCGACATGCTGATCGCGCGCGAGGAAACCTTCGGCCCGGTCGCGGCGGTGTTCCGCTTCAGCGACGAAGCCGAGGTGATCGGCCTCGCCAACGACACCGAATTCGGCCTCGCCTCGTACTTCTACAGCCGCGATATCGGCCGCGTCTGGCGCGTGGCGGAAGCGCTCGAGTACGGCATGGTCGGGATCAACACCGGACTCATCTCGAACGAAGTCGCGCCGTTTGGCGGCGTGAAGCAGTCGGGTCTCGGGCGCGAGGGATCGAAGTACGGCATCGACGAATATGTCGAACTGAAGTACCTGTGCATCGGCGTTTGAAGCACGCTTGAAGCAGATTTGAGCCGCGGCGCCCGCTTGCTCACAGGCGGGCGTATGCGGTGCGCAGTCCATACCAACAAGAAATCAACAAGAAATCGTTTTCATGTCTCACGTTTCTCTGCTTTCCGACGGCTTTTTTCTGTCGCTTTCGCTTTGCCTCGACATCGGTCTCGTCAACGTCGCCATCATCTCGCTCACGCTCACCCACGGCTTCCGCCCGGGCTTCTGGCTAGGACTCGGCTCGTGTTTCGGCGACCTCATCTACGCCGCGCTCGCGCTTGCGGGCATGGCCGCGCTGCTGCAGTTCTCTGCCGTGCGCTGGATCGTGTGGATCGGCGGCTCCGCCCTGCTGCTCATGCTCACATGGAAGATGGCGCGCGAAGCGCTCAATCCGGCATCGGCGCCGCCCGTGGAAGGTGAAGCCGATAGCGCCACACCGCTGCCCAACCCATGGCGCAGCTTCATGCGCGGCGTGCTGCTCGCCCTCTCGTCGCCGAGTGCGATTCTCTGGTTCGCCGCAGTCGGCGGCGCGCTCATCGCCAAGTCGGGGGCGACGAGCACCGGCGCGGCTTCGCTCTTCCTGCTGGGCTTTTTTGCAGGCGGTCTCGCGTGGACCTTTTTCCTTTGCGGACTGGCCAGCCATGGCCGCAAACGCGCCGGCACTGGTCTGCTGCGCGCCTGCCACGTGCTTTCGGCGCTGCTGTTCGCGTACTTCTCGTATAGCGTGATCGTGCACGGCTATCGCGATCTGATCCTGCAGGGCGCGGGCGCGTCGTAATCCGTGGCGGGCGCGGAGTGCGCCTACGTCGCGGTCGGCTTGAACCGACCTGGCGCGCCGTGCACGCGGTCAAAGCGAACGCCAAAAACAAACAGCGCAACGCGGCATGAGCCGGCGTTGCGCCGTTCGTGAACCCAGCAGCCGGGCGGCATGCGCCGCCCGTCATGCTCAACGACGGTAGTAGCCGCGGCCGTAGTAACCGTGGCCGTAGTAGCCGTGATGCCAGTACGGATGGCCGTAGTAGCCATAGCCGCCGTAGCCGCCTACGACGACAGCAGGCGGCGGCGCGTACACCACCGGCGGCGGCGCATAGACCACGGGCGGGGGCGGCGGTGCGTAGACCGGCGCAGCGTAGACGGGATAAGCCGGGGCCACCGGAATGCCAATGCCGATACCCACCGAGACGTGCGCCTGGGCCGCGCTGACAAACCCCACACCCAGCGCGGCGGCAACGATGAACGATACGGTCTTTTTCACTTCTCTTCTCCTGGCGGCCGCCAGCGGCGACGCGCATATAACGGGCACTGCCCACGCATTCAATGTATCGAAAACGGCGGCCGCCATTGGTAGCCATTTGTTTCGAATTGCAATCCTGTTTTGGGGGCGCTTAATAGCGCGTCAAGCCCGGTGGGCGCGGCCGCGGCGAAAAAGCGCCGCACACGCGCCCGATCACGCCGCCATTCGTTACAAAAATCAGGGCGCTGTCATTGTTACTTGCGCGAGAGCGTCGCGAGGCAAGCCTCCCGGTAATGTTTGATTACAAATTGGTTGACCGGGACTACGTTCTGCCGCTGCCGCAGCCCTACGCGGCGAGGCTGTAAACGACGATGCCCGGTCCAGGGACCGGGCATCTCATCCGACCAGCCGGCGGTGCACAACCGCCGGCCACTGATAACAAACTCTCCGCTATCCGACCTTCACGTAGGTGAACTCGCGCGTGACGTTCGGCGGCACATAGGCGCCGCTGATGCGTACGCGCGGCGTCAGGCGCTTCTTCTGATCCCACCAGCGGCGACGCTGAAAGGGCGTGAGAAACCGCAGATGCTTTCGGTAAGCGAAGATGCTCATGGTGAACTCCCCGAATCGGACTACCGATAGGAACAAACCCAATTGCACGACTGCAACAACGAAACCGAAACGATGAAAAGTATTGTGCTCAGATTCCGCGACAAAAATTGCAGTGTTGCGAGATAGCCTCACGCGCGCCGTATATGCGCAGCGCACTGTTCGTTGCGGCCTGCCCATGCTGGGTTTGAGTTACTGCGCAGAATGCGCCGCAAGCCACCAGCAGAAATCGTGCCGCGTCAGGCTACCGGTGCGACGTCGCGCCCAACACTGTCATTTGTAGTCGCACCGTCGGCGCGTGATCGGTACGACAGCGAACATTTCGTGCGCCGCGCGGCTGTGGCGCAACGCTTGCGCCGTGAGGCGCCTGCCTGCTGCGGTCTGTCTGAATCACTGTAGCCGTTCGCGGAAAAGCCTGCCGTGAGCGCAGCCATTTCGCGCGGCGCGCACGCCAGAAACGGCAGCCACTGCCGCGCGCCGGGCGCTCGCGGCAGCATCGATCGCGGATACTGGCGAGACGTAAGCCGTGTTAATGTGGCGACGGCGCGCGCATGGCAACGGCACGCAACGCGCACGCATGGGACTCACCGACGAGCACGCACAATGATCAAGGTCAGCATCCTTTATCCGTATCGAGAGAACGGGCGTTTCGACACCGGGTACTACAGCACGCACCACATGCCGCTCGCGGCGAAGCTCTTTGGCGAATCGCTCAAGGGCTGGTCGGTCGACATCGGCATCAATGCGGGGCCGCCGGGCACGCCGCCGCCGTACGTTGCGGCCGGACACTTCCTGTTCGAGACGGTCGACGCGTTCTACGCGGTGTTTCAGCCGCATGCCGACACACTCCTCGACGACATTCCCAACTACACCGACGGCGGAAATGGCACCATCCTGATCAGCGAGGTCAAGGTGTCCGTCTGATGTGCTCCGCGTGGTTGAACGGGGCGAACGGAACCCCGACATGACCTTTTATCGGCCGCCACACGCCAAGCGCGCCGCCACCCACACAAGAAGGAAACAACACCGATGTTCGGCGATATCGCCCGCTTTCTGCTCAATACGGTCTTCACGCTGTTCGGCGCCGCCCTGCTGTTGCGCGCCTGGCTCCAGTACGTGCGTGTGCCGCCGTACAACCCCGTGACCCACGCGATCCAGCAGGTCACCAACTGGCTGGTGCTGCCACTGCGGCACGTGATTCCCGGCGTACGCGGCATCGACTGGGCGAGCGTGGTCGGCGCGCTGATCGCGGCCATCGCCTACGTGCTGCTGATGGTATGGATCGCAGGCGTGGACCCATTGGGTCTTTTGCCGACGCTGCTGATCGTCGCGTTGCTCACGCTCGTGAAATGGGCGCTCAACCTGCTGATCTGGCTGACGATCCTGATGGCGCTGCTCTCGTGGCTCAATCCGCGATCGGCGGCAATGCCCGTGCTGTTCCAGCTGACGGCACCGTTCCTCAACCCGCTGCGCCGTATCCTGCCGAACCTCGGCGGCCTCGACCTCTCGCCGATTCTGCTCTTCGTGATCGTGCAGGTGCTGCTGATGATCGTCACCCGCGCGGCGGTTTCCCTCACGCTGTTTGGGATTTGAGGACGTATCGGCGCACAATCTGTTTGATCCGGCGGCGCGCACTGCGCGCCGCGTCGCTTGGCCGCGTCATTGCGCAGGAAGGCCAAAACCGCGTAAAATAGCGCGCTCTGCGGGCGTCGTATAATGGCCATTACCTCAGCTTCCCAAGCTGATGACGTGGGTTCGATTCCCATCGCCCGCTCCACGTCGGTTTGCCGACCTCTCTTCGAGGCTTGGGCTTTCGAACAGCGCCCCTGCCGGGACGCCAAGCCCGCCCGACCGGCACACGCCGGGCGCGACCTGAATTCCTCCGTTGCACAATGCACTCTGGCGCTCATCGGGTCCTCCCGCACGCGCCGCGAGCAGGTCCGCCGACACGCATTTCGCTCGACTGCCGCATAACGACTCGCTGCGCGCCCTCTGGCGCACCAGTCTCCGATGGATCAATTTTTCATGTCCCGGCCGAGCGCGATCAGCCTGATCGTGCGCTCGCGCAAAATCCTTCTCGCCGACGCCGACGAGCGCCCACCCGGCGAAGCCGAGCGCCTGCGCGCCGCCGCCGACGACCTCACGCGCCTGCTATTCGACGTGCGCGCCGGGCGTGTGAATGCGTTCGAATTGAGCGAACCCACGCGCATGCGGGTCGTCGTTTCAGCCGATTGAGACGTTGATCGATGCCCGGACCGGCGCACAGCGAGGCGCTGCGGGCACGCCGCGCCGCCAGAGCCGTGCGGGCGCGCTGATATAATGCGCGTCGGCTTCGGAGCCGCTGGGCTTCGAGCGCGCCGCGCCCGCCTGCCGGGCCAAAGGCCGTCATCGATGCCGGTGAACGCGAAAGCGTCCGGGAAGGCGTCCGGCCGCGTCGGCCCGCGTAGCCCCCGGCGCCGCGTGGCCCCGAACAGCCCGGCATGCCCCTCACCGAGCCGAAGGCGCAGCCCGCCCCCATTATCGACAGCCGCGACATCCGCCGCTCTCACACCACCCGCGAAGATGAATCACGATCCCAACGACGACGCCCGTCCCGACTCCACGCAGTCCGACGCACAAGACGCCGCCTCCGACACGAACGCGCAATCCGATGCGCCCGCCGGCGACGCGCTACACCACCGGCGCATCCGCAGCTTCGTGACCCGCGCCGGCCGCGTCTCGACCGGCCAGCGCCGCGCGCTCGACGAGCTCGGCCCGCGCTTCGTCGTGCCCTACGCACCCGAAGCCGCCGACTGGGACGCCGTGTTTGAACGGCACTCACCGCGCATCCTGGAGATCGGTTTCGGGATGGGCGCGAGCACGGCGGAAATCGCCGCATTGCGCCACGAGGACGACTTCCTCGGCGTCGAGGTCCACGAGCCTGGCGTTGGCGCGCTGCTGAAACTGATCGGCGAGCAGAATCTCGAGAACATCCGCATCATCCAGCACGACGCCGTGGAAGTGCTCGAGCACATGATCGCGCCGGCGAGCCTCGACGGCGTGCACATCTTCTTCCCCGATCCGTGGCACAAGGCGCGCCATCACAAGCGCCGTCTGATTCAGCCGAAGTTCGTCGCCCATCTCGTCTCGCGCATGAAGCCGGGCGCGTACCTGCACTGCGCGACCGACTGGCAGAACTACGCCGAGCAGATGCTCGAAGTGCTCAGCGCGGAGCCCGCGCTCGAGAACACGGCCGCCGACTACGCGCCGCGCCCCGACTACCGCCCGGTGACGAAATTCGAGCGCCGCGGCCTGCGGCTCGGTCACGGCGTGTGGGATCTCGTGTTCCGCCGCCGCGCGGACTGAAACCGCGAACCGTAAAGAAAAACGGGCGCCGTGATGTCACACGGCGCCCGTTGCGTTTTTAGTCGTCCCAGCCTAGCCCGCCGCCATAGCCGAACAGCAGGATCACGAGACCGAAAGCGATCCGGTACCACGCGAAGGCGGTGAAATCGTGCGTAGCCACGAAGCGCAGCAGCCAGCGCACGCACGCAAACGCGCTCACGAACGCGGCGACGAAGCCGATGCCGAAGAGCCCGAGCCAGTCCGCCGACAGCTCGTGCCAGCTCTTGTACAGCTCATAAACGGTCGCGCCAAAGATCACGGGAATCGCAAGGAAGAACGAGAACTCGGTCGCGACGCGCCGCTCGAGGCCGAACAGCATCGCGCCGATGATGGTCGAGCCGGAACGCGACATGCCCGGAATCAGCGCGAAGCACTGCGCGCAGCCTACCTTGAATGCGTCGAGCGGCGTGATCTCGTCAATCGAGTTCACGCGCGCGCTGCGCTGCTCGGCGACCGGCAGTCCCTTCGGGCCACGCAGGCGATTTTCGACCCACAGGATGACGAGGCCGCCGCCAACGAGCGCGAACGCGACCGGCACCGGCGCGAAGAGCACCGACTTGATCGCCTTCTCGAACATCAGACCGAGCACGACTGCCGGAATGGTGGCGACGATCACGTTGAGCGTGAAGCGCCTCGCATCGGGCCGCGAGGGCAACCCTACGACGACCTCGCCGATTTTGCGCCGGAACTCCCAGCACACGGCGAGAATCGCGCCAAACTGAATCACCACATAGAAGGTGTTTGCATACTCGCCGTCGAAATTGAGCAAGCTGCCGGTGACGATCAGATGCCCCGTACTCGAAACGGGCAGAAATTCCGTCAGGCCTTCGACGATGCCGAGAATCAAGGCCTTGCAGGTCAAAATCCAGTCCATCCCTTTTATCCCTCTTCTTTGAGCGTCGGCACGGCGCACGCCGCGCCACGCGACCGACGACGGCCGCGTGCGCTGGCGTTTCGTCCGCTTACTTCTCGACGATCTGCACGCGTATGCCGTTTGTAAGGATGGTGATTGTACCGGGTTCGTAGTTGACGCCGGCAAATTGGAGCTGGTCGGGCTTGAAGGTATAGACGGGGTAGTTGTTGAGCAGCTGGGTCGCGACGAGCGCGGCGACCGCGCTCACCTGCGGCGCGTAGGCGGCGGCGTTGCCCGCCATGTCGACGCCGTCGACCGAAGGCGAGCGCAGCACCACGGCGCGGTTCGCGCTGTCGTAGGCGAGTTCGCTCGACACCGTGAACGCGCCGCTCACGG
Organism: Paraburkholderia guartelaensis; assembly: GCF_004353905.1. Classification (GTDB taxonomy): domain Bacteria; phylum Pseudomonadota; class Gammaproteobacteria; order Burkholderiales; family Burkholderiaceae; genus Paraburkholderia; species Paraburkholderia guartelaensis. Next base: position 34,123 of record NZ_SMOD01000023.1, on the reverse strand, counting down.
GCTGCTGCATCAACGGGCTTTCGAGATGCGCGTCGAGGCGCACGGCCACCCGGTTGCGATCGGGCTGCAGTGTCACGACGGGGTTCGTGAGCGAGACGTCGAAAATCTGCTGCATCGAGCGGTGATAGGGAAACTTGCGCTGCACCGCGTCCTGCACCTGCTGCTGCGAAAACGTGTAGTGATCGGGAATGAACGGGAAAATCCCCGTCGCACACGCGCCGAGCGACATCGCCGTCCCTGCCGCAGCGCAGGCTGTGAACAGGAAGGCGCGCCGGGAAACGCGCGTTGCGGTGTGGACCATGCGAAATCTCCTTGTTTGGCCGGGTTCGACGCGCCGTCATTCTGGCGCATAACGGCTGGCCGACGCAGTTTGCGCCTCGTTCAGCGCGCTACTGGCGCTTGCGGCTGGCGCTTGTGGCTGGGCTTACGGCTGGCTTCGCGGCTGGGTTTGCGCCTCGAGACGCGTGAGCCAGACGATGGCCTCCTCGCGCGACGCCCCGCACATCTCGGGCTGCGGCTGCAGCCCCGAGCAGCACGCCGGTCGCAACGGCGAGCCGAAGATCATGCAGCGCAGGTCCTCGCCGAGTTGAACGCATCGCACGCCGGCCGGCTTGCCTTGAGGCATGCCCGGAATCGGGCTCGTAATGGACGGCGCGATGCAGCACGCGCCGCAACCGGGACGGCAGGCATGCGCTGAGGCATCGGCGGGAAAAACGGTACTCACTTCGGCTTCCTGGAACTCTGACAGATTGCGTCCGCGCGGCGGCGGACCAGACGGCATTGTGCCATCGCTCGCATGCGACCTTTTTACACAATCGCTTCTTCCTACTCGCTCGTACACTTTGTCCATCTGGCGCTGTAGGACAAGGGACAGGCCACCTGTGCGCGGCCTTCCGCGGCGCCGGACGCTGCCCACCCGTGCGCCGCCCTTCCCAGTGAGCTTTGCATGAGCGACGCCGACCTGCTCTTTCGCCCCGACCTGCTTGCCAAATACGGCGCCAACGGCCCGCGTTACACCTCCTACCCCACCGCGCTGCAGTTCCGCGACGACTTCGATCCCGCCGACTACCGGCGCGCGGCGGCCGATCCGGGCGCAAGCGAAACCGACCTCTCGCTGTACTTCCACATCCCGTTCTGCGACACCGTCTGTTTCTATTGTGGCTGCAACAAGGTCATCACGAAGAATCGCGGCCGCGCGAAACCGTATCTCGCGCAGATGATCCGCGAAGTGGAGCTGCAGGCCGCGCTGTTCGACACGAAGCGCCCCGTTTCGCAGCTGCATTGGGGCGGCGGCACGCCCACCTTTCTCTCGCTGGACGAAATGAGCGCGCTGATGGCCGCCACGCGCGAATACTTCGCGCTGCAGCCCGACGACACCGGCGAATACTCGATCGAGATCGACCCGCGCGAAGCCACGGCGCAGACCATTGCGCATCTGCGTTCGCTTGGCTTCAACCGTCTGAGCCTGGGCGTTCAGGACTTCGATCCGGTCGTGCAGAAGGCCGTCAACCGCATCCAGCCGCTCGAGCTGACCGTAGACGTCATGAACGCCGCGCGCGCGAACGGCTTCGAATCGATCAGCGTCGATCTGATCTACGGCTTGCCGCACCAGAACGTCAAAACATTCAGCCGCACGCTCGAAACGATGTTGCTGCTCGCGCCCGATCGCATCTCGGTGTTCGGCTACGCGCACATGCCGCATCTCTTCAAGATGCAGCGCCAGATGGACGAAGCCACGTTGCCCACGCCCGCGGAACGCATGGCGCTGCTAAGGCTCGTGATCGAGCAGCTCACCGAGGCGGGCTACGTCTACATCGGCATGGACCATTTCGCGCTGCCCACCGACGAACTCGCGCGCGCCCAGGCCCAACGCACGCTGCATCGCAATTTCCAGGGCTACAGCACGCGCGCCGACTGCGACCTGATCGGCTTTGGCGCCTCGGCGATCGGCAAGGTCGGCGACGTCTACGCGCAGAACGCAAAAGACCTGATTGGCTACGGCGCGGCCATTGGCGCGGGCAAGCTTGCGACCGCCAAAGGCGTGCGCCTCACCGCCGATGACCGTCTGCGCCGCGACATCATCACGGAACTCATGTGCAATCTCGAACTGCGTTACGACGAATTCGAGGCCGCCTACGGGGTGCGTTTTCCGGCGGCCTTTACGCCCGAACTCGAACGGCTGCGCGAATTCGAACGCGACGGGCTCGTTGCGCGCAGCGCCGACCGCCTGGAGGTGCTGCCCGCTGGGCGCATGCTGGTGCGCAATATTGCGATGGTGTTTGACCGCTATCTTGGCGCGCAGCAGCCCGAGCGGTTCTCGCGGACGATTTGACCGCTTGCCGCCGCATAGTTGCCTGGGCGGGCGATTTGCGTCATAATCACCGGCTACTTCGAGCACTCGTATGTTTGCTCGGGTGCGAGAAACTCGCATAAATACACGCCTCGGTGGTGAAATTGGTAGACGCGCCGGACTCAAAATCCGGTTCCGAAAGGAGTGCCGGTTCGATTCCGGCCCGAGGCACCAGAATGCTTTCCGGCAATTGCCGCCGGAATCCTGAAACCCGCGAAAGCCTCAGGCTTCGCGGGTTTTTTGTTGCCGGCCTGAATCCGCCACGCCGTTCTTTGGACGAAGATCAAGCGTCCTGCGGATGCCGCACGGCCTGCCGCGCCCCGCTGCTATCGTTGTCGAAGTTATTGAGATAGCAAACCGGGAGCGCACGATGGACCGCATTTTCATGACACGAGAGGAAGCCATACGCATCCTCATCGAGGCCCACGAGTCGGTCTCCGGACGCACCGCCGCCACGTTGATCCGCTCGAGCGCGGACAGATCCGCCAGGCTCGAAGCGCTGGACCGGCTGCTGCTCGACGTGCGCGCGGGCCGGGTCGATGAATTTCGCACCTGGCCCGAGGACAGCACCTGCGTCTCGATCACTGACTGACGCAGGTCTGCCGTACGAGCCTCAGCGCAAATTCGTCTGCGCCAGCTCCACCACTTCGTCTCCGCGCCCGCTCAGCACCGCACGCAGCATGTAGAGGCTGAACCCTTTCGCCTGCGCCCACTGCAGCTTCGGCGGCATGGCCAGTTCGTGCTTCGTCGTCACCACGTCGACGAGCGCCGGCCCTGCGTGCGAGAACGCCGCGCGCAACGCCTCATCGAGTGCTTCGGACGTCTCCACGCGCACGCTAAAAAGGCCCGCGCCTTGCGCGATATCCGCGAAGTTGGTGGCCACCAGATCGGTGCCCGTCTCCACGTAGCCGCCCGCCTTCATCTCCATGGCGACGAAACCGAGCGAACTATTATTCAGGACAACGATCTTGATCGGCAGATCGAGCTGACGCGCCGTGAGAATGTCGCCGAGCAGCATCGAAAGGCCACCGTCGCCGGAGAGCGAAACCACCTGGCGCCCGGCGTGCGCTGCCTGCGCGCCGAGCGCCTGCGGCATGGCGTTCGCCATCGAGCCGTGGTTGAACGAGCCGTGCAGGCGGCGCCGGCCGTTCATCGTCAGATAGCGCGCGGCCCAGAGCGTGGGCGTGCCGACATCGACCGCGAAGATCGCATCGTCCTCGGCGAGCGCGTCGAGACGCGCCACCACATACTGCGGATGCAGCGGCTTGCCGGCGGCCGCCGGGCGCGCAAGCTCGTCGAGTCCCTTGCGCGCGTTCGCGTAGTGCTCGCGCGCATGCTCGATGAAGCGCCGGTCGGTCTTGCGCGTGAGCTTCGGCGTGAGCGCGCGCAACGTCTCGCGTACGTCGCCGATGAGCCCGAGCGTGAGCGGTGCGCGTTTGCCGAGCGCGGCCGCGTCGCGGTCGATCTGCACGATATTCGCGTGCTGCGGATAGAAGTTGCGATAAGGGAAGTCGGTGCCGAGCATGACGAGCGTGTCGCACGACATCATCGCGTGGTAGCCCGAGCTGAAGCCGATCAGCCCGGTCATGCCCACGTCGAATGGGTTATCCCATTCGACGTACTGCTTGCCGCGCAGCGCATGCACCGTCGGCGCGCCGAGCGCGTCCGCAAAGGCCACCACTTCGTCATGCGAGCCCTTGCAGCCGCTTCCGCACAGCAGCGTCACCGCCTCGGAGCGATTGAGCAACTCGGCGAGCCGGTCGATATCCGCCGACGAAGGCAAGGTCGCCGGACGCGCCGCCTGGGCCCATGCCGGCTCCTCGTCGGACGCGTCCAAGAGCGCCACGTCGCCGGGCAGCACGATCACGGCGACGCCCTTCTGGTCGATCGCGGTGCGCAGCGCGGTGTCGAGCACGCGTGGGAACTGCGAGGCGTTCGTCACCAGTTCCACGTAATGGCTGCACTCGCGGAAGAGTTCGGTAGGGTGCGTCTCCTGGAAATAGCCGAGGCCGATTTCCGTCGAGGGGATGTGCGCTGCGATCGCGAGCACCGGCGAGTGGTTGCGATGGCAGTCGTAGAGACCGTTGATGAGATGCAGATTGCCAGGCCCGCAACTGCCCGCGCACACCGCAAGCCGGCCGGTTGCCGCCGCTTCGGCACCCGCCGCGAAGGCGGCGACTTCCTCGTGCCGCGTGTGCATCCAGCGGATCGTGCCGAGCTTTCGCAGACTCGCCGACAGCCCGTTCAGGCTGTCGCCGGTCACGCCCCAGATGCGCTCGATGCCGACTGCCTCGAGCGTTTTCGCCAGATGATCCGCTATTGTCTTCGCCATGGTGTTCTCCACGTGAGCCGAATGGCGCAGCGCGCGCTCCGAGGCCGGGCGCTGCGCAAGTAGAAAATTGGGGGCGTGTATTCAGGCGTCCGGGTCATGCAATGCGCCGGACCTGCCAATACCCTGCGCTACGTTACGCCATCCGCCCGAAATACGCGGTCAAGCCGTGCGAAGCGGACAGGTGACGGGCACGACAGCGCGGACCACGTCGCCACGGATAAAATAGCCGGCTCTACGCTGTCAGCCGTTCGTCATGAATCTCGAAAGCATCCTCTTCACTCAGGGTTTCGGCTCACGCCGTCAATGCCGTGCCCTCATCGCCGACGCGCGGGTCGCCGTCGCGGGCGAGCCGTGCAGCGACCCGCTCGCAACGTTCGACACGGCTGGTCTCGTTTTCAGCGTGGACGGCACGCCGTGGCCGTTTCACGAGCGCGCCTACATTGCGCTCAACAAGCCCGCGGGCTATGAGTGCTCGCGCGATCCGCAGCATCACTTGAGCGTGTTTCATCTCCTGCCGCCGCAGTTCGGGGAGCGCAACGTGCAATGCGTCGGCCGCCTCGATCAGGATACGACCGGCCTCCTGCTGCTTTCCGACGATGGCCAGTTCGTCCACGCCTTCACGTCGCCCAAACGCAAGGTGCCGAAGGTCTACGTGGCGACCACGCGCCATCCGCTCGACGAAACCCAGCTCAATGCCCTGCGTGCAGGCGTGCTGCTGCACGGCGAGCGCGAGCCGATTGTCGCCGTCGCCGCAAACGCACGTGCGGACCACGAGCTGGAGCTGACCGTGCTCGAAGGCAAGTATCACCAGGTCAAGCGGATGGTGGCCGCGGCCGGCAACCGCGTCGAGGCGCTTCACCGCGAGCGCATCGGCGGCTTCTGCCTGCCCGCCGGCCTGGCGCCGGGCGCCTGGCAATGGCTCGACGCCACAGCGCTCGACGCGTTGCGCAACAAGGGGTAAACCACCACCGGGCGATACGAGCGCCCGCCGCTCAGTGGGTTGACGCACCGATGCTTGCAAACAGGCATCGTTTTCGCCGCGCCGCAGCATGTCCTTGCCGAGCTTCCGCCCTATACTCGTCTCAAGAACGATTACAAGTTGCAAGGAGGGGCATCATGATCATCAACGGCTCATTCGAAATCTCATTCGTGTTGATGGCCTTCATGGCGCTAGGGGCGGTTCTGATTGGTGGCCTGCTCGCGTCGATGCATATGCGACATCAGTATCATCCGAACCTCATCGGGGCGCTCATCGGAGCGCTATTGTGCTTCCTCCTGCTCGAAGCGCTGCCGGCCATCACGTGAACGGCACGCTTTGCGCCGCGCCGCCCGCCCGGAGTCACGGGTGCGGCGGCAGCGTGCGCAAGAACGCATCTACGTCGGGATAACGCAAACGCACGCGCAGCTCGCGCTTGAGGCGCGTATTGGCGAGCCGTCGCGACTCCCGCATGAACGACAGCAAGACCGGCTCGAGTTCGCGCTCGGCCTCGGCACGGCTCACGCGCGGCGCGCGCGCGAGGCCGAAGGCATCGGCTACGCGGTCGAAATACTCGCCCATCTTCAGTTCGCTGTCGTCCGTCGCGTGGATCGCACGCCCCGGAAGGCCGTGCGTCGCGAGGCGCAGGAGAATCGCCGCGAGGTCGTCTGCGTGGATATGGCTCGTGTAGACGTCGTCGCTGTCAACGAGCGCCGGCGTGCGCTTCTCGAGCCGCGCGAGCGGGAGGCGGTTCGCGGCGTAAATGCCGGGAATGCGCGCGATCGTGGCGCTGAGCGCACCGCGCGCCGTGGCGCCGCGCAGTTGCCGCTCGGCCGACACCCGGCGCACGGCGCGGGCGTTGGCGGGCTGCACCGTGCGCGTTTCGTCGATGCGCGCGCCGCCGCAATCCCCGTACACCCCCGTCGTGCTCGCGTAGACGAGCCTCGGGCGTTCGAGGCGCTTGCGCCGGGTACGAGAAAACCGCCGGATGCGCTCGGGTACAATGACGGATGCTCCAAAGGCTGCGGCATCGCCGAAAGCGCTGCGGCGCATGCGGTCCACGAGGCAATGCAATGGGGGCCGCAAGGCGCGCGGCGCCACGCCCGCCAGCGCAGGCCGCGACACCGCGCGACGCCGCGCCGCGAGCGCTGCGATCAGGCGGCGCGTGCGCAGATCGTCGTCGCCGGATTTTTGCGGTGGCGCGAGGTGCAGGACGGTGCGAGCCAGGCCCGCGATCCGCGCGAGACTCTTGCGGGAATCGAGGTCGCCGCGCACCGGCGTGGCTCCCGCGGCCCGCACGACGTCTGCGCGCTCGGCTCGGCGCGTGAGCGCGAATACGCGCGCGCGGTCTGGCCGCTCGCGCAACTGGGCGACGCCGCGCAGGCCGACGTCGCCGCAACCGACAATCAGGATGCGCGCACGGCGCAAGGTTCGTGTGGCAATCATGGTGGAACCATTTTAGCGGCCCGGGCCTCGCGGCGAAGGCCGACAAGGAAACGCGGCAGCTTACCCAAAGCGACCCGCGATCGGATTCAACCCTCGGATACAGACTTACGCTTCCCTGAATATGGCTTTCAACGTAACGCTCAAGCAAAGCGGCCGGCAATTCCAGGTCGAGCCCGACGAACCCATTCTCAACGCGGCCCTGCGTCAGGGCATCGGCCTGCCGTATGGCTGCAAGAACGGCGCGTGCGGCTCGTGCAAGGGCACGGTCTGCCACGGCGAAGTCGAGCAGCGCGCCCATGCGGCTTCGGCGCTTTCCAATGACGAAAAAACGCGCGGCATGGCCCTCTTCTGCTGTGCGACGGCGCAAACGGACCTCGAAATCGATATCCGCGAAGTCGCGGGCGTGGGCGACGTGCAGGTGCGCAAGCTGCCTACCCGCATCGCCGCCATCGAGCGCCGCGCCGACGACGTCGTCGTCCTCAAGCTGCAACTGCCCGCCAACGAGCGCCTGCAGTATCTCGCCGGCCAGTACCTCGAGTTCATCCTCAAGGACGGCACGCGCCGCAGCTACTCCATGGCGAGCGCGCCGCACGAGGAAGGCCCGATCGAGCTGCATATCCGCCACATGCCGGGCGGCAAGTTCACCGACCACGTCTTCTCGCAGATGAAGGAGCGCGACATCCTGCGCTTCGAAGCGCCGCTCGGCACCTTCTTCCTGCGCGAGGAGTCCGACAAGCCCATCGTGCTGCTCGCCTCCGGCACCGGCTTCGCGCCGCTCAAGGCGATCGTCGAGCACGCGGTTCACAAGAACCTGAACCGCCCGATGACGCTCTACTGGGGCGCGCGTCAGAAGAAGGACCTGTACCTGATGGAACTCGCCGAGCAATGGGCGAAGGACATCCCGAACTTCCGCTTCGTGCCGGTGCTCTCCGAGCCCGCCGCCGACGACGAGTGGACCGGCCGCACGGGCTTCGTGCACCGCGCCGTGATCGAGGATCTGCCCGATCTTTCGGGTTACCAGGTCTATGCGTGCGGCGCGCCGGTGATGGTGGAGTCGGCGCAGCGCGACTTCACGCAGCACCACGGCCTGCCCGAAGACGAGTTCTACGCAGACTCGTTCACGAGCGCCGCGGACCTCGCGAACGCCGTCTGACGCTCGTCTGGATGGGTCGTTGCGTGTGCAATGCATCGACCCGCCGGGCAGTCGTCACGAAAAATTCTTCGGCCGCCTGGAAAAATTCGGCACATTGATGGTTTACATCGCCATTCGGCTTGTCGTATTCTTGCGCCCATGAACTGCATCCTGTCCGCCCTTCGACGTCGCCGCTCGCCCCATCTTTAGGGCCTGGCTACTCGCGGACGCGCGTTGTACTTCTCAACGCACAGCAAGTTCGAATCACGAAAGCCACGGCCAGTCCGTGGCTTTTTGTTTTTCCGCCGTATCTTTTCAACCCTTGTGCAGCCCCAACGCGGAGCCCGTTGCCATGAATTATTCCGAGTACCCGATCGAGTCGCTGATGTACATCACCAACCGGCCCGAAATCGTTTTCACGCATGGCAAGGGGTCGTGGCTCTACGACAACGAGGGCAAGCGATACCTGGACTTCATCCAGGGCTGGGCGGTCAACAGCCTCGGGCACTGCAACGACGGCATGATCGAGGCGCTGGAAAAGCAGTCGCGCCTGCTCATCAACCCGTCGCCGGCCTTCTACAACGAGCCGATGGCGAAGCTCGCCGGCCTGCTCACCGAGCACAGCTGCTTCGACAAGGTGTTCTTCGCCAACAGCGGCGCCGAAGCCAACGAAGGCGCGATCAAGCTCGCGCGCAAGTGGGGCAAGAAGCATCGTGACGGCGCCTACGAGATCATCACGTTCGACCACAGCTTCCACGGCCGCACGATCGCGACGATGTCGGCGAGCGGCAAGCCGGGCTGGGACACGATCTACGCACCGCAAGTGCCGGGCTTCCCGAAGGCCGATCTGAACGACATCGCCTCGGTTGAAAAGCTCATCAACGCGAAGACCGTCGCCGTGATGCTCGAGCCGATCCAGGGCGAAGGCGGCGTGATTCCCGCCACGCGCGAATTCATGCAGCAGCTGCGCGCGCTCACGAAGAAGCACGGCATCCTGCTGATCGTCGACGAAGTGCAGAGCGGCTGCGGCCGTGCGGGCACCCTCTTCGCCTACGAACTCTCGGGCATCGAGCCGGACATCATGACGCTCGGCAAGGGCATCGGCGGCGGCGTGCCGCTCGCGGCGCTGCTCGCGAAGAAGGAAATCGCCGTGTTCGAAGCGGGCGACCAGGGCGGCACGTACAACGGCAACCCGCTGATGACCGCCGTGGGCTATTCGGTGATCTCGCAACTGGTTGCGCCCGGCTTCCTCGAAGGCGTGCGCGAGCGCGGCGAGTATCTGCGCGAAAAGCTGCTCGAGCTTTCGGCCGAACGCGGCTTCCAGGGCGAGCGTGGCGAAGGCTTGCTGCGCGCGCTGCTGCTCGGCAAGGACATCGGGCCGGAGATCGTCGAGAAGGCGCGCCTCATGCAGCCGGACGGCCTGCTGCTCAACGCCGCGCGCCCGAACCTGCTGCGCTTCATGCCGGCGCTGAACGTGACGACGCAGGAAATCGACCAGATGATGGCGATGCTGCGCACGATCCTCGACTCGCTGTAATCGGACGGAGCACGAGCGATGTCCGTCACGATCCGCGTGTTCAGCGAAGCCGATACCGAAGCGGTGATCGCGCTCTGGCGGCAGGCGTTTCCCGAGTACAACGATGCGAGCCGGCCGCATCGCAATCCGCGTCTGTCGATCGCGAACAAGCTCGGCACGCAGCCGGAGCTGTTCTTCGTTGCGACGCGGGACGCCGACGGCGCGCTCGTCGGCACGGCAATGGCGGGTTACGACGGGCATCGCGGCTGGCTCTATTCGGTCGCCGTCGCGCCCGAAGCGCGGCGCCATGGCCTCGGCACGCGGCTCGTGCGCCATGCGGAAAACGCGCTCGCCGCGATGGGGTGCCTGAAGCTCAACCTTCAGGTGCTCACCGACAAGGCCGAGGTGCTCGCGTTCTACGAGCAGCTCGGCTATCGCACCGATGCCGTGGTGAGTCTCGGCAAGCGCCTCGCCGTGCAGGAGTCCGAAGCGCTCGCCTGAGCCTAATTGGCCGAAGCCATGAAAAAAGCCGCATGGGTTTCGCACCCATGCGGCTTTTGTTTTTTATGCGGCCGCGAGGACCGCAATGCAGCTTACTCGCCCAGGTACGCTGCGCGCACCTTCGGATCGTCGAGCATCTGCTTGGCTTCGCCTTCCATCGTCACGAGGCCCGAATCCATCACGTAGCCGCGATTGGCCGCCTGCAGCGCGAGACGTGCGTTCTGCTCCACGAGCAGCACCGTGATGCCTTCCGACGAGATCGTGCGCACCACTTCGAAGATCTTCTCGACCATGATCGGCGAGAGACCCATCGACGGCTCATCGAGCAGCAGAAGCTTCGGCTTGCTGATGATCGCGCGCGCCATGGCAAGCATCTGCTGTTCGCCGCCCGAGAGCGTGCCTGCGAGCTGCGTGGCGCGTTCCTTCAAGCGCGGGAAGAAGCCGAACATGCGCTCGACGTCCTTCTGGATGCCGTCGTTGTCGCTGCGCAGGTACGCGCCCATCTGCATGTTTTCGAGGATCGACATGCGCGCGAAGATGCCGCGGCCTTCCGGCACCATCGCGAGGCCGCGCTTGAGCAGTTCATACGCGGGCACGCCCTTGATCGACTGGCCCATGTACTCGATGTCACCCGCCGAGTACGGCTTCAGACCCGTGATGGCCTTCATCGTCGTGGTCTTGCCCGCGCCGTTCGCGCCGATCAGCGTGACGAGTTCGCCCTGGCGAACTTCCATGTCCACGCCCTTGACTGCCTGGATCCCGCCGTAATTGACCTGCAGACCCTTGATTTTCAGAACCGATGTCGACATCAGTGAACCCCCGCACCCAGATATGCCTCGATCACCTTCGGGTCCTTCTGCACGTCTTGCGGCAGCCCTTCGGAGATCACCTTGCCATAGTCGAGCACTGTCATCCGGTTGCACAGGCCCATCACCAGTTTCACGTCGTGCTCGATCAGCAGGATGGTCTTGCCATCCGCGCGGATCTTGTCGAGCAGGCGCGTGAGTTCGACCTTCTCGGTCGCGTTCATGCCGGCTGCCGGCTCGTCGAGCGCGAGCAGCTTCGGATCGGTCGCGAGCGCGCGCGCAATTTCCAGACGGCGCTGGTGGCCATACGAGAGGTTGCGCGAGGTGTAGTCCGCGTATTGCGCGATGCCCACGTATTCGAGCAGTTCGATCGCGCGCTCCTTGATCTCGCGCTCTTCCTGACGCTCCGAGGGGGTCTGGAACACAGCGCCAAGCAGGCCGTGCTTCGTGCGCACGTGGCGGCCGACCATCACGTTCTCGAGCGCGGTCATGCCGCCGAACAGGCGAATGTTCTGGAAGGTACGTGCAATGCCCGCCTGCGCTACCTGATAGACAGCGGTCGGCGTATAGGCCGTGCCGTCGAGCTTGAATTCGCCCGAGTCAGGCGTGTACAGACCGGTAATCACGTTGAAGAACGTGGTCTTGCCGGCGCCGTTCGGGCCGATCAGGCCGTAGATCGTGCCTTCCTCGATCTGCAGGCCGACGTCGGACAGCGCCTGCAAGCCGCCGAAGCGCTTGTTCACGCCCTTCACGGACAGGCGGATAGCTTTGTTGCTCATGTGGTGTTCTCCCTGTCCTTATGCGCGAACCGGCTTCTTGCTGGCACGCTTGGCGATCTTCGCGATCTTGTCTTCGTGCTTCGCCGCCGGCCACAGGCCTTCCGAGCGATACAGCATGATGACGACCATGGCGAGGCCGTAGAGCAGCTGGCGAATGACTTCCGTATCGACGACTTCGTGGCCGAACAGCATGTGCTGGAGCGGGCCCATCGTCGAGCGCAGGAACTCGGGGAAAATGGCGAGCAGCACGGCGCCGAGAATCACGCCGGGGATGTGGCCCATGCCGCCCAGCACCACGCAGGCAAGCACGACGACCGATTCCCAGAAGGTGAACGATTCCGGCGAAACGAAGCCCTGGAACGCACCGAACATCGCGCCCGACAGGCCGCCGAACGACGCGCCCATCGCGAACGCGAGCAGCTTGACGTTACGGGTGTTGATACCCATGGCCTTGGCGGCGATTTCGTCCTCGCGGATCGCGGCCCATGCGCGGCCGATACGCGAGTGCTGCAGACGCGTACACACCCAGATCACGAGCAGCGCGCAGATCACGAACACGTAGTAGTACATGTAGACCGACGTGAACGTGAAGCCCAGGATCTCGTGCGGCTGCGCGAGATTGAAGCCGAACACCTGCAGCGGCGCGACGCCGGTAATGCCCTGCGGCCCGTTGGTGATGTTCACCGGACGGTCGAGGTTGTTCATGAAGATACGAACAATTTCCCCGAAGCCCAGGGTCACGATGGCGAGGTAGTCGCCACGCAGACGCAGCGTCGGCGCGCCGAGCAGCACGCCGAAGATCGCGGCGAGCGCCATGGCGCACGGCACCACGATCCAGTACGGCGTATGCAGCCCGTTCGGGAACATGTTGGCGATCCACGTGAACTGCGTGGTCAGGTGCGGCGAAGTCAGCAGCGCGGCGACGTAGGCGCCCACCGCGTAAAACGCGATGTAGCCCAGGTCGAGCAGGCCGGCGAAGCCCACCACCACGTTCAGACCCAGCGCGAGCATCACGTACAGCATCGCGAAGTCGAGCACGCGCACCCAGTAGTTGCCACCCGCGGCGCCCACCACGAAGGGAAGCGCTGCCACGACGATGGCCGTCACGATGCCGACCGTGAGGGTCTTCGTCATGTTCTTTTCGGGGATGAGCGTCGTCGACGGCTCGATCGGTTGAATTGAAGTCATGTTGTGTTACTCCCTCTTATGCGCGGTCCGCGACACGTTCGCCCAGCAGCCCCGACGGACGGAACACGAGCACGACGATCAGCACGATGAATGCGAAGACGTCCTGATAGTTACTGCCGAACACCCCGCCGGTCAGGTTACCGATGTAGCCTGCGCCGAGCTGCTCGATCAGACCGAGCACCACGCCGCCGACCATGGCGCCGCCGAGATTGCCGATACCGCCCAGCACCGCGGCCGTGAAGGCCTTCATGCCGGGGATGAAGCCCATGTAGAAGTGCGCGTTGCCGTATTCCGAGGCGATCATCACGCCGGCCAGCGCTGCGAGCGCCGAGCCGATCATGAACGTGGCCGAGATCACGAAGTTCGGGTTCACGCCCATCAGCGAAGCATTGTTCGGGTTCTCGGCGATGGCGCGCATGGCGCGGCCGAGCTTGGTCTTGTGCACGAGGAGCAGCAGACCCGCCATCACGACGAACGCGACGACGATGATGACGATTTCCGTCATCGAGATCACGGCGCCCACGCCGGTTTCAGTCGGCTTGATGACGTTGATCGGGTCGGTCGAGATGAGCTGGGGGAACGCGAGCGGATTGCGGCCCCAGATGATCATGGCCAGCGTCTGCAGCAGGATCGATACCCCGATCGCGGTGATCAGCGGTGCGAGGCGCGGCGCGCGACGCAGCGGCCGGTACGCGACCTTTTCGATCGTGTACCCGACGACCGCACACACGACCGCGGCAACCGCGAGCGCAATGCACAGCGTGGGGATGTTCCCGAGGCCCGGGAAGTGATTGTGGAGCACATTGATCGCGGAGAGCGCGACCATGGCGCCCACCATGAGCACGTCGCCGTGCGCGAAGTTGATGATGCCCAGAATCCCGTACACCATGGTGTAGCCCAGTGCGATGATGGCGTAGATGCTGCCAAGCACCAGCCCATTCAGGATCTGCTGGATGAAAATATCCATTTAATGCTCCTTAGCCCGTGCAACCGGATTCGCGCTCGTCATCGGCCGGTGGGCGATGTTTTACGGAACCGCAACGACACTTTCGGGTATTGAAGTAAAAACCGGTAACGGTTGGCCGCCCTGGTTCGCGTTGCCGCTGTGTTGCAGCGGCAGGCTCGCCAAAAGCGGATGCAAAAACGGCACCGTCGGATGGTTCGGTGCCGTCGGGTTCAATCAACTACGCGTCATATTCACGTTGGCGTATTCGCGGCGAGCCTTGCGGCCGGCAAACGCGAATGCGTCAAACGCCATGACTCCCTCTCCCCGGCCGCCCGCGCACTGCGGGATCTCAGCTACGAGATCCGTCGCACCCAGGCGGCGAACCGGCATGACAACGCCGGTGCATGCAAAAGCAATCTGCATGCCAGAAATGATCGATGTTGTGCTCGTGCCCGTCTCGACATTGCGGCTGTGCCACGCATTGCGCGGCGCAACCGCATTTACCGATGACGCGGCAAAAGCCGACTTGAATTGCATTAATCAGGTCTCCTGCGCCTTCCGAAATGCTTGCCTGATGGCCTTCTCATGGGACGTCCAGCCTTCAGAACGCGCGCATTGTAACGCCAATTATGCGACGGGCAATATTGTTGAACCGGCAGGGTTTTCCTGCATTGCAACCATATTTTTAGATAACCACCTGCACCGGGTTGCACCAATGGTTGCGCCTCATTTTCGTGCATCAGTTGCACCAAAAATCGACGGGCTTCACATCATGTGTTGCAGATAATCGCCGCAATGCCTTGTCGGGCGGGCATTGGGTCAAATGAAAGATATTTAAGAGAGAGCATAAAAATCCCTCTTCGGCGCGGTCGATTCATGTCGAATACGTGTCAATGGACCCATAAATTAGGGGTCACACCACACGATTCAGTGCCGCACTCTAGAGAAAACACTAATAAGAACACCCGGCCAATGTGAGGTTAACCTCCCTTTTTTCACCATGTGACCCTTATTATTGGCGCCATGCATCTGTCGCGGGCATAAAAAAACGCGCCGGATGGGCGCGTTCTTGTGGAGTGCGGGCGGCGTCAGACCGGCTGACCAAGTCCACGCGGCAACGGGAATGCAATGTTCTCCTCGATGCCTTCGAGTGCGCGCACGTTGCGCGCACCAAGTTCGTGCAGGCGGCGAATGATCTCCTGAGCCAGCGCCTCGGGAGCGGACGCGCCGGCCGTCAGGCCGATCCGGCGCTTGCCGGCGAGCCACTGGGGGTCGATCTGCTCGGGCGCATCCACCATATAGGCGGGGATGCCGCGCTTCTCGGCCACTTCGCGCAAGCGGTTCGAATTGGAGCTGTTCGGGCTGCCCACCACGATCACGACGTCGCATTGCGGCGCCATGAACTTGACGGCGTCCTGGCGATTCTGCGTGGCGTAGCAGATGTCCTGCTTCTTCGGCTCGCGAATCGCCGGGAAGCGCGCCTTGAGCGCCGCGATGATTTCCGCGGCGTCGTCCACCGAGAGCGTGGTTTGCGTGACGAACGCCACGCGCTGCGGGTCGCGCAGCTTGAGCGCCTCGACATCGGCGATGTCTTCGACGAGGTACATGCCCTCGGCCACCTGCCCCATGGTGCCTTCCACTTCCGGATGGCCCTTGTGCCCGATCATGACGATGTCGAGACCTTCGTCGCGCATCTTCGCGACTTCCACGTGCACCTTCGTGACGAGCGGGCAGGTCGCGTCGTAGACGCGCAGGCCGCGCGCCTCGGCGTCGGCGCGCACCGACTTGGAGACGCCGTGCGCGCTGAAGATCACCGTGTTGCCGGACGGGACTTCATCGAGCTGCTCGATGAAGATCGCCCCCTTCTTGCGCAGGTCTTCGACGACATAAGCGTTGTGGACGATCTCGTGACGCACGTAGATCGGTGCGCCGTGAAGCTGGATGGCGCGCTCGACGATCTCGATGGCCCGATCGACGCCGGCGCAGAAGCCGCGCGGCTGGGCGAGCAGGATTTCCGCGTCGGCCAGTTCTGCGATGAGGGACGTGTCCGTGTTGGTCATGGGCTTTAAAGGATTCCGATGATTTGCACTTCGAACGCAACCGCCTGGCCAGCGAGCGGGTGGTTGAAATCGAACAGGGCGGAGGTCTCGTTCACTTCCTTGAGCACACCCGCGTAGCGCCCGCCGTTGGGGGCGTTGAATTCGATCAGGTCGCCCGGGCTGAACTCCTCGCCGATCATGCCGTTCTCGCGCAGGGTCTTGAGCGAGACGCGCTGGATCAGGTCGGGGTTGCGCTGGCCGAAAGCGACGCCGGGTTCTAGCTGAAAGGTCGAGTGGTGACCCACCTTCAGGCCCTGCAAAATCTCTTCCAGCGGCGGCGCAAGCTGGCCGGCGCCCATCAGCAGGGTGGCGGGACGGTCGACAAAGGTATTGACGATTTCGGTGCCATCGGCGAGTGAAAGCCGGTAATTCAGCGTCACGTGGGAACCGGATTTCACTTCGGAGATGTCGATGATGCTCATGCGTAACTCATTTCGTCGTAACGCGCGCTTCGCGCGTGCGCGCCGCAAGGCGCCGGTCCGGCCTGCCTCGGGCAACCGGAAAGCATCTATTGTAAGCCACTTGGCCGAGGCGGTCGCGGCACGATTGTGCACTGCCAACGCGCGCACTCGCGGGCGCCGCGCACGCCTTATTTGTCTGTGGAGATTGCCATGAGGGAACCTGCCTGCGTGCTGGACACGGCGCCCGATACCCCTGGCGGCGCCCTCCCCGTGCCGGCTGCGCCTGCGCTGTCGGCCCGCGAGAACGCAGCGCCTGCGGCACCACGCCGCGACATGCCCCGCGAGCGACTGCGCACGGCCGGCGCGGCCGCGCTGTCGGATGTGGAGTTGCTCGCGATCCTGCTCGGCTTTGGCTTGCCGGGCCACGATGTCTTCGAGGTCGCTCGCACACTCCTGGCCCAATTCGGCTCGCTGCGCGCCATGCTCGACGCGCCGCCAGAAGAATTCGAGGCCCTGCGCGGCATCGGGCCCGCAAAAGCCGCGA
Organism: Paraburkholderia guartelaensis; assembly: GCF_004353905.1. GTDB lineage: Bacteria > Pseudomonadota > Gammaproteobacteria > Burkholderiales > Burkholderiaceae > Paraburkholderia > Paraburkholderia guartelaensis. The sequence continues at coordinate 17,107 of NZ_SMOD01000023.1, read as the reverse complement.
TGCTGCAAGCGGTGACGGAACTCGCGCGGCGGGCGCTTGCGCAGGCGCTCGACGACAAGCCGCTCGTCGACTCCCCCGGCGCGGTCGAGGACTATTTGCGCCTCCTGATCGGCGGGCGGCCGCACGAGGTGTTCGTTTGCCTCTTTCTGGACGCGCGGCATCGGCTGATCCGCTCGGAGGAAAGCTCGCGCGGCTCGCTCACGCGCATGGCGGTGTATCCTCGTGAGATCGTGCGGCGCGCGCTGACGCTCAATGCCGCGAGTCTGATCGTCGCCCATAATCACCCTTCGGGCGCGGTGCAGCCGAGCGCGAGCGACCGGCGCCTCACGCGGGTGTTGCGCGAAACGCTGGCGCTCGTGGAGGTTCAGCTCATCGATCACCTGGTCATTGGCACCCGGGAGACGTTTTCCTTCGCGCGCCATGGCTGGAGCTGAGGCGCCACAGGCGACAGATGCGGCGGCGCGCAACAACATGTGCAAATCGAGTTTGATTTTCCAGGCTTTTTTCTGCTAGAATTGCGGTTTGCCTATTTCCAACCCTGTTCCGAAGCCCATCGAGGCGTTCCAGGGGAAATATGGCCTGGGTTCGAGGTTGTCTCTCATCCATACGTGAGCGCGCTCTTATTCCGGCCATTTCTCGCCTGGGAAACTTAAGCGGCTCTCGAACTCAGAATTTCCGTAGGAGTGTCTCATGGCACGTGTATGCCAAGTCACTGGGAAAGCGCCGATGAGCGGCAACAACGTTTCCCACGCTAACAACAAAACCAAGCGCCGTTTCCTCCCGAATCTGCAAAACCGCCGTTTCTGGGTTGAAAGCGAAAACCGTTGGGTGCGTCTGCGCATCTCGAACGCAGGCCTGCGCCTGATCGACAAGAACGGCATCGATTCCGTGCTCGCAGACCTGCGTGCACGCGGCGAACTGTAAGGAGTAAATCATGGCCAAGGGCGTCCGCGACAAGATCAAGCTGGAATCGACCGCAGGTACGGGTCACTTCTACACGACCACGAAGAACAAGCGCAACATGCCGGAAAAGATGTCGATCAAGAAGTTCGACCCGGTTGTTCGCAAGCACGTCGAGTACAAGGAAACCAAGATCAAGTAATTGATCGGGTTCCAAGCCTGACGAAGACAGAAAAACCCCGCTTTTTAGCGGGGTTTTTCTTTTTGCGCGCCCGCCCTGCCTCGGTTCGCGCCATGCAAAGGTGTTTTAACGGCGGCGCCCAAACTGGCGCTATCCGTTCGCTCCGCTCTCGGAGTATGCTTCCCGCTTTATACCGGCTGCCACACGCGTGTCATATGCCATGACAGCGCGGGACCGTGGCAAACGCGGCGGCCAGATGGCGTAGAACAAGAGAGACGGAGAAGCAGGATCATGAATTTCGATGTAGCGATCGTCGGCAGCGGCCTCGCAGGACTGAGCGTCGCGCTGAATCTCGCCAGCACGCGTCGCGTCGTGGTGATCGCCAAGCGCGCGATGAACGAAGGCGCGAGCGACCGCGCGCAGGGCGGCATTGCCGCCGTGCTCGATTCGGCCGACAGCGTGGAGAACCACGTTGACGATACGCTCGTCGCCGGCGGCGGCCTGTGCGACGAGGCGGCCACGCGCTACATCGTCGAGCATGGCCGCGAGGCCATCGAATGGCTGATCGCCCAGGACGTGCCGTTCACGAAGGACGCCGCCGCCGAACTCGGCTTTCACCTCACGCGCGAAGGCGGTCACAGCCATCGCCGCATCATCCACGCCGCCGACGCCACCGGCCACGCGGTCGTGCAAACGCTGCTCGAGCGTGCGCGCTCCCACCCGAACATCACGATCCTCGAAGACCATCAGGCGATCGACGTCATCACGTCCGACCGGCTGGGCCTGCCGGGCCGTCGTTGCCACGGCCTCTATGCGCTCGATCTGAAGAACGACCGCACGGTGACGATCCAGGCGCCGCACACGGTGCTCGCCACGGGCGGCGCGGGCAAGGTCTACCTGTACACGACGAATCCCGACACGGCCACCGGCGACGGCATCGCCATGGCGTGGCGCGCGGGCTGCCGTGTGGCGAACATGGAGTTCATCCAGTTCCACCCCACCTGCCTCTTCCACCCGCACGCCAAGTCGTTTCTGATTTCGGAAGCCGTGCGCGGCGAAGGCGGCGTACTGCGCCTGCCCGACGGCACCCGCTTCATGCCCGCGCACGACGCACGCGCCGAGCTGGCGCCGCGCGACATCGTCGCCCGCGCGATCGACTTCGAGATCAAGCGGCACGGCATCGACTGCGTGCATCTCGACATCAGCCATCAGCCGCCGGCATTTCTCGAAGAGCACTTCCCGACCATCCTCGCGCGCTGCCGCGAATTCGGCATCGACATCACGAAGGAGCCGATTCCCGTGGTGCCCGCCGCGCACTACACCTGCGGCGGCGTCGTCACCGACCTGGCCGGGCGTACCGATCTCGCGGGCCTCTACGCTGTGGGCGAGACGTCGTACACGGGCCTGCACGGCGCGAACCGCCTCGCGAGCAATTCGTTGCTCGAGTGCCTCGTGATCGGCCGCTCGGCGGCCGAGGCGATCGAGGCGGAAGGCTTCGGCGCGGGCGCGCATGCGCCGCTGCCCGACTGGGACGAAAGCCGCGTCTCCGATTCCGACGAGGAAGTCGTGGTTGCCCACAACTGGGACGAGCTGCGCCGGCTGATGTGGAATTACGTCGGCATCGTGCGCACCGACAAGCGGCTCGAGCGCGCGCAACATCGCATCGCCCTGCTGCGCGATGAAATCCTCGAGTACTACGCGAATTTCCGCGTCACGCGCGATCTGCTCGAATTGCGCAACCTCGTCGAAGTCGCTTCGCTGATCGTGGAAAGTGCGCGCTCGCGCCGCGAGAGCCGTGGCCTGCACTACAGCCGCGACTGGCCGAACTCGCTGCCCAAGGCGCTGCCGACCGTGCTCGCTCCGGAGCACGTACGCAATCGCACGGTTTCCTGAGCCTAACGAATTAAACGCACCGCAAAAACAAAGGCCGCCTCATCGCGAGGCGGCCTTTTTCGTTCTGGTTCAGCCTGGCGAACTCGCGGCTTCAGACAATACGCATCGAAAAATCGGTCGCGCGCACGTCCTTCGTCAGCGCGCCAATCGACACCTGGTCCACGCCCGTTTCCGCGATCGTGCGCACCGTGTCGACGTTCACGCCGCCCGAGACTTCGAGCACCGCACGCCCCGCCGTGAGCTTCACCGCGTCGCGCATCATGTCGAACGAGAAGTTGTCGAGCAGCACCGACTTCGCGCCGTGCGCGAGCGCCGCGTCGAGCTGTTCGAGCGTCTCGACTTCGATCTGGATCGGCACGCCTGCATCGAGCGCGAGCGCAGCGTGCATCGCCGCCCCCACGCCGCCTGCCGCAGCAATGTGGTTCTCCTTGATCAGGATGCCGTCGTAAAGCGCGAGACGCTGATTGGCGCCGCCGCCCACGCGCACCGCGTACTTCTGCGCGAGGCGCAGGCCGGGCATCGTCTTGCGCGTGTCCAGAATGCGCGTGCGGGTGTGCGCGACCATGTCGACGTAGCGGCGCGTCACGCTCGCCACGCCCGAAAGCAGCTGCAGGAAGTTCATCGCGTTGCGCTCGGCCGTGAGCAGCGAGCGCGCCGGACCGCACAGCGAGCAGACGGTCGTGTCGGCGGCCATGCGGTCGCCTTCGCGATAATGCCAGCGCACCTCGATGCGCGGATCGACCTGCTTCACCACGCCGTCGAACCAGAGCACGCCGCACAGCACCGCTTCTTCGCGCACGATGATGCGCGCGTCGCGAATTTCATCTGCGGGCACGAGGCGGCCGGTCTGGTCGCCGGGGCCCACGTCTTCTGCGAGCGCGTCGGCCACGTTGCGTGCGATCGCGGCGTCGAACGCCGCGCCGTACTGCGAGCGCACTTCATCGAGCACGGGCGAAACGGCATCGACTGCGAGCAATTCGAGTGCGCCCATTTACGCCGCCCCCACTTGCGAGAACAGCGCGGTGTCGCGCGCGAGGTCGCCACTCGCCTGCACGCGGCGCTTGTGCTCGGCCGCGAACGCCAGCATGCGATCGATCGGCAGGCGCGCACGCTCACCGATCGCGCTGTCGACGTGGATCTCGTTGTGACCGCGCTCCAGCACGTCGGCGAGATTCGCCAGACCGTTCATGGCCATCCACGGGCAATGCGCGCAGCTCTTGCAGGTGGCGCTGTTGCCGGCCGTGGGCGCTTCGATGAAGGTCTTGCCAGGCGCCGCGAGACGCATCTTGTGCAGAATGCCGAGATCGGTCGCGACGATGAAGCGTTGCGCGTCGAGCTTCACGGCCGCGTCGATCAACTGCGTGGTCGAGCCGACCACGTCCGCGAGCGCGACCACGCTCTCAGGCGATTCAGGGTGGACGAGAATCTTGGCGTCCGGATATTCGGCGCGCAGCAGATCGAGTTCGATGCCCTTGAATTCGTCGTGCACGAGGCAGGAGCCTTGCCACAGCAACATGTCCGCGCCGGTCTTCTTCTGGATGTAGCCGCCCAGGTGCCGGTCCGGCGCCCACAGGATTTTTTCGCCCTTCGCGTGCAGGTCGGCGACGATCTCGAGACCGATGGATGACGTGACCATCCAGTCCGCGCGCGCTTTCACGGCCGCGCTCGTATTCGCATAGACGACCACGGTGCGGTCCGGATGCTCGTCGCAGAACGCCGAGAATTCGTCGATGGGGCAGCCGAGATCGAGCGAGCACGTCGCGTCGAGGTCGGGCATGAGAATGCGCTTGTTCGGACTCAGAATCTTCGCCGTCTCGCCCATGAAGCGCACGCCCGCGACGACGAGCGTCTGCGCTTCGTGGTCGCGGCCAAAGCGCGCCATCTCGAGCGAATCGGCCACGCAGCCGCCGGTTTCGTCGGCCAGCTCCTGCAACTCAGGATCCACATAATAGTGCGCGACAAGCACCGCCTTCTCGCGCTTGAGCAACGCGCGAATCCGCTCCTTCATTGCAACGCGTTCTGCAGCGGACGGCGCATCGGGCACGCGTGCCCAAGCTTGTCCAACGCTGCAGACGGCACCCTGCGGCCGGTCATATTCGACCTTCCTGATCGCCTGACTCATCATCTCCTGCCCCTACCGATCGCCGCGCCATTGAAGCCATTGTGGGGACTCCGGCTTTTTTGCGGCCCAAAAAGAAAAACCCCGCCAGCGCGGGGTTTTGTGACGTCTCGTCATTCTAAAGGATTTTCTTACGCCTCACTGAGGGGCCAAAATCCGCTCGGGACGATCAGGCCGATCAAGCGTAACGGCGCAGGCGCGAAGCGAATTCCTGCAGCGCCTTGATTCCGCTTTGTTCAGCGCGATGGCACCAATCCTGGAGCTGCGTGAGCAGTTGTTCGCGCGAGGCGCTCGAACGCTCCCAGATTGTCGCGAGTTCGTTGCGCAGTTCGATGAACGTGCGCAGCTTCTGGCTGTTCGCGAAGATTTGCGGCAGCTGGCGCTTTTGCGGTTCGTTCAGGCTGGCTTCTTCCTTGTCGAACCACTTGCGCGCGCCGCGCATGACCTTGTACTTCTCGCGCTCGCCCACTTCCTTCAGGTGCGCCAGTTCCTGGCGATAGGCCTGCTTCACGGCCTTCGCGTAGCTCGCCATGACTTCATAGCGGTTCGAGAGCACGGCCTGCAGCGTTTCGTGATCGGCCACGAGCTTGCCCTTGGCGAGACGCGGGGTAGGCGCGACCTTCTTCACCTTGGCGAGACCAACGGCCTGCATCATGCGGATGTACATCCAGCCGATGTCGAACTCGTACCACTTGTTCGACAGCTTCGCGGAAGTGGCGAACGTGTGGTGGTTGTTGTGCAGTTCTTCGCCGCCGATGATGATGCCGAACGGCAGAAGGTTCGTGCTTGCGTCAGACGAATTGAAGTTGCGGTAGCCCCAGAAGTGACCGAGGCCGTTCACGACGCCCGCAGCCCAGAACGGGATCCACGCCATCTGCACGGCCCACACGGTGAGGCCGACCGCGCCGAACAGCGCGACGTCGATCACCATCATGATGCTCACGCCGAGAATGGGGTAGCGCGTGTAGACGTTGCGCTCCATCCAGTCGTTGGGCGTGCCGTGGCTGAAGCGGCGCAGCGTTTCTTCGTTTTTCGCTTCGGCGCGATAGAGTTCGGCGCCTTCGAGCAGCACCTTCCAGATGCCGCGCGTTTGCGGGCTGTGCGGATCTTCTTCCGTTTCGCACTTGGCGTGGTGCTTGCGGTGGATCGCGGCCCACTGGCCCGTCAGCATGCCCGTGGTCATCCACAGCCAGAAGCGGAAAAAGTGGCTCGCAATGGGATGCAGATCCAGGGCGCGGTGCGCCTGGCAGCGGTGCAGGTACACCGTCACGCCGATAATCGTGATGTGGGTGACCACCGCCGCGAACAGCACGATCTGCCACCACGAGAAATGGAGCACCCCGTGGGCGAGGAAATCAAGCAGGGAGTTCAACAAGGCATTTACCTGTGAAGCGAAGCGCGTCGGCCTTTCAGCCAGGCGCCAGTGTCAAGAAAGTGAAAGCGACTAGATGCGGTTGGACGGCATTCTACTAGAACCGTTCCAAGTGTTTGTAACAAAGGGAGATTTTTTTCTTTATTGGTTACGGCGTCAACATCTGAAGGACGTTTCGAGGCGCTTTGCCGCACCTCAACTGGCACTTTCCGTGATATCTGACCCCATCTAGTCTTTCACGGCAATCCCATGTTCCGCGCACTCTATTCAGAATCCTAGTTCGAGTTGCACGGCGTCGCCTGATTATTCGATGCGATATTGCGTTCGCGGGAAAACGGGTCGCGATGTGATACGTCATCCAGCCCTGAATACTTTCCGCGCTGATGATGTCGCCAATACGCAACGAGCGGTCGGCCAACGCGACTATCGCGGACCGCCCGGCTTCTCCCCGCCGGACGATCCCGCAAGCCTCGCACCCGCCGCGCGCTTTACTCCAGCGCAGCGTCCGGCTCGGCGGCTTCGCTCTCCTGCGCCTTCGCGATCGCGTCAGAGGCCTCTTGCTCCGCTGCAGCCTCTTCGGGCGTCGTCTGCGCGCCGGCGGCCTTCGTCTTCGGCTTGGCTTCGCCGCGACGCTCCAGCACGGCCGCGAAGAAGCCGTCGGTTGCGTGGCGGTGCGGCCATAGCGAGAGGTAGTCGCCCGTGTCGAGGCCCACGCGCTGCTCGGCCAGAACGTCGCGCGCGCTCACCAGCACGAACTCGGGGTGCGCCTCGAGGAACTGCTTCACGACCGCTTCGTTCTCGGCTTCGAGGATGCTGCAGGTCGCGTAGACGAGGCGGCCGCCGCGCTTGAGCAGGCGCGCCGCGCTCGTGAGAATCGAAAGCTGCTTGGGCGCGAGCTCGGCGATCGATTCCGGCGACTGGCGCCACTTGAGGTCGGGGTTGCGGCGCAGGGTGCCAAGGCCCGAGCACGGCGCATCCACGAGCACACGGTCGATCTTGCCGATCAGCCGCTTGATCTTGGCGTCGTGCTCGCTGTCGATCAGCACCGGATTGACGTTCGACAGGCCGCTGCGCGCGAGGCGCGGCTTGAGCTTGGCGAGACGCCGGTCGGACACGTCGAAGGCGTAGAGACGGCCCGTCGAGCGCATCATCGCGCCGAGCGCCAGCGTCTTGCCGCCCGCGCCCGCACAGAAGTCCACGACCATCTCGCCGCGGCGCGGCGCGAGGAGCGTGCACAGCAGCTGGCTGCCCTCGTCCTGCACCTCGAACCAGCCGTTCTTGAACGAGTCGAGTTTCGAGAGGGCAGGCTTGCCCGTCACGCGTACGCCGAACGGCGCGAAAGGCGTTTCGCCGCCTTCGATGCCCGACTCGGAGAGCGAGCGGATCAGCTCCTCGCGACTCGCCTTGATGGGATTGGCGCGCAGATCGAGCGGCGCCGGGTAGTTGAGCGCGGCGGCCAGTTGCGCGAGTTCGGCGGGCTCAAAGCGCGTTTCCAGCGCCTTCATGATCCACTCCGGCAGATTCAGCTGCACGCGCTGCGGCAGGCTCGCCGGGTCGATCTTCGCGACGTGCTCGAGCCAGGTCGCCTCGGCGTCGGAAACGAACGGACGGATCGCCGAGCGGCCCGCCGTCGCCATGAGGCCGAGCAGCGTGAGGCGGCGCGTCGGGCTGCCCGTGCCGCTTTCGGCCAGGTGCGCGAACTCCATGCGCCGGCGCAGCACCGCGAACACGGCTTCGGCGATCACACCGCGCTCGGCGTGGCCGAGCTTCGGATGCTCGCGGAAGAAGCGGCTCGTCACGGCGTCGGCCGGGCCCGTGAATTTCAGGACGTCGGCGAGCAACGTTTCGGTCTGTCCAATCAGAAAACCATGCAGTCTCATGCGCCCTCCCCGGCGGCTTGCGAGTCGTCAAAGAAGAGCCACTGTGGCTCGCCCGGCGTGAGCGTCACGCGTTCGCCGTCGAGCGCGAGGCGCCCTTCGACGAACCAGCGCACCGCGCGCGGATACATCAAATGTTCGGTCTTGAGCACGCGCGCGGCCAGCGCCGCGGCGTCGTCTCCCGCGCGCACCGGAACCACCGACTGCCCGACGATCGGACCATGATCGAGCGTGGGCGTGACGAAATGCACCGTTGCGCCGTGCACGCGGCAACCGGCGTCGAGCGCCTGCTGGTGCGTCTTGAGGCCCGGAAACATCGGCAGCAGCGAGGGATGGATATTGAGCATCCGACCCGCATAATGGCCGACAAAGGATTCGGTCAGCACGCGCATAAAGCCCGCCAGCACGACGAGGTCCGGCGCGTAGCCGTCGATGACTTGAGCGAGCGCCGTGTCGAAGCTGGCGCGATCGGGAAACTGGCGGTGATCGACGACCGCCGTGGCAATGCCGTTCGAAGCCGCGAACGCGAGGCCCGCGGCGTCAGGACGGTTGGCAATCACGGCGGCGATGCGCGCGCCCCAAGCTTCCTGCGCGCAAGCGCGCACGATGGCTTCCATGTTGCTGCCCCGCCCCGAAATCAGGATGACGAGATTTTTCATCCGCGGATTTTATCATCGGGGGGCCTGCTCAACGCTCGTGCGGCGGCGATCGTCGCTTCGTGCGTTTATAATCTTCTGTTTCGTCGCGGTCCTTGGGGCCGCGAGTGGCCAGGTCACCCGGTCAGCAGTCGATCATTAGCACGCGTGCTGCGCCAGCGCGCTTTTCGAGGTTCCACCAGGTTCCGCTATCGTGAGAGTCTTCCGCGGTCTTCCCAATGCCGAGAGCCGCGCGCCCTGCGCGCTGACCATCGGCAATTTCGACGGTGTCCACCGCGGGCATCAGGCATTGCTCGCGCGCGTGCGCGCGGCAGCCGACGCGCGCGGCCTGCCCGTCTGCGTGATGACCTTCGAGCCGCATCCGCGCGAGTTCTTCAACCCGGCCAGCGCCCCGCCGCGCATCGCCATGCTGCGCGACAAGCTCGAGGCGCTGCGCGAGAACGGCGTGGACCGCGTGGTGGTCGAGCATTTCAACCACACGTTTGCGAGCCAGTCGCCCGAGGCGTTCGTCGAGCGCATCATCGTGGGCGGGCTGCACGCGCGCTGGATGATGATCGGCGACGACTTCCGCTACGGCGCGAAGCGCGCGGGCGACTTCGCTTCGCTGCAGGCCGCGGGCGCGCAGCACGGCTTCGAAGTCGAGCAGATGGCGACCGTGGCCGATCCTTCGGGCGTGCGCATTTCCAGCTCCGCCGTGCGTGCGCAACTGCACGCGGGCGACCTCGATGCCGCGCGCGCTTCGCTGGGTCGCGGCTACCACATCAGCGCGCACGTCACGCACGGCCTGAAGCTCGGGCGCGACCTTGGCTTCCCGACGATGAACCTGCTGATCGGCCACAAGCGGCCGGCGCTCAAGGGTATCTTCGTCGTGATGGTGCATGGCATTGCCGACCATCCGCTGCCGGGCGTCGCGAGCCTCGGCCTGCGCCCGACCGTGGACGACTCGGGCCGCGTGTTGCTCGAAGTGCATCTGCTCGACTGGCACGGTGACGCCTATGGCAAGCTCGTGCGCGTCGAGTTTCTCAAGAAGCTGCGTGACGAGGAGAAGTTTCCCGACCTCGAAACGCTCACCGCCGCGATCGCTCGCGACGTGGCGAACACCCGCGCGTGGTTCGCCGCCGCGGGCGCAAACGTGGCCGGCGGCGCATCCACCGGCTTTGCCACCTCGGCCACCGACCGAATTAGGTGACCCGCGGCCCGCATACGCGGGCTGCCCCGCCCCCAGGCGCCGCGTGCTCAAAGCACGGCATGCAGCGCCCGAGGCGACGGTTGCGCGGCATCGGCCGCAACGCTGACGCCATGCATCCCCCGAATTCCACGTGATCTCACCATGAGCGACAAGAAAGCATCCTCCGGCAAGCCGCAGAAGACCGAATCCAAATATCCCGTCAATCTGCTCGACACCCCGTTCCCGATGCGCGGCGACCTGCCCAAGCGCGAGCCGCAATGGGTCAAGGAATGGGAAGAGAACCAGGTCTACGAGAAGATCCGCGCGGCTTCGAAGGGCCGCAAGAAGTTCATCCTGCACGACGGCCCGCCGTATGCGAACGGCGACATTCACCTCGGCCACGCGGTGAACAAGATCCTCAAGGACATGATCGTCAAGGCGCGCAATCTCGCGGGCTTCGACGCGGTCTACGTGCCGGGCTGGGACTGCCACGGCATGCCGATCGAAATCCAGATCGAAAAGCAGTTCGGCAAGTCGCTGCCCGCGCAGGAAGTGATGCAGAAGGCGCGCGAGTACGCGGCCGGCCAGATCGAGACGCAAAAGAAGGGCTTCAAGCGCCTGGGCGTGCTCGGCGACTGGAACAACCCGTACAAGACGATGAACTTCGTGAACGAGGCCGGCGAGCTCCGCGCACTCGCGAAGATCATCGAGAAGGGTTATGTGTTCCGGGGTCTCAAGCCCGTGAACTGGTGCTTCGACTGCGGCTCGGCGCTCGCTGAGGCCGAAGTCGAGTACAAGGACAAGACCGACCCGACCATCGACGTGCTGTTCACGTTCGCGCAACCCGCCGAAACGGCGGCCGCGTTCGGCCTGCCCGCGCTGCCGCGCGAGGAAGGCGGCATCGTGATCTGGACCACGACGCCCTGGACGATTCCGTCGAACCAGGCGCTCAACGTGCATCCGGAGATCGACTACGCACTCGTGGACACGCAACGCGGCCTGCTGATCCTCGCCGTCGAGCGCGTGGAAGCGTGCATGAAGGAGTTCGGCCTCGAAGGCAAGATCGTCGCCACGACGAAGGGCGAAAAGCTCTCGCTGCTGCGCTTCAATCACCCGCTCGCCTCGGCGCACCCGGGCTACAAGCGCACCTCGCCGATCTATCTCGGCGACTACGTCACGACCGACACCGGCACGGGCATCGTGCACTCGGCGCCGGCCTACGGCGTGGAAGACTTCGTGTCGTGCAAGGCGCACGGCATGGCCGACTCGGACATCATCAGCCCGGTGATGGGCGATGGCCGCTACATCGAATCGCTGCCGCTGTTCGGCGGCCTCTCGATCTGGGCCGCGAACCCGAAGATCGTCGACGCACTCGACGCCGCCGGCACGCTCTTGCGCAGCGAGAAGTACCTGCACAGCTACATGCACTGCTGGCGCCACAAGACGCCGATCATCTACCGCGCCACCTCGCAGTGGTTCGCGGGCATGGACGTGACGCCCAAGGACGGCGGCAAGACGCTGCGCGAAACGGCGCTCGAAGGCATCGAGGCGACGGCGTTCTACCCCTCGTGGGGCAAGCAGCGCCTCTATTCGATGATCGCCAACCGCCCGGATTGGACGCTCTCGCGCCAGCGCCAATGGGGCGTGCCGATGGCGTTCTTCGTGCACAAGGAAACCGGCGAGCTGCATCCGCGCACGCTGGAGCTGCTCGAACAGGTCGCGCAGCGCGTGGAAAAGGAAGGCATCGAAGCGTGGCAAACGCTCGACCCGCGCGAGCTGCTCGGCGACGACGCCAACATGTACGAGAAGAACCGCGACACGCTCGACGTGTGGTTCGACTCGGGCACGACGCACTGGCACGTGCTGCGCGGCTCGCACAAGGATGAACTCCAGTTCCCGGCCGATCTGTACCTGGAAGGCTCGGACCAGCACCGCGGCTGGTTCCACTCGTCGCTGCTCACGGCTTCGATGCTCGACGGCCGCCCGCCCTATAACGCGCTGCTCACGCACGGCTTCACCGTCGACGGCGAAGGCCGCAAGATGTCGAAGTCGCTCGGCAACGGCGTCGATCCGCACGAAGTGGCGAACCGTCTGGGCGCGGAAATCATCCGTTTGTGGATCGCCTCGACCGACTACTCGGGCGAGCTGGCCATCTCGGAAGAGATCCTCAAGCGCGTGACGGAAGGCTATCGCCGTATCCGCAACACGCTGCGCTTCCTGCTCTCGAACCTCTCGGACTTCGACTTCGAGAAGCACGCGCTGCCCGCAAGCGAATGGCTCGAGATCGACCGCTACGCCGTCGCGCTCACGCATACGCTGCAAAACGACGTGCTCGCCCACTACGACCGCTACGAGTTCCACCCGGTTGTGGCCAAGCTCCAGACGTTCTGCTCGGAAGACCTGGGCGGCTTCTATCTCGACGTGCTGAAGGACCGCCTCTACACGAGCGCAGCGGACTCGAAGGCCCGCCGAGGCGCGCAAACGGCCCTGCATCACATCACGCATAGCCTGTTGCGCATCCTCGCGCCGTTCCTGTCGTTCACGGCCGAAGAAGCGTGGAAGGTGTTCCAGCCGCAAAGCGAAACCATCTTCACCGAAACCTTCCACGCCTTCCCGGACGTCGAAGGCGCGCCGGAGCTGATCGCCAAGTGGACGCTGCTGCGCGAAGTGCGCGGCAACGTGACGAAGGCGCTCGAAGAGGCGCGTGTGGCGAACCAGATCGGCTCGTCGCTGCAGGCCGAAGTGCGCATTCTCGCGAGCGGCGCGCGCTACGACGCCCTCGCCTCGCTCGGCGACGACCTGAAATTCGTGCTGATCACCTCGGCGGCGGAAATCGTGAAGGTGGATAGCGAAGCGGAGGAAGGCGTCGAAGTGGTCACCTCGAAGTACCTCAAGTGCGAACGCTGCTGGCACTACCGCGAGGACGTCGGCGCGAACGCGGAGCATCCGGGCCTGTGCGGCCGCTGCGTTGCGAATCTGTTCGGTGACGGTGAAAAACGGAGCGCGGCATAATGGCAAAAACCCTGCCGAAGCAGTCCAGGTCGAATGGCGCGGGCGGCACGCTCGCGCCGTGGCTGGGGGTCGCGGTCATCGTGATCCTCGCCGATCAGCTCACGAAAATCGCCATCAACAAGGTGTTCAGCTACGGCGAAGGCCGCGTGATCACGCCGTTCTTCAACCTCGTGCTGGTCTACAACAAGGGCGCGGCATTCAGCTTCCTGTCGGCTGCAGGCGGCTGGCAGCGCTGGGCATTCACGGCGCTCGGCGTCGTGGCGGCGCTCGTGATCTGCTATCTGCTCAAGCGCCATGCCACGCAGAAACTCTTCTGCACGGCGCTCGCGCTCATCATGGGCGGCGCACTCGGCAACGTGATCGACCGCCTGCTGTACGGCCACGTGATCGACTTTCTCGATTTCCACGTGGGCGGCTGGCACTGGCCGGCGTTCAACCTCGCCGATAGCGCGATCTGCATCGGCGCGGTGCTGCTGGTGTTCGACGAACTGCGGCGCGTGCGCGGCGCGCGCTGAGCGTGCAGGCTGCACCGCAACTTCGTTACGTGGAACCGGAGTCAGGCGCTAAAGCGTCAACTCCGGTCGACAAAGGAGCTGTGACTTGAACACGTCCGCTGCAAATCCAGGCGAACTGGCCGGCCGCCACCTCGTGCTCGGCATGACGGGCGGCATTGCCTGCTACAAGATCGCCGAGCTCACGCGCCTGCTGACCAAGGCCGGCGCGACCGTGCAGGTCGTGATGACCGAGGCGGCCACGCAGTTCATCACGCCGGTCACGATGCAGGCGCTCTCGGGCCGCCCCGTCTACACGAGCCAGTGGGACGGCCGCGTGCCCAACAACATGGCGCACATCGACCTCTCGCGGGAAGCGGACGCCATCGTGATCGCGCCCGCCTCGACCGACTTCCTCGCCAAGCTCGCCCACGGTTTCGCCGACGACCTGCTCTCCACGCTGTGCGTGGCGCGCGACTGTCCGCTGCTGGTCGTGCCCGCGATGAACCGGCAGATGTGGCAAAACCCGGCCACGCAGCGCAACGTCGCGCAACTGCGCGCGGACGGCATCGAGACGCTCGGCCCCGATTCCGGCCCGCAGGCGTGCGGCGAGATCGGCGACGGGCGCATGCTCGAACCCGAGGCCGTGTACGAGGCGATCGTCTCGTTCTTCGCGCCGAAAGTGCTCGCGGGCCGCAAGCTCCTGATCACCGCCGGCCCGACCTTCGAGCCGCTCGATCCCGTGCGCGGCATCACCAACCGCTCGAGCGGCAAGATGGGTTTCGCACTCGCGCGCGCCGCGCAGCAGGCAGGCGCCGAGGTGCATCTGGTCGCGGGCCCGGTCGCGCTCGAAACGCCGTGGGGCGTGTATCGCGAAGACGTCCAGACCGCCCAGCAGATGTACGACGCGGTCATGCGCGCCGCGACCGATGCCGATGTCTTCATCGGCGTGGCGGCCGTGGCCGACTGGCGCGTCGACCATGTCGCCGAGCACAAGATCAAGAAGACCGCCGAGCACCGCATGCCGACGTTCGCGTTCGTCGAGAACCCGGACATCCTTGCCTCGGTCGCCGCCTTGCCGAATCCGCCGTACTGCGTGGGCTTCGCCGCCGAAAGCGGCGACCTCGAGGTGCACGGCGAAGAAAAGCGCGCGCGCAAGAAGGTGCCGCTGTTGATCGGCAATCTCGGCCCGCTCACCTTCGGTCAGGACGACAATGAAGTCGTGCTGTTCGAGGCGAGCGGCCGCAAGCCGCTGCCGCGCGCGGCCAAGCAGGCGCTCGCGCAGACGCTCGTCGCCGAAATCGCGCGGCGTCTGCCGGACCCGAGCATCATCTCGTGACGCTCGCGCCGGCGCACCCGTGTGCCGGCGTGCGGCGCCGCGAACACAGGCAAGGAGCAGTACTGCCATGACACTGCTTTCCGTACTCGACCAGTCGCCCGTCATCGCCGGGCACAGCGCGGCCGACGCCATCGCCGCCACCATCGAGCTGGCACAGCTCGCCGACGACCTTGGCTACACGCGCTACTGGTGCGCCGAGCATCACGGCCTGCTGGGCGTGTGCAACCCCTGCCCCGAAGTCATGCTCGCGCGTTTGGGCAGCGTCACGAAACGCATCCGCATCGGTTCGGGCGGCATCATGCTGCCCTATTACAGCGCCTTCAAGGTCGCCGAGCAGTTCATGATGCTCGAAGCGCTCTTTCCGGGGCGCGTCGATCTCGGTGTCGGGCGTGCGCCGGGCGGCGACATGCGCACGGCCCAGGCCGTGGCCGCGGGCACGTACAACCGCGGCGACCAGTTCCCGCAGCAGGTGCAGGATCTCGTCGGCCTCATGGACGGCAAACTCCCCGCCGACCACCTCGCGCACGGCGTCGTGCTGCAGCCGCAGATCCAGACGCGCCCGCAACTCTGGGTGCTCGGTTCGAGCGACTTCGGCGGCAACCTCGCCGCGCAGCTCGGGCTGCGCTTCTCGTTCGCGCACTTCATCAACGCGCACTTCGGGCATCTGGTCGCCGAGGCCTATCTCGACCGCTTCAAGCCTGGCCACGAAGCGAAGCCGTATCTGGCGTGCGCCGTGTTCGCGATCTGCGCCGACACCGAAGCCGAGGCCGCCGACCTCGAAAAGGCCGTCGACCTGCGCCGCGTGCAGATGGCCTACGGCCTGAACGCGCCGATCCCGAGCCTCGAGCAAGGGCGCGCGCAGGAATACGGCGAGCGCGAACAGATCGTGATCGACCGCGAGAAGCCGCGCAGCGTCATCGGTACGCCCGAGAGCGTTACCGAGCGCCTTCTCGCCATCAAGGACAACTTTCGCGCCGACGAACTGATCGTGCTGACCGTTGCGGGCAGCTACAAGGCTCGTCTGCGCTCTTATGAACTGCTCGCCGAGGCGTTCCAGCTGCCTCGCGCCTGAGCGATCCACCACCGCCCCCTCACCCTGACTTCATGAAAATCGACATCAAGATCCTGAACGAGCGCATGCGCGACCAGCTGCCCCATTACGCCACGCCGGGCAGCGCCGGCCTCGACCTGCGCGCGTGCCTCGACGCGCCGATCACGCTCGAACCGGGCGAAACGAAGCTCGTGCCGACGGGCCTCGCCATCCACGTGGCCGATCCGGGCTACGCGGCGCTGATCCTGCCGCGCTCGGGCCTTGGCCACAAGCACGGCATCGTGCTCGGCAATCTGGTCGGCCTGATCGACTCGGACTACCAGGGCGAACTGATGATTTCGACCTGGAACCGCGGCCACACCACCTTCACGCTCAACCCGCTGGAGCGCCTCGCGCAGCTCGTGATCGTGCCGGTCGTGCAGGCGCAGTTCAACATCGTCGACGACTTCGAGGCGAGCGAGCGCGGCGCGGGCGGCTTCGGCAGCACGGGCAAGCACTGACTCAGGCGGTTGCGCCGGCAACAAAAAAGCACGCGCTGGCGTGCTTTTTTGCGTTTAGACGGAAGCTTCGGTTCGCTGCGCCGCGCCGGGACGCCGGCGATACCAGAGCGCATACACCACGACGAGCACCGCGAGAAACGCGAGGCCGTAGGCCAGCGTCATGCGGAATTCACGCGTAAAGGCCGTGCCGGCCAGAATGCCGAGCATCAGCAGCGCGCCCAGCACGCTCGTGAACGGAAAGCCCCACATGCGCCCCGATGGGCGGGCAAATTCCCCCACCTGTGGGCACCTCAAAATCCCCCACCTAGAGACACGCGGAGCATGATGCTGGCGCGGTCTGGCAGGACGTTACCTTGCACCCCTCGAATGAAGAAGAGGGGTTGTTGGAGTGAATGTCTTGAAGCCGCATCTGCAAACAACCATCGCCACGCTCGTCGCAGCGGGCAAACGTCAGCGGGAGATCGCCCGGATTACGGGCGTTGACCGGAAGACGATCCGTAAGTACCAGGAGCAATTCGCGGCGGCGCAGGCAAATTCCCCCACGGTGC
>NZ_SMOD01000022.1 GCF_004353905.1 Paraburkholderia guartelaensis | reverse complement strand
GACAACGTCAGCAGCCACAAGACACCGCGCGTGCACGAATTCTTGCGACAACACCGCAACGTGCGGTTGCATTACACCCCAACCTATACCTCTTGGCTGAATCAGGTGGAAAACTGGTTCTCGCGCATCCAGCGCGATGTAATTGCGCGAGGCATCTTCACCACGGTGAAGGATTTGGACCGCAAGCTGATGCGCTACATCCGCGAGCACAACAAGAATCCCAAGCCGATTAAATGGAAATACGATGATCCATCACGACGAATTCGGCCAGTGCCATTTCAATGACGCAGTCGACTAGCAGGAACAGTACAGCTTTCCCGTCCACATCCTTCGCCCAGAAAACATAGAGCAACGGATCGACGTAACGTTTTTGCGCTACTTGCCGGGGATCGAGCGCCTCGTGGTGAAACTCACACTGACCACCGGTGTTGCAGCGTTCGGCTATCGCCTCTATTTCCGCCGGAGGAATGCTTTCGCAGCCAAGAACCCACAGGGCGCCGACCGGCGGGCGGCGTCGTCCGTCAATGATTTCGTCAACAACGCTCCATGGAACGCAATACTCAGGGGCGACGGCCAAGTCCGCATGGGCTTCGACTGCAGACGAGAGAAAGCCACTGCAGAGCGCATGACCAAGCGCCGCATCCGCATGCCCCACCCTCATGTCATTCGCTTCGATTACGCCGGTAGGCTGCAGCAGGAGCGCGCGATACGGCTCACGGGCGGGGTTCAGCGCCTGCAATCCAATGAGCTCGAATGGCCGAGGCCGCTGACTGAGCATTTCCTCGACGTCGATTATGTCAATTGCCACTGTTTCCCCATAGTGCGAACTGCCGCTCAGAATGACTCATTCCGGCGTTCCCGGCTGCTAAAAGCACGCAATTTTCGTCAATCGGCGAGCCGCCGGCCCGGTTGAAAGGGCGATCTACGCGCCTGTGCGGGCTGCGAATCACGGACGCGAAAACTCCAGAAAACGTACGGCCCCACCTCAACGACGTGTTTCGGCATGGACGAAGAATCGAGCGCGACAAGCGGGCCCACGACTAGAACGCCTTGTTCAGATCAACCTCGTGGCCCGCGGCCCTGAGCTCACGGGCCAAGGCTAGCCTCCAGCCGCCCCCGTCATCCATGCTTTCCCAGACGACACCAGCGAAATCGCTGGGAATATCGACATTGCCGCGTCTGAGCGCACAGACCCTCTCGCGTCCGAGATGGCAAATGAAATAGCCGAGCTCGAGCAGCACGTTTTGTCGCGCCCGGGGCTTCAATTCGTCCTCTTTCACACTGCGACCGACATCATCAGGGGTCAGCAACACCACGGCGAAGCCCACATCGCGGTTCGCCTCAATTTTCTCGATAACCGTGCGCCCCTGGTTGGCCTGTTCATGAAGGATGACCGGTTCGAAACCTAGCCCATGCAGGTATCTGGCCACGGTCTCGCGTGCTTCGCCGTCGTGGCCGTGCACGATAAAAACCTTGTTCGACATGGGCATCACCAGCTTCGGTTGAGTGTTGCCATGGGCCATGACGTAACCTTTGTAGTCCCGTGCGAAGGGAATGATCATCTGGCGGGTGATGTTGTGAATCCCGGCCATGACCTTCGACCCACCGTAATAATAGGTATGACCGAAGTTGATCATGAAGTCAGGGTCGTCGGCGAACTTGCGGATGAGCAGCCACTCCAGTCCGAGGCCCTTATCACGATCATCCGGCCAGGCCAGCCGGACGCTGCCGACCATTCCACCTTCGGACTTGACGCTCTCGGCCAGGAATGCATCGAGATCCAGGCCAGCAGTAAGTTGCTGGTTAATCATGTCAAGAGCGGGGTCCTGAAGCAACCGCGCGAGCGTCTTAACCGGGCGGACGTACGACTGCAAATCGGAGGACTGCAGATCGAGAACCGCATTGTTGATCTGCTGGAAAAGGTCGGGCTGCACCATCAGGTTGCATCCTTCTCGAGACGCGCGGCCGCGGCCCGCTCAAGGATTCCTTCGCGCTGCGCTTCCTTCACGCCCTCCACGAGCTGGGCGACCAGCGGATTCGATGCATAGTGCGCCACACGCTCGTCGACCAGGCGCGAGGCTTCCTGGATTGCTGCTTCAATACTGGCCGGGTCGTGCGGGTCCATGCTGACCGAGCCCAGCTCGCCATCAAGTTCGCCAAGCGCTTTCTGGGCGGCTTCCAGATCGCGCGTCAGTTTGTCCAGCCCATCAATCTTAAACATCATTTGGTCTCCTTCTACGTGTGATAAAGGACATTATCAGATAGAAGGGCGCATTGTGTGCGGAGCTATATTGGCTTCATTCGTTGAGTAACGGGGGCCGCTGAACTCATTTTCATATGCATTCGCCTAGGCAAGCACCCTTTTGCCGCTTCGCCACAGTTGTCGGGAGTGAACTCTCATTACCGCTTTCCCAATTCAGGACGTCGAGCGGCTTTTTCGCCCTTGGAAGCAGCCGTCAGGTTGCTGAAATCCAACTAAACGATACGGAGGTCAATTTATGCGGTTTGCATGATTTGCACGCCGGCGACAATTAGCGCACTCGGTCGCGGGACGCGATGCGACCAGCCGCTGAATTACGTCAAAACCAAAAAACAATCAAACCATCTGCGCACCGACAAGACCGATACTTTTGATGCTACCTTTTCCGCGGCCTGCCTTCAGCGCCACTGCATCCCTCGAGTTCTTGGTGCCGTTCGAACCACCTTCGGTGCGCCCTTTTTCAGCCGTTCGAGCGCCTACAAGTACCGGTTGAGCGTATCAGTCCCGAATCGACTCCCGCTTGATAAGCTCGTGGCACCAGGCTCGGGCTCTAGGGGGACACCTTCCATCGTCGCCTCGATGACAAGTGGTTCGTCCAAGCAACGGACCTGTACGTCCACCCTCGAGGCGGGGCGCCCGACGAGACGCGCTACGAGTTTAAGCACCTGTCGCTGAACGGTCATGGGACGCGGCACGACTTCAAGACCGTCGCGGCGCTGACGAAGCGTTTGGGTGCCGCGAGAACAAGATGCAGGTTGTCCCTGCCGATCCCGCTCGCATCCACTGCCCGAAGTGGAAGGTCTGGATGCTACGGGTTAAAGGAGCCCGACCCGTGGTCGACCAATAAAAACTGACCCTTCCTGTCCTATGACGGGATGGTGCTCAGCCGTAGTATCCGCAACGTGTCCTGCGACGGTATCCTCGGAGCCGAGCCCGCGATCCGGTCCTTGGGGATGACGCGCACGGCAGCCGGTCGCCGCGACCCCGGCCCGAAGAACATGAAACCTGTGGAGACTGTCCATGACTAACCATGCTGTACAAGAGCCGCCTACTGCGACGGCGATCGAGTTTCGTGACGAACTGCTCGCAAAGGGGTGGCCCGACGATCATGGCGTTGCCTTGCTGACCGGCAAGAATTCCGGTCCAGAATCGACAACCTGTGCGGCTCAGGCAAGAGCGAGGGGCGCTCTGCTGGGCGTCTGGTCAGTCCGGTTGCAAGGCTTCACCTATCCTGACTTCCAGTTTGACCACTTGGGCGCAATCCGGCAGGAGGTTGCCGAACTCCTTGCCATACTGCCCAGCGACAACGATGACGGTGGCTGGAGGCGTGCATTCTGGCTCTATTCGCCGCATACTCTTCTCGAAGGCCAGACGCCTGCAGAGGTATTTCCGGACGCACCGGCGCGCGTGATCACGATCGCAAAGGTCGAATTCCGGGGTGATCCCGCTGCGCCTTGGTAGAACTGCGGCCTGTGACGCGGACTAGCGTCATCGAAGCAGAATGTGAGCCGACGCGTGCCCGGTCTTCACGTCGGGGGAAAGACCGCGCTTGATTGGCAAGGGATAAGACACAACATAGCGTTCCGCCTCAGAATGGCTCTATGGGCTTTCCAATCGTACAGGTTCCTCGACTGGGTTACCGAACACATGCCCTTCAGCTTTCAGACTACCCAGCTGTTTCAGGACGATGCACGAATAACAGCTTGGTCACGATCATTACCCAACAAGGACAACGAAATTCTCGTTTCAATCCCGGAACTCGCCCTTCTGGAACTTGCAAGCGCCATCGGCAAGGCGAGTGGTAAAGGACAGACTCTGGAAGAGACAGGCATCTCGCTGAACTAGTGCGTAATCTTCACGTTGACGTTTTAACCTCAATTCTCGGGTACTGCATTCGAGTGAACGTTCTCAAACTTATGCGAGATTTGGGACGAACTCGCGGATATGCATGGGCCAACAATCTTCAGGCGTACGTCGAGATGCGTAGTCCTGGAAAGCGATGGTCAAGAAGCGGAAAGGATGGCCGCCGACTTACGGTAGAGCCGTAGAATCGGCGACTCATTCCAACCGTCAACGCCTGCGGCGACGTCGCATGGGACGCATCTTCTCACGCCAATTGGCGCGAACCATACATTTCGCTGCGGCCACCGGAGGAAAGGTGAGCAAATTCGGGAGATACGGACTTGCCCATCGTCTTAGCTCCTGGAAATCCTCACCGTCCCGAACTCCTTCAGCGTCCTTGACACATACATGCAGGTTTTGTTGGGATCGCGTGAGCCAGATTCATCACCGACCACGTGACATGCGTTCGATTCGCCAATTCGTGCCGCGTCGCTGGCGCCCGAAAGCGCTCACCTTATTCTCAACGCTTTTTTACCTCCTGGAAGTCCTCACCATCCTGGAAACGCTCACCCATCCGCGCTCCACCGCCTTCAGGAAGCGCTTAGGCTTGCATCTGCTGTTTTTTTGATCACTGGACTCTATTGTCAGTTTTGGGCCCCTTTCTGAACATCGCAGCTTTTTTCATGTGCGATATATCGCGTATCCCGAAAAGCCTCACCTTCGCGTGGTGAGAATCGCTGCAATGCCGGCTACGCAAGGCAACTCCAAACTTATAATTCGCATAACGATGCAATTCCGTTCGGAAAAGTTTGCATCTGGGCAGAACCGCCCCCCGCCCAGCAAGGCAACTCTGAACTTGTTTGCCCAAAATCCGCAGTTTCCTCCAAGTCCGGACTTATTTGCCCGCCGACAGTTGAACCCTAGAACTTGAATCGCAACTGAAACCCGATGGTAAACGGCAGATCGTCAGACGGTATCGGCGGAATGACGATGAAGTTCACGCCCACGCGCTTGTACGCAACCATCACGATGGGCGCGACCACGGGCCCGATCGTATGGTCGTGGCCGAGGCCCCAGTTGCCATAGTTGTAGCCGGAGATGATGCCGCCCATCGCTGCGAGCCGCACGAAGCCCCAGTGCAGAAACTCGGGCGCCCACACTGCGCCGCCATAGTAAGAGGACCGGCGCAACGAATTGCGAAAACCGCCTGCCGTGAGCGCCCACGTGTCGCCGGGCCAGCATTCGATGCCAAGGCCCGGATTGAATTGTTCGAAGTCCTTGTCGGGATGGATGTGGTACGAGCCCACCATCGCGTCTACCCACAGGCCCGAACTACACCAGTTCGCTGCGTGCGCCGACTGCGCCGTGCCGAACAGCAGCAGCGGCAAGAGCAGCAGGGCAGCAGCCGCGCCGCGTTTCGTTCTCTTCGCCTGCTTTGTCGCTTGCGTTGTCGCCGTCGTTGTCGTTATTGTTGCTGCGCCACCTTGCTTCTGCCAAAACCGCATGGGCTCTCCGTCCTTTCTTGCGCCGATCCGCGAGGGGATCGTCTGTTTTCTGATTGCTGGTTCGCGGTGAATGACGAACTGTACCGCAACCCGATGCGTGCGCAATGGAGTCCAGGCTCGGATCGGGCAACTCGCTCACCGCCGGCATGGTGCCATGCGTAGCGAGTCGTCCCGATGAAAGCGAAGCGTCAGAGGCCGAGGTCGGAGAGGCCCGGATGATCGTCGGGACGGCGCCCGAGCGGCCAGTGATAGAGGCGATCCGCCTCGCGGATCGGCAGGTCGTTGATCGATGCGTGACGGTGCGCCATCAAGCCGTTCGCGTCGAATTCCCAGTTTTCGTTGCCATACGAGCGGAACCAGCTGCCCGAATCGTCGTGCCACTCATAGGCGAAACGCACTGCGATGCGGTTGTCCGTGTACGCCCATAGCTCCTTGATCAGGCGATAGTCGAGTTCGCGCGCCCACTTGCGCGTGAGAAGTCCCACGATGGCCTCGCGGCCCGTCACGAACTCTGCGCGATTGCGCCACACGCTTTGCGGCGTGTACGCAAGCGAAACGCGCTGCGGGTCGCGCGTGTTCCAGCCATCTTCCGCTGCGCGCACTTTCTGTATGGCGCTTTCGCGCGTGAACGGCGGCAGCGGCGGACGCACTTCGGGCGAATCACTCATGGTCTTGCTCCTTGCGTTGGGCGGCGCGCCGGGACGGTGCGCGCGATAGAGATCGGCTTTGAGACTGGCTTTGGGAATCGGAACCGCTTTTCGGTGCGAGGGCGTCGAGCAACGATCGGCCTGCCGCGCGTGCGTCGAGCGCCGCATCGGCGTCGCCGCTCACTAGCGCCACGCCGATCGCGCCGTCGATCAGGATCAGCCATTGCCGCGCGAGGCGTGCGGCGATCCGGCGATCTGCGCCGACGCTCGCGACCCACGCCTCGCACTGTTCGCGCACGAAGTCGAGCAGGCGTTCCTTGTGTTCGCGCGCGACCACGCGCACCGGGTCGTCGGGTGACGCGATTTCTCCGGCGGCGTTGAGAAACGCGCAACCGTGAAAGCCCTCGGACGTGAACCACTCGCGCAATACGTCGAACATGCCGGCAAGGCGTGCCTGCGGCGTGCGTCCGCGCGCGAGCGTACCGGCGACGAACCAGCGCATCCAGCGCTCGTCGCGCCGCGAAAGCGCAGCCGCGACTAACGCGTCCTTCGATTCGAAATACGTGTAGAAGCTCTTGCGCGCCGCCCCCGCCGCGCGAACGATCGCATCGACGCCCGTTGCGTGGATGCCGCCCGCGTAGATCAGCGCCTCGGCGGCTTCGAGCAGGCGCTCCCGCGCGTCGGCCTGTGGCGCTTCTGCGTTCGCTTCGGGGTTCGTTACGGCGGGCGGGCTCATGGCTAGTCTCGTTCAGCGGGATTGCGGCGGGATTGCGAAGGTCAGATGGAGAATGATCGTTCTCCCAGTCCGCAATGTAGAACGATCATTCTCCCAAGTCAAGACACTTTGCTGTCGCGCGCGCTACGCTGCGCTCTAACGCGATCCCACAGCCCGCGTCCTGAAACCGCGAACACTGCGACCACGACCAGGGTGAGGCCGAGCACGCGCGTGAGCGTAAGCGGCTCGCCGAGCAGCACCGTGGCCAGCGCCACGCTCGACACCGGCGCCACCGCGGTAAAGACCGCGGCCTCGCCGCCCGGCACGCGCGCCGCGCCCGCATACCAGAGCCAGAATCCGGCCACCGTCGGCACGAGCGCGTAATACGCCACGCCGAGCACGGCATTCAACGGCACAGCGTGGGCCGCGCCAAGCCAGCCGGGTAGCGCACACACGCCCGATACGACGAAGCCGATACCCGTCATCGCGCTAGCCTGCGCAAGGGGCGGCCACGGCCGCGAAAGCCGCTTGTTCAGCAGGACGAACAGGCTTTCGCACACGACTGCGCCGAGTATCATCGCGTCGCCCGTGAGAGAGCGTGCGCCATCGCGATGCTCGCCGGGCGCGAGTGTGACCATCGCCACGCCGAGGCTCGCGATCGTCACCGAAACGAGCGTGCTTGCGCGCAGCCGCTCGCCGAGCACGAGCGCCGCCGTCAAGGCACAGACAGCCGGCAGGGTGCCGAGGATGATGCCGGCGTCGCTCGCAGATGTGCGCTGCGTGCCCGCGATCAGCAAAACCGTATAGCCGACGCTGCCGATCGCAGCCTGTGAGACGAGCAACAGGGCGTCGCGCAGGCCGGGACGCGGAAACGCCGTACCGGTCAAACGCATGAGCAGCAGAAAAACCGGCAGCGCCATCCCGAAGCGCAGCGCGGTGGCCGGCAGCGGATCGAGCCCGGCGCCGATGGCCTTGCTCGCAATGACCGTGCTGCCCACGGTAAGCATGGCCGCCGTCAACTGCGCCTGCGCGACGGATCGGGGGGAGAGGGTCAAGCGCCGCGCGTTTTCGCGCGACGACAATCGGTTCGACATGGAGCGCTCCTCGTGGTGATACGCCTGTATAGGCTCACCACGACGCGCCGTCTTGGATCGTTGTGCGTCAGCGCATGACGCGCGTGCGATTCATGCCGCGCGCGCGAGCCGGTAACGCCCCGGCGATACGCCGAACTGCCGCGCGAACGCGCGGTTCAGGTGGCTCTGGTCGCAGAAACCGGCATCCAGCGCGGTCTGCGCCGGGGCATGGCCCGCCTTGAGCAGGCGCCGCGCGAGCGCCACGCGGCGATGCAGGATGTAGCCGTGCGGCGCGACGCCGAATGCACGCAGGAAGCCGCGATGGAGCTGGAAGCGGCTCAGCCCCGCCGCCTGCGCGAGTTCGGCGAGTGAGAACGGCTGGGCCGGATCGGTGTCGATCATCTCGCGCACGCGCGCCAGCGACGCCGGTGAGCACTGCGCGAGCGCGCGCCGGTGGCCGAGCGCCTCGACGAGCCGCGTCATTACTTCGAGCGCGGCGGCGTCGAAGGCCATGTATGTGAGGTCGCTGCTTTGGTTGGTGACGTGCGTGAAAGCCGCATCGAACAGCGCGCGCAAACGCGGTTCGCTGATCACCGGCGCGTGAAGCGCAAAAGCGGCGTCGTCACCTTGCGTGATGTCGGCTTGCAGCGCGTCGACCCAGCGCGGCTCGAAATAGAGCATGCGCCACGTGCGCCCGGCGGCGTCGAGCGGGCGGCCGTCGTGCACCTCGCCCGGATTGACGAGGATGAGGTCGCCCGGCACGGCCTCGACCTGGCCCGCATCGCTCAGCGACACATGGCCGCCGCGATCGATCACGCCAATGCCGTACTGGTCGTGCGTGTGACGCCCGAACGCGCGCGCCGTGGCCGCCGTCATCGCGTCGACGTCCCGCACGAGCGTGGCGTGAAAACGCACGGCGTGGTTCGTGGCTGGCATGGTCGGCTCTCCACTCGTTCGGGCTCCAATCGGCGTATGAGACCCGAGTTTCGCGCGGCGCGCAATGTGCGCGTGACCTGGACGAGTAACGGCGCGGGGCGCCGCGATCCGGCCCCGTCGCGTTATGCTTCGCGAACCGGATGGAAGAAACGCGGCTCGCCAAACGTCCTTACGGGTGTCGACGAGTCAAAGGGAGATGAGATGAAAAACCGGCCGCTGGTATCGCTTGCGCCTATCGTTCGCGGCTCGCGCCGCGCCTTCTGCGTGGCGCTGTGCGCGGCGAGTCTTGCCGCGTGCACGCCGCTGCGCGTGGTCACGCACAGCGTGAGCCGCACGGAAGCCGACGTGCCAGCGGGACACTACGTGATGGACGCGCATCACTGGAGCGTCGTGTTCGACGTCGATCACTTCCACTACACGCGTTTCGTGATGCGCTTCGACCGCGCGCAGGCGACGCTCGACTGGCAGACAGGCGGTCTCGAATCGGCCACGGTCGATGCGACCATCGACGCCGCGAGCCTCGACACCAACGTCGGTGCGCTCGACACCATGGTCAAAGGATCGCAGATGCTCGATGTCGAGCGCTATGCGCAGATCCGCTTCACGAGCACGCACTTCGAGCGCACGGGCGAAGGCCGCGGCACGCTCACCGGCAATCTCACGATCCGCGGCGTGACCCAACCGGTCACGCTCGATGTGACCTTGAACGGCTACGCACCGAATCCGCTCACGAAGCAGCCCACGCTCGGCTTCACCGCGTCGGGCCATTTCAAGCGCTCGGCGTTCGGGTTGACGAGTTGGTATCCCGCCGTGGGCGACGAGATCGACGTGCGCATCGAGGCCGAATTCGAGCAGCCGGCGCCGGGCGCAGCGTCGTAACAGCCTCATCAAATCAATGCGCGGTCAAGCCGTGGTCCAGTCGAGAATCACCTTGCCGCTTTCGCCCGAGAGCATGGCCGCGAAGCCTTTCTCGTAGTCGTCCACGTCGAAGCGGTGCGTGATGATGGGCGAGAGATCGAGCCCGCTCTGCAGCATCGCGACCATCTTGTACCAGGTCTCGAACATCTCGCGGCCGTAGATGCCCTTGATTTCCAGCCCCTTGAAGATGACCTGGTTCCAGTCGATGGCGGTTTGCGCGGGCGGAATGCCGAGCAGCGCAACCTTGCCGCCGTGGTTCATCGACTCGAGCAACGCCGTGAATGCGCTCGGCACACCCGACATTTCGAGGCCCACGTCGAAGCCTTCGGTCATGTGCAGTTCGTTCATCACGTCTCGCAGCGACTCGCGCGAAACGTTCACGGCGCGCGTCGCGCCCATCTTGCGCGCAAGCTCGAGCCGGTAGTCGTTGACGTCCGTGATGACGACGTTGCGCGCACCCACGTGCTTCGCGATCGCCACGGCCATGATGCCGATCGGCCCCGCGCCCGTGATCAGCACGTCCTCGCCCACGAGGTTGAACGAGAGCGCCGTATGCGTGGCATTGCCGAACGGATCGAAGATCGCGGCGAGATCGTCGGAGATCTCGGGCGGAATCTTGAACGCGTTGAAGGCCGGAATCACGAGGTATTCGGCGAACGCGCCTTCGCGGTTCACGCCCACGCCCGTGGTATTGCGGCACAGGTGACGCCGCCCCGCGCGGCAGTTGCGGCAAAAGCCGCAGGTGATATGCCCTTCGCCCGACACGCGATCGCCAATCTGGAAGCCGCGCACCTCCTGGCCCATTTCGACGATCTCGCCCACGTATTCGTGACCCACGTGCATCGGCACCGGAATGGTCTTCTGCGCCCAGTCGTCCCATTTCCAGATGTGGATGTCCGTGCCGCAGATCGCTGTTTTGCGGATCTTGATCATCACGTCGTTATGGCCGACTTCGGGCTTCTTCACGCGCGTGAGCGTGAGTCCGGGCGCGCGTTCGAGTTTGGCAAGTGCTTTCATTTGATTCGCAATCCTTGTTAAATCACGCCGAGCTGCTTGCCGACGCGCGCGAACGCCTCGACGGCGCGCCCGATATGCGCAGGCGTGTGCGCGGCGCTCATCTGCGTGCGAATGCGCGCGCGACCCTTGGGCACGACGGGATACGAAAAGCCGATGACGTAGACGCCCTCGTGCAGGAGCGCGTCGGCCATTTTCGAGGCGACCTGGGCGTCGCCGAGCATCACCGGAATGATCGGGTGCTCGCCGGGCACGAGCGTGAAGCCGAGCGCGCTCATTTCGCGGCGGAACTGCGCGCCGTTCTCGCGCACCCGGCGGCGCAGTTGTGCGCCTTCGTCGCTCGCAATCAGCTCGAGCACTGCAAGCGAAGCGGCCGCGATGCTCGGCGTCAGCGTGTTCGAGAAGAGGTAGGGGCGCGAGCGCTGGCGCAGCAAGTCGACGACTTCCTGCTTCGCCGCGATATAGCCGCCCGACGCGCCACCCAGCGCCTTGCCGAGCGTACCGGTAATGATGTCCACGCGCTGCAGGACGCCGCAGTGCTCGGGCGTGCCGCGCCCATGCTCGCCGATGAAGCCCACCGCGTGCGAGTCGTCGACCATCACGAGCGCGTCGTAGCGGTCCGCGAGATCGCTGATGCCCTTGAGGTCTGCGATGATGCCGTCCATCGAGAACACGCCGTCGGTGGCGATCAGCTTGTAGCGTGCGCCCGCTTCGTCCGCGTCCTTCAGCTTTGCTTCGAGATCCGAAAGATCGTTGTTCTTGTAGCGATAACGGCGCGCCTTCGAAAGGCGCACGCCGTCGATGATGCTCGCGTGATTGAGTTCGTCGCTGATGATCGCGTCTTCGTCGCCGAGCAGCGTTTCGAAGAGGCCACCGTTCGCGTCGAAACAGCTGGAATAGAGAATGCAGTCTTCGGTTTGCAAAAACGTGGCGAGCGCGCTTTCGAGCTGCTTGTGCACGGTTTGCGTGCCGCAGATGAAACGCACCGACGCCATGCCGAAGCCATCGCGCGCGAGGCCGTCTTGCGCGGCGGCGATGAGGCGCGCGTCGTTGGCGAGGCCGAGGTAGTTGTTCGCGCAGAAGTTGAGCACGTCGCTGCCGTCTGCGAGCCGGATATCGGCCGACTGCGGCGTGGCGATCACGCGCTCGTTCTTGTAGAAGCCATCGGCGCGAATCTGGTCGAGCGTCGCGCGCAAGTGGTCGAGATACGGGGTACGCATGAATCGTGCTCCTCACATAGCTGGGGCGTGCCGCGGTGTTGCTGCGGTGCTATAGTCGCCGTCAGCCGTTGGCGAAAATATCCTTTATTTCGAACCTAAGTTCGATATGTCGAACGCACTCTAATCGATGAGGCCGTGAATGGCAAGCACCCGCAAATCGCGAACCGCCCCGGCGGGCGCCGTTCCTGACGCACCGGCGTCGGCTGCATCGGGCGCAACTAACGTACCGCCTGCTTCCGCCGTACCTGCCACCACGCCGCCGCGCGTGGGCGAACAGATCCAGCGGCTGCGCACCGAGCGCAAGATGA
Source organism: Paraburkholderia guartelaensis (assembly GCF_004353905.1). Taxonomy (GTDB): domain Bacteria; phylum Pseudomonadota; class Gammaproteobacteria; order Burkholderiales; family Burkholderiaceae; genus Paraburkholderia; species Paraburkholderia guartelaensis. Next base: position 136,555 of record NZ_SMOD01000022.1, on the reverse strand, counting down.
CGCTCGATGACCTCTCGCGCGCCGCAGGCGTCTCAAAATCCATGCTATCGGAAATCGAGCGCGACAAGGCGAACCCGACCATTGCCGTGGCATGGCGGCTCACGAATGCGCTGGGCGTCAAACTCGATTCGCTGTTCACCGCGCCGAAGGCGCCCGAAGCGATCGCCGTGGCCGGGCCGCACGACATCCCGACGCTGCACGGCCACGACGCGGGCTACCAGTTGCGCGTGTGGGGGCCCATCGAGCTGGCCGGCCACTTCGAATGGTATGAGCTGACGCTCAAGCCAGGCGGGGCGCTGGTTTCGGCCGCGCACGAACCGGGCACGCGCGAGCATCTCACGGTGCTGCAGGGGAGCATCGAGGTCGAGGCGGCCGGCGCGATGCAGCGTCTGAAGGCCGCGGACACGGCACGCTATATCGCCGATCAGCCGCATGCGATCCGCAATGCCGGCAAGGGCGAGGCGCGCGCGCTGCTGGTGGTGATCCACGGCTGACAGTCCGCCTCACCGCGAGGCCAGGCCGAACGGACGAGGCTGCACAATCGGTTCGACTACTGTATATTTATACAGTGAAAGTCCGACTGGAGCCGTCGATGTCCCTCCCAACCGAACTGCCGCGCGAGCACGCTCTAGCGGCCTTGCGCTTTCAAGCCGCCGCGCGCGATCTCGAACATATCGTTCGCAACATCGCGCAGCGCTATATCGCGCGGCAGGTGCCGCTCACCTGGCGCCTGCTGCATGCCATCGAAGCAGAAGCACTCGCGGATCTCGGCTTTGCGAGCCGCCACGACGCCCTCATGCTTGGCCTCTTTCAGCGGCCGGGCGACTTCGCCTGGCCGGAAACCGACGAGACCGTCGACTTCGGACATTCCAACGCGCTGCCAGCCGTATTCGCGTTCGCGGTCTCAGCCTATGAACGCGCCGCGCAATGCGCGGAAGAATCGCGCCGGCAGGCAAAACGCAACGACGCTGTGCGGCGTGCCAGGGTGTGGGGCGGTTGATCGGATGTCGAAGATGCATCGCGCGCAACGATAAAGGCAGCCATGATCCCCGCTATCGCTATAATGACCGTGTAACGCAACTAACGGAATGATAGAGATGGCGTCCTCCACTTCCTCACGCGACCTCTTCGACCAGCAACGCCAGGACTGGCAGCGCGACCCCGTCGCCGCGTTCGACGCCTGGCTCGCCTCGCAGGACTTGCGCCGTTCGTCCGCCGAGGTCTATCGCGTGCAATGGGGACGATTTCTCGAATGGCTCGCGCTCAAGCGCAAGACGATCATGACCGTGGATACGGGCACGATCGCCGAATTCGTCGCCAGCCTCGACGTGAAGAAGCCGCAACGGCTTCGCTACCTGCGGCTCATCGAGCGCGTGCTCGATCACGTGCGCGAAATCGAACTCGCCTCCACGAATCCGGCGCGCTTCATCGCCCAGGACGGCGAAGCCGCATGGCGCAACGCGCGCGAAAACGAACCGACCGGTTTCCTTACGCCCGCTGAGCGCACCGCGATCATCGGCCAGTTGTTCTCGCCACTCGTCGAGCCATCGGCCGCGAAACGATGGCGCGAACGCCGCGACCGGGCGCTCGTCGCCATCTTTCTGGGCGGCGGATTGAAAACGGGAGATGCGATCGCGCTCACGCTCGATTGCGTGGCGATCGGCTCGGAGTGGGTCACGATCGAAGCCGCCAACCCGGCCTTTACGCGCGTCACGCGACTGACGCCATTTGCCGTGGACGTGCTCGGCGCCTGGCTCGAAGCGCGCCGCCTGGCCGGACTGCCAGGACAGCTGGTGTTTCCGGGCTCGCCTTCGGGGCGCCCCATGCACAAGGCGACCGTGCTGCGCGCCATCGACGCATTGATGGAATCAGCCGGCGTGGCGGAAACGCGCGCCGAACGCGCGAGTCCGCAGACCTTGCGCAACACGTTCGCGGCAGACCTGTTCGAGCGCGGCGTGGATAGCGATCAGGTAGGGCAGTGGCTCGGCTTTCTACAGCCGATCTCCGCCGGGCGGCTCCATCGCGCATGGAAAACGTGGGCTGAACGCGAGGCGTCGCAGCACGTATCCGCGCAAGACGACAAGGCGTAACACGTCGCGTCCGCTGGCGATCGGGCTATTGAGAGACGCGTGCGCGTCTCCCGTAAAAGCTCACGTCAAGCCTGTTCGTGCGAATGCTTGCCTGCCATAAAGCGCGCGTACGCCGCGAGCTTCGACGCCCCCGTTCCCGAGGTGTGCTCGCACTCCGGGCACGTGAATTCGAAACCATCGTCCACTTCGGACAACTCCGGTTCCCCTTCGTGACAGTTAGGACAACGCGCCGGCAAGGCGACGTGACCATCGACCGCGGTGCCGAGACTCGCCAGTTCGGTTTCGCCGAGCCGGCCCGCGGCGGCGAGTGAACACAGCAACGACGCGACCGAGGTGTCGAGTCCTTGCTGCCCGCGCAGTGTCGTGACCTGCCGGGTGAGCACGTCCACTTCGTCGGACCGTTCGCGCAGCACAGCGTCGAGCCGGTCGGCACGAGCCTTCGCCGTCGCCAGCTGCTGGATGAAATCGAATTCCTTCTTGCTGGCATCGCGCTGGGCCGCCTGCCAGGTCGACGACATCGAGCGCAACGAATCCAGTTCGACCAGCATGGGCTTGACGCGCCGTTCGGCCTCGGCAAGCGCGTCCTTGATCTGCTGCGCGTAGTGCTCGGTGCTCTTGCGCATTTCCTCGTGCAAGCCGTCGATGCGATCGCGCAAACCGGCGTTGGTGGTCTGCTCCGCCTCGACCCGTTTGCGCAGCGCGTCGCTTTCCGTCTCCAGACGCTGTACCAGCACTTCGCGGTTGCCATACGCCGCGTCGCCCTGCGCGGAAGCCGCGGCAAGCCGGCTTTCGAGTTCGCGCACCCTCTCATAGGCCGCTTCCACGCGCGCTTCGCTGCGTTGCAGCATCTCATCGGCGGCTGAACGTCGGGCTTCGGCTTCCCGGGCCGCCTGCTCGGCGTCGAGGCGGCCGGCTTCGAATTCGGTGCGTTCGCCCTGCAAGGCTTCGCCCGCGAGCGTCAGCGCTTCCTCGAAAAGCGCGCCAAGCAGTTCGCCGGCGCGCTCTTCCAGCGCGGGCGGAATCGCCCCAGCGCCCACACGCACTTTGGAGGTCGCGCGAATGCGTTGCCAGAAAAGCTCGATGTCTTTGGGGATGTCACTGGCGCTTCCGGTTTGGGTCAGTTCACGGACGGCAGCCATCGACGGCTTGATCTCGAAATCGAAGAACAAGCGTTTGCAGGCGTGTAAGGACAGTTCCTGCCTGCGTGCTCCGTTTTTGCGCAAATCCTCGATTTCTTCGCGGATTGCCTGGCGGTCCTGGTCTCGCATATTCGTCTTCTCGGCAGGGGAGTGGACGAATAATAACAAATTACGTTCTATTTGCTACGTTTTTGAGTATCGAGGTTGCCGACGGTAGCGAAATGGCCTCCAAGAGGCGTTTTACATCGCCATGAGATGCGCTCGGTGCCGTATTTCCGTGAAACAAATCGAAGTTTGTTTCATAAGCCCTTGTTAACGCGCGAATTTTTCGACTGATTTTACCGTTGTTGGTTGTTTCACGCGAGCGGCCTCGAGGACTTGCGCCGGTGGTTGGTTTGGGATGTGGATATCTCGGGTAGCTCGCGGGGGGATTCTTGCTTGAGAGATATAAAAGTAAACACCCTTGATACCGGTTAAAAACGTTAACGCCACGGCAAATCCTTACCTGGCGGGGACTTCCGGCCGATCAGGTGAAGCTTTACGGGACCCTGGGTGAGCGCTTGCGGGACAGATGGGTGGCGGGCTTCGGGAACGCCGGTGAGCCACTGCGGGAGAGGACGTGAGCGGGTTCAGGAACGGGGGGATTCTTGACTTCCCGGCAAGGGTGAGGCAATACGGGAGGCCGTGGCCGCGCAGATCACGAACGGCCGGGCTCGGCTCCGATGTTACGGGAAATGCAACGGTGAGCGGATTCGGGAGCGTAGATTCGCGCCATTTTTCGGCTAAATCGAGGGGCTGAAACACGTGGGGTGAGAAGAATCGGGAAAAAATGCGGGTCGAAGGTGAAGTTTTTCGGGAGCCAAAGCCCGAAATCGGGCGAAATAGGCACTTTCTGGGCCTGGAGGTGAGCTTTTTCGGGAGCTTGCACCCTGGCCGTACGGAATCGGCCGGCTGCTCGCAGGATGTTCCCGACGCCTCCTTGCGGTGGAAGGTGAGGATTTTCGGGAGCTTGCCGCAGTGCCGCGAAACTGGAGGTATCCGCCGAGGCCTGAGTGGAAAAGGTGAGGCTTTTCGGGGGCGATTTTCTGCAGATTTCATGCCAAAGGTGAGTAAATTCGGGAGAAAGTTGGTGTTCACTGCGCTGCAGACGCCGAAATTACAGGGGGGCGAGTGGCGTTTCTCCCGGACGAGATCCGGCTTGGGTGAGATTATCCGGGAGCGTTTTCCCGGCAAACTCGCACCTGGTCGGATCCTCCATCTCCATCTGAGGTGAGGTAATGCAGGAGCCGGTATCGCATTTCTCCGCCTGCCACGCATGTGGATAAGTCACGGAATCCATTGGTTTTTTCTTTCCGGCGCCGTGAATGGTGAGGATTTCCGGGAGGTGCCACGACGGTGCAGCGGAACCGCACCTGGACGCGAAAGGTGAGGATTTTCGGGATCTGTTGGGGCGTGGCAGCCGCAGCGACGGCCTTTTGGCGCGGGTTGATGTGTTTAGCCAGTGCGGCGACAGGTGAGAATTTTCGGGAGCTGTAGGGCACATATCGGCGACCGGTCGATGCTTTGGACGCTCGATCGCCGTGTCGGACAGCTTTTGCCTCCTCATTTTGGGCTTTCTGATCGCTTTGCCCGAGGGACGCGCCGTGTTTTGCTGCAGTGCGATCGTATCGCTGCGGATTTTTTAGTCAGCGGCCGGTCGGTAGCCAGGATTTCGCGACCATCGACGGACTTTTCTCGCCGGACGCCTGAAAATATTTAAGGTGAGGAGATACGGGAGCCGATGGCGACCCTTGGTGCACCGGCAGAAATGCGGGATACGGCCGGATCGTGCACGACGCAAAGCGCCCCGCTGGATGGGCGTCTGGCCAAAGGTGAGGCGATACGGGAAGGTGTCGCGGTGAGCGACGCGCGCGAGATGCGCATCACCGGCAATGGTGAGGGAGGCCCTATAGACGCCTATCACCACAGACGGTATCCTTTCGCGAAATTCTCTCCTCGACCCGACGCATGGCCACGAAGCGCGTGAAAAAGACCGATGTGGTAAGCCCCAGCTCGGCGGAATTGCGCAAGGCCGTCGAGGCGATCGCGATCCAGCCGAAGAGCGGCAAGATCACCCTGCTGACCCGCAAGCTGTTCAACGTCCTGCTGGCTGTCGCCCAGCAGGCCGATGAGTCTGGCGATACCTACCGTGCGCTGCTGTCCGACATCGTCGCCAACTCGGCGTTCGATTCGAACGATACGGCGCTCGTGAAGGAGCATCTGCGCCGCATGGTGTCGGTGCAGGTCGAATGGAGCCAGGGCACGTCGAGCCAGAAGCCCGGCCGCAAGTGGGGTATCTCCACGCTGATTGCGGACGCGGAAATTCTCGAGGATCCGCAGACTCGCCGCGTGTGGGTGGAGTTCTCGTTTGCGCCGAAGATCAAGAAGAAGCTGCTGGATCCCGTCCAGTACGCCCGCCTGAGCCTGCAATTCCAGAGTCAGTTGCGCAGCAGCGCGGGGCTGGCGCTCTACGAGATCTGCGTGCGCTATCTGACCAACCCCAGCCATCTGACGATGCGCGAGACCTGGGAGTGGTGGCGCCCGATCCTTTCCGGTACCCCGGACACCGAAGCGGGCGACGAAGCCAAACGCGAATACAAGTATTTCAAGCGCGATTATCTGCGGCCCGCGATTGCCGAAGTCAACGCGGTGACGAACATCTTCGTCGAGTTGATCGAGCATCGCGAAGGGCGCCGTGTCGCCGAAATCCAGTTTCGCGTGACCGAGCGCAAACAGCCGATGCTCGCGCTCGACGAGCATCCGAACGTGTTCGACAGCACGCTCGTCGACCGCATGGTCAAGATCGGGATTCCGCTCAAGGAAGCGCAGTCGCTTTACGCTGACAGCGAGGAAAACCGCATTCGCGCCGCGTTGCAACTGACCGAACAGCGCATGCGCAGTACGAGCTTGCCGCCGGTACGCAGCGCCGCGGCGCTGTTCAAGGACGCGTTGAAGAAGGGCTATGCGCCGCCGGTCGAGACGGCGGCAGGCGCCGCACCGGCCGTTGGCCGCAGCGCGGCGGCAGCGGTCACAGCGGACGATCCGAAGGCGCGGCTGCTCGATGAATACGCCGCCTATCGGCGCAAGGAAGCGCGCTCGCTCTACGAGGAGCAGGGCGATATGGAGCGCGAACTGGCGCGTCAGTCGTTTGAGACGGATGAACTGCCGGGGCTGGGCTCGCATTTGCGCGACGACTGGCGTCGTCGCGGGCTGGAATCGAAACTGGCCGATACGGCGTTTTTCGACTGGCTCGCACGCAAGACCTGGGGCGAACCGACCGATGGCGACCTGCTCGCGTTCACGCTGAGCCAGACGCGCGCTGCCTGATTGTCAGGTGTGGCCGACCCGTGCAACGCGGGGCGGTGGTGGTGGGGGCCGTTCGGCCGATTGGGAGGTGTGAAGCGATCTTGCCTCCATCGTCGACGGTCCGCCCTGTGCGTGGCAGCCGTCGACACATTTTCCAACGTTATTTCGTCTTCAGGATCTGCTCGATCTGCTGAAGAATCGCATCGCGCCGATCTTTGGAAAGTCCCTTCAGGCGCAACTCGAGCCGGTCGTCGCCATAAGACTTCAGGTCGCCGACAGCAACACCATCCAGTTTGATCTCCAGTCGTTGCGCGTAGCGTTGCCGCCCAGCCGGCTTCGGGGTTTCCTGCGCGCTCGCCCGGCCTTTGACGATATCCGCCACCTGTCGCGTGCTGAGGTCGTCGGCCACGATGCGGTTGATGAGACGCAGCGTGGCGTCGGTGCCGCGCGCGCCGTGATAGCGCCCGACCTGATACGCCATGTTCGAGCCGAAGCGGTCCGGACGCGCCACCATTTCCTGCATGACCGATTCCGGCAACTTGCCGATCGATAGCGCAACCGCCACCGTCGATTCGTCGAGGCCTAGATGATCAGCCAGTTCGCGTTGACTCTGAAAATGCTTTTCGTCGATGAATCGCTTCCACACCACCGCGTTATCGAAAACGGTTTGTGAATCGCGCTGGACGTTCAGGTCGTAACCGAGCTTGTAGCTCTGAATGCCGATCGGCAGGTCGACGACGATTGCCTTGACGACTTCCTTGTTCGCTTCCTTCAGTGCCCGCACGCGACGGCCGCCGTCGCTCACGTAGTAGCTGCCCGGCGCTGCGTAGTCGGGAATCACATGGATCGCCTGCTGCTGCCCTTGCTTCGCAAGATTGACAGCGAGTTCTGCGATCGATGCCTTCAGATAAAAGTGACGCGGATTGAAGGGGCTCGGCTTGATGTCCTTGAGCGGCAACTCAATGATTTGCCCCGGACGGTAGCCTTGCGCGATGCGCCAGGTGCGGTATTCGGTCGACTCGTTTTCGAGGCCGGGCGCATCGTCGAGAATGGGCTCGCTGGCAGATTCAAGGCCAGTCACGAGCGCTGGCTGACTCGAGCGTCCAGCAACTTCGCGCGTTTTAGGCTTGTCCTGGACGAGCCCGTCGATGGCGTTGAGGCGGTCGAGTGCAGTGCGCTTCTCGCTGCTCGTCGTATCAGGACGAGCCTGAAAGCCTTTGGCGAATTGGGAGGGTTTCATTCAGCGTCCTTTATGCGCATAAAGTCAGGGGAGCATCGCCGCGATCTCGTCGGCGCATGCGCGCACTTCCACTGCGGCGAGGCGAGCGCCGCGGTCGTTCATTTGCAGAACCGTCTGGCCCAAGGCCATCGCCTGCTTGTACGCCTCACGTGTGGGAATCTGTGTTCTGAGCAGAGGGAAACCAAGCTCTTCGAGGGCGCGCTTCAGCTCGCGGGTGAGCATGCGCTTCTCTTCGGTCTTGTTCAGCAGGAATACCGCACGCAGATCTTCGTTCATGACCTGAGCCTGCTGGATGAGCTTCACGAGACCGACGCTCGACCAGTAATCAGCCGGAGAGGACGAAGTCGGAATGACGGCGACGGTAGCGGCCAGCAACACCACGCCGGAGACCTTTTCCGTGATCGACGGCGGGCAGTCTACGACGATCACGTCGTAGTCATTGACGAACTTCTTGATCTCCCGATGGATCTGGCCACCGGCTTCGGAGAGGTTAACGACCGGGAACGGGATGCCGGTGTCACCATCGGCTGACGCACTGGCCCAATGGACCAGCGTGTTCTGACCGTCGGCATCCACGACGAGAACCCGCTTGCCCTTCTCGTGGAAGGCCGCGCCGAGATGCATCGCGATCGTGCTCTTGCCGACCCCGCCCTTTTGTTGCGTGACTGCGATTATCTCTGCTGCCAATTGGTATTCTCCTTTTTGCTATTAGCATGGGATTTTACCTGGAATGTTTTTCAGTTCAATGATTTTTGGCGTAATTCGCGGCCGAATTAGCCATTCGGACAAGGTTTATGCGCATAAAGCTCGCGCGGGGCATGCGGATGCCGCTTAGCGGCCGCCTGGGGTGTTGGCATTCACCTCAGTGACGCCTTCGGCACGTGGAGTAGATCGGTGGAGCAACGGGCGCACTGGAAGGTGACCATGCGCCCACCTCACCGCTTTATGCGCATAAAGTCAGCCTCCCCCCTTCGCATCCCCGTTTCGCACGAGCACACAAACGCGCGACCGGAAGACCTCACCACGAACGAATCCCACACACGCGACCCCGTGGCAGCATCCCGTAGCAATAGCATCCAGCCTTGTCGACAGAAGCTGCACACGCGCGCCAACGCTCCCCCGGTAAAATCGCAGCCATTCCCCGGCCTCACCCAGGCTCGCCCACCACTCCCCTCTCGGACCTCCGAAGTCATGATCACGATCTACCACAACCCCCGCTGCTCCAAGTCCCGCGCGGCTTGCGAACTGGTGTCCACCGCTAAGGCTGACGAGCCGGTCGAGGTGATTGAATACCTCAAGCAGCCGCTCACCATCGACCAACTGAAGGCGCTGCATGCGATGCTGGGTGGCCCGCTGCTCGACATGGTCCGCACCGGCGAAACCGAGTACACGGAGCTCGGCCTCGACGCACCCGGCATTACAGATGATCAGCTCTACGAAGCAATTGTGCGGCATCCGATTCTGCTGCAGCGGCCCATCGTCGTACGCGATGGCCGCGCCGTGATCGGTCGTCCGACCGAAAACATCGCTACGCTGTTCGGCTGAAATCGCTGGATTGAATACGTTGGGTTGCTCACGCGCCAAAAGCGAGCGAATCGCGAGCGCGAGAGTTCGCGTGCATGGATGAGGTGCAATCATCGTCATGCACGCACGGAAATTGCATCTTTGCTAACCTGCAGACGAATCCGACGCGAGGCCCGTATTTATCGGCTCTTCACGTAAGTTGTCCACAAGCTTATGCCCAAAATCTGTGGATAAATTCGCGTTACCCCCGGTTATCCACAGCGCCTCGCCGATGCCGGGCAGGCCCGCGCGTGTGCGCGTCGCCGGATTGCGCACACGTCTATGATGATGTTTCCTTCCATTGCGCTTCATGCGCGCCTCCGAGGAAACCGAAATGGCCTACAAGATCGCAGTTGTGGTCGGCAGTCTGCGCAAGGATTCATTCAACCGGCAACTCGCACACGCGGTGACGTCGCTGGCCCCCGCCGATTTTGCTTTCGAGTATCTCGATATCGGCGGGCTGCCGCTTTACAGCCAGGATTACGACGCCGACTATCCCGAGGTGGCGCGCCATCTTAAGCAGCAGATCGAAGCGGCCGACGGGCTGCTCTTTGTCACGCCCGAATACAACCGCTCGATTCCGGGCGTACTGAAAAATGCGCTCGACTGGGGTTCGCGGCCGTGGGGCACGAATTCGTGGCGCGGCAAGCCGGGCGCTGTGCTTGGCACGTCGGTGGGGGCGACTGGCACGGCGCTTTCGCAGCAACATCTGCGTAACGTGCTCGCCTATCTCGACGTCCCGCTGCTCGGTCAGCCCGAGATGTTCATCAAGCACGACGCGAGCCGCATCAACGAAAAAGGCGAGATCGTCAGCGAGGATACGCGCAAGTTTCTGCAGGGCTTCGTCGACACCTACGTGGCCTGGGTCAAGCATCAGCTTGGCCGCTGACGCTTGATCACGACCCGCGCGCGCCGCGCTTGCGCGGGCGCTCTCAGTGCAACGTGCGCCGTTGCCCCGGCATGTCCTTGTGGTGCTCGGGCGTGTCTTCCTCGTATTCGAGGAATTCGTCCGGGATTTGCGGCGCGACGCCCGCTGCGGGTCGCGTCGCTTCGGGCGCGGCGGGAACGTCCACGTGATGCGCGCCCATCACCGCTCCGGCGCCGGGCGCGCTTGCGGATGTGAGCACGGTCTCTTCGGCCTCGTTCGTCGGCCGCATCGTTTCGACGGTGGGTTCGACGGTCGGGTCAACGGAGCCTTGTTCGCGCGCCGCTTCGGTCTGCGCGGCGCGGCGGCGCAGGGCATCGGCGAACTCGGAGAGACCCAGTTCGTCGAGCGCCGAGTGCTCGCGCGCGACCGGGCGGTCCGTTGCAGGCCACGCCCACGGCGTGCCGCGTAGCGCGACTTCCGTCGCGTGCTCCTCGCGCAGCGTCTCGTATGCGAGGTTGGCGTGCGCCTCGTCGCTCACATGCACGCCGATGCGCACCGCTTCGCCCGGCGGCGGCGTCATGCCGGTCTGGGCCTCGGTGGTTCGACGCACATCGCCTGTCGACGAGAAAAAACTTCCCACGAGCCGCTCGATGCCGGCCAGCACGCCCTCTGTGCGCGCCGGCAGGTCGATGTCGCCCGCCGCGAAGCCGCGTTGCAGCAGCGCGTCCTGCGCGTGGCGTGCTTCTTCGTAGGTATGGAAAACGCCGGTCACGGTCTGTTTCATGACATCCTCCTTCGCCAGATGGCGACGCCTGCTTACATCATGCGCCGATTGTGCATCGCTCGTGCATCGGTTGGCGCAGGGTGCGCGCGACGTCTAACCGCCTGATTCTGCGGGTCGCGCTGCCTGCCGCAAGCCTCGTGCCGCGAGGCTCGTCACGCGCCCCGCGTCATGCTCGCGCCTGGCGGTCCTCGCGAATCGCCTCGAGCATTTTCTCCAGCAGCGCGATGTCGAACGGCTTCGCCAGCACACGTACATCGGCATTGCGCGTGCGTTCGAGTTCCTCCGCGTAGCCCGTCACGAGGATCACGGGCAGGTTCGGCTCGAGCCCCTGCAGGGCCTCGGCCAGATCGATCCCGTTCATCGTCCCCGGCATGTGGATGTCGGAAAGCACGAGGTCGAAGCGCGGCGCGTGCTCGCCCTCGGCAAGCGGCGCTTCGACCCGTTCCAGTGCGCTCGCCGCGTCGCTAGCGCAGGTCACGCGGTGGCCCATCATCTGCAGGAGCGCTTCGGTGCCGGCCGCGACTTCGTCGTTGTCCTCCACGAGCAGCACGTTGAGGCCGTGCTGCACCTGGGCGCTCTCCTCGCGCGGCTCGCTCGGACGCTGCGCGGGCGGCTCGGCGAGCGAGCGCGGCAGATAGAGATGCACGGTCGTGCCCGCGCCGATCGCACTGTCGATCGCCGCGAGTCCGCCGGTGCGCTCGCAGAACGCAAACACCTGCGGAAGCCCGAGGCCGGTGCCGGTGCCCTTCGACTTGGTCGTATAGAGCGGCTCGAACGCGCGCGCGAGCACGTCCGGCGGCATGCCCGTGCCGGTGTCTTCGAGGGTGACGTGCACGAAGTCGCCGTCGAGCGGAAAGCCTTCGCCGGGCCGGAAACTGATGTTGCGCGCGCGCACCGTGAAGCGGCCGCCGTTGGGCATCGCGTCGCGCGCGTTCACGGCGAGATTGATGAGCGCGAGCTCGAACTCGGCCACATCGACGAGCACGGGCCACACGTCGTTGTCGACTTCGACGACGAGCGACACCTTCGCGCCCAGCGACGCACGCAGCAGTTCGCGGGCCGCCGGCAGCCAGCGCCCGACGTGGATCGTCTCGTTGCGCAGCGGCTGCTTGCGTGCCACGCCGAGCAGTTGGCGCGTGAGCGACTGGCCGCTCTTGAGCGCGCGCTCGACCGCGGAGAGCTCGCGCTCGAAGCCCGCCGCGCCGCGCCGGCGCGCGATCTGCACGTTGGCCGAGACGATCATCAGCAGGTTGTTGAAGTCGTGCGCGACGCTGCCCACGAGGTTGCCGAGCGCTTCCATCTTGCGCGATTGCCGGTAGGCGGATTCGATCGAGCGACGCATGGAAGCCTCGGCCTGCCAGCGCTCCCACGCCTCCTCTTCGGCGGCGAGGCGTCGCAGCGAAAGCCAGATCACGCACCAGAGGGCGATCGACGGCGTGAACATCGAGATGATGAGCACGCTCAGGTGCCGGTACCAGGCCGCCCAGATTGCCGGCGTGCGATACGCGCAGGTCACATAAACGGGGTACGCGCCCACGCGCCGGAACGCGAGGATCACGTTGCTGCCGAGCAGCGCGGAATGCATGCGCACGACACCGGACTCGGTGCCGTGCAGCAGCGCGGCGCCCAGCGGCGAGCGCGGCGTGACCACCGAGCCGTCCGCGCGCGGCGGCGGATCGAAGGCGAGGATCGTGCCGTCGCTGCGCACGAGGCCGAGCGCCATCGGCGAGTCGGGGCCGAGCAGGTCGCGGTAGAACGAACTGAAATAGCCGGGGCGCAGGGCGACGGAGACGAGACCCGCGAACCCGCCGGCGTCGTCGAGGCGCGGCACGCCCGTGTTGAACACGGTCTCGCCGCTCACCTGGCCCTGCATCACGCGCGAGACGTGGTCGAGCACGCGGCCGTCGCGGATGCCGGTGAAGTCTTCGCGCGCGGCGATCGATACTTGCGGCGGCGGCGAGTAGCGGCTGCTCGCGAGCAGGTTGCCGTCAGACCCGAAAATCGACACCGCGGCCACCTGCGGATAACCGCCGCCGATCGCATCGAGTTTCTCGTGGATCTGCGGCTCGCTGGCGCGGATGCCGTCGTCGTTCAGCCCGCGCACGAGGTCGACCACGCGGGCGTCGAGCGCCTCGTTCATGTCGAACACCTTGAGCGCGTGCTCTTCCGCCACGCGCACGGTGCGCAGCGTGGTGTCGGTGGCGTCGGCTTCGCGGCTGCGCAAGTCGTTGTACGCCATGGCGGCGACGTAGATGCAGGGCAGCACGATCGCAGCGACGAGGAGAGCGAGCAGCGTGCGTCGGCGCACCGTGAAGTCGTGGCCCGGCGCGGCCGGAAACGGCGCGTCGTCGGCAGGGGGCGGCAGGGGTATGCGTTCGTCTGGCCGCTCGGGCCGGTCAGCAATCATCGTACGGAAAAGCAGGGAAAAGGCGGCGGGGCATTCGACATGATAAACGACCGCGATGACGCCCCGACGGCCAGCGCATACCGTGCTCGCCGCAAGCGTCGTGCGGCGGGCACGCCGCCCAGGGGTTTTCCTCTCCTTGAAGGCCGAATTCGCGAAAATCGGCGAAGCGCAAACGTACCACAAAGGGATAATCGACGTTCTTTATTTAAGGGATGGATCATTTATTTCCATAAATTAGCCGGAATGAGTCGATTTTGTTCGCGGATTAATTAACGGCGAGTTGCATTTGATTCAATTTGATTCGAGAATCGCGAACACGATAAATAACGCATTCGCATGAACGCCATGCCCGCCGTCACGGCGCATGGCCATGCTACGGGGTGGCTGCAGGCATGCAGACGAGGGCCTTCACGACCGGCGCACGGGTTGCCGGTAGCCATTGGGCATCGGCGCTGCCATGCGCCTTGAGTCGACGCGCCAGCGCGGGTCCCTTCATGCGTTACGAATTATTCGGCCAGTTCGCAATTTTCTTTGAAGTTTCCCTAAAGTAATTGCCCACGCCGCCGTTAATCCGTCGAAACGCACTCCGTCCAACGCACACTCATTCAGCATATCCATGTCCTTGCCCATCGTGATCGCCGATGATTCGCTGTTAGCCCGCAAGGTGCTCACGAAGGCGCTGCCCGAGGACTGGGACGTGGCGATTTCGTACGCGTCGAACGGACACGAAGCGCTCGCCCATTACCGCGCCGGTCGCGCGGCTGTGATGTTCCTCGACCTCACGATGCCCGACCTGACGGGCTTCCAGGTCCTCGAAGCGTTGCAGCACGAAGACCTGAATACGTTCGTGATCGTCGTTTCCGCGGACGTCCAGCCTCGTGCCCGCGAGCGCGTGCAGGCGCTCGGCGCGGCGGCGTTCGTCGCAAAGCCGGTAACCCAGGAGGCGCTGCTGCCCATCCTGAAGGAGTACGGGTTGTATGCCTGATCGAGTGTTCACGGAACTCCAGCGCGACGCGCTCCAGGAGATCGCCAATCTCGGCATGGGGCAGGCAGCGACGCGTCTGTCGGGGCTGCTCAACGCCTTCATCGAGCTGTCGGTGCCGCGCGTGCGCGTGGTCGCCGTCTCCGAGGCCGCGGCGGCGCTGCGCGAGATGACCGGTATCGACGGCCCGGTTGCGGCCGTGCGCCAGGGCTTTCGCTCGGAGATCAAGGGCGAGGCGCTGGTGATCTGCCGCAGCGGCGAGATCGCCGAGCTTGGCAGCCTGGTCGGCGGACCTTACGCGACGATCGGCGACGATGCCCTCACCGAGGAAGAGCTGATGTTCGACGTCGCCAACGCGCTCACGGGCGCGTGCGTATCGTCGATGCTCGACCAGCTCGGGCGCATGCCGGTGTTTTCGCAGCCGGGCCTGCTCGGCGAAGCGATCATGCTCGACGAGGTGTTCCAGCCGGGCCTGCTCGCCTGGGACGTCGCGCTGCTCGTCGAAGTCAATTTCGCGCTGGAAGACCAGCGCTTTCGCGCCCACCTCGTCATGCTGATGGCCGAGGAGTCGATCCATGTCGTGAGCCGGGCCATCGACGCGTTGTTACATAGCCTATGAACGAGCCAGCCGGGTTGCCAACACTTTCGGACCTCGTTGTCGAACGGGTGGGTTTCGGCATTTTCGTGGTCGATCGCGACATGAAGGTGCTGAGCTGGAACCGCTTCATGCAGGATCACAGCGGCGTGACCGCCGAGGACGTGATCGGCTGCTCCATCTTCGAGCGCTTCCCCGATCTGCCGCGCGCGTGGCTCACGCGCAAGGTGGAAAGCGTGTTCCAGCTGGGCAGCTTCGCGTTCAGCTCGTGGGAGCAGCGCCCGTATCTGTTCCAGTTCGACCATGACCGGCCGATCACGGGCGGCGTGGACTACATGCAGCAGGACTGCACCTTCATGCCGCTCATGCGCGGGCGCGACGTGATCGCCGTGTGCGTGACCATCTCCGATGTCACGCACGTGAGCGTCATGCAGCGCGAGCGCGAGGAAGCCGTGGCGAAGCTGCGCGAATACGCCGACCGCGACGGCCTCACCGGCATCGCGAACCGGCGCTTTTTCGAAACGCGCCTCGCCGACGAATTCCTGCGCTGGCAGCGCTACGGCGGCGAGCTTTCGATGCTGCTGTTCGATCTCGATCACTTCAAGCGCATCAACGACGAATTCGGTCACGTGGCCGGCGATACGGTCCTGCGCTCGATGGCGCAGCGCGTGTCGGGCGTGGTGCGCAAACAGGATGTGTTCGGACGCTTCGGCGGCGAGGAGTTCGCGCTGCTCTTGCCGTGCACGCCGCTGGACGACGCGCTCTACGTCGCGGAGAAGATCCGCCGCACGATCGGAGACGAGCCGATCGAGGTGCAGGGCGTGATCGTGCCCGTGACCGCCAGCGTCGGCGCCGCCACCGCGCGCACGGGCGCGCCCGACTACGAAGGCATGATCAACGAGGCGGACGCCGCCCTCTACACGGCAAAGCGTCAGGGGCGCAACCGCTCGGTCGCGCTCGCCTGATATCTGCCTGCGCACAGACAGCCTCCGCCTCAATCAATCCGGCTCATCGCCCCATGCTCCGGGGCTACGCGGCCGCGCCCCCAAGCGGTCCCCATGCGCCGACCGCCCTGCGCGGGTCGCCCAAAGGTTGATATACTTTTGCCCGTTTCCGGCCTTGCGCGCCACCCGGCGAGCAATTTAAGGGTCGGGTGCCTCGCGCGTGTCCGCGCGCGCGGGCGACCCGCGGCAATGCGGGCCCGAATAGAGTCGAACGCCCGTGAGGGCGCCCCCAGCGGAGATCGTCTTGGCTGTTTCCAATCTCGTCGTGGACGATACACAACAAACCGACGCTGCCGCCGCTTCGTCGGGCAGCTCGTTTTATCTGGCGATGCGGATCCTGCCTCCTGCGCAGCGCGACGCCATGTATCAGGTCTACGCCTTCTGCCGCGCTGTCGACGACATCGCGGACAGCGACCTGCCGCGCGCCGAGCGTGCGGCGGGGCTCGACCAATGGCGCGCCGACATCGACGCGTGCTATGCCGGCACGCCGCGCGCCTCGCTCGCGGCGCTCACGCGCCACATCCATACGTTCGGGCTGCAGCGCGAAGATTTTCACGCGATGATCGACGGCATGGCCATGGACGCCGCCGAGGACATCTGCGCCCCCGACGAGGACACGCTCGACCTGTACTGCGACCGCGTGGCGAGCGCCGCAGGCCGGCTGTCGGTGAGGATTTTCGGGATGCAGGAGGAGCCGGGCCGCTTGCTGTCGCACCATCTAGGGCGCGCGCTGCAGCTCACCAACATCCTGCGCGACATCGACGAAGACGCGGACATCAATCGCTGCTATCTCCCGCGCGAACTGCTCGCGCGTGAAGGGATCGCCGCGGGCAATCCGCACACGATCGCTGCCGACCCGTCGCTGCCGCGCGTGTGCGAGACGCTCGTGCAGCGCGCCCGCGCTCACTTCGCGCAGGCCGACGCGATCATGGATGCCACGCCCCGCGCGCAGGTGAAAGCGCCGCGCATCATGTCGGGCGTCTACCGCGTGCTGCTCGAGCGCACCGTGGATCGCGGCTTCGACCTGCCGCGCACGAAAGTCAGCAAGCCGCGCGCACGGCTCATGTGGATCGTCGCGCGTTACGCGCTGTTCTGATGCCTCGGCTAGTCCACGTCATCGGCGCTGGGCTTGCGGGCCTCGCGACGGCCGTGCGGCTTCAGCGGCGCGGCGTGCAGGTGGCGCTCTACGAGGCCGCCAGCCAGGCAGGTGGACGCTGTCGCTCGTACTACGACCGCACGCTCTCGGCGACGCTCGACACGGGCAATCATCTGGTGCTGGCGGGACATGCGCGCACGCTCGAATACGTGCGCACGATCGGCGCCGGCGACGCGCTCTCCGGCCCCACCGAGCCGGGCTTCGCGTTCATGGATATCGCCGCGCGCTCGCGCTGGACGGTGCGCTTCTCGCGTTCGCGCATGCCGTTCTGGATCGGCGACTCGCGCTCGCGCGTGCCGGGTACGCGCGCCGCGGACTATCTGGGGCTGCTGCCGCTCCTGTTCGCCAAGCCGGGCCGCACGATGGCGCAGACCATGCGCTGCGAAGGCGTGCTGTGGGACCGGCTGCTGCACCCGTTCTTTCTCACGGCGCTCAATGTCGAGCCGCGCGTGGGCAGTGCGGAGCTGGCCGGCGCGATGCTGCGCGAGTCGCTCGCGGCGGGCGGCGAGTCGTTCCGGCCGCTGGCGGCGCGCGGGGGCCTTTCCAGCGCGTTCGTCGATCCGGCCTTGCGCATGCTTCAGCACGGCGGCGCGGCGATTCGCCTTGACTCGCCGCTCAGGGAGATCGTGTACGACGACGCGGCGGGCCGCGTCTCCGCACTCGATTTTCCAGGCGGGCGCATCACGCTCGCTCCCGATGAGGCGGTGGTGCTGGCGGTGCCCGGCGTGGCCGCCGCGGCGCTCGTGCCGTCGCTGCAGGCGCCGCAGCGCCACAATGCGATTGTCACCGTGCACTACTCGGTGTCAGCGCCGCCGGGCCTCGTTGCGCCGATGGCGCTCGTCAACGGCACGGCCCACTGGCTGTGCACGGCCGAGGGGCGGCTCTCGGCGACGATCCACGACGCGCACGCCGTGCTCGACCTCGATCCCGAGGAGATCGCACGCCGCGTGTGGGTCGACGTGGCCGAGGCGGCCTCGCTGCCGCTCGAGCCGCTGCCCGTCTGGCGCGTGTGCGCCGATGCGCGCGCGACCTTCGCCGCGGTGCCCGACGAAGAATGGCGCCGGCCCGCGACGCGCACGCGCTGGAACAATCTGATGCTTGCAGGCGACTGGACGGCTACCGGTCTGCCCGCGACGATCGAAGGAGCGATCCGCTCGGGCCGCAAGGCCGCCGAGCTGCTCCTGACCGAAAATTTGGAACGTAGATGAACGATTTATCCCAAGCCATGCGGGGCGTCGCCACGCCGGACGTGGCAATGTCCGCTCCCACGTTTGCCGACGAGATGGCCGCACCGGTCGCCGCACCGCTCGCAGCGCTCGACGCCGCCGTCGCGCGCGCGACCGACACGATCCTCGCCGACCAGCGCGCCGATGGCCACTGGGTCTACGAACTCGAAGCGGACGCCACGATTCCGGCCGAATACGTGCTGCTGGTGCATTACCTGGGCGAAACCGCGAACCTCGAGCTCGAACAGAAGATCGCGCGCTACCTGCGCCGCATCCAGCTGCCCGAAGGCGGCTGGCCGCTCTTCACCGACGGCGCGATGGACGTGAGCGCGACCGTAAAGGCTTACTTCGCACTCAAGATGATCGGCGATGCCGAAGACGCCGAGCACATGGTGCGCGCGCGCGAGGCGATTCTTGCGGCGGGCGGCGCGGAGCAGGTCAACGTGTTCACGCGCATCCTGCTCGCGCTCTTCGGCGTGATCACGTGGTATGCAGTCCCGATGATGCCCGTCGAGATCACGTTGCTGCCGCAGTGGTTCCCGTTCCATCTTTCAAAGGTGTCGTACTGGGCGCGCACGGTGATCGTGCCGCTGCTCGTCTTGGGCGCGAAGCGCCCGGTGGCGCGCAACCCGCGTGGCGTGCGCATCGACGAGCTGTTCCGCGGCGCGCCGGTGAGCGTGGGCCTGAATGCCCGCTCGCCGCATCAGAGCAAGGGCTGGTTCGGTTTCTTCCGCGCTGTGGACGGCGTCCTGCGCGTGACCGATCCGCTTTTTCCGACCTACTTGCGCCAGCGCGCGATCGACGCCGCGGTGGCATTCGTCGACGAGCGCCTGAACGGCGAAGACGGCCTGGGCGCGATTTTCCCGGCCATGGCCAACGCCGTGATGATGTACGACGTGCTGGGCTATCCCGCCGATCATCCGCACCGCGCGATCGCGCGCCAGTCGCTCGAAAAGCTGGTGACGGTCCACACGGAGGAAGCGTACGTTCAGCCGTGCCTCTCGCCCGTGTGGGACACGTCGCTTGCGGCGCACGCCCTGCTGGAGACCGGCGACGCCCGCGCCGAGGAAGCCGCGCGCCGCGGCCTCGAATGGCTGCGTCCGCTGCAGATTCTCGACGTGCGCGGCGACTGGATCTCGCGCCGTGAGGCCGTGCGTCCGGGCGGCTGGGCATTCCAGTACGCGAACCCGCACTACCCCGACGTCGACGACACGGCCGTGGTCGTGGCCGCGATGGACCGCGTGGACAAGCTCGACAACACGAATGCCTTCGACGCCCCTATCGCCCGCGCGCGCGAATGGGTGGTCGGTATGCAAAGCAGCAACGGCGGCTGGGGCGCGTTCGAGCCGGAGAACACGCAGTACTACCTGAACAACATCCCGTTCTCGGACCACGGCGCACTGCTCGATCCGCCGACCGCCGACGTCTCGGGCCGCTGCCTGTCGATGCTCGCGCAGCTCGGCGAACTGCCGGCCGCGAGCGAGCACGCGCGCCGCGCGTACAACTACCTGCTCGAAGAGCAAGAAACCGATGGCAGCTGGTACGGCCGTTGGGGCATGAACTACATCTACGGCACGTGGACGGCGCTGTGCGCCCTCAACGCGGCCGGCCTCGGTCACGACGACCCGCGCATGAAGCGCGCGGTGCAATGGCTCGTGCAGATCCAGAACGACGACGGCGGCTGGGGCGAAGACGGCACGAGCTACAAGCTCGAATACCGCGGCTACGAGCGCGCCACGAGCACGGCTTCGCAAACGGCCTGGGCGCTGCTCGGTCTGATGGCTGCGGGCGCGGTCGATCATCCGGCGGTTGCACGCGGCATCGAGTATCTGCAGAAAACGCAGCAGGAACACGGCCTGTGGGACGAAACGCGCTTCACGGCCACGGGTTTTCCGCGCGTGTTCTATCTGCGCTACCACGGTTATCGCAAGTTCTTCCCGTTATGGGCGCTTGCGCGCTACCGCAACCTCAAGCGCGCGGGCGTGACGCGCGTCACGGTCGGTCTGTGAGCGCGGCGGCTGGAGTCAAGGCGCGCGCCCTGCCCGTGATCGCAGTGACGGGCATGGCCTTCGAGGCGAGCATTGCCGCGGGCAAAGGCCAGGACGGCGTGCGCGCCGTCTACGCCGCGCGCGCCGATCTGCTGCAGAGCGCGCTCGCGGCGGCGCTCAAGGACGGCGCGGCGGGCATCGTCAGCTTCGGCACGGCGGGCGGCCTTGCGCCCGATCTCGAGCCGGGCACCCTCGTGATCGCGCAAGCGATCGAAGGGCCGTTCGGGCGCGTCGAGGCCGACGCCGACTGGAGCGCACGCATGGCCGACGCGCTGATGGCCTCGCCGCTCGCCGCGAAAACCCGGCGCGGCGTGGAGGCAGCCGTTGCGGCGCCGCTCACCGGTGCGGCGGACAAGGCAGCGCTATTCAGCGCGTGCGGAGCGCTCGCCGTCGACATGGAATCGCATCTGGCCGCAGCCGCGGCCGCCGCGCATGGCGTGCCGTTCGCGGTGTGCCGCGCGATCGTCGATCCGGCGTGGCGCAGCCTGCCGAAAGCGGCCATGGCCGGCTTGCGCGACGACGGCACGACGGCGGTCCTCCCTGTCCTGCGCGAACTGGCGCGCGACCCGGCGCAACTGGGCGGCCTGCTGCGCGTGGCGGCGGACGCGAAAGCGGCACGCCAGTCGCTGAGCGCTGCGCGGCAGGTACTGACGGCCACCGGCGCCTTTTTCCCCAAATGATCCTGGCGGGCTATTGAAATACCTAGGGTAAACCCCTATCTCTGGTAACATATCAGTGTTAACCCTAGGTTCGTTCCTGCGAGCTGGGGACAAATCACATATCGGGGAGTTACCAGCCATGAATTTTCATACTCGCAAGTGGGTCAAGCCTGAAGACCTGAATCCGAACGGCACGCTGTTCGGCGGTAGCCTGCTGCGCTGGATCGACGAAGAAGCGGCGATCTATGCGATCTGCCAGCTCGACAACCAGCGTGTGGTGACCAAGTTCATGTCGGAGATCAACTTCGTGAGCTCGGCGCGTCAGGGCGACATCATCGAACTCGGCATAACGGCCACGGAATTCGGCCGCACGTCGATCACGCTGCGCGCCGAAGTACGCAACAAGATCACGCGCAAGAGCATCCTGACGATCGAAAAGATGGTGTTCGTGAACCTCGGTGCCGACGGCATGCCGGCCCCGCATGGCCGCGAACGGATCCGCTACGCTGACGAAGCCTATGAACGCTATCGCCAGACCGTCACCACGACGGCGGATGCCACGGCGCTGGCGGCGGCGAACGAGGCCGAACGTCAGGCCGAGAGCGAGGACGCTTCGGTGCATTGAGCGGCGCGCACGACGCAATAAAAAACCCGGCAACCTCGAAAGGTTGCCGGGTTTTTTTGCGTTTGTACGCCGCCCGCCCGCAAACGGGCAGCCCTATGTTGCGTTCAGGGCGCCGATGCCGGCTTCGCAGGCGCTGCCGTCGCACCCGAAGCCGCGACAGGCGCCGATGCGCCTGCCGGTGCGGAAGCGGCTGCCGCTGCCGCCGCTACACCTGCCGTGCCGGCCGCCGCAGCAGCACCTGGACCCGCTCCAGCCGCGGCCGCACCTGTTGCCGCCGCGCTCCCCTCGCCCGGATCCTCGTAATTCGGCAGACCATTGTTCGAAGCGCCGGGGGCGGCTGCGCCACCTGCGCCGCCGGCACCACCCGACTCGCCCGGGTCCTCGTAATTGGGTGCCCCGTTCTCGTTCGGTGTTGCCTCCCCGCCCGGCTCGCCGTAATTGGGCAGCGGCGCATTATTGCCACGCGAGCCGCGAATCAGCGATTCGCGCTGCTGGCGGTAGGCGTCGCGCACGAACGAATACGGGTCGAGCGCCGCCTGCTTGAGCAGGTCGGTCGCGCCGAGCAGATCCGCGCGTGCGCTGATGAACTGCGCGAGATACATCGGGTTGCGCACCGCCGGCTCGAAATAGTTGATGACGTTGAACTTCACGTCCACGGCCATGCCGATGCCGTCGCGCACCGAGCTGGGCCCGAACAGCGGCAGCACGAGATACGGGCCGGCCGGCATGCCGTAATGGCCCATCGTGAGGCCGAAGTCCTGATGATGCTTGGGCAGCCCCGCCAACGTCGCGAAGTCGATCAGGCCGCCCAAACCGAAGGTCGTGTTCATCGCGATGCGCATCAGATCCTGGACGGCGTCAGTGATCTTCAGCTGCAGCAAGTTGTTCGCCAGGTTGTCGACGTCTCCGATGTTCGAGAAGAAGTTCGTGATCGCCTGGCGCAGCGGCTGCGGCGTCACCTTCTGGTAGCCCTTGGCGACCGGCTGCGCGATGTACGTGTCGAGCTTGTCGTTGAACGTGAAAATTGCGCGATTCGCGGGCTCGAACGGATCGCCCGGTTTGCGGTCGGGGCCCGTGGCGCAACCCGACGTCACGAGGAGCGCCAGGCTCGCCGCCGCCATGGTGAGCGCGGCTTGATTCTTCTTCATTGGTCGATCCCCTGAGTTTCCGATCTCGCGCGTTTTGCGCGCGGCTTGCCCATCAGCACCGGCTGGAACACGACGGCGCCTATCAGCGTACAGAACAAGGACAGTGCGAGCAGCTTGCCCATGCTCGACGTGCCCGGATGATGCGATAGCCACAGGCTCCCGAATGCCGTGGCCGTGGTCGCGGCGGAAAAAAGCACCGCGTGTGTGAGGCTCGAATGCAGGAGGCCGGTCTGCCCCGCGCGCCAGGCCATCACGAAATAGATTTTGAACGCGACACCGACGCCGAGCATCAGGGGAAGCGCGATGATGTTGGCGAAATTTAGCTGAATTCCGAAGACAACGCACAGTTCGAGCGTAACGAGTGCCGATACCAGCAGAGGAATGAGCGTACGCAGCACGTCGCCGAAATTGCGCAGCGTGATCCAGAGCAGCGCCGTGATGAGCAGCACCGACCATCCCGCTGCCTGGAAGAACGCGAGGATGATCACGTTCGCCGAGTGCAGGATCGAGATCGGACCGCCGATCGCGTTCGGCTCGGCCGCCTTCACCGCGTGTGCGAAGCGGGCGAGCATCACGTCGTCGTTGGGATCGACGCCCGGCGGCACGCGCGGCGCGACGTCCACGATCGCCTGGCCGGTCGGCGCCACCCAGTCGCGCGCCATCTCGGGCGGCAGGTTTTCACGTGTGATTTCCGAGGGCTGCAACAGGCGCGCGAGCTGCGCGAAGGCGAGCTTGAGCGTGAGGCTGAAGGCGGTTTCCGCGCGGTCGCGCGTGGCCGGGCTCGCGTTCGCGAGTTTGTTGAGCGAGTCCGACAGATGCTTCGCCTCGGCCGCACCCGGCCCCGGATGGTCGCTCGCGGCGAGCGAAAGCTGGTTGGCCGCGCGCTTGAGCGTCTGCACACGCACTTCGTCCGTCACGGGCGTGGACGGCTGCTGCGTGAGCGCGGGCAGAAGCTGCTGCGCGGCGCTCGAGATCAGCATGAGCTTTTGCTGCTGATCGTCGGGAATCAGCGAACTGAGCGTGGTGGCGCGTGCCACTTCCGGCAGCTTCGAGAGCCGCGCGGCGATCTTGTCGGCTTCTTCGAGCGACGGCGCGAGCACGCTCACGTCGTTGATCGAGATGACGGGCGAGCTCTTGAGCGCGAGCAGCGTCGCCATCGATTCAGTATGCGGATCCTTAAGATGCAGCGGATTGAAGTCGAAGCGCAGGTGCAGCAGCAAGGGCGTCGCGCCCACCACGATGATGAGCGTGGTGATCAGCACCGGCTTGCGATGCTCGGCGAGCCATTTGTCGACGGGCGCGAGGAACGCGAAGCCCGGCGAAGCGCGCTCGCCCCTGGGATTGAACACGCGGATGAGCGCCGGCAGCACCGTCATGTTGCAGACGTACGCGACGAACATGCCCACGCCCGCGATCTGCCCGAGTTCCGAGAGGCCCTTGTAGGCGGTCGGCAGGAAGGAAAAGAAACTTTCGGCCACGGCGATCGCCGCGAGCGTGAGCGGCACGCCGATGGTGCGCGCGGTCTTGAGGAGCGCGGCGTCGAGCCGCTCGTCCTGGAAGCGCTCCTCGCGATACTTCACGCCGAATTGCACGCCGAAATCGACGCCTAGCCCCACGAACAGGACCATGAACGCGACCGACAGCATGTTGAACGAGCCGATCATCAGGAGGCCGAGCGCGGCCGTGATGACGAGACCGATCACGAGCGTGATGAGCGTGGCGCCGATCAGCTTGCCCGAGCGCAGCGCGAGCCACAGGATGGCGAGCACGACGATGATCGTGATCACGCCGTTGAGCGCGGCGCCGTCCTGCACCGAGGCGAACTCGTCGTCGGCGAGCGGCTGTTCGCCCGTGAGGCGCACACGCGCGCCGAATTCGCTGTCGAGATGAAGCGAGGCGGCGGTCGCGCGGATCGCCTCCGACGCGTTTGCGCCTGCCTTGAGCGCGGCGAAGTTAAGCACCGGCTGCACGGTGATGAATGCGAACGCGGGCTTCGTGGCCGAATCCTTGTCGACGAGCGCGCGCCACGAGAACGCCGCGGGCTTGCCGGCGAGCACCTCGTCGACGACGTTGGCGGCACTGCCGAGCAGATTCGCCATTTGCGGCAACTTGATCTGGCCGATCGTGAGCGGCAGTTGCAGCGTGGTCGTGAGCGTGCCGGCCAGACCCGCGAGGCTTGGGTCCTTCGCGAGCTGGTTCACGAGCGGGCGCGCCTGGACGAGCTGGCCCGTGGTCGAGAGCACGGTGGCCGTGGACGGGAACAGCAGGCCGTTGTGCTGGAAGAACGGGCCGCCCGCGGGCTGCGAGACGGCGCTGAATTCGCGCGAGTCGGCCTTGAGCGCTTGCGCGAGCTTGTCGGCGGCGGCGTCGGCGAGTTCGGGCGCGTCGGCTTCGACGACCACGAGCAGCGAGCTCGCGCGCTGCGGGAACGCCTTGTCCTTGGCGTCGCTCAACGCGGCCCACTCGGCCGTGTTCTCGACGAGACCGCTGACGTCGGTATTGATCTTGAAATGCTTCGCAACGTACACGCCGGAGAGCACGGCAAGCACGATTGCGAGTGTGATCACCCACGCCGCGCGGCGCACCGACCAGGCGACGAGGCTAATGATGAATGGCTTCAGCATACAGGCGAGGGGGCCCTGTCAATTAGGTTCTTTGACGCGAAACGCACAAGTATACCGGCCCCGCCCGTCCCGGCGCGGGTCTTGCACACTTGGGCTCGAGGCAGCGCCCCGGCAGCGCATCTGCCAAAGCCGTTATACTGGCTCAGCCGGCGGCGTGAAGGTTACGTGATTGCACTTGCACTTAACCGCACGCACTGAGTCGCACTGTATACCGGCGCCTGAATTTCACTGTTCCAGAAGAGCGTATGAAACGTTACCTGACCGCATTTTTCGTCGCCGCCTGTTTCACGGGCGTTTCGGGCGCCGCGTTCGCGCAAACCGCGCCGGATGCCACCGTCAAGGCCGCCGTGGAAGGCACCGTGAAGGCGATGCAGGCCGACCCGCAAGCGCGCGGCGGCGACATGAACAAGATCACCCAGGTGGTCGAGACCCATTTCGTTCCCGCCACCGACTTCAAACGCACCACGCGGATCGCCGTTGGCAAACCCTGGGCGACGGCCACGCCCGAACAGCAGCAGAAGCTGTATGAGCAATTTCAACTCCTGCTCGTGAAGACGTACGCCTCGTCGCTCTCGCAACTGCGCGATACGCAGGTGAGCTTCAAGTTCGCACCCTCGAACACGGGTGCGGGTGCGAAAGACACCGTGGTGCAGTCGCACGTGATCAGCAACGGCGGCGACGACGCGATCGACTACCGTCTCACGCAAACACCCAACGGCTGGAAGATCTACGACATCAACATGATGGGTGCGTGGCTGATCCAGGTCTACCAGACGCAATTTGCCGACCAGATCGCCAAGGGCGGCATCGACGGGCTCATCAAGTTCCTCGTCGACCACAACGCGCGCAGCTGATCGTCGATTGGTGGTTGCACACGCATTGTGCAATGACGGGCGCACCGGGTAAGCCGGTGCGCCCGTTTCACTTTCTGCGGTGCTCCACCGCGAACTTGATCAACTCCGCCTGGCCTTCGATCTCCAGCTTGCGCTTGAGGTTGAGCCGGTGCGTTTCCACTGTGCGCACCGATAGCCCCTCGCGCTGCGCGATCTGCTTGCTCGATAGTCCTTGCGCGAGCGCGTCGAGAATGTCCCGCTCGCGCGGCGTCAGACGCTCGACGGGCGTGCTGCGTGCCGACGCCTGGATCATGCGTGCGCTCAAGCCCGCGCTGAAATACGTGCGCCCGGCCAGCACCGCCTCGATCGCGCGGATGATCTCGGTGGCCGGCGAATCCTTGAGCACATAGCCGCTCGCGCCCGCACGCACCGCCTCCGTCACGTATTCGACGTTGTCGTGCATCGACAGCATCAACACGCGGATGGCCGGAAAGCGCTCGTGGAAAATACCCGCGAGCGCGATGCCGTTCACGCCCGCCATGCCCACGTCCATCAGGACGAGATCGGGTTCGAGCGACGCTGCGAGCGCGATGGCCTCGTCGGCGTTGCCGGCTTCGCCCGCCACCTCGAAACCCGGCACGGCTTCGAGCCGCGCGCGCAGGCCGTCGCGCACGAGAGGATGGTCGTCCACGAGGACGAGGCGCGCGGGCCTGGCGCCCGGGCTGGTCGGATCGGTCACGTTTGCATTCGTCATCGTCATGTCGGCGTTCCTGATACGGCAGCGGCTTTGGGTGCTGCATTCGACGCCGCATTGGACGCAATAGGCACCCACGCGGTGACGAGCGTATGGCCAGGCTGCGAGGTAATGTCGAGGCGGCCGCCCAGCGCCTCCAGGCGCTCGCGCATGTTGCGCAGGCCCAGACCCGCGCGCGGGTCGGCCAGCGCGTGCGCCACGTCGAAGCCACGGCCGTTGTCGGCAATGCCAAGTGTCACGCCGCTCGCGGCGACTTCCAGCGTGAGCGCGGCGCGCGCCGCTTGCGCGTGGCGCACGATGTTGGTGAGCGCTTCCTGCGCAATGCGAAAGAGCACGGTGTTGACGGCGTCCGGCAGCGCGGGGACTTGTGCCTTTTTGCTCGCCGGCTTCGGCGCGGTTTGCGTGAAGGCGATCTCGATGCCCGTTTGCTCGGCCATCTCGCGCGTGAGTTGCTCCAGCGCGGCAGCGAGGCCCAGGTCGTCGAGCATCGAGGGGCGCAGTGCATGCGAGATGCTGCGTACTTCGCGCAGCGTGTCGGAAAGACGTGAGAGGCCGGTGGCGAGCGACGCTTCGGCGGCAGGCACGCGCGTTTCGCCGCGCTCGAAGCGTGTCAGCGCCGACTCCAGCAGCAGCTTCACCGAAACGAGCATCTGGCTGATGCCATCGTGCAGTTCGCGCGAGAGCCGCGCCCGCTCCTGCTCCTGCGATTCGACCACCTGCTGCGCGAGGCGCTTGAGCTTGGCGTCGGTGCTGCGGTGCTCGCTCACGTTGAGCACGAGCGCACCGAGCGCGATCACGAGCACGCCCGCAAGTGCGATCACGCCGAGCCACTGGATGGTGTGCTCGATATTCGCGGAGGCGCGCTCGTCGATGTGCGCGAGCGTCGAATCGACGTCGTCGAGATAGATGCCGGTGCCGATCATCCAGCCCCAGCGCGGCAGCGGCACAACGTAGCCGAGCTTGGGCGCGAGCTTGCCCGTGGACGGCCGGTGCCACATATAGCGCACGTAGCCGCCGCCGCGCTGGGCCGCGGCAATCAGTTGCTGGATCGTGAGCGCGCCCTGCGGGTCGCGCAGGTTCCAGAGATCCTGGCCGACGAGCGCGGGCTCGCGCGGATGCATGAGCGAGCGCCCGTGCATGTCGTAGACGAAGAAATAGCCGTCGGGGCCGAAGTCCATCTTCTGCAGCACGGCTAGCGCGGCCAGCTGGCGGTCGGCTTCGCTGTCGGGCGCGGGCAACGCGTCGCTGGCGTTTTCCTCGGGCGCATAGAGCGGCGCGATGGCGCTCGTGGCCAGCTCCACGTAGTGGCGCAGCTCGATTTCCTTGCTCGACATATACGCGCTCTGCATCGTCGCGTGCTGCGTTTGCGCGAGCTGTGTGGCCTGCTGGCGCACGCCGATACCGATGCCGGCAATGGCCGCGAGGAACGGTACGACCGCGAGCAGGAAGATTTTCGTCTTCAGGCGGCGGTCGGCGAAGAAAAATGGGGCGGGCATGACGGTGTTCGGAAGCTGAGACTGCAAGCATAACCGGGCGCGCGCGGCGAGGCGGGCAAAATCCACGCTGCGGTCGAGAGGGTCCTCTTACACCGCGTGTTGCGCGACGGGCCGCGATTGTCGTTGCGTGCGCAACGAATTGTTGCCTTCCCTACGTAGTTCTACGTAGCGCGCTTACGTAGTTGTCCGGTTGTGGCTGACGGTCTGAAAGCGAATACTACCGCCCACGACATGGCGTAATGCGTCATGCATGCGCTGCCATCGCCAAGACGATGTGGACGGCGCACAAGGGTCCGGTTCCGATGCCGGACACAAAGCTAAAAACATAACGGAGACACCGCATGAGTCGGACATCCAGTTTTGTCGTCTGGACGCTGGTCGCGCTGCTTGGCGCGTTCGCGTTCGGCACCATCGCGCTCGCGCACGGCGAGCGAATCAGCGCACTGTGGATCGTGATCTGCGCCGTGTGCGTCTATCTGATCGCGTATCGCTTTTATAGCCGCTTCATCGCCACGCAGGTGCTGCAGCTCGACGGCCTGCGCATGACGCCGGCCGTGCGCCACAACGACGGGCTCGACTACGTGCCCACCAACAAGTTCGTACTGTTCGGCCATCACTTCGCGGCGATCGCGGGCGCGGGTCCGCTCGTGGGCCCGGTGCTGGCCGCGCAGATGGGCTACATGCCCGGCATGCTCTGGATTCTCGCGGGCGTGGTGTTCGCGGGCGCCGTGCAGGACTTCGTGGTGCTGTTCCTCTCCACGCGCCGCGACGGCCGCTCGCTGGGCGACCTCGTGAAGATGGAACTCGGCCCGGTGCCCGGCGTGATCGCGCTGTTCGGCACCTTCCTCATCATGATCATCATTCTCGCGGTGCTCGCGCTGATCGTCGTGAAGGCGCTCACGAACTCGCCGTGGGGCACGTTCACGGTGGCCGCGACGATCCCCATCGCGATCTTCATGGGCCTGTACGTTCGCTACATCCGCCCGGGCAAGATCGGCGAGATTTCGATCATCGGTTTCGTCCTGCTGATGGCTTCCATCGCCTTCGGCCAGCACGTGCACGATTCGCCCACGCTCGCAGCCTGGTTCACGTTCACGGGCACGCAGCTCACGTGGATCCTGATCGGTTATGGCTTCGTCGCTTCGGTGCTGCCGGTGTGGCTCCTGCTCGCGCCGCGCGACTACCTCTCGACGTTCCTCAAGATCGGCACGATTCTCGCGCTCGCGATCGGCATTCTGATCGTCGCGCCGGAACTGAAGATGCCGGCCTTCACGAAGTTCATCGACGGCACGGGCCCGGTGTGGTCGGGCAACCTGTTCCCGTTCCTCTTCATCACGATCGCGTGCGGCTCGGTGTCGGGCTTCCATGCGCTGATCTCGTCGGGCACGACGCCCAAGCTGCTCGATAACGAAACCAACGCGCGCTTCATCGGTTACGGCGCGATGCTGATGGAATCGTTCGTCGCGATCATGGCACTCGTGGCCGCCTCGGTGATCGAGCCGGGCGTGTACTTCGCGATGAACGCGCCGCTCGCCGTGCTCGGCACGACGCCGGACGCCGTGGCGCAAACCGTTGGCCACTGGGGCTTCATGCTCACGCCCGACATGCTCACGCAAACCGCACACGCCGTGGGCGAAACCACGATCGTGGCGCGCGCAGGCGGCGCACCGACGCTGGCCGTAGGCATGGCGCAGATCCTGCACCAGGTGATCGGCGGCGAGGCGATGATGGCGTTCTGGTATCACTTCGCCATCCTCTTCGAGGCGCTCTTCATCCTGACCGCCGTCGACGCGGGCACGCGCGCGGGCCGCTTCATGCTGCAAGACCTGCTCGGCACGTTCCACCCGTCGCTCAAGCGCACGGAGTCGCTGCCGGCCAACCTGATCGCGACCGCGCTGTGCGTGGCTGCGTGGGGCTACTTCCTCTACCAGGGCGTCGTCGATCCGCTGGGCGGCATCAATACGCTGTGGCCGCTCTTCGGTATCTCGAACCAGATGCTCGCCGGTATCGCACTGATGCTCGCCACCGTCGTGCTCTTCAAGATGAAGCGCGAGAAGTTCGCATGGGTGACGGCACTGCCCACGGTGTGGCTCCTCATCTGCACACTCACGGCGGGCTGGCAGAAGATTTTCGACAGCAACCCGAAGGTGAGCTTCGTCGCGCACGCACAGAAGCTTTCGGCGGCGATCGCTGATGGCAAGATCGTTGCGCCCGCCAAGTCGCTCGAGCAGATGCAGCGCATGGTGTTCAACGACTATGTCGATGCCGCGCTTTCGGGCCTGTTCATCTTCGTGGTGGTGAGCATCGTCGTGTACGGCCTGATCGCGATTGCTCGTGCGCGCCGCATCGATCGTCCGACTGTGCAGGAAACGCCGTATCAGGCGATGCCGGCCGGCGGCGCGGCGGCTGTGACGAATCGCGTGCATTGATCGACGCTACTGAACGGAGCACACCATGTTCTCGGGACTTCGCGACAACGTACAGACGGCCGGGCGCTATCTCGGCCAGGCCATGCGTTTGATGGTCGGTTTGCCGGACTACGAGGGCTACGTCGCGCATGCGCGTGAGACGCATCCCGACCGCCCGGTCATGACCTACGAGGAGTTTTTCCGCGAGCGGCAAAACGCCAGGTATGGGTCGGGGGCAGGCAAGTGCTGCTAACTCCAGACTGAGCGGATACGTTCAGCACGAGGCGCGACGGCGAAGGCCGTCGCGCTTTTTTTTACGCCTGTAATCTTCGCGGTCAAAAAGCACTCAATTCCCGCAGTGTGGCTGCCGTTAACTTTGACGAAGTTCCACACCAATTCGACGCATGACGCCGCGCGCGGTGGCGTGCACGGATTCGAATCGTCGGGAATCGGCCTGCGCGTTTGCCACGCGGGCAACACCGCATTTTCAACTGGTACACCGTAAGGTGTACGAATCAAAGAATTTTTCATGATCTTGCATCGAATTGGCGCTGCATGGCTGGCGGCCGCTCTCACCGCAACGGTTGCGCCCGTTTGCGAAGCGCAATACTCCACCGACTGGATTGCGAACACCTACGGCACCAACGCGACGCACGTGGGCAACGTGGCCCGCTCGATGTGGGTCGCGCCCGAAGGCGTCATCTATACGTCGTCGATGTGGGATGAAAACGAAGGCGGCCTGGCGATTTACCAGAACGGCCAGAGCCTCGGCTCGATCGGCGGGCACGGCGACTTCCAGGGCGGCGCGATCACGGGCAACACGACTTCGCTGTTCGTCGCGATGCAGTACAACGCCACGTATGGCAGCGGCAACGTCGGGCGCTACAACCGCACGAGCGGCGCGCGCGACTTGCTGATCCCCGTGAGCGCCGATACGACCGAAAAGCTCGCCGATGTCATCACCGGACTCGCGACTTCCGGCTCGCTGCTCTACGTGAGCGATTTCCCCGGCAACCGCGTGCGTGTGTACACCACGGACGGCGTCTGGCAACGCGATATCAGCGTGGCGTGCCCAGGCGCGCTGACACTCGACGCGAGCGGCAACCTCTGGGTCGCCCAGAAGAGCGCGGGCGCCGTGCTCGAATTCAGTGCCGGCGGTCAGCTCTTGAACACGATCCAGCTGGCATCCACGGCGCGGCCGTCGTCGCTGTATTTCGATTCGCAGACCTCACAGTTGATGATCGGCGACTCGGGTCCCGACATGAACATCAAGACCTTCAGCGTAGCGGGCATGCCTTCGCAAACCGGCACGTTCGGCGTTCTGGGCGGCTATCTCGACACGACCACGGGCATCAAGGGGCAGGTGGGCGACAAGCGCTTTACGCGCGTGGTTGGCATCGGCAAGGATTCCGCAGGCATGCTGTACGTGCTGAACAATCCGTGGGGCGGCTCGTGGGACCTCGGCCGCAACGGCGGCACCGATCTGCAGGCTTACGACGGCACCGGGACGCTGCGCTGGAAGCTGCAGTCGCTCAATTTCGAAGGCAATGCGGCGCCGGACCCGGCCACCGATGGCGCGCTGTTCTACGGCGGCATGAATATCTATTCGGGAACGGCCGGCGGCACCTTCGTGGCCAACACCATTGACCCCATCACGTATCCGTCCGATCCGCGCATCAATCTCGCCGACACCGCGCGAGGCGAGCATTTCGCGCAGGTGGCGAGCGTGGGTGGCCAGCGCATTCTCGTGGCGGCCGGGCAGAACCCCGATACGTTCTACTTCTTCCACTTCAACGCGGCGAGCGGCTATATCGCCATTCCGGATTACACGCTGCCGGGGGCGGCGTTCAATACGACGGCCCCGGTGCGCAACGGCTTTTGTCTCGACAGCAAGGGCGACCTGTGGGTTGGCCTCGACAAGACCAACGTCATTTCCCACTACCCGCTGACCGGCTTCGACTCGACCGGCAAGCCGACCTGGGGCGCGGCGATCACCACGCCGATTCCCGCCACGATTTCGCGGCTCACACGCATCGTCTACCTGCCCGAAAGCGACACGATGATCCTCACGGGAGAAGACGCGAGCATCACCGACTGGACGGCAGTCGGCACGCGCGTCGAGGTGTATCACGGCTGGCTCGCCGGCAATACGAGTGCGCCGAATCCGGTGATTACGCTCACGAGCGCGAATCCCAAATCGATTGCAGCCGCTGGAAATTATCTGTTCGTGGGCTACGTGCACACCGTGCCGAACATCGATGCGTTCAACCTCACCACGGGCGCGATCGACACGACACTCATCAATAGCAACTCGAACGCGGTGTACGTGGGCAACGACGTGGATTCGATGTACGGCCTGCGTGCGTATCTGCGCTCGACCGGCGAGTATGTGGTGACGAAGGATAACTACAACGCTTCGAGCGCGGTGGTGTACCGGTGGACGCCGGCAGCGGCGAGCACGACCACAGCGAATGCGATGGTGTCGCCGTTCAGTGCGAAGTGACGAAAAAGACAAAGGGCACAACGGCTAAAACCGTTGCGCCCTTTTTGCGTTTCATTCGCCTGCGGCGAAAACCGCTTTAGCTAGCCGCGACCGTAGCCGGCTTCTTCGTCTTGGCGGCGTTCTTGATCTCTTCGAGCTTGATCTCGACGTGACGCGAGAACACGTACTCGGCAGGACGCGCGCCCTCGAGCGGGATGTCCTTCGCAAACGCGCCCGTCGTGCGCGGGCCCGAGAGGGCGATGCGCGCGGCCTTGAGCGGATGCGCGACCGTGTCCATCACGGCGGTAGCCTCGAAGCCGCAGTGGACCATGCAGTCCGCGCACTTCTCGTACTTGCCCGTGCCGTACTTGTCCCAGTCGGTCGTTTCCATCAGCTCCTTGAAGGTCTTCACGTAACCTTCGCCGACCAGATAGCATGGCTTTTGCCAGCCGAACACCGTACGCGCCGGGTTGCCCCACGGCGTGCACTGGTAGCTCTGGTTGCCGGCCAGGAAGTCGAGGAACAGGCTCGACTGGCTGAACGACCACTTCTTGCCGTTGTTGCCGCGCTTGAAGATTTCGCGGAACAGGTTCTTGGTCTTGTCGCGGTTCAGGAAGTGCTGCTGGTCCGGGGCGCGCTCATATGCATAGCCCGGCGACACCGTGATGCCGTCCACGCCGATCTCGCCGACCGTGTCGAAGAACTTCGCCACGCGCTCGGGCACGGCGTCGTTGAACAGCGTGCAGTTGATGTTCACGCGGAAGCCGCGGCGCTTGGCTTCCTTGATGGCCGCGACGGCCTTGTCGTACACGCCTTCCTGCGAGACCGAGTGATCGTGCGCTTCGCGGTCGCCGTCGAGGTGCACCGACCAGACGAAGTACGGATTCGGCTGGTAGTCGTCCATCTTCTTTTCCATGAGCAGCGCGTTCGTGCAGAGATACACGAACTTCTTGCGCGCCATGATGCCCTTCACGATCTGCGGCATTTCCTTGTGCAGCAGCGGTTCGCCGCCTGCGATGGAAACGACCGGCGCGCCGCACTCATCGACGGCTTCGAGGCATTCCTCCAGCGACAGGCGCTGGTTCAGGATGGGATCCGGATAGTCGATCTTGCCGCAGCCATTGCAGGCGAGATTGCAGCGGAACAGCGGCTCGAGCATGAGCGCGAGCGGGTAGCGCTTGTTGCCGCTGAAATGCTGGCGGAAGATGTACGAGCCAACGCGGACTTTTTGTAGCAGCGGAATAGACAAAGCGTGTCCTCCTTAAACTTCGCGTGCGACGAGCGGTTGCAAGAGCTTCGACGGCAGCTTGAATTCGACTTTTTCTTCACGGCCCGCCATCGTCGACACCTCGACAGGCCCTAACGCGCGCAGCGCGTCAATGACGTTCTCAACCATTTCTTCAGGCGCCGATGCGCCGGCCGTGATGCCGACCGTTTGCACATTGGCGAACCATTCGGTCTTCACTTCCGAGCCGTCAGCGACGAGATAGCTCGGCACACCCGTTTCGCTGCCGATCTCGCGCAGACGATTCGAGTTCGAGCTGTTCGTCGCGCCAACGACGAGCAGCACGTCCACCTGATCCGACAGTTCGCGCACCGCTGCCTGGCGGTTCTGCGTTGCGTAGCAGATGTCGCGCGTGTCCGGGCCGACGATGTCGGAGAACCGCGCGAGCAGCGCGTCGATGATGCCACGCGTGTCGTCCACCGAAAGGGTGGTTTGCGTCACGTACGCGAGCGGTGCATCGAGCGGCAGATCGAGCTTCGAAACATCGGCTTCGCTCTGCACGAGCAGCACGGTGCCGGGAATCTGGCCGATCGTACCTTCCACTTCGGGGTGGCCGGCATGCCCGATCAGGATCAGCGTGCGGCCCGCCGCGACGTACTGGCGGCCCTGCACGTGAACCTTCGTGACGAGCGGGCAGGTGGCGTCGAGCACGTCGAGGTCGCGTTCCTCGGCGGCGCGTTCCACCGTCTTGGCCACGCCGTGGGCGCTGAAAATCGCCACAGCGCCTTCCGGCACTTCGTCGAGCTCTTCCACGAAACGCGCGCCCTTGTTGCGCAGGTTTTCGACCACATGACGGTTGTGGACGATTTCATGGCGCACGTAGACGGGCGCGCCGTGCTTCTGCAGTGCGCGATCGACGATTTCGATAGCGCGGACAACCCCCGCGCAAAAGCCGCGGGGTTGGGCAAGGATCACTCGCATAGGGTGGCGAACTCCGACTGCCGCAAAGGCGAGCGAATCGGTAAAAATGACCTGATCGCCAGCGGCTGTCTATTATTAAGGATGCAAAAATCCGCCAAAGGGGTGACGGAGTAAAAACTAGACGCGCATTTTAACCCCTTCGCCTTTCGTTTGCTGTGTGGAGCACGCGTAGGTGCGGCGTGCACGCGACGCCGGACCCCGGTCAGCCACCCATTTTTCTCAAAAAGCCTGCTGCGTGGCCCTCCCACGGCCTGCGCAAGGCGCGTCGCGCACGCGGCGCAGGAGGGCGCCCGGAACCGCCGCTGCGTCGTTGCGCGGTGCAACATACCTCGGGAACCCTTAAAATATCGCGTCCTGCGGGTCGCCTGGATGGCGCCCAAGGATACGACCCCATTCTGGACGCCTTGATGGAACCCGACCACTACGACGATTTTCCGGTAGCGCGAGTATTGCTGCCGAAGGCGCTGCGGGCGCCTGTCGGCGTGATCTACCACGTCGCGCGCACGCTCGACGACATCGCGGACGAAGGCGACTGGAGCCCCGAGCAACGCCACACGCGTCTCGCCGATTTTCGCGAAGGCCTGAACGCCGTGGCCGAAGGCCGCCCGGCGCGCGTGCACCCCATGCTGTTCGCGAAGCTCGCGGACGTGGTGCGCGAGTGCCGGCTGCCGCTCGCGCCGTTTTACGACCTCGTCGCGGCGTTCGATCAGGATATCGACACGACGCGCTACGCCGACCGCTTCGAGCTGCTGGACTTTTGCCGGCGCTCGGCGAACCCGGTCGGGCATCTGATGCTGCATCTGATTCACGCGGCGACGCCCGAGAATCTGGCCGATTCCGACGCGATCTGCACCGCCTTGCAGCTCGTCACCTTCTTGCAGGACGTGAGCGCCGACTGGGCGCGCGGCCGCATTTACCTGCCGCTCGCCGACCGCGAACGCTTTGGCGTGACTGAAGCGCAGATCGCCGCGGGCAAGGTGGACGACGCCTGGCGCGCGCTGATGGCGCACGAGGTGGCGCGCGCGCGGGCGCTGATGGTGAGCGGCGCGCCGCTCGCGCTGCGCGTGCCGGGGCGCTTCGGCCTCGAGCTGTGCAGCGTCGTGCATGGCGGACTGCGCGTGCTCGAAATCATCGAGCGCGGCGGGTACGATGTGTTCCGCGCGCGGCCTGCGCTGCGCGCACCCGACTGGGCCGTGGTGCTCCTGCGCACGGCGGCCATGTGGCTGTCGCGCCGCGTGGGCGTGCGCGCACCTTCGATCGAGAGTAACAACGCATGACTACGACCATTCTGTTTGCCGTCTCCTGTCTCTCGTTGCTGATCTGGCTCGTGCTGCTGTTCGGGCGCGGCGGTTTCTGGCGCGCGCGCCCGGCCGAGCCGCTGTCGATCGTCGAGCCCGCGGCCGGCTGGCCTGCCGCGTGCGCCGTGGTGCCGGCGCGCAACGAGGCCGACGCGATTGGCGAGGCCGTTAGCTCGCTGCTCCAGCAGGACTACGGCGGCGAGTTTCACGTGATCGTGATCGACGACCACAGCACCGACGGCACCGCGGAAGCCGCACGCGCCGCCGCGCTCGCGCTGCAGTGTCCGGAAAAGCTCAGCGTGATTACGGCCAAGCCGCTGCCGGCGGGCTGGTCGGGCAAGGTGTGGGCGCAGTCGCAGGGCATCGAGGCGGTGCGCACGCTCAAGCTGCCCGCCGACTATCTGCTTCTCACCGACGCCGACATCGGTCATCCGCCCGACGCGCTCGCGCAGCTCGTGGTGCGCGCGCAGGCCGAAGGCCGCGACCTCGTCTCGCTGATGGTACGGCTGCGCTGCGACTCCTTCTGGGAAAAGGCGCTGATCCCGGCGTTCGTGTTCTTCTTCGCGAAGCTCTATCCGTTCTCGTGGGTCAACAACCCGAAGAACCGCACGGCGGCCGCGGCCGGCGGCTGCATGCTGGTGCGCCGCCAGGCGCTGGAAGAAGCGGGCGGCATCGAATCGATCCGCGCCGAGCTGATCGACGACTGCAGCCTGGCCGCGCGTATCAAGCATCGCGGCGAAGGGCATCATCCGATCCGGCTCGACGTTGCCGCGAAGAGCGTGTCGCTGCGTCCGTACGATTCGTGGAAGGACATCTGGAACATGATCGCGCGTACGGCGTTCACGCAGCTGCATTACTCGGCGTGGCAACTCGCGGGCACGCTCCTCGGCATGACGATCATCTATCTCGCGCCGCCCGTGGTCGCGCTCGTGCTCGGGCCGCACGGCTGGCCCGCGTGGATCGCCTGGGCGCTGATGTGCTGCGCCTACTCGCCCATGCTGGCCTACTACCGGCGCTCGCCGCTGTGGGCGCCGTTCCTGCCGCTCGTCGCGTTGTTCTACGTGGGCGCGACGTTCGCTTCGGCGTGGCGCTTCTGGCGAGGCAAGGGCGGCCAGTGGAAGGCGCGTGTGCAGGCGCCGGTGCAGGGGCGTTGAGGCGCTTCTTGCGAGGCGCGCTGCCAATGAAAAAAGCCGTCGGTTTCGACGGCTTTTTTTTCGATCCCGGCGCTCGTTAGCGCTGCGTGAGCAGCATGTACATCTGCGCGACGATGTCGGGCGAGAACGTGAACGGCACCCAGCCGTGGCCTGTGTGACGCAGCACCAGCAGGCGGTCGCCGTTGGATTGCTTCTGCACGGCCATCATCGGATTCTTCGTCGATGCGAAACGCCAGCCTTGCGGAATGCCGGGCGGCGGTTCGGGCTGCATCGAGGCGCGTGCGTTCGACAGCTCCTCGATCATCTGGCCGACTTGCAGCGCGTTGAGCGTGACCGTCTGGCCGCCGATCGTCAGCGTGATTTCGTTTTGCGACGGGCGTGCCACGTGCAATTCGGGCTGCGCAGGCGCAGCGTGGGCCGCCTCGGCAGCGGGTTCGATGGCTTCGGCAGTTTCGGTCACGGTTGCATTGGCGGCTTCAACGGGTTCTGCGGCTGCGTCGGCAGCCTCCGCGGCCGTATCGACGGCAACGGTGTGCGGCTGCTCAGCGACGGCTTGCTCCGCTTCGCTGCTTGCAACGGGAGTGTCCTGCTGGGGAACTGCGGCGGCGCGTTCATCGGCGCGCGGTGCGTGCGCGGCGGCGGCGGCCTGAAGGAGCTGATCGACGCCCGCTTCGAGCACGCCAATCTGGTCTTGAAGATTCATGCGAGCTTCTCAGGTAAGACCCGCGATTTTACCCGCAGCTTGCGCGCATTGCCCTTCAGGCGTTGTACGCATGTCGCAAGAAAAGTTGTAACAGTTTCCTCAGCTGCCCTCATTTGGCGTTCAGATAGCCGGCCTCGCGGAACCATGCGAGCGCATCTTTCAAGCCCTCGCGATACGGCCGCGCGCGATAACCCAGCTCGCGTTCCGCCTTCGCCGACGTGAAATACATCTTGTTTTTCGACATCTTCAGCGCATCGACGGTCACGAACGGCTCGCGCTTCGTGAAGCGCGCCACGGCTTCCGCGCCCATCGCAAGCGGATAGAGCGGCCAGCGCGGCAGCGCGATGGTGGGCGGCTTGCGGCCGACCATGCCCGCGATATCGGTGAGCATCTGCTGCAGCGGCAGATTCTCGCCGCCGAGGATGTAGCGCTCGCCGATGCGTCCGCGCTCCAGCGCGAGGAAGTGGCCGTTCGCCACGTCGTCCACGTGCGCGAGGTTCAGGCCGGTATCGACGAACGCGGGGATCTTGCCGGTGGCCGCTTCGACGATGATGCGGCCCGTGGGCGTGGGCTTCACGTCGCGCGGACCGATCGGCGTGGATGGATTGACGATCACCGCGGGCAGGCCGTCGCGCTCGATCATGCGTTCCACGGCGCGCTCGGAAAGCACCTTGCTGCGCTTGTACACGCCAATGGCCTGCTCGGGCGTGAGCGGCGAGGTTTCGTCGGCGGAGTTGCCCGAACTCGTGACCTTGAGCGTGGCCACGCTGCTCGTGTAGACGATGCGCTCCACGCCCGCGTCGAGCGCCGCGCGCATGGTGGCTTCGGCGCCTTCGAGGTTGGCGCGCTCGATCTCGTGCGGATCGGGCGCCCACAGGCGGTAGTCGGCGGCGACGTGGAAGAGATAGCGCACCCCGTCGAGCGCACGGCGCATCGAGGCGGCGTCGCGCATGTCGCCGGTGACGATTTCAGCGTCGAGTGCTTCGAGGTTCTTGCGCGGGCTCGTCGCGCGCACCAGCAGGCGCACCGCATAGCCCTTTTCCTGCGCGATGCGGGCGACGGCCGAGCCGACGAAGCCGGACGCGCCGGTGATCAGCACGAGATCGCGGTTGGCTCGGGAGGTGTCGGTCATTGCAGGGTCGTTTCCATGTTCGATATCGGCGCCGCGCGCGCGGCGTGGCACGGATTGTACGTGGCGCGGGCCCGGCGCGTGCACGCGTTGGCGTCTACAATGCCGACCGTAAAGCCTGCATGGAGAAACGAACAATGAGCGAACCGGATCTGGATACGCGCCTCGAAACGTACTACGTGCGCGTGCACGGGACGGTGCAGGGCGTGGGTTTTCGTCATGCGACGGTGCGCCAGGCGCACGCGCTGCGCATTCGCGGCTACGTCGCGAACATGGAGGACGGCTCGGTCGAAGCCGTGATCCAGGGCACGGCGAACCAGGTGGACCGCATGCTTTCGTGGTTGCGCCACGGGCCGCCGGCCGCGCGAGTCAGTTCGGTGGAAAGCGAGGAGCGCCTCACCGAAAAACGCTACGAGCGCTTCGAGCAGCACTGAAATTCGCCCGATAAAAAAGCGGTGCGCCAGGCATCTGGCGCACCGCTTTTTCGTTTCGGACGCCGCTTACTTCACGGCCAGCAGGCTCTCCGCGAATCCCCAATCCTTTTCGACCCACTGACGCGTGCATTCGAGGCCCGCGTCGGCGGCGATCGCCGGGATTTCGTCGGCGTGATACTTGTGGCTGCTCTCGGTCCAGATCGTCTCGCCTGCGCCGATCTCGACGGTCAGGTTCGCCGAGTGCACCTCGGCGTGCACGTCGCGCTTCGCGCGCAGATGCATCTCGATGCTGCGCACGTCCGGATTGAAGCGCGCGACGTGTTCGAAGTCGTGCAGGTCGAAATCGGCGTCCAGTTCGCGGTTGATGCGCGAAAGCAGGTTCAGGTTGAACGCGGCCGTGGCGCCGATGGCGTCGTCGTAGGCGGCGATCAGCGTGTCCACGGGCTTCACGAGGTCCGTGCCGAGCAGCAGCGTGTCGCCGGGGTGCAGCATCGCGCGGATGTCACGCAGAAAGCGTGTGGCCGCGAGGCGCGCGAAGTTGCCGATCGTGCTGCCGAGAAAGAGCACGAGCAGTTGTTCGCCCTCTTTGCGCTGGCGGCTCACTTCGGAAAGTCCGGCGAGATAGTCGCGCTCGTAGCCGACGATCGAAATGCGCTCGATGTCGGCGAGTTCGCGCCGGCATAGTTGCAGCGCGGTGCGCGAAATCTCGATCGGGCAGTACGACGTGGGGCGCTTGCGGCACAGCGCTTCGAGAATGCGGCGCGTCTTGCGGCCGCTGCCGCTGCCGAGTTCGGCGACTTTCACGTCGGAGGGCAGCGCCTCGACGATCTCGGACGCGTAGCGCGTGAGCAGGCGCTCCTCGCTGCGCGTGACGCCGTATTCAGGCAGAACGGTGATGACCTCGAAGAGGGCCGAGCCGACTTCGTCATACAAATATTTCGACGGCAGTTCCTTTTGCGGCGAGCGCATCAAACCGGCGCGCACTTCGGCGGCGAATGTGCTGGCGGCGGGCGAAAGGGCGAATGCACCGGCGGGGTCGGCAACGGCGGGGCGGGGCGCAGAAGATGGCATGCGGGCTCCAGGGGGCGTTGGACGTTGGGGACGGCGTCGTGAATCACGGCGGCGGGCGTTGGCGTGGCGCTCCGGAATATGCCAGGCGCGGCACCAGCGGCCCGGTGAAATCTCGCTTCGTCGAAGCGAATTCCAGCCGCGAACTCCAGCCAGTTAAGGCGACGGCGGGCTGGCGTGGCAAGACTTA
The DNA here is from genome assembly GCF_004353905.1 of Paraburkholderia guartelaensis. Lineage (GTDB taxonomy): Bacteria > Pseudomonadota > Gammaproteobacteria > Burkholderiales > Burkholderiaceae > Paraburkholderia > Paraburkholderia guartelaensis. The sequence goes on along the minus strand of NZ_SMOD01000022.1, from coordinate 94,897 downwards.
CGTTCTAGTCCATCGTTGCATGATCTGCCGGACTAAATTGCTCGGCCTGCACCAGCCCCGCAAGCGCGCACGGCGTGTGCCCGCCTTGTCCGGCGTGGGTTTGCGCCGCCTGCCGCCGTCAAAACACGACTAGAATGCGGTCTCGCCGACGCTTTCATCGGCCCGCGCCTTATTCAATATCCAATTCAAATGACAACGTTTTTACCCGTGCGTGCGAAATCTACGCACCGCGCCGCTCGCGATCCTGCCGTTTGCGCTTTCTGTCCCCGCGCCTGACGATGAACCAGTACGAACCCGGGCGCGGCATTTCGCTATCCGTGGGCGCTTCGGCGCTGTTCGCGCTGATGTCGGCCTATACGCTCCTGCTCGCGCCGCTCGGCGGCCTCGATATTTTCGCTTGGCGCGTAATCTGGACCGCGCCCGGCGCGCTGGCCCTGCTGGTGCTGCGCAAGCGCGCGCCGCAGTTGCGTGCCCTCATCGCGCGCATGGTGAAGGAGCCGCGCACCGCGCTCGCACTGGTGGCGAGCGCCGCGCTGCTGGGCTCGCAGCTGTGGGTGTTTCTGTGGGCGCCGCTGCACGGGCGCATGCTGGAGGTGTCGCTCGGCTATTTCCTGCTGCCGCTCATCATGGTGCTGGTGGGTCGCTTTTACTATCACGAGCGCCTCGAACTGCTGCAATGGCTCGCTGTGGCGTGCGCCGCCGTGGGCGTGGCGCACGAGCTGTGGGCGACGCACGCGTTCTCGTGGCCCACGCTGCTCGTCGCGTTCGGCTATCCGCCGTACTTCGTGCTGCGCCGCAAGATTCACGCGGATTCGCTCGTCACGTTCGCCGTGGAGATGCTGCTGCTCGTGCCGGTGGCGGTGATCGTAGTGCGCGCCGGCGGCTCGCTCGCGCTGCTCGATGCGCACAAGTTTCTGGCCTTCGTGCTGCTGCCCGGACTCGGCGTGCTCAGCACCGTCGCGCTCGCGTCGTACCTGAAGGCGAGCCGGCTTTTGCCGATGGCGCTCTTCGGCATCCTCGGCTATGTCGAGCCGGTGCTGCTCGTGATCGTTTCTGTCACGCTGCTCGGCGAGCACCTGGGCATGCGTCAGCTCGGGACGTATGTGCCGATCTGGCTCGCCGTCGCGCTCACGGCGGTGCACGCGGCGCGGCTCATCCGGTTCGAGCGCTGAGGACCTTGCAACGGCCGCTTACTGCCGCGCTTCCTGAGCGCGCGGCGGATTGATGCGCGTGGGTCCCACCTTCGCCTCGATCGCCGCGCGCAGCTCAGGGCGCCAGCCGATGCTGAACAGCGCTTCGGCGAGCACAAAGAGCGGGCCGATCATGAGGCCGATGAGATCGTCGACGAAGGCCGGCTTGCGATGCTCCCACGCGATGTGACCGACGAACTGAAATATCCAGCCGACCACGAACAGCCCCACGCCGCCGCCCAGCCACGCGGCGGTGCCTTGCTGCGCGAGCCACGCCCCGAAGGCCACGCACGCGACGGAGACGACCGCCATCATGAGGCCGAGCGGCACGTCCAGCACGAGATAGTAGATCGTCGCCGCGCCGAACAGGAGCCACGCGGGCGAGACGGAAACCGGCAGCCCGAGCGCAATCACCGGGCGCGAAAGCAGCACCGCGAGCGCGAGCACGATGAGCGGAATGCCGACGAAATGGGTGCCGATGTTGCGCGCGTCGCGGTGATAAGCCGCGTACTGGGTGAGCTGCTCGGTCAGGTTTCTCATGGGTGCCTCTCTGTCTCCAAAATCATTATCATCGTCGGGCTGACGAGCGCAAACCTTCGGCTAGCCGACAATTGCGCCGTTTAGTGACTCGCCTGGCCCCGCTTGTCCAGCTCCGATGACTTCACGTTCCGTCCCGTCCATCACAGCCAGTTCGCCGTCCGCCGCCGCGCTCGAGCGCAGCGCGTGGTTTCGCGGCGCGCCCGAACCGTTGCGCGACGCGCTGCGCGCGGCGGGCCGCGTGCGTACGCTGCGGGCGGGCGAGCGCCTCTTCATGCGTGGCGACGCCGACGACGGTCTCTACTGCGTGCTGGAAGGCGCGGTGCGCGTGGGCGCGGCGAGCGTCGCGGGCCGCGAGGCGCTGCTCGCCGTGGTCGGGCCGGCGCACTGGTTTGGCGAGATCGCGCTTTTCGACGGCGGCGCACGTACGCACGACGCCTACGCCGAGCGCGACTCCACGCTCTTTCACGTGCCGCGCGCGGCGCTCGTGGCGCTGCTCGACGCAACGCCGGCGTACTGGCACGCGTTTGGCCTGCTGCTCGCGCAAAAGCTGCGTCTCGCGTTCGACACGATCGAGGAGACCGCGCTGCTGGGCGCGTCCGCCCGCGTGGCGCGCCGGTTGCTGCTGCTCTCGAACGAATACGGCGACGCGGCCGGCACGCAAGACGCGCAGTGCTCGCGCCGCGTGATCAACGTGCCGCAGGAGGATCTCGCGTTGATGCTCGCGCTCTCGCGGCAAACGGTGAACCAGATCCTGCGCCAGTTCGAGCGCGAGGGGATGCTCGCGTTGCGCTACGGCGAAATCGAGATCATCGATGCCGCGGGTCTGGCGTCAAACGCGCAATGACGCTAATGCATCGGCATCAATACACGTCCATATCGATACATGTTGACGAATTACGTCAATATTCGGGTGCGCACCTGGGCTCCGTTGCAGCAAGATCGCGTTTGCGCCGACAATGACGCCCGTTCGGCGCGCCCCGCCGCGTCGCCTTTCCCTTCCACGCCAGGCCCATACCGCTTCATGAACGACCGCGTCGTCGCCGCATTCGACTTTGATGGCACCATCACCACGTCCGACAGCTTTCGCGCGTTCATGCTCGACGCCGCCGGCCCCGCCCGCTTCGCCGCCGCCGCGCTGCGCTGCCTGCCTTCGCTCATCGGCGTTCCGCTCGGCTGGTCGCCGCGCGGGCCCACTAAGGCGCGCTTCCTGTACGCCGCGATGGGAGCCGTGCGGCGCGAGGTGCTCGAAGCCGCTGCGCAGCGCTTCGTCGAGCGCCGTCTCCCCGCGCTGCTGCGCCCCGATATGCTCGCGCGCGTGGCCGAACACCAGGCGCTCGGCCATGAGGTCGTGCTCGTGAGCGCGTCGCCGTCGATCTATCTGCGCATGTGGGCAAAGACGGTCGGCATCGGCACCGTGCTTTCGAGCGAGCTCGAGTGGCGCGATGGCGTGTACACGGGCCATCTGGCGGGCAACAACTGCTGGGGGCCGGAGAAGGTTGCGCGGCTGCGCGCTTGGTGGGGGGCGAACGCGCCCGCGACGCTCTACGCTTACGGCGACAGCCGTGGCGACAAGGAAATGGCCGAGCTGGCGCAGTACGCGTGGATACGCGGCGAGTCGGCACTGCCGCCGCTCGCGGTGGCGGGCGGCTTCGGCACGGCATGAATGGTTCGACGCGCTGCGTCGGCGCGAGATCGACGCTAATCTACGGCAACTAACCAGACCGAAGAGAGGAGACAGCCCCGATGAACGGACAATGGACCCAGGTGAAGTCGCACGACGGTGGCGAATTCCGCGCCTACACGGCGCTGCCGCCCGAGGGCAGCGGCCCTGGCCTCGTGCTGCTGCAGGAGATCTTCGGCGTGAACGCCTACATGCGCGCGCTCGCCGACCGCTATACCGAGGAAGGCTACGTCGTGATGGTGCCGGACCTGTTCTGGCGTCTGGAGCCGAACGTCGATCTCGGCTACGAAGGCGCCGACGCGCAGAAGGCGTTCTCGCTCTACGAGCGCTTCGACGTCGATCTCGCGATGCAGGACGTGGCGCAAACGCTCGCCGCGCTGCGCGCGCACCCGCAGCATCGCGGCAAGGTCGGCGTGGTGGGTTTCTGCCTGGGCGGCAAGCTCGCATACCTGAGCGCGACGCGCACCGATGTCGATTGCGCGATCGGCTATTACGCCGTGGGCCTCGAAAACGATCTGGACGAAGCCTCGCGCATCACGTGTCCGCTGATGCTGCACTTCGGCGCCGACGACGCCCACTGCGACGCCGCTACGCGCGAGCGCATCGGTCAGGCGCTGGCGGGCAAGTCCGGCGTCGAGCTATATACGTACCCGGGTTGTGGCCACGCGTTCGCTTCGTCTTCGCGCTCGACGTACGACAAGCCGGCCACGATGATGGCGTACTCGCGCACGCTCGCGATGCTGCGCCGGGTGCTCGGCCCGATCTACGATTTCAACGCGCTGTGGGAAGAGCACTGCTATCACGAGTTCGTCGCGCGCAACCCGAGCGACGTGATGCCGACCATGGTCGCGCAGCCCTACGTCAACCACATTCCGACGATGACGGGCGGCGTGGGCCATGACGAGCTCAAGCGCTTCTACACGCACCACTTCGTGCATTCGAACCCGGAGGACACGCGCCTGATCCCGATTTCGCGCACGATCGGCTCGGACCGTGTGGTGGACGAGTTCATCTTCTGCTGCACGCACGACCGCGAGATCGACTGGCTGCTGCCGGGCCTCGCGCCCACGGGCAAATACTTCGAAGTGCCGATGCTTGCCGTGATCTGCTTTCGCGGCAACAAGCTCTATAACGAGCACATCTACTGGGATCAGGCTTCGGTGCTCGCGCAGATCGGCGCGATCGATCCCACCGGTCTGCCGATCGCGGGCGCGCAGAGCGCGAAGAAGCTGCTCGACGAAACGCTGCCCTCGAACACGCTCATGGCGCGCGCCTGGAGCGAGAGCGAAGGCAAGCCGTTCTGAAGCATGCGCTTCGCATGAGCGTGATCAGTTGAACGGATTGTCGACGACGCCGGGCTTCTGGTCCGGCTCGTCGGCGACTTTCGCGGGCAGGTGCGGGTCGGCCTGCAGTTTCTTCACGACGTCGTCGAGCGCCGCCTTCAGCGCCAGCGCGGCGGCGAGCCCGCGCTTGTCGCGCGTGAGTTCGAGCGTGCCGGCGAGCGTCACGCGCGTCGTGCCGTTCGTGAGCGTGAGCGCGTCGCCTTGCACGTTGAGCACGTCGTTGTCGTTTGCGTATGCGTCGAACACTTGGTGATCCTCCTTATGCGTGACGGGGGGGGGGCTTACCAGCCCCATTTGCTCACGGCAAAGCCGCGGCCATTGAACGATACTTTTTCCTTTGCCGCGACGTTCGCCGGAATGCCCGGGAACGCAATGCCGCTTTGCGCTTCGAGATCGCGCACCGAGCGCACGTCGTAACGATCGACAGCCGTATTGTCCGCGACGATCGCAAACGCGAGCTGCTGAGAGGGCACGTACACGACCTTGAAGATCTGCGTCGGCACGAGCACGCGCGTCGCGCCGATTGTCTGGAGCTGTGCGCCCGTGAAGAGCGGACCGGTCACGACATAGGCTTCGCCATACTTCGATGCGAGCTTGCGCACGGCGCTTTCGATATGGGCCCATAGGCGCTGGTTGTTGTCGCGATTCTGCGGAACGATATTGGCGAGTGAAAACGATTCCGCCATCGCCTGTGCATTCCAGCGGTTGCCCGCGGGGCTCATGTGGCCGCGGTCGAAGCCGCTGCGCTTGTAGTCGGCGAGCGTCGCGCCTTCGCCTTCGGGCAGGCGGTCGTCTTCGAAGAAGCGGTTCGTGCGCGTCATGTCCTTCGCGGCTTCGAGGTGGTCGCGCGTGAGATGCTCGGCGGACCACAGCGGCCCGTGTGTGACGCCCGAATGCAGCACGACAAAATCCGAATAGCAGAGCATGCGCGTTTTCGGCGCCATGCGCTGGTTCGTGAGCGTCGGGAACTGGCCGTCGGGCACGAATTGCGAACAGGCCGGTGCGGCGATTGCATGGCTCGCGGCGGCGAGCAACAGGGAGGAAACAAGCGAGGCAAACAGCTTCTTCATCGAAAGGTCAGGCCGGACTGGGGTGGGATCAAGCGGGCTGAAAGTATAGCGGGCGCATGACGCGCGTGGAGGCGGGAGAAAAAATGCAGGCGCAAAAAAACGCGCGCCCGCTCAAGGGCGGGCGCAAGCGAGAGGTGACGCACAAACAGATGCAATGAGCGCGGCAGCGTTGCGTTGCTGCGCGAGGAGCGAGGCGGCAAATGATGCCGCCTGCATTCAATCGGTTAGTTCATCAACAACGACTCAGCCTGCAAAAAGCGAATGCTCGGCGCGGACCATCTGTCGGTCCACAGCCTGGAGGCGCCATTGGCCTTCCATCGGCGAGTGCGAGGTTTCGCACGACCATGTCGCGTCGCCGTGTGCTGAACTGATTTCCTGGCGGCGGTTCACATGCAGGCCGCGTAATGTGCACAGCGGCTCGTTTTCGAGCGGTGCGCACAGCGACGTGACACCATTCACGTCGCGCAATTCACCCCATTCTGGCAGGTCGATCCCTTCGTGAGACTCGCGGGACCAGCGTTGCTGGTCGGTGTCGAGCCAGAGCACTGCATAGTCGTGATTGACGGTTGGATCGGAACCGTTGATCAGGATCGTAAGTCGCATGGCATCTCCGCAAAATTGATCGGGCGCGTCGGCAATTTCAAAGTCTAGGACGACTCCGCGCGCGCGCAAAGTGAAGAGTGCAGGACAGAACGTCGCGCGCACGACGCGTGCCTGGACACGCCCCGTTTATGCTCATTTCTGCCCGCGTAAACCCGGCTACGCTATCGCCGGGATTGAAATTCACAATTGGGAACGCAATCGGCACAACCTAGATTAATAGTGCGGCGTTGTCGCCCACGCATGCTGCAATGCACGAAGGCGAATTGCGTCGCATCCCCACATATCAGGTCGAACGATGGAGGCATCGATGGCACAGCTAAAGGGCTCGAAGACGGAACAGAACCTCAAGGATGCATTTGCCGGCGAATCACAGGCCAACCGCCGTTATCTCTATTTCGCAGCCAAGGCCGACGTAGAAGGACAAAACGATGTCGCGGCGCTGTTTCGCTCGACCGCTGAAGGCGAAACCGGCCACGCGCACGGCCACCTCGAATATCTGGAAGCGGTTGGCGACCCGGCAACCGGGCTGCCGTTCGGCACCTCGCGTCTGAATCTGCAGGCGGCAATTGCAGGTGAAACGCACGAATACACCGACATGTACCCGGGCATGGCCAAGGTCGCGCGCGACGAAGGCTTCGACGAAATCGCGAACTGGTTCGAGACACTGGCCAAGGCGGAGCGCAGCCACGCCAACCGCTATACGAAGGCACTGGACGTGCTGGCGGATTGAGGCGCATCGAGCATCGCCGCGTGCCTTGCGGCACGCACCTATGACGCGCGCGCTTTTTTGTTTCGCGTGCCGGGCAAGCACCGGCGCGCGTTCGCGCGCGCCCGCCTAGCCGCGTATTTGGCTGATAAATAAAAGAAGGAGACGTCATGCCCCACAAGGAAGGCAGTCTCGAAGCGCCCACCCGCCATCCGCTCGACTGGCGATCGGACGCTTTTTACGACCAGGCCCAGCTCGATACGGAACTCGCGCGCGTGTTCGATATCTGTGCGGGCTGCCGGCGCTGCGTGTCGCTATGCGGCGCGTTTCCCACGCTCTTCGATCTCGTCGATGAAACCGATAGCGGCGAAGCGCACGACGTCGACAAGGCGTCGTTCGACAAGGTCGTCGACCAGTGCTATCTGTGCGATCTCTGCTACATGACGAAGTGCCCCTATGTGCCGCCGCATCCGTGGAATGTGGACTTTCCGCATCTGATGCTGCGCGCCAAGGCCGTTCACTATCGCAAGGGCGAAGTGAAGCTGCGCGACCGCGTGCTCTCGAATACCGACGCGCTCGGCCAGATCGCCGGCATTCCCGTCGTCACGCAAACGGTCAACGCCATCAATCACACGAAGGCGATGCGCGGCGCGATGGAAGACATGCTGGGCGTCGATCGCAAGGCGTGGCTGCCCGACTTCGCCACACACAAGTTTCGTAACGTTGCCAAGCGCGCGGCGTCGAGCGAGGTGCGCGACGGCGAGCGCACGCCTGGCAAGGTCGCCATTTACGCGACCTGCTACGTGAATTTCAACGAGCCCGGCATCGGCCACGATCTGCTCGCGGTGCTCGACCACAACGAGATTCCCTACGAGCTGGTGAAGAGCGAATGGTGCTGCGGCATGCCGCTGCTGGAGCAGGGCAATCTGGAGGGCGTGGCGCACAAGCAGGCGCAGAACATGCCGATGCTCGCGCGTTACGCGCGCGAAGGCTATGCGCTGATCGGCGCGGTGCCGAGCTGCGTGCTCATGTACAAGCACGAGCTGCCGCTGATGTTCCCCGACGACGCCAACACGAAAGCCGTGAGCGACGCGTTCTGGGACCCGTTCGAGTATCTCGTGGCGCGTCATCGCGACGGCCTGCTCAAGACCGATTTCCGTGCGCCGCTTGGCAACGTGTCGTATCACGTGCCGTGTCATGCGCGCGTCCAGAACATCGGTCGCAAGACCTTCGACCTGCTTTCGCTCGTGCCCGAAACGAAAGTGACCGTGGTCGAGCGCTGTTCGGGCCACGCGGGCACGTTCGGCGTGAAGAAGGAATTCCACGCCATGTCGATGAAGATCGGCACGCCCGTGTTCAAGCAGATGGGGCAGGCCGAACCGAACTTCATCTCGTCCGATTGCCAGCTGGCGGGGCATCACATTGCGCAGGGCATCGAAGAGAACCAGCTAGGCGAGCCGCCGCTCGCTCACCCCATCACCTTGCTGCGCCGCGCCTATGGCATTTAGGCCCCGACGCCGACACGCAACATTCACGAGGCACGACTCATGACGATCGCGAGAAATTCGCTGTTGACGCTGGAAGCCTACGCCAGAGTGCGGGGCGATATGCGCAAACGCATCATCGAGCACAAGAAGCAGCGCGTGGTAGCGCTCGGCAATCACCTCACGTTCCTGTTCGAGGACGAGACGACGATCCGCTATCAGATCCAGGAGATGCTGCACATCGAAAAGATCTTCGACGAAGACGGCATCCAGGGCGAACTCGCGGCCTATCTGCCGCTCGTGCCCGACGGCGGCAACCTGAAGGCGACCATGCAGCTCGAATACGAGAGTGAAGTCGAGCGGCGCGCGGCGCTGGCGCGGCTCATTGGCATCGAGGACAAGGTGTTCGTCCAGGTGGACGGCGAGGCGCCCGTCTACGCGATTGCCGACGAGGACCTCGAACGCGAGAACGCCGAAAAGACTTCGGCGGTGCATTTCGTCCGCTTCGAACTCACGCCGCAGATGAAAACGCGCTTGCGCGAAGGCGCCGCGCTCACGATAGGCTGCGATCATCCGAATTACCGCGTGCCGACGCAGACCATCGACGGCGAGGTGCGCGCCTCGCTGCTCAAGGATCTCGCCTGAGGCGCTTCACATGCCTCGTCAAACGTCCTTGCGGTACATGACGAAGCCGGGCTTCACGGCCACGTCGTCGTAAAGCCGCATCGCCGTGTGATTCGTCTCGTGCGTATGCCAGTACACGCGCGACGAATTCGACGCTTTCGCGTGCGCATACACGGCCTCGATCAGCGCGCGGCCCACGCCCTGGCCGCGTGCATCTTCCACGGTGAAGAGATCCTGCAAATAGCAGATCGGCCCTTCCAGAATCGTGTTGCGGTGATAGATGAAGTGCACGAGGCCGAGCACGCGTTCGCCGCGCACGGCGATGAACGCGTGCATGGGCTCGTAGCCGTCGAAGAAACGCGACCAGGTCGTGCGCGTGATGTGCTCCGGCAGCGCGGTGGCGTCGAAGCGGCCGTAAAAGCGGTTGTAGCCGTCCCAGAGCGGCAGCCATGCAGCGAAATCGTCGGGTGCGACGGCGCGGACCACAAGCGTCGTGTCGGTCATGTTGTCTCCTTGTTGACAGGGCTTCCCAAACTCCCAAGCGTAAGCGACTTGTGGCACCATTGTTAGTCCCACCGAAACCAAAAGCAATGGAGCCACGGGTTTGGACTACGCGTTGATGATGACGGCCTATGCGAAGCGTGCCGTGCGCAAGCTCACGCAGCAGGACCTGCTTTACGAGAGCCTGCGCCGCGCGATTCTCGACGGCGATATTGGTCGAGGCACGCGCCTCGCGTCGAGCCGCGCGCTCGCGGAGCAGCTCGGCATCGCGCGCAATTCGGTGCTCTATGCGTATGAGCGGCTCGTGGAAGAGGGCTTCGTCAGCGCGACGCGCCACGGTTCGGTCGTCAACGCGGTCAGCGCTGGCGCAGCCGCGACGCCGGCACACACCGCGCAGCGCGAAGAACCCGTGCCTGCGCTTGCACGCCGCGTGCGCGAACTGCCGCCGCGCCGCGCTAGACGCGACGGTGCGAAGGCGCTGCGCCCAGGCGTGCCCGCGCTCGACGCGTTCCCCTACGCGCAATGGCGCACGGCGGTCGAACGTGCGTTGCGCGAGTTGCGCGCGCACGATCTCGGCTATGGCGACAGCGCGGGCATGCCCGCGCTGCGTCAGGCGATCGCGCAATACGTACGCGTGTCGCGGGGTGTGCGCTGCCAGCCCGACCAGGTGTTCGTCACGGATGGCACGCAGTCGAGTCTTGACCTGTGTGCACGTCTCTTCGCGGACGAGGGCGAACGCGCGTGGATCGAAAATCCGGGCTATCTCGGCGCGCGTGTGGCGTTTACGGCCGCGGGGCTACAACTCGTGCCAATGAGCGTGGATGCCGCGGGCATGGCGGCGCGCCCCGAGGACTGGCGCGAGCGGCCACCGCGACTCGTCTATCTCACGCCGTCGCACCAGTATCCGCTTGGCTGCGTGCTGAGCCTCGAGCGGCGGCTCGCGCTGATCGAGCAGGCGCGGGCGTGCGGCGCCTGGATCGTCGAGGACGATTACGACAGCGAGCTGCGCCACGACGGGCCGCCGCTGCCGTCGATCCAGGGCCTCGCCGACGACGCACCCGTGATCTATCTCGGCACCTTCAGCAAGACGCTGTTTCCGGCGCTGCGCATCGGCTTCATGATCGTGCCGCAGCGTGTGGCCGCGCAGTTCGCGCAGGCGCATCACACGCTCGTGCGCCAGGGGCGCGTGGCGGAACAACTGGCGCTGGCGGAATTCATCGAAAGTGGGCGCTACGCGCGCCATTTGCGGCGCATGCGCAAGCTCTACGAAGAGCGCCGCGACGGTCTGGTCGCCGCCATCGACAAACATCTTGCCGGCGTGATGACGGTGTCGGCGGACGCGGGCGGCATGCATTTGAGCGTACGCCTCGACGCGCCGCTCATCGACGCCGATGTGAGCGAAGCCGCGCGTGCGCATGGTCTGCATCTGTCGCCGTTGAGCGCGTATTGCGTCGATGCACCGGACGCCACGCGCTACAACGGCTTCCTGCTCGGCTATGCGGAAACGCCGCCGCATGTCGCCGACACGCTCATGCAGACGCTCGCGCGCATTGTGCACGAACGTCTGCCTGCGGCTTCATCGCTTACTGATGGCCCGCGATCACATGCGGAAGATAGGGCGCTTCGAGTGTCTTGATCTCTTCGTCGGAGAGCTTGAGCGAGAGCGCCGCGACAGCGTCTTCGAGATGCTGCGGCTTCGACGCGCCGATGATCGGCGACGTGATGGCGGGCTTGTGCAGCAGCCACGCGAGCGCGACCTGCGCACGCGGGACATTGTGCGCACGGGCGATGGTGGCGACCGCATCGATGATGGCTTTATCCGCATCGGCGCCATAGAGCGTCTTGCCGAACTTGTCGGTGGCCTCGCGCTCGCTCGATTCGTTCCAGTCTCGCGTGAGACGGCCGCGAGCGAGCGGGCTCCACGGCATCACGGCAATGCCCTGGTCGGCGCACAGCGGCAGCATTTCGCGTTCTTCCTCGCGATACAGCAGGTTCACGTGGTCCTGCATGCTGATGAACTCGGTCCAACCATTCAGGCGCGAGGTGTAGAGCGCCTTGCTGAACTGCCACGCGTGCATGGACGAAGCGCCGATATAGCGCGCCTTGCCGGCCTTCACGACATCGTGCAGCGCTTCGAGCGTTTCTTCGATGGGCGTGTTGTAGTCCCAGCGATGGATCTGATAGAGGTCGACGTAATCGGTGCCAAGGCGCTTGAGGCTATGGTCGATTTCCGTGAGGATGGCCTTGCGCGACAGACCCTGGCCATTCGGGCCGGGCCGCATGCGGTTGTACACCTTCGTGGCGAGCACGATGTCGTCGCGCTTGACGAAGTCGCGCAGCGCGCGCCCGACGATCTCTTCCGAGGTGCCGTCCGAGTAGGTGTTCGCGGTGTCGAAGAAGTTGATGCCGGCGTCGAGCGCCTGGCGGATGAGCGGGCGGCTGGCGTCCTCGCCGAGCGTCCACGGGTGCGTGCCGCGCTCGGCCACGCCGTAGGTCATGCAACCGAGACAAAGACGCGAAACCTGCAGCCCTGTCGAGCCGAACCTGACGTAATCCATTGCTGGTGCTCCTTGCGAATAGGCGTTTCAAGCAGAGGAAGTGCGTGCGCCGCGCGAGGGCGGCGGACTTTCGCAAGGGTATAACAGGCTCGGAGTTCGTGCAGGGCGTGCCGCGTCAGAACATCTCCATCACGCGGTGATAGAGCATGCCGATTTCGAGCGCGGGCCGCCGCCACGCGGGGCCGCCGGGGAAGCGAGCGTGCTGCAGTCGCGCGAACAGATCGAACGAGGCGCGCTCGCCGACGATGGCCTGCGCAACGAGACGCCCCGCCATGCCCGTGAGTGCCACACCGTGCCCCGAAAAGCCTTGCACATAGTAATAATTCGGGTCGATCGCGCCGAAGTCGGGCGCGCGGTTGCGCGTGACATCGACGAAGCCGCCCCACGCGTATTCCACGCGCGCGCCGGCGAGCTGCGGGAAGGTATCGCTCATGCGCGTTTGCATGGCCGCTGTAAGGCGCTCGGGCGCTGCACCGGTCGAATCGGCGCGGCCGCCGAACAGCATGCGGTTATCTGCCGAGACGCGGAAATAGTCGAGAAAGAAGTTGTTGTCACATACGGCCGAACGTTGCGCGATCAACGAGTCGGCCAGTTCGCGGCCTAGCGGCTCGGTCGCGATGATGTACGAGGCGATGGGCGCGATGCGCGCGGCTACGCTGCCGGGCAGCACGCCGCCCGGCGCGGCGTTGCAGCACGACACCACGAAGCGGCAGCGCACTTCGCCGTGCGGGGTCTTCACCACCGGGCGGGCGCCGCGCACGACTTCGAGCGCGCGCGTATGCGCGAACAATTGCGCGCCCTCGCGGCGCGCGGCGGCAGCGAGGCCAAGACAGTACTTGAGCGGATGCAGATGCCCCGAAACCGGGTCGTAGACGCCCGCGATGTAACGCTGCGACGCCACCCGTGCGCGCGTGGCGTCGGTGTCGAGCCATTCGAGGCGATCGTAGCCCCAGTGCGTGCGAGCGGCGTCCATCCATGCGCGCAGGTCCGGCACGCGCTTCGCTTTCGTCGCGACGGTCAGATACCCGGGCGTGAAATCGCAATCGATGCCATAGCGCGCGATGCGTTCGCGCACGAGGTTCACGCCCTCGATGGAGAGCGCCCACGCCGCGCGTATGCCCTGCGCGCCGAGCTGCTTTTCGAGCACTTCGTCTTTTGCGAAGCCCACGAGCGTCTGCCCGCCGTTGCGGCCGGAGGCGCCCCAGCCGGGTCGATGGGCGTCGAGCACCACGACCGAAAGACCGCGTGCGCGGCACTCCAGCGCGACCGAGAGCCCGGCGAAACCCGCGCCGATCACACACACGTCGGCGTCGAGCGCGCCTTCGAGCACGGGGTCGTCGTCGGCGGGGCGCGTGGCGGTGGCTTCGTAGTACGAGTGGCGGGCGAGGGCGTCCGCCTGAGCGTCGAGGTCGAGTGTCATTAGGGCTTGTTCTAAAGCAGGTCTTTCATTCGATACCACGCCATCGCGAGCACGAGGGCAGGGGTTCGCAGTGTAGCGCCGCCGGGGAAGTCGCGGTGACGGATCTTGCCGAACAGGTCAAAGCGCGCGGCCTGACCGTGGATCGCTTCGGCGATCAGCGTACCGGCGAGTCCAGTGACGTTCACGCCGTGACCCGAGAATCCCTGTGCGAAGTACACCGTGGGCGACAGGCGGCCGAAGTGCGGCGCGCGGTTCATCGTGATGTCCACGTAGCCGCCCCAAGCGTAATCGACCTTCACATCGGCGAGTTGCGGAAACGTTTTCAGCATGTCTCGGCGCATGGCTTCGCCCAGATTGGGCGGCGCGAAGGTGGAATAGCTCACCTTGCCGCCCCAGAGCAGGCGCGTGTCCTCGGCGGGACGGAAGTAGTCGAGCACGAAGCGGCTATCGCATACGGCGGCCTGAGCGGGCATCAGCGCGTTCATGCGCTCGGCGCCGAGCTTTTCGGTGGCGATCACATAGGTACCCACGGGCATGATCTTGCGCGCGAGCGCGGGTGCGAGTTGGCCCAGATACGTATTGCATGCGAGCACGACGAATTTCGCGCGCACGTTGCCGCGCGCGGTTTCGACCACATGCGCGCCGTTTTCTTCGCGCAGTCGCGTGACGGGGCTGTTTTCATACACGCGCACGTCCGCAGCGACGGCCGCGCGCGCGAGTCCGAGCGTGTAGTTGAGCGGATGCAGATGCCCGCTATCGGGATCGTAGAGGCCGCCCGGATAGCGCGACGACGCCACGTAGCGCCCCACACCGTCGCCGTCTACGTACTGAAAGCGGTCGTAGCCGAAGCGCTGTGCCGCCTCATCGCGCCAGCGCTTGAGCGCATCCACGTCGCGCGCCTTGTTTGCAGCGGTGAAATAGCCTTCAGTGAGCGCACAGTCGATGTTGTTCTGCTTGACGCGCCGCTTCACGATGTCGAGCGTTTCCAGGCCCATGTCCCAGATCTGCCGGACCTCGGCTTCGGGCATGAACTGCGCGAACGTGTCGATATCGCAGGCAAAGCCGCCGATCAACTGCCCGCCGTTTCGCCCGCTTGCGGCCCACCCGACTCGCGAGGCTTCCACGAGCGCGACGCGGTGGCCGCGTTCGGCGAGATTCAGCGCGGCGGAAACACCCGTGAGGCCCGCGCCGACCACGCAGACATCAGCATCGAGCGCGCCTTCGAGCGCGGGGTGCGTGGTCGAGTCGTTGGCGGTGGCCGCGTACCAGGACGGGGCATGAGGCTGATTGGCGAATTTGAGCATAGGGAAAGCGAATCAGGAAAGAGCGGGCGACAGCACGACGCCGTCGCCCGCCGCGACTTCATCAGAACGAGTAGATGAACTGCGCGCCCAACAGGTCGTTGCTCTTGCTGTACGAGCCGTCGCTGTTCAGGAACACGCGCTGCGTGGCCCAGTCGTGGCGATATTCCACCTTCACCTGGATCTGCTGCGTCGGGAAGAACAGCAGGTCGAGCGCGACGTCCTGGCGTGTTGCGCCCTTGCACTCGAAGCCGAAGCCGCCGCCGGCCTTCGAGTTTGCCAGGCAGTCCGCACCAATGCCGAAGCCGTTGGCCGTATCCATGCCGTTCGAGTTGAGGACGATGCCGCCGCCACCACCGCCGTTCTTGCCGTTCGCGAGCAGGTCGTAGCGCGCCGTCACGCCCATGCGGCCCACCACCGGTGCGTTGAACTTGCGATGCGCGAGCAGCGAGAAGCCGTACCACTGTGCGTTGCCGCCGTTGAACGCCGCACGCTGCTGCTGGCCGTAATCGACTTCGGCGTTGTACTGGATGTCCGCGAGCGTGTAGCTCGCGTCCATTTCGCCGAAGAAGAAGTAGCCGCCCGAACTCGACGCCTGGCCACCCACGCCGTACACGGCCTGGCCCGTCGTCGAATCGAATGCGCTCGGCAGCGTCTGGCGGCCGATGTTGAACGAGCCGCCGATGTCGAGCGCGCTCGACCACGTGTAGTCGGCGCGCGCCGTGAAGGTCGGAATCCTGTTGCTCGTGGTGATCGGGTCGCCCAGCGCGTTCTGGCCCGTCTGCACGACCGCGCCGTTGGTGCGGTACTGCTCGTTGCCGATCATGAACTTGAACGCCCACTGGCTGCCGTCCGGTGTGTAATTCCAGCCGATGCCCACATAGCTGCCCGGATCGGAGAAATCGTAGAGCAGGTTATGCGTGAGCGTGAGCATCTGGTTCGACTGCTGCACCTCGTAGCCGCCGAAGCTCGGCATGAGACCGGCGACGAACGTGCCCGTGGAAGTCACCGGCACGGTGACGACGGCGGTGTTCAGGATGTTGTTGCCAATCTCGCCGTGCTCGTTCTGCAGCAGCGTGATGCCGTTGCCGCGGTTGGGCATGAGCGTGATTTCGGCCGAAGGCGCCATCGGGCCCACGCCGAAGGTCTTCTTGATGTCGAGATAGACGTCGCCGAACGTGCTGTTGAAGTAGTTATACGAACCGGTATGGTTCGCGAACAGGAACGACGAGGTGCCCGGCGCGCGGTTGTAGATGTACGTCGGGTCGATGTAGCCGGTGATCGACAGGCCCGCGAGCGGCCCCGTGTTGGCGGCGTCGGTGAGCGAATCGACCTTGAGCTGCTGGCTCGCGATCTGCTGCTTCATTGCATCGACCTGGTCGTTGGTCAGGTTCGCTTGCGCCTTGCCGTAATCGGGCGAGCTGATATCGATCGGTGCTGCTGCGGCTACGGGTGCCACCGGTGCTGCGGCTACCACCTTGCCGGTGCTCTTCGACTGTGCCAGCTCGGTCTTCAGGGACTTGACCTCTTTTTGCAGGGCGTTGAGCTGCTCCTGCAGGGCCTTGATCTGTTCGCTGGTCGAGTCGGCAAAAGCGAGCCCTGGCAACGCCCCGGCCACCAGCAGACAGATTAACTTCTTCTTCATTGGAATTCTCCTTGTTGGTCGTTATTGCAGATACTTCGGCGTGTGGTTGGGGCGCGGCGGGCGGCGCGCGCCGCCACCCGCACGGGTCGCACATGGCTTCTTATGGATTGCTCGTCACGCCGCGCGCCGTCCGATCGGCGCACCCACCGCGCCGGCAGGGGCGGCGGCTGGCGTGATGGCCTCGGCGGCATCGGGCTGGACGAAGGCGAGTTGCATGTCGCGCATGCGCTTCTTCTCGCGTGCGCTCATCAGCTGGTTCACGGCGATCACGCCGATCGTCACCGCGCTGATGAAGAGCGTGGCGAGCGCGTTCATCTCAGGGTTCAGGCCGAGACGTACGCGCGAGAACACGACGAGCGGCAGCGTGGTCGAGCCCGGTCCGGAAAGGAACGCGGACAGCACGAGGTCGTCGATCGAAAGCGTGAACGAGAGGAGCCAGCCCGAGAGCAGGGCCTGCGAGATGAGCGGCAGGGTGATGACGAAGAACACCTTGAGCGGCGTGGCGCCGAGATCGAGCGCGGCCTCCTCGAGCGACTTGTTCATCTCCTTCACACGCGACTGCACGATGATCGCGACATACGACACGCACAGCATCACGTGGCCGATCCACATGGTCAGTACGCCACGGCCCTTTGGCCAGCCGAGGAACTGCTCCATTGCGACGAAGAGGAGCAGCAGCGAGATGCCTTGAATGACCTCGGGAATCACGAGCGGCGCGTTGATCATGCCCGCGAAGAACGCGAAGCCCCTGAAGCGGCCCATGCGGGCGAGCACGTAGCCGGCCCATGTGCCGATCGCGACAGAGGCGAACGCCGTCATCAGACCGATTTTCAGCGACAGCCACGCGGCGCTGAGCAGTTCGTCGTCCTGCAGCAGGGCGGCGTACCACTTCAGTGAGAAGCCCGACCAGACGGTGACGAGCTTGGACTCATTGAACGAATACACGACGAGGCTGACGATCGGGATATACAGGAACAGCATGCCGAGCGTGAGCACCCCTGCAGAGAGTGCGCGATTGGGCTTGATCATTTGCGGTCCTCCAGTTCCTTGACCTGGTTGTGCTGGAAGAGAGCCATCGGCACGAGCAGCAGCAGCACCATCGCGACGGTGACGGCGGAGGCCATCGGCCAGTCCATGTTGTTGAAGAACTCGTCCCACATCACGCGGCCGATCATGAGCGTGTCGGCGCCGCCGAGCAGTTCGGGAATCACGTACTCGCCCACGGCGGGAATGAACACGAGCAGGCTGCCCGCGATGATTCCGTTCTTCGAGAGCGGCAGCGTGATCCGTGTGAAGGCCACCCAGGGCTTCGCGCCCAGGTCGTAGGCGGCTTCGAGCAGCGTGAGGTCCATCTTCACGAGGTGCGCGTAGAGCGGCATCACCATGAAGGGCAGGTACGAATAGACCATGCCGATGTAGACGCCCGCGTCGCTGTGATAGAGACGCAGCGGCGAGTGGATCAGGCCGATGGCCATGAGCGCGTGGTTGAGCAGGCCGTCGTCCTTGAGAATGCCGATCCACGCGTACACGCGGATCAGGAACGAAGTCCAGAACGGCAGCATCACGGCCATCATGAGCAGGTTGCGTGTGGCCGGGTTCGAGCGCGCGATGTAGTAGGCGATCGGGTAGCCGATCAAGAGGCAGAAGATCGTCGAGACTGCCGCCATCTTCAGCGAGCTGATGTACGTGGCGATGTACAGGCTGTCCTGCAGCAGGAACGCGTAGTGGCCCAGTTGCAGCGCGAAGTGCACCATGCCGTCCTTCATCTCGACGAGATTCGAGTAGGGCGGTACGGCCATCACCTGATCGGCGAAGCTGATCTTCAGCACGAGCACGAACGGCAGCGCGAAGAACAGCGTGAGCCAGATGAACGGCACGCCGATCACGGCGGTGCGGCCCGAAGGCACGAAGCGCGAGAAGAAGCGCGCGAGCGCGCCCCGGCGAGCGTCTGCGGCTGCGCGGCCGGAGCCGGGCGTGGTAGGAATAGTGGTACTCATGATTGAGGCCTCCTTACTGCGTGAGCACGACGCCGCTGGCCGGCGACCAGGACACGTAGACATCGTCGTTCCAGGCGGGCGCGCCATCGTTCATGAGGTGCGAGCTGGAGAGGTTCGAGACGACCACCTTGCCGCCCGGCAGACGCACGTGAAAAAGCGAATAGCTGCCCATGTAGGCGACATCCGTGACCACCCCGCGCGCCCAGTTGTGCGGCGTGCCGGGCTTTTCGCGCGTTACGCGCACGCGCTCCGGCCGCACAGAGATACCCACGGGCATGCCGAGCGGGCCGGTCACGCCGTGGCTCACGTACATGCGCGTTTCGAGGTCTTCGCTTTCCACGAAGATGTGATCGGGCTCGTCCTCTACGACCTTGCCTTCGAACAGGTTGGTCGAGCCGATGAACTCGGCCGAGAAGCGGCTGTTGGGGAATTCGTAGACTTCGCCGGGCGAGCCGATCTGAACGATGCGGCCTTCGCTCATCACGGCGAGGCGGTTGGCCATGGTCATCGCCTCTTCCTGATCGTGCGTGACCATCACACAGGTGACATCGACTTTCTCGATGATGTTCACGAGTTCGAGCTGGGTCTTCTGGCGGATCTTTTTGTCGAGCGCCGACATCGGTTCGTCGAGCAGCAGGAGCTTGGGGCGCTTCACGAGCGAGCGCGCAAGCGCCACGCGTTGCTGCTGGCCGCCCGAAAGCTGATGGGGTTTGCGCTTGGCGTAGCGGCCCATCTGCACGAGGTTGAGCGCGTCGGCCACGCGCTCGCGAATTTCGTTCTTCGGCACGCCTTCCTGCTTGAGGCCGAAGGCGACGTTCGACTCCACGCTCATGTGCGGGAAGAGCGCATACGACTGGAACATCATGTTGACGGGGCGGCGGTACGGCGGCAGCGAAGCGAGGTCTTCGCCATCGACGAAGATGCGGCCCGACGTGGCCGTTTCGAGACCGGCGAGCATGCGCAGCAGGGTGGACTTGCCGCAGCCCGAACTGCCGAGCAGCGCAAACAGCTCGTTCTTGGCGATGTTCAGGCTCACGTTGTCCACGGCGGTGCTGTCGCCGAACTTCTTGACGACGTTTTCGATACGCACGAATGCGTCGTTCTTTGCCGGGGTCGCGTTGGCGCGCAGAGCTTCTGGGGCGTTGACTTTAGACGTCGAATTCATGATCTGACCTTGGTTCCTTTCTGATCGCAGTACACGTTTTTCAGGCGCGAGTCGGCCCGCACGGGGCGCTGACGCGTCTCGCGATTAGTACTGCGAACGGAGCTCGGGAAAGGCTCGCGCGCGTCGTCAAAAAAGGGGGGCGGCGCTGCGCGGCCTGACTTCGGAATTGCGTACTTCAGGCGGAGAGGGGTCGAGCGATCCCTCTTCCGCGTTGTCTCCTTCTTGTTTCCTTCAGGGGGGAATCAGCGTGTCAGTGGCCAGTCTTCAACTGGGCCCACAGACGGTTTTCGAGGCGCAGGATGTCAGCCGGCATCGGCTTCATCAGCGTCATCTTCTTGAGGACGTCCTCCGACGGGTACACCGTCGGGTCCTGCGCGACTGCCGGCGTGACGAACTGGCGTGCGGCCTTGTTCGCCGTCGGGTAGAACACTTCGTTGGTGATCTGCGCGTTGACCTTCGGATCCGAGATGTAGTTGATCCACTTCATCGCGTTTTCGGGGTGCGGTGCATCCTTCGGCACGACCATCACGTCGAACCACAGCAGGCCGCCTTCCTTCACGTTCGAGAATTTGACGTCATACGAGCGCTTGGCTTCTTCGGCGCGGCGGTGCGCGATGCCGACGTCGCCCGACCATGCCACGGCAACGCAGATATCGTTGTTCACGAGGTCGTTGATATAGCCCGACGAATTGAACTGGGTGATATACGGGCGGACTTTCTTCAGCACTTCGAATGCGGCCTGATAGTCCGCGGGGTTCGTGCTGTTGGGGTCCTTATGCATGTATTGCAGCGTCGCGGCGAACACGTCCACGGCCTGGTCGAGGAACGATACGCCGCAGCCCTTGAGCTTCGAGAGATTTTGCGGATCGAACACGAGCGCCCAGCTATCGACCGGGGCGTTCGGCCCGAGCGCCTTTTCGACGGCCTGCTTGTTATAGCCGATGCCGTCCGTGCCGAACGCCCAGGGCACACCGTACTGATTGCCCGGGTCGGCGTCGGCGATCATGTGCATGAGCACGGGATCGAGGTTCGCGAGGTTGGGGATCTTCGACTTGTCGAGCTTCTGGTAGACGCCGGCCTGAATCTGCTTGGCCATGTAGTTCGAGGTGGGCACGACGATGTCGTAGCCCGAGCTGCCGGCCAGCAGCTTGGCCTGGAGCGTGTCGTCGCTGTCGTAGTTATCGTATTTGACCTTGATGCCCGCTTCCTTTTCGAAGTTCGGGATCGTGTCTTTCGCAATGTAGTCGGACCAGTTGTAGACGTTCAAATCGCCGTCTGCCGCGTGCGCTGGCGCGCTGGGAATGGCCGTGAGGCCTGCACACGCTGCGAGGGCCGCGATCGCGACCGCATGACGAAGATGACTAACACTCATGTTGCTTTCCCCTGAAGATGAAGATCGGCGGGAGGCCCAGCACCCCGTTGCGCCGCCCGCCGTGGACAAGTCGCGTTAAGAAAGACCCAGTTGTTGCGCGGTTGCGTCGATGGCCTTCTTCGCCTTCGACACGATTTCATCGATCTCGCCGCGCGTGACGACGAGCGGCGGCGAGAGCAGCATGCGGTCGCCCGTGGCACGCATGATGAGGTTGCCGTTGAAGCAGAAGTCGCGGCAGAGCGTGCCCACGTCGCCGCCATTCGCGAAGCGCTTGCGCGTCTTCGGATCTTCCGCGAGCTGCAGGCCCGCTACGAGACCCGCGCCCGAGATGTCGCCGATGATCGGATGATTGGCGAACGTCTCGCGCAGGCGTTGCTGGAAGTACGGGCCGGTATCGTTCTTCACGCGCGTGACGATGCCTTCGTCGCGCAGCAGCTTGAGGTTTGCCACGGCCACGGCGGCGGCGACCGGATGCCCCGAGTACGTGAGGCCATGATTGAACTCGCCGTTCTCGATGAGCGCCTTCGCAATGCGATCGTGAATGCCCACCGCGCCCATCGGCACATAGCCGCTCGTGAGGCCCTTGGCCATCGTGATGAGGTCGGGCTCGAAGCCGAAGTGCTGATGCGCGAACCATTCGCCGGTGCGGCCAAAGCCACCGATCACTTCGTCGGCGCAGAGCAGGATGTCGTACTTGCGGCAAATGCGCTGGATTTCCGGCCAGTAGGTCGAGGGCGGGAAGATCACGCCGCCCGCGCCCTGGAACGGCTCGCCGATAAAGGCGGCCACGTTCTCGGCGCCCACTTCGAGAATCTTCGCTTCGAGCTGTTGTGCACGTGCGAGGCCGAATTCTTCGGGTGACATGTTGCCTTGCGCTTCGCCATAGAAGTACGGCTGGTCGATGTGCACGATGTTCTCGACCTTCGAGGGCATCTGCTCGTGCATGTAGCCCATGCCGCCCAGCGTGCCGCCCGCGATGGTCGACCCGTGATACGCATTGCGGCGCGAGATGACGACCTTCTTCGAGGGCTTGCCTTGCGTGAGCCAGTACTGATGCACGATGCGTAGCACCGTGTCGTTGCCTTCGGAGCCGCTGTTGCAATAGAAGAAGTGGTTGAACGGCTCGGGCGAAAGCTGCGCGAGCAGCGCCGACAATTCGATGACCGGCGGGTGCGTGGTCTTGAAGAACGTGTTGTAGAAGGGCAGTTCCAGCATTTGCTCGTAGGCGGCGTCGGCCAGTTCCTTGCGGCCGTAGCCCACGTTCACGCACCAGAGCCCGGCCATGCCGTCGATGATCTGGTTGCCTTCCGAGTCCCACAGGTACACGCCTTTCGCCTTCACGATCACGCGGCTGCCCGTCTTGTTGAGCGAGCCCATGTCCGAAAACGGGTGAATGTGATGCGCGGCGTCGAGCGCGCGGTACTCGCTCGTCGAGCGCGTCGTTCGGCTGGATTGCGCGCGTAGCGTCGTCGGCACTTCCTGCAGCGCGCTGGCGGGGGCGTCGATTCGATAGCTCATTGCTGTATCTCCTTTCGTTTACACGTGCAGCAGCAGGTGCTTGCGTTCCCACGAACTGATCACGCGGAAATAGGCTTCGTATTCGGTTTCTTTGAGCGCGAGGTAGGCGCGCACGAACTTCTCGCCGAGGATGCCCATGAGCGGTTCGCTTGCGCTCATCAACGTGAGGCCTTCTTCCAGGTTGCGGGGCAACTGGTAGGGCAGCGAATAGCCGTCACTCACGAGCGGTTCCGTGGGCTTGAGGTGCTGCGTCATGCCGAGGTAGCCGGCGGCGAGCGTCGCGGCGATCGCGAGGTACGGATTGGTGTCCACGCCAGGAATGCGGTTTTCCACACGGCGCGCGGCCGGCGACGAGTACGGCACGCGGAAGCCCACCGTGCGGTTGTCATAGCCCCATGCCACGTTGATCGGCGCTGCCATGAAGCGCGAAAGGCGACGATACGAGTTGATATACGGCGCGAAGATCGGCATCAGCGCGGGCGTGTACTTCTGCTGTCCCGCGATATACGCGTAGAACATGTCCGTCGGCTTGCCGTCCGAGCCCGTGAAGAGGTTCTGGCCACTTTCCGCCGAGACGAGGCTCTGATGGATGTGCATGGCCGAGCCCGGCTCGTTCTCCATGGGCTTCGCCATGAAGGTGGCGTACATGTGGTGGCGCAGCGCCGCCTCGCGCACCGTGCGCTTGAAGAGAAACACGCGGTCGGCGAGATTGAGCGGATCGCCGTGCAGGAAGTTGATCTCCATCTGCGCCGCGCCCACTTCGTGAATCAGCGTATCGACTTCGAGGTCCTGAATATCGCAGTACTCGTAGATGTCTTCGAACAGCGGATCAAACTCGTTCACCGCTTCGATCGAGTACGCCTGGCGGCCCGTTTCCGGACGGCCCGTACGGCCGATCGGCGGCGTGAGCGGAATGTCCGGATCCTTGTTCATGTCGACGAGATAAAACTCGAGCTCCGGCGCAATGACGGGCTTCCAGCCCTTTGCTTCGTAGAGTTCGAGCACGCGGCGCAGCACGCGGCGCGGCGAGATTTCGACGGGCGAGCCATCGAAATGCACGCAGTCGTGGATCACCTGTGCGGTGGGATCGACGGCCCACGGAATGATGCGAATCGTGGACGGGTCGGGCACGCACACCATGTCGGGGTCGGTGACGCCGGTGAGGCTGCCGTCTTCGGGGTAATCGCCCGTCACGGTCTGGATCATCACGGCTTGCGGCAAGCGCATGGATTCACCCGATTCGAACTTGCTGCGCGGGATGATCTTGCCGCGCGCAATGCCCGCCATGTCGGGGATGATGGCTTCGATTTCGGTGATGTGATGCTTTTTCAGGAATTCGTCGATTTCATGCATGATCTTTCTCTCTGTTCTGTATGGGCCGGCATCAGGCGTGGGCGGCGCGCGGCGCATGCGCCACGTCGTGTCCGGCCCCGCCCGGTATTCGGGCCAGCATGTGGTTGCGGCAAGCTTCGCCGAACGTGCGGAAGATGGCGGTGGAAAGCGCGTCGTCGGCGTACTTCCATTCGGGGTGCCACTGCACGCCAAGCGCAAAACCGGGTGCGTTCGCGACGCTCACGGCTTCGATAAGGCCGTCGGGTGCGAATGCCTCGGCCACGAGGCCCGCGCCCAGCCGTTCGATGCCCTGACCGTGCAGCGAATTCACGCGTGCTTCGCGCGCGCCGCCCGCAAGCTGTTGCAGCACACCGCCTTCCACGAGCTTCAACGCGTGCGCCGGACCGTATTGCGTGTCGAGCGGATCGTCCTTGTTCTCGCGATGGTCGTCGTAACGTGCAACGTTGTGCACCTGCTGATGCAGCGTGCCGCCGAACACCACGTTCATCTCCTGGAAGCCGCGGCAGATGGCGAGAACCGGCACGCCCGCCTCGATCGCGGCGCGCATGAGCGGCAGCGTGGTGGCGTCGCGAGCGGGGTCGTGCAGCGTGCCGCTCTCGCTTGCCGGGCCGCCATAACGATGCGGCTCGACGTTCGAATAGCTGCCCGTGAAAAGCAGTCCGTCCACGGCTTCGAGAATGTCGGCCGCGGTCTGCCGCTCGCCCAGGGCGGGCAGCACGAATGCGAGCGCGCCTGCTCCATCCGCAGCCGCGGCGATGTACTTCTCGCCGGCAACATGTGACGCGTGCGGTCCCATCATCGTGCGGTCGGCAGTGACGCCGACTAATGGTCTGATTCGCATGACTAATGATTCGCTTGCTTGCCCGTGCGTAGTGTGTCGGCGCTACGGGCGTGACATGACCTTGCAGCCTTGCGGGACGCAAAACTACAAACCCTGTGTGCTCCGCGCAGCGGCGCTAACGGATGGCGCTGCGCGTGGAGATCATGTAGGCGGTTCGTTTCTTGCCGTTGTGAGGCGCAACGGTGTTCAGGCGTGCGCAGCCACATCGCGAAGGCGCGACAGGACACTTCGCGAACCAACGACGGCGAAGAAAACGAACAGCGCGGGAAGGAGAGGCGCTAGGGCAGAAGCGACGCGACTTCGTCCGTGTGGACGGCAATGAAGGCGCGTGCAGAGACCGAGTTGTGACGCCGAACGGAGCGGCGGGAAAGGATCGTGAAGACGGACAGGAACAGGCGAGAGGCAAGCCTGCCGCTACTGCCGTCGGCGATGGCGGTGCAGTCACTGCGAAGACACCTCGCATGACTACGATCCCACCTCACCAGAGGGCCACGGACTCTCACAATAACACTCGACTGGTTGCGTTGAAAAAGGCGTTTGGTTCAAGCATTCGAGGTCGTCAATTTGAGTGAGGCATTAAACATTGAACGACATCGATGTATTGCTTTCCAAACTCAGCCGACTCGCTATGTTTCTCGCATAAAACGCGCTTTTTGCGTTGCAACGCGATAGAAACGATGCTGCGTTCGACCTGTAGTTCAGCATATACGAGTCAAAAAGGGCGTCAATTATTTTTTCAAGTTTTTGATGTCAGCACTTTCCCCGAGAGCCCTTTGAAATAGCACGCTGTGCGAAATATCGGCTCCTGCACTTATATTTCGAATAACTTACAGGGGTTTGTACTGACGCAAAATAAAGCAAACTGATTAGAATATTCAACACGTCCACCGCGCCCCCTCCACGCGCATTTTCACTGCCAACGGTCCTTCATCGTGTCCGAGTCCGCCTCTGTGTCATCCGAAGTCGCCACGCGCCTGCGTTATGTCCGCAAACGCTATGGTTTGTCGCAGCGTGAGCTCGCCAAGCGCGCAGGCGTGACCAATGGCGCGATCTCGCTGATCGAGCAAAGTCGCGTCAGTCCCTCTGTGGGCTCGCTCAAGAAGCTGCTCGAATGCATTCCGATGAGCCTCGCGGAATTCTTCACATTTGACCTGACCGAAGGGACAGAAGTCGTGTCGCGGCGCGGCGAAATGCCGAACCTCGGCAACGAATCGATCGAGTTCTATCTCGCCGGCGCGAAAATGAAAGACCGCAACATGGGCATCATGCGCGAGGTCTATCAGCCGCTCGCCGATACCGGCCCTGAAATGCTGGTGCATGCGGGGCACGAAGGCGGCGTGGTGGTCGCCGGACAACTCGAGCTGACCGTGGATGGCACGACCTGGCTGCTCGACCCCGGAGACAGCTACTACTTTGAAAGCCGCTTCCCGCACCGGTTTCGCAATCCCAGCGCGAACGAAGTCTGCGAAGTGGTGTCGGCCAATTCGCCGCCCACCTTCTGACTCCCTGATCGCGCGAACCCGTTTCACCTGACGCCGCGTTGCGGCACGCAAGGTGGATCGCAAATCATTGAGGCATCCTGATGGAAAAGAAAACTTTCGCTTACTGGCAGGACAAGGCCGCGACGCTTTCGATCGAAGGCCGCGCATTCATCGACGGCGCGTATCGCGACGCGTATTCGGGCCGCACGTTCGATTGCGTGAGCCCGATCGACGGCCGCGTGCTTGCAAGCGTGGCCGATTGCGGCGCGGCCGATGTCGATGCCGCGGTGGGCGCTGCGCGGCGCGCGTTCGACGAAGGGATTTGGGCAGGCCTGAATCCGCGTGCGCGCAAGGCCGTTCTGCTGCGCTGGGCCGCGCTCATGCGCGAGCATCTCGACGAACTCGCGCTGCTCGAAACGCTCGATGCAGGCAAGCCCATCGGCGACACGACGACTGTTGATGTGCCGGGCGCGGCTTATTGCGTGGAATGGTTCGCGGAGGCCATCGACAAGGTGGGTGGCGAAGTCGTGCCCGCCGATCATCATCTCGTGGGCCTCGTCACGCGCGAGCCCATTGGCGTGGTCGCCGCCGTCGTGCCGTGGAATTTCCCGATCCTGATGGCCTCGTGGAAGTTCGGGCCTGCGCTCGCAGCGGGCAACAGCGTCGTGCTCAAGCCTTCGGAGAAGTCGCCGCTCACGGCCATTCGCGTGGCGCAGCTAGCGCACGAGGCCGGCATTCCAGCGGGCGTGTTCAACGTGCTGCCCGGTGGCGGCGAGCCGGGAAAGCTGCTCGGCCTGCATCGCGACGTGGATTGCATTGCATTCACGGGCTCGACGAACGTGGGCAAGCAGATCATGCAGTACGCAGGCCAGTCGAACCTCAAGCGCGTGTGGCTCGAGCTTGGCGGCAAGTCGCCCAACATCGTGCTGCACGATTGCCCGGATCTCGACCGCGCGGCGAACGCGGCGGCGGGCGCGATCTTCTACAACATGGGCGAAATGTGTACGGCGGGCTCGCGCCTGCTCGTGCATCACGAGATCAAGGACGTATTCCTCGCGAAGCTCGCCGAGGCCGCGAAGGCCTATAAGCCTGGCAATCCTCTCGATCCGGATGTGTCGATGGGTGCGATCATCGACAAGATTCAGCTGGAGCGCGTGCTGAGCTATATCGAGGCCGGTCGCAAGGATTCGAAGCTGCTGACCGGCGGCGAACGCGTCAATGCGGAGGGTGGCGGCTTCTACGTGCAGCCCACGGTGTTCGATACGCATCACGACACGAAGATCGCGCGCGAGGAAATCTTTGGGCCGGTGCTATCGGTCATCACCTTCAGCACGATCGACGAAGCGGTGCGCATTGCCAACGACAGTGACTACGGGCTCGCGGCCGCGGTCTGGACCGCGAACCTCACGCACGCGCATGAAATTTCGCGCAGGCTGCGTGCAGGCACGGTGTGGGTGAACTGCTACGACGAAGGCGGGGACATGAACTTCCCGTTCGGCGGCTTCAAGGAATCCGGCAACGGACGCGACAAGTCGTTACACGCGCTCGAAAAGTACACGGAACTCAAGTCCACGCTCGTGCGGCTGCGATAACGCCAGTTTTCGCTGCGGGTTACCGTTCCACCAGCGCGCCGAGATTGGCGCGCACCCGCTGAAGCATCGCGCCGAACTGCTCAGCTTCTTCAGGCGTGAAGCCCGCCAGGGCTTCCGCCTGGACTTCGTCACCTACGCGGCGCGCGCCCGTGAGCACGCCTTCCGCCCTGGGCGTGAGGCTCACCAGCAATTCGCGGCGGTCGTCCGGATTAGGCGTACGCACGACCCAGCCGCCTTCTTCCATGCGCTCGAGCAGCCGCCCCGCGGAAATGGGCGCCACTTCCAGCAGTTCGGCGAGGCGCGCCTGGTTCATGTCGCCGTAGTGGGCGAGGTACGCGATCATGCGGCACTGCGCGCGCGTGAGTTCGAGCGACGACTTCGCAAGCTCGTCGTAACGTTTGCCATAGAGCCGGCCCACGTCGACGACCAGGAAGCCAAAGCGCTTTTCGAGGTCGGTAGTCATCGCGCGATTATACGGGCGCGCGGCTCGCGCCTTCGCACGAGCGTCCTCTCCCTGGCGATACCGATTGCGTCAGCAGGTGCGAGTCGTATAATAAGCAGGCTTATTAATTCGGCACACTCCGCCCCTCAATCAAGATAGCCGCAAGACAACCGCACGATGACCGCAGTCATGCAGGACGGCTCAGCCGCGCAGCATCGGGCGGAGCCGGTCAAGGAAGCCCCGCTCAATCGCGGCATGATCACGCTCTCGATCATGCTCGCCACGCTGATGCAGACGCTGGACAGCACGATCGCCAATGTCGCGCTGCCGCACATGCAGGGCACGCTGTCTGCTTCCCAGGACGAGATCACCTGGGTGCTCACCTCGTATATCGTCGCCGCCGCCATTGCCACGCCGCTCACGGGCTGGCTCGCCGACCGTTACGGCGTCAAGCGGCTGCTTGGCGTGGCGATTGCCGGCTTCACCGTGGCCTCGGCGTTGTGCGGGCTTTCCGAAACGCTCGGCGAGATCGTCGCTTCGCGGCTTTTGCAGGGCGTGTTCGGCGCGTCGCTCGTGCCGCTCTCGCAGTCCATTCTTCTCGACATCAATCCGCGCGAGCGCCAGGGGCAGGCCATGGCGGTCTGGGGCATGGGCGTGATGGTCGGCCCTGTGCTCGGGCCCACGCTGGGCGGCTGGCTCACGGATAGCTACAACTGGCGCTGGGTGTTCTTCATCAATGTGCCGGTGGGCCTGTTTGCGTTTTTCGGCGTCTCGACGTTCATGCCCGCGCGCGTGCCTGGCCGCACGCAGCGCTTCGACGTGTTCGGCTTCGCCACGCTCGCGCTCGCCATCGGCGCGTTGCAGGCCTTGCTCGACCGCGGCGAGCAGCTCGACTGGTTCGGCTCGCTGGAGATCCGCATCGAGGCGCTGGTGGCGGTCATTGCCTTCGCGTTCTTCGTCGTGCATACGGCCACCTCGGGGCCCGGCACGTTCTTTCGCTACCAGTTGCTCAAGGACCGCAACTTCGCCACGGGCACGCTCTTCATCTTCGTGATCGGCGCAGTGCTCTACGCCACGCGCGCGCTGCTGCCGCCCATGCTGCAGAACCTCATGGGCTATCCGGTCGCCACTACGGGGCTCGTGACCGCGCCGAGCGGCGCGGGCACCATGGTCGCCATGCTGATAGCCGGGCGCATACTGAAACGCGTGGACGCGCGCATTATGCTGCTCTTCGGCTTCGTGGTCTCCGCGTACGCGCTATGGCAGATGATGCAGTACACGCTCGTGCTTTCGCCCTCGGATATCGTGTGGCCGGGCGTGGTGCAGGGTTTTGGCCTCGGCTTCGTGTTCGTGCCGCTTTCCGCGCTGACGTTCTCGACGCTGACACCGCAACTGCGCGCGGACGGCACGGCCACCTATAGCCTCATGCGCAACATCGGCAGCAGTATCGGCATTTCGATCGTGCAGACCTTCGTCACGCGCGGCACGCAGATCGCGCATTCGGACCTCGCCGCGAACATCACCCCGTTCAACCCGGCGATTCAGCAGATGCTCGAAAGCGGTTCGCGGTACGATCTTGCCGTGCTCAACCAGTCGATCACGCAGCAGGCCCAGATGATCGCGTATCTGAACGACTTCAAGATGATGTTCGTGGCTACGCTGCTCGTGATTCCGCTGCTCTTTCTGATCCGCACCGGCCCGAGTGCCGCCACCGTCGATACGAGTCACGCGGCGATGGATTAGCGAACCTGTTCGTCTTCCGTTTCACCCTGGCGCGCGGCACGTCCGCGCGCTTTGCATTCACGAATCCCGATGCTTTCTGCCGTTTCCATTCTTCTGCCGGTTTTCGGTCTCATTTTCGCGGGCTTCGCCTGTCGTCGCACGAATGTCCTCGGCCCTGCCGCGGCTTCCGAGCTGAATCGCTTCGTCGTGTGGCTCGCGCTTCCCGCGCTGCTCTTCGATATCCTTGCGCACGCAACGTGGCACGAGCTTTATCAGCCGGCGTTCGTCGCCGCGTTCGGTCTTGCCGGGCTCGCCGTGTTCGTCGCTGTGGTGGCGGCGCGCGTGTTCCTCGGCCGCCCGCTCGCCGATGCGAGCATCGACGGGCTTGCCGCCGCGTATCCGAACACCGGCTACGTGGGCTTCCCGCTGTGCATGATCGCCTTCGGGCCGTCGAGCCTCACGCCCACGACCATCGCGACGATCCTCGTGGTCTGCGTGCTGTTCGCCATCGCCATCGTGCTGATCGAAACGGGGCTGCAAAGCGAGCGGCGTCCGCATCGGCTCGCCATCAAGGTCGTGCGCTCGCTCTTGCGCAACCCGCTGCTGGTTGCGCCGGCGCTGGGGGCGGTCGTTTCGGCCGCGCATGTCACTCTGCCCGCTAGCGCGGAGACGTTCCTCAAGCTGCTGGGCGGCGCGGCGAGCCCGTGCGCGCTTGTGAGCCTCGGGCTCTTTCTCGCCGAACGCCGCGCGAGCGGCGAAGCGCCGCGTGAGTCGTCGTGGTGGCTCACGCTCTCCAAGCTCGTCGCGCAGCCGCTGCTCACGTGGTGGCTGGCCGATCGCGTGTTCGGGCTGCCTGACCAGCTCGTGGAAATTGCGGTGTTGCTCGCGGCGCTGCCCACGGGCACCGGCCCGTTCATGCTCGCCGAGTACTACCGGCGCGAGGCGCACGTGACTTCGCGCACCATTTTGCATTCCACACTAGGTTCGCTCGTCACGCTCACGCTGATCCTGCTGCATCTGCACCACGGCTGAAAGCCAGCGCGGCACGAAGCTTGCTGGCATGAAAGCCACCGGGTTCGATCAGGAGAATCGACGATGAACTGGCTACGACGCATACGCGCCGCGCGCGCCTCACTCGTCATCACCGTCTTGCTGACTGCAGCGGGCACAGGGGCCTGCACGCTGGGCGGCGCCGCCGCGGGCGGTTATGTCGGCAACCGGGCCACCAACGGCAGCGCGGTCGGCACCGTGGGCGGCGCCGTGGCCGGCGGCGTGATCGGCCATGAACTGGGCAAGTAAGCGCGCGAGACTTTCTCTTACTTCACGGCGCCAAGCGCGAGTCCCTTCACCATGTAGCGCTGCAGCCAGGCGAACACCACGGAAACCGGCAGCGTGGCCGCGAGCGTGGCCGCCATGACGAGCTGCCATTCCACGGTGTACTTGCCGGCCACCATGTCGGTGACTTGCACCGTGAGCGTCTTGTTCTCGGGCGAGCGGATCAGCGTGTAGACCACGGCGAACTCATTCCACGCGCTGATGAACGTGAAGATCGCCGTGACCACCACGGCCGGCACCGCGAGCGGCAGGAACACGCGGAACACGGCGCCCGTGCGGCTGCAGCCTTCGAGCCACGCCGATTCTTCGAGATCGCGCGGCACGGTCTGGAAATACGACGAGAGCATCCACACGGCAAACGCGATATTGAACGCCGCATAAGAGACGATCACGCCGATCTTCGAATCGACGAGATTGCCGTCGCCGTACGGAATCATCGCGGCAAGCCGGAACAGGCCGACCACGAGCAGGATCGGCGAGAGCATCTGCGTGACGAGCAGGAACTGGCGGTAAAGGCCGCGCCCGCGGAACGGAAAGCGCGCGAGCGCATAGGCGGCCGGCAGGCTCACGGCGAGCGCAAGCGCCGTGGAAAGACAGCTCACCACGATGCTGTTGCGCAGCGCGACACCGAAGTTCGCGGCCTGCCACATGTCGACGTAGTTCTGCCAGCGCCACTGCATCGGCAGCCAGCGCGCCGGATAGACGAACACTTCCGAAGCCGGCTTGAACGAGGTGAAGAACATCACCGCGAACGGGAACAGCACGGCCACGACGAGCGGCGAGAGCGCGAGCCAGCACCAGATCGAGCGTTTGAGCTTGCGGTTCATGCGAGGTCTCCTTCGGCGCTGCCGCGTTTTGCCTGCAGGCGCAGGTAGACCACCGAGAAGGCGAACAGGATGACGAGCATGATGAGCGAGACGGCGGCGGCTTCGCCTGGTCGTCCTAACCGGAAGCCGAGTTCGTAAAGGTAGGTGACGAGAATATGCGTGCTGTCGTCGGGGCCGCCTTGCGTCATCACCCAGATGATCGGGAACGAGTTGAACACGTAGATCACGTTCAGCAGGACCGCCATGTTGATGAACGGCTTGAGCAGCGGCAGCGTGAGCTGGCGGAACTGT
Organism: Paraburkholderia guartelaensis; assembly: GCF_004353905.1. GTDB lineage: Bacteria > Pseudomonadota > Gammaproteobacteria > Burkholderiales > Burkholderiaceae > Paraburkholderia > Paraburkholderia guartelaensis. The sequence continues at coordinate 62,295 of NZ_SMOD01000022.1, read as the reverse complement.
TGCCAGGCGCTCGCACCGTCGATGCGTGCGGCTTCGTAGATATCGCCCGGCACCGAGGAAAGGCCGCCCAGCAGGATCGTGGTCGTGAAGGGGATCGACACGAGTATGCCCACACAGATTTCCACCGGGAACGCATACTCGGGCGTCGCGAGCCAATGGATCGGCCCCGAAGTGAGGCCGAGGCGCTGCAGCGTGACGTTGACCATGCCGTAGTCGTCGTTGAACGCCCAGCGCCAGACCACGGCCGTCATCGTGAGCGAGACGGACCACGGCAGCATGACGATCGTGCGCGCAATGCCGCGGCCGTAAAAGTCCTGATTGAGCACGAGCGCGACCGGCACGGAAATCCCCACTGTCCCCACCACGACGAAGAATGTCCAGATCAGCGTGTTCCTCAAGGCGCTCATGAACACCGGGTCGCCGAACACGTTATAGAAGTTCTGCAGGCCGCTGAAGTCGCGAATCTGCCCGAAGCGCGACACATCGTGCAGCGACTGATACACGATGTTGAAGATCGGATAGCTGATGATGAAGAGCGCGAGCACGAGACTCGGCACGATCAGGAGCCAGGGCGCGCGAGGCGCGGAAACGGCGCGGGGTAGTCGGCTCATGCGGGTTCGTGCGCGTGATCGGTCGGGGGCATCGCCGGCCGGTGCTGTGGCGGGCGAGGGCTTCAGGGGACCCGTAGTCATGTCGAATCGTCAGTGCTTCGAAACGTCGGTTCTGAGGCGTTGCGGCGCGCGCCGGAAACTTCGGGCGCGCGCCGGTGTTGCCATCAAGGCTTGGTTGCCAGACTTACTTGCCGAGCGACTTGTTCGCTTCGGTGGCCGCCTGGTTCAGCGCATCGGCGGGCTTGGCCTTGCCGAGGTAGACCGACTGCATCGCGTTGGTCACAGCCTTGGCGGTGTCTTCCCAGCCCGTCACGGTCGGCGCGAACTTCGCATGCGGCAGGAGCGCGATGAAGGCTTGCGTGTCCGGATTCTGGAAAGCCGGGTCGCTCGCTTCAGCCTTGGTGGTCGGCAGGAAGCCTTCCGTGCTCGTGAACTGCACGCGCGGTTCCTTCGTGAACAGGAAGTCCAGGAACTTCCAGGCGCTCTGCTTCGCCTTGGAGTTCTTGAACATCATGATCGAGTCGGTCACCGCGTAGGTGGCGGGCGTCGTCGCGACCGGGATCGGGTCGATGCCGTACTTGATGTTCGGTGCTTCCTTCTGCAACTGCTTGGCGAGGAACGGCGCCGAGATCATCATTGCCACGCGGCCTTGCTTGAAGAGGTTCTGCACGTCTTCACGGCTGTAGCCCGTCACGCCCGGCTGCGTGAGACCTTCGTCGATCATGGTCTTGTAGAGCGTCGCAGCCTTCACGCCAGCCGGCGAGTTGAATGCCGCCTTGCCGTCCTTGCCCACCACTTCGCCGCCGTGGGTCCACAACGCGTAATAGAAATACACGTCGGTTTCGATTTCCTTGCCTTGCAGACCGAAGCCCGCAATGCCCTTCGCCTTGAGCTTTTTCGACGCGTCGATCACGTCGTTCCACGTCTTCGGGCCTTGCGGATAGCCGACCGAAGCGAGCATGTCCTTGTTGTAGTACAGCGCGCGCGCCGAAGCGGCGATCGGGAGGCCGTAGGTCTTGCCGTTGATTTGACCCGGAGCCAGGAACGGACCGATGAAGCGGCCCTTGAAGTTCGCGTCCATGTACGGGTCGAGCGGCTCGGCAATGTCGTCCTTCACGAAGTCGAGGAGCCACCGCGTGCCGATGATCGCGAGGTCGGCGTTCGCGCCGCCGGAGATGTCCGTTTGCAGCTTCTGTTGCAGCGAGTCCCAGTTCACGTCTTCGATCTTGATCGTGATGCCGGGATTGGCGGCCTCGAACTGCTTGGCCATTTTCTCGAAGTACGGGGCGGTGGCGTCGCTGTAGTGGGCGACGGTCACGCGGACCGTATCGGCGTGCGCCGCGGCGGTGATGCCGGCGAATGCTAGCGCGACGGCGAGCTTGCCGAGCATGGTGGTTGCACGTGCCTGAAACGACATTCTCTTTCTCCTTGGTGGTTGTTCCTGCGCTTTTTCCACTAGTGCCGCCGCCTTGACCCGGCTGCTGGGTTGCGTTGTTTGAAAAAATCCTACAGGATGAAAAAAGCGTTGTCACCTGGTAAACTCGATATTGTTTCCAGCGCCGAAATTTGCATAACATGCTGTAAAACAGGGGAAATTCATGCGCTGCAGCAGCGTGGCGCGCTCGGTATAAACCCGCATACGGACCACTGTCAGTTATTCGTATGTAGGAAATTTTCAGGCTCTCCGGCACGACTGGCGAGCCGCACGGAGAGTCGACATGAGCCGGGTGGTGCTGGTGACGGGCGCGAGCGGCGGCATAGGCCGCGCGCTGTGCAAACGGTTTCTGGATGCGGGCGACACGGTGCTCGCGCTCGACCGCGACGCGGCGGGCGTGCAACAGCTCGCGGCGGAATTCGGCGAAGCGGGCGCGGCGCGCCTCGAGCCGCTCGCCGCCGACGTGAGCGATCAGGCCGCCGTGACCGAAGCCGTGGCGCGCGGCGTGGCGGCGCGCGGCCCGGTGGACGTGGCGGTGGCGAACGCGGGCGGCGCGCTCGGCACGACGCTCGCGCATACGGACGCCGCGAGCTGGCGGCGCGACATCGACCTGAATCTGAACGGGACCTACTACACGGTCGAAGCCGTGCGCGCCTCGATGATCGAGCGCCGGCGCGGCGCGCTCGTGCTGATCGGCTCGGTGAACGGCCTGTCGGCGCTCGGCCACCCCGCGTACAGCGCGGCGAAGGCGGGTCTCGTGAGCTACACGAAGGCGCTCGCCATGGAGCTGGGGCCGCACGGCATACGCGCGAACATCGTGTGCCCCGGCACGGTGAAGACGCCCGCGTGGCGCGCACGCGTCGAGCAGCATCCGAAGATCTTCGAAGAACTAAGCAAATGGTATCCGCTCGGCGACGTGGCGACGCCCGAGGATATCGCCGACGCCGTGCAGTTTCTCGCCTCGCCGCAGGCGCGCGTGATCACGGGCGTGGCGCTACCCGTGGACGCGGGCCTCATGGCGGGCAACCGGATGATGGCGAACGAGCTGACGCTCGATCCGTTCTGAGGCGCGTACGCGGCGAATTGACCTGAGCGACCTGAAAAGACTTCACGCAGACGAGGACAGCATGGCAGCGGTACAACTGAACGGCATCTACAAGCGCTATGGCGACACCCAGGTCGTGCACGGCGTCGATCTCGATATCGAAGACGGCGAATTCGTCGTGCTCGTCGGCCCCTCGGGTTGCGGCAAGACCACGGTGATGCGCATGATCGCCGGTCTCGAAGACATCTCCGGCGGGGACCTCACCATCGGCGGCACGCGTGCGAACGCGCTGCCGCCGCAGCAGCGCAATATCTCGATGGTGTTCCAGAGCTACGCGCTTTACCCGCATCTCTCGGTGTACGACAACATCGCGTTCGGTCCGCGCGTTCGCAAGGAGCGCGAGGACGGGTTCAAGCCGCGCATCGAAGCCGCCGCGAAAATGCTCAACCTGTCGGGCTACCTGGAGCGCCTGCCGCGCGCGCTCTCGGGCGGCCAGCGCCAGCGCGTCGCCATGGGCCGCGCCGTGGTGCGCGAGCCCGCGCTGTTCCTCTTCGACGAGCCGCTTTCGAACCTCGACGCCAAGCTGCGCGTACAGATGCGCACCGAGATCAAGGCGCTGCATCAGCGTCTGCGCAACACGGTGGTGTACGTCACGCACGACCAGATCGAGGCGATGACGATGGCCGACCGCATCGTCGTGATGAACGCGGGTCGCATCGAACAGATCGGCCGCCCGCTCGACCTCTACGACAAACCGGGCAACCTGTTCGTGGCGAGCTTCCTCGGCTCGCCTTCGATGAACTTCGCGGAAGGCACGGTGATGAGCGACGCGCGTGGCACGGCGCTCGTGCTCGAAGACGGCGTGCGTATTGCGCTGCCGGAAGGCAAGGCGCAGGCGGGCGCGCGCGTGACGGTCGGCGTGCGGCCCGAGCACATCGAGGCGGGCGGCGACGTGCCGTTCAACGTCGACGTGATCGAGCCGACTGGCGCGGAGACCCACTTGTACGGGAAAATAGGCGAGACGACATGGTGCGTCACGACACGCGCGCGCCCGGACGTTTCTCCGGGCCAGCGCACGGCGCTAGGTTTGCCATTGGCGCACCTGCATCTGTTCGATACTGAAAGCGGCAAGCGGCTCGATTGAAGCGGAAGCACGCATCGAAACTGGATAGCGGGCCCTCATGTGAGCAGACCCTAGTATCTTCCACGGGAAAAACAGCTTGCCGGTCTCCAACCTGATCCATCACATCCGCAATGTCGCGGAGTCGCTGCGTCCCGCCGAGCGCAAGGTCGCGGAGATGGTGCTCGCCGACATAGACTTCGCCATGCGCGCGAGCATCACCGAACTCGCGTTGCGCGCGGACGTGTCCGAGCCCTCCGTCACGCGCTTTTGCCGCGCGGTGGGCGCGCACGGCCTGCGCGACTTCAAGATGCGGCTCGCGCAGAGCGCGGCGGGCAACGTGCCCTTCGCGCTCGCCACGGAGATGACGGGCGGCGAGGCGAGCGGCGCCGGGTGGGCCGGCGAGGTCGGCACCCTGCTCGACAAGGTGACGGAGTCGGTCGTGCAGGGCGTGACCCATGCGCGCGCTTCGCTCGATACGGCGGTGTTCGAGGCTGCCGTCGCGGCGCTCTCCAGCGCGCGTCGCGTGTATTTTTTCGGCGTGGGTGCGGGTTCGGGGCTCGTTGCGCAAGACGCGGCGCTGCGCTTGCTGCGGCTCGACATCGCCGCGAGCGCGTTCACGGATGCGCATTTGCAGCGCCTTTACGCGGCGTTGCTCGAACCGGGCGACGTGGCGTTCGCGATTTCGCAGTCGGGGCGCAGCGTGGAAGTGAACGAGAGCATTCAGATCGCCAAGGAGCGCGGCGCAACGACCATCGCGCTCACGAGTGCGGGCTCGCGTCTCGCGTGGGTGGTCGATATTCCCCTTCTGCTGCGCGTGCCCGCCGCGAGCGATGCGCACGCGCCCGCCGTGGTGCGCATCGCGCATCTCGCGGTGCTCGACGCGCTCGCGCTGGGCGTGTCGCTCGGGCTCGGGCCCAAGGCGCTTGCCAAGATGCGCGATGCGCAGGCGCGCAGCGATGGCGCGCCCGACGATGCCTCCACGGTCGGCACGCCCGAGGACGGGCGTTGACGCTTAGGCGAACGCGGCGCCTTCGCGCGGCTTGAGCTTCACCGGCATCGTATCCGGCACCATCGTAAACGCCTGCACTTCCTGAATCTTCGCGGGATCGATCGCCAGTTCGATCGTGAACGACTTCATCAGCATCGAAAGTGCGAGGCGCATTTCCACGGTCGCGAGATGGCGGCCAGGACACACGCGCGGCCCGGCGCCGAACTGCAGATAAGCGCGTACGTCATGGGCTTTTCCATCATCGGCTTCGCGTTCGCCGCGCTTCATCCAGCGCCACGGATCGTAACGCTGCGGATCGGCGAAATGCTTCGCGTCGAGCATGGCGGGACGCGCGACGAAGAACATGCGCGTGCCCTTGGGCAACGCGATGTTGTCCACCACCACATCTTCCAGCGGCTCGAACGAATGCACGGACGCCACCGGACGAAGACGTGTGGCTTCGATGCAGATCGCCTCGAAAATATCGAGGTCTTTCAACGTGGCGTAGTCGGGGCATACCGACGAATTGCCGAGCACGCGTGAAGCTTCGTCGCCGAGATGCTGCTGCAAGGCCGTATCCGCGGCGAGGTAGGGCAGCGTCCACGCGATGGAATCGGCGGTCGTGTCTTCGCCCGCGATGAGGAGCGTGAGCACGTTTGCGCGGATCTGCGCGTCGCTGATGGTCGCCTCACCGCCCGGCGCCTGCTGCTGCGCGAGCATCGCTTCGAGCAGATTGCGCGGCGTTTCCGACGGCTCGTCGCGCATGCGCTCGCGGGCGCGCGCCATCATCGCGTTGACGTAGCGGTGCACTTCCTCGAGCGATCGTTCGAGCTTGCGGTCCGCCGGCAGTTTGACATATCGCCAGTACGGAAAGAGTGCGTTGGTGCGCCTCATCACGCCCGGCAAGATGCGCTCGAGATGCTCCTGAATCACGCCGTGATCGCGCTCCAGCGTGCGCGGATCTTCGCCGAACGCGAGCGCGCTCGTCACGTCTACCGTGTAGCGCTTGAGGTCGTCGGTCATCTCGACAGTTTCGCTGCGCTCGGCCGCGCGTTGCCAACGGTTGTGAAGGCGCTGCGTGATATCGGCCAGCGTGGGGTAGAACGCCTTGATGTTGGGTATCGAGAGCGCCTGCATCACGAGCTTGCGCTGCGGTTCCCACGCTACGCCTTCCGCCGAGAAAAGGCCGTTGAAGCCCATCTCCTCGAACACCGCTTCGATCGGCTGATAGCGGCGGAAGCGATGCGGGCGCTCGCGCATGATCTGCTGGATCAGTTCGGTATCGGTCCAGATCGTGATGGGGATGCCGCCCACCTGGAAGCGGTACGGTGCGCCGAGTTCGGCGGCCCATTGCTCGAGGATCAAATGCAGGCGCGGCGGCGAAAGCTGCAGCAGATTGCCGACGAGCGGCAGGCCGCGCGGGCAGGGCAGGTCGGCGATCTGGCGCAACGCTTGTCCGGTGGATGCCGCGCTCATATGCAGGTTCTCATTGGGTGGGCGAGCCGTTCTTGTATCACGCGAGGGAGGCGATTATAGCGGCGCGGCCGCCGCGCCTTCCATGTAACCGAAGCGCCGCGAGAGGCGTTCCGCGGCGGCGATCAGCAGTTGCGCCGCCGTGCCTTCGCGCGCGATGTCGAGGCTGCCGGAAGGCCCCATCACCGCGAGCACGAGGCAGACGCTGCCGGTGTGGTCGAACACGGGCGCGGTCACGGTACTGATGCCGGGAATGGGTTTGTCGAGCGCCGTGTCGACGCCTTCGGTGCGAATGGCGGCGAGCCGCGCGAGGTAGGCGGGCGTGGCGCCTTCGCGCGGCTTCGCGCCCGCGAGCCGCAGTTCGTCCTGAGCGAGGAGCGCCGCGCGCACATCGTCGTCGACCCACGCGGCGAACACGCGTCCGATCGACGTGTTCACGAGCGACATCACCGTGCCGGGGCGCAGGCTCACGTGCAGCGGCAGCGCCGACTCTTCGAGGCGCACGACGGTCGGGCCGAGCGGCCCCGGCACCGCGAGCGCGACGCTCATCGCGGTGGCGGCGGCGAGGCCCACTAGCTCGGCATCGGCTTCGCGAACCGGCGAAAGACGCGCAAGGCCGATCAGGCCAAGTTCGAGACTGAGCGGTCCCGCTTCGTAGCGGCCCGCTGCGTCGCGCGCGAGCAGGCCGATCTTCTGCAGGCTCACGAGGTGCGGGAAGGCCTTGGCGGGCGCCATCCCCGCGGCGGCGGCGAGGTCGCGCAGCGGCAAGGGCGTGCCCGCCGCGACGAGCGCGGCGAGCAGCTCGCCCGTTACATCGAGCGACTGGATGCCGCGTTGCGGCTTGTCGGCGGCTTCGGCTGCATTGCCGTTTGCGGCGTCTTCGCTGGCGGCTTGCGTTGCGTCTTCGCGCGGAGGCCTGGAGCTTACTCGGGGCATGTCGGTGTCGATGAAAATGCGGCGGCGGTGATTTCGGCAGCAGCGTCGCGCAGCGCGCGCACGACCGCGCCGTTGTCGCGCACGTCGATCACTCCGCTCGCGCCGATGGCGGTGAGCGTGAGGCTCGGTTCGCGTCCAGGGCCGAGCACGGGCACGCACACGCTGCTGACGCCGGGGCTGGGCGCGTCGATGGCGAGTTCATAGCCGCGCGCACGGATGGCGTCGAGCGAGGCAAGGAAGGCGGCATCGGGCGTGCTTTCCTGGGGCGCACCCGCGGCGCTGGCCACATGGCTGGTGCCGCGCCACACCGGCTGCGCGGTTTGCGTGGCCCATGCGGCTTCGAGCGCCTCGGGCGCGAGGAACGCACAGAACACGCGGCCCGTTGCCGTGGCCCGCAGCGACATCACCGTGCCGACATGCAGGTTCACGTGCAGCGGCAGGCTCGCGTGCTCGTAGCGCACGATCGTCGGCCCCTGCGGCCCTGCGATGCATAGCGCGACGCTGCAATTGAGCGCCTGCGCCAGCGCGGCGGCGCGCGGCACGGCTTCGCGCAGCGCGGGTTGCTGCGCGAGATGCAGCAGGCCGAGGCGCAGCGCGAGCGGGCCGGGTTCGTAGCGCCCCGAAAGCGCGTCGCGCTTGATGAGCCCGAGGCGCGTGAGGCTCACGAGATAGGCGTGCGCCTGGCTCGACGGAATGTCTCCGCTCGCCGCGAGATCGGTGGCGCCAAGCGGCGCACGCGCGTCGGCGAGGGCGCGCAGCAGGCGTCCGCCTACTTCCACGCTCTGGATGCCGCGTTGCGTGCGGGCCGCCGCCGCGCTGCTTTCCGGCGCGGACGCGGCGCTTTCATTGCGACGTCTCATTGCGCTTTTCTCTGGCTGAAAAAGGGTCCATGTTAACTGAACGGCGGCCGCTGTACGGACTGCAGCGTGCTTCGGTCAGAAATTAACGTATAGCGATGTAATTCGCTATTGACAAATAAAAACGGGAAGACCATGATGGCCTCACCCCTGCACAACTGCGGTCCATTTCAATTTCAAACGGGGCGAGACAACCAGGGCTGGCGCCCAACGCGCCTGGCCCGTGCGCGCTTCGCCCCGCCCCGGCTTCAAGAGCCCCTCGATACGGAGACTCAACATGGCAAAGGCGTTCGCATCCCAGGCCGACCTCGAAGAAAAGAAGGTCACGTTCACGCAGCTCTCGGAAAACGCATACGCGTACACCACGGAAGGCGACCCCAACTCGGGCGTCATCATCGGCGACGACGGCGTGCTGATCGTCGACACCACGGCCACGCCCGCCATGGCGCAGGACCTCATCGCGAAGATCCGCACCGTCACCGACAAGCCCATCAAATACGTCGTGCTCTCGCACTATCACGCGGTGCGCGTGCTGGGCGCTTCGGCGTACTTCAAGGAAGGCGCGCAGCAGATCATCGCGAGCCGCGGCACGTATGAAATGATCGTCGAGCGCGGCGAAGCCGACATGAAGTCGGAAATCGAGCGCTTCCCGCGCCTGTTCGCGGGCGTCGAAACGGTGCCGGGCCTCACGTGGCCCACGCTCGTGTTCGAGAAGGAAATCACGCTGTTCCTCGGCAAGCTCGAAGTGAAGATCGCGCACCTCGGCTCGGGTCACACGAAGGGCGACACGGTGGTGTGGCTGCCGCAGCAGAAGGTGCTGTTCTCGGGCGACCTCGTCGAATACGACGCTGCGTGCTATTGCGGCGACGCACAGCTTGCCGAGTGGCCTGCCACGCTCGAAGCGCTGCGCTCGCTTGGCGCCGAAAAGCTCGTGCCGGGCCGTGGCCCCGCATTGCTGAACCCGGCGGAAGTCAACAAGGGTCTCGACTACACGAAGGACTTCGTGACCACGCTGCTCGCGCAAGGCCGCGCCGCCGTGGAGCAGAAGCTCGACCTGAAGGGCGCGATGTCGCTCACGCGCGAAGCGATGGACCCGAAATTCGGCCACGTGTTCATCTACGAGCACTGCCTGCCGTTCGACGTGACGCGCGCTTATGACGAGGCGAGCGGCATTACGCATCCGCGCATCTGGACGGCGCAGCGCGACAAGGAGATGTGGGACGCGCTGCAGGATTGAAGCACCAGTTAAGCGCGAGTTAAGTGCCAGGTGAGTGCCAACTGCGAGACGGGCACGAGATGACACGGTGGAGACAAGAATGATCGACTATCAAACGCTGACCTTCGACTACGCGCGATGCAGCGAACAAACTCCGGACGCCGCCGCGTGCGTGCGTCCGGTCGTGGTGGTCGGCGCGGGGCCAGTGGGCCTCGCGACGGCCATCGACCTCGCGCGGCAAGGTGTGCCGGTGGTGCTCGTGGACGACGACTGCACGCTTTCCACGGGCTCGCGCGCCATCTGCTTTTCCAAGCGTTCGCTCGATATCTTCGACCGCCTAGGCTGCGGCGACCGCATGGTCGAAAAGGGCGTGAGCTGGAACGTGGGCAAGGTGTTCCGCAAGGACGAACTCGTCTACACGTTCAACCTGCTGCCCGAAAGCGGCCATCATCGGCCGGCTTTCGTGAATCTGCAGCAGTACTACGTAGAAGGCTATCTGCTCGAATGTGCGCAGGCATTGCCCAACCTCGAAATCCGCTGGAAAAACAAGGTGACGGGCGTCGCGCAGCACGGCACGCCGGGCGCCGCCGATGCGCACGTCGCGCTCGAAATCGAAACGCCCGACGGCCCGTACACGCTGCTCGCGCGCTACGTCGTGGCCGCCGACGGCTCGCGCAGCCCGCTGCGCAAGCTGCTCGGCCTCGACAGCCACGGCCGCACGTTCAAGGATCGCTTCCTCATCGCCGACGTGAAGATGGAAGCCGACTTCCCTACCGAACGCTGGTTCTGGTTCGATCCGCCGTTCCATCCGAACCAGTCGGTGCTGCTGCATCGCCAGCCCGACAACGTCTGGCGCATCGACTTCCAGCTCGGCTGGGACGCCGACCCGGTACTCGAAAAAACGCCCGAGCGCGTGATTCCGCGTGTGCGCGCGCTGCTCGGGCCCGACGTGAAGTTCGAGCTGGAGTGGGTGAGCATCTACACGTTCTCGTGTCTGCGCATGGACAGCTTCCGCCAGGGCAACGTGCTGTTCGCGGGCGACTCGGCGCATCTGGTTTCGCCGTTCGGCGCGCGCGGTGCGAATAGCGGCTTTCAGGACGGCGAGAATCTTGCATGGAAGCTCGCGATGGTGCTGGAGAACCACGCGCCCGACGCGCTGCTCGACACCTACGCGAGCGAACGTGAATACGCAGCCGACGAAAACATCCGCAACTCCACGCGCTCGACCGACTTCATCACGCCCAAGAGCGCGGTGAGCCGCGTGTTCCGCGACGCCGTGCTCACGCTCGCTCGCGAGCATGCATTTGCGCGTCAACTGGTGAACAGCGGCCGGCTTTCCGTGCCGGCGGTACTGCGCGAATCGACCTTGAATACGCCCGACGAAGAGACGTTCAACGGCCAGATGGAGCCGGGCGCTTCGTGTGCTGACGCGCCGGTGCAAAACGCAGCGGGTGACGAGAGCTGGCTGCTTGCGCATCTGGGCGACCAGTTCGCTGGCCTCGTTTTCAGCCGTGCTGGCTCGCCGTTCGATACCGCGACGCTCGACACGCTGCAGGCGCTTTCGCGTTCTGTGGTGCCGCTCAAGTTCGTGGTGATGCTCGAAGGCGATGCGGCTGTGCCCGCGGGTCTGCCGGCATCGACGGTGGTGTTGCGCGACGTGCAAGGGCTGGCGGCGCAGCGCTACGGTGCGCAGGACGGCGCGTTCTATCTGATTCGTCCGGACCAGCACGTGAGCGCACGCTGGCGGCGCGCCGACGCAGCGCGCGTGGAGAGCGCGCTCAAGCGCGCGCTGTGCGTGGAAGGCACGGCATAGAGGAACGAGGAGACAACCATGCTGAACACCCAACCGAATCTGGCAAGACCGGACGACTTTTACGAAGCGCTGATCGACATGCATCGCGATCTCGACGAGGCGCAGAGTCAATCGGCCAACGCGCAGCTGATCCTGCTGCTAGCGAACCACATCGGCGAGCACGAAACGCTGATGCAAGCGCTTCGCTTCGCGCGCGCAGGCGTGAGCGCATCGGCGAACAACGGCGTGACGGGAAAACTTGCGGCTTGAAAGACTGAAAGAGATTGATAGCGTGACACATGCGGCCAGTGCGAACTGGCCGCATTCATTTACGTCACGCAATTCACAACCCATTTGCGGCACTTCTCGCGCAAGCAATCGTTTGCGTTTGCATTGCGCGCACGACACATCGGCGCACAGGTTTGCGCCAACGGCTTTCGGCTCGCTTTCCATGCGTGCCATCTATGCAAGCTGATTCAAGAACGCCTTGGGAAACGCCGTAAACGCGGCACGTAGCACTCACTTCGCACACGCATAGATAGTCAGACAAATGCGGGCGATGGAATCGTTTTCCGGGGAAAGAACTTGAATCGCAGCAGTCAAACATGGTCGCGTACGGCGGCGCCGGGCGAGATCATTTATTCGGAAGGCTTTGCAGGCGAACGGTTGATCTTCGTGATCGCCGACGGCAAGGTCGAAATCTCCACACGTTGCGACGACAAGAAAGTCGTGATGGCCACGCTGGGACGCGGTGAATTTTTCGGCGAGACTGCGCTGCTCGGCGCGGAACCGCGCCCGAATACGGCGAAGGCGCTGAGCTTTTGCCAGCTGACCGTCGTGTCGGCGAGCCTGATCGAAGAGGAACTCGAACGCGTCACGCCGATGCTGCGCCACGTGGTGCGCACGCTTACGCGGCGCGTCAAGGCGAAGGACGATCTGCTCGCCACCTACACCCATGCCGACTTCATGCCGGGCGTGCTTTCGTACGCGCACGTGCTTGCGCTGATCGCGGGCGCGAGCGATCGCGCCGAAGGCGGCGACACATGGTCGCGACACGGCGCGAGTGGCGCCGAAGTGAGCGTGCCGCTCGCCGACGTCGTGCAGAAATGCCGTGCAGTTGCGGGCCATTCGCGTCCGCACGTGATGGCCATGCTCCGGCGCATGGAAAAGCTCAATCTCGTCGCGATGCAAAGCGGGCAGGCCACGCATCTTGCCAACAATGCGGCAGCGGCAGAAGGCGCGTTGGGCCGCCAGGTGGTGACGTTCGACCCCGTGCGCATCGTGGAGCGCGCGACGCAGGTCGCAGACAGCGATCTCGATGTGTCGATCAACAGCGAACTCGAACTGATCGAACTGGGCGATCTCGAAGCGCTGATCGGCGTGGAGCGCAAGGTCATTCTCAACAAGCTCTCGCACGCAGAAATTGCCGACGAGGTCTTCGCGTTCCGCAAGTCGAAGGTGCTCAACTTCGTCGAGCAAAAGGGCGTGGCGTATTTCTCGAAGCGCACGAACCGCGGCTCGGGTGAACTCAAAGCGCTCGATGATCTGTTGTTCGTCGATCAACGCACGCTGTTCGAAGCCGTGAGCGCGCTCGATACCTACGATCTCGCGAAACTGCTCGCTTCGATCGAGGATCAGGCCGTAACCGAGCGCCTGCTCTCGGTGATGGCGGACGCACGCAAGAACGAAGTGTCGTGGGTCATGCGCCGCGACATCAAAATCGATCCCGTGGAAGTCGAGGACATCGAACAGCGCCTGCTTGAAGCGGTGCGTGCACTCAAGTCGCCTGGCGGACGCCAGGCAGATCGCTGAGTTGGGAGACACGCATGGATCTGCTTACCCTGATCGGTATCGCCATCGGCGCGCTCGCTGTGGTCGCGGGCTTCTCGCTCGAAGGCGGCCATTTCGTCACGCTGCTCCAGCCCGAGGCGCTCGCCATCGTGCTGGGCGGCACGCTCGGCGCCGTGATGATCCAGAACACGTGGGCGCGCTTCTTCGACGCCATCAAGCATTTGCGCATGGCCTTCGTGAAAGCGCCGCGCGTCGATGAAGCGAGCCTCGCCGCGGTGCTGGAGTGGGGTGACCAGGCCAAGCTCAACGGTCTGCTCGCATTCGAGTCGATGGATTTGCAAGGCATTCATCCGTTCGCGCGGCGCGGGCTCGAACTGCTTGCGAGCGGCGTTTCAACCGCCGTGCTCGAAGATGCGCTCCATCGCGAACTCGAAGCCTCCGGGCGCAAGCACATGGCGGCGGCGCGTGTGTGGCAGCAGGCGGGCGGCTATGCGCCCACGTTCGGCATTCTCGGCTCGGTGCTCGGCCTCATTCAGGTTACGGGGCATCTGATCGAGCCTGCGGAACTCGGGCCCGGCATTGCCGTGGCCTTTATCGCCACGCTTTACGGCCTTGCTTTCGCGAACCTGGTTTTTCTGCCGCTGTACGGCAAGATGCGCGCGCATATCGAAAGCGAACTGCGCCTGCGCAAGCTCTATCTCGACGGCCTGCTCGCCATTTCGCGCAAGGAGTCGCCCCACACGATCGCCACGCGTCTTGCTGGCGAGGTGGGCGGCAAGAGCGGCGGTTTGCAGGGCGAAGCGAACGTATGGGCGCTGGACACGACGAGCGCGAGCTGACCGCCCATGCTTTCCGATAAAGACTTGCCGCTCACGGCTCAATTCGATCACGACGAGGACGAGGGCGGCGAATCGAGTTCCGGCCGCTGGCTCATTTCCTACGCGGACCTGATCACGACGCTGATGGTGCTGTTCCTCGCGCTCTACGCGATGCAGCTGGCGAAGCATAAGGAATCCGAAATACGATCGGCAGCGCAATCTACGAGCACGGCGGCTGCGGCCGTGAAAATGCCCGCTGTCGATCAGGCATTGCTCGCCGCGCTCGAAACGCTGCGCCAGCGCGGCGAGATCACGATCGTGCCGGCGGCGCGCGGCGTGGAGATCGGCATCAATGCGAAGATCCTGTTCAACGCGGGCGATGCCACGCTGCTGCCCGAATCGCTCGGCGTGCTGGGCCGTATCGCCGAGGTGCTGCGCGCGGCGCCGGCGGGCAACATCCTCGTGGAAGGGCACACGGACAGCTCGCCGATCTCGAATGCGAAGTTCGCGTCGAACTGGGAACTCTCTTCGGCGCGCGCCGGCGCGGTGGTGCGCTATCTGGTCGAGCGCGGCATCGAGCCTCACCGGCTCGCTGCGATTGGCCGCGCCGACAACTTCCCGCTCGTGGCAGGCAACGACCCTGCGAGCCGAGCCCTCAACCGGCGCGTGACGTTGATCGTGCAGCGCTGAAGCTCACGCCCTTCGCGTGATTGCCGAGGCAAACGCGCTTCACACCTGCATGGACGGCACATCCTTCATGCAGCGCAAGGCGAACATCGACCGGCTGTGGCGAATGCTCGAGATGCGATAGAGCTTCTCGCGCAGGAAGCGCTCGTAGCCGGCGGTGCCGTCCACCGCCACCTTGATCCAGTAGTCGTACTCGCCGGAGACGAGATAGGCCTCCAGCACTTCGGGCAGCGCCGCGAGTTCGGCGCCGAAGCGCGCGAGCGCGTCGTCTTCGTGGCGGTCGAGCGTCACTTCCAGAATCACGATGTCGGCGTAGCCCAGCTTTTGCTGGTTCACGAGCGCGACATAGCCGTCGATATAACCATCGGCTTCGAGTTGGCGCGTGCGATTCCAGCACGCGGTGGTGGACATGCCCACCTGCTCGGCGAGTTCGGCGTTCGAAAGCCGGGCGTTCTTCTGCAGGGCGCTGAGGATCTTGCGGTCCTGATTGTCGAGCGCTTTGGGCGGGCGTTCACGAGGGCTCATGGCGAAAAAGAATCTTGTACAGGTCGAAGTAATTTTGACGGAAGAAGATTCCGTATATTGGCCAATTCTGCCTGAAAACCGGAAGCCCATACACGCTATTCCCCGGTATATTTTCCACATGCCTTCTTGCCTGGCACGACCCACGCGGCCACCTCCCCGCTGTGGGGCGCGCCGCCGCAGCCACAAGCCGCGGCGGTCCGTCAGGGCCGGTTTCCGTTGCACACTGCGGCGGCTACCGGGCGTTGCGCGCGTTCACCACGCAGTCAGCAATGTCCGGTCAGGCAGATGGCATTTGAAAACCGCGCTTTCGCGCGGTTTTTTGTTGCCCGTTTCGGTACCCGTTTTTAATACGCCCGCGACCCCGAGCGCCGTTCGTCACCCCGTCTTCACCAGCACGCCCTGCAATGTCGATCCAGCTGTATCTATCTTTTCTCGCCGCCGCGCTCGTCCTTGTCTACACGCCCGGTCCCGTCAACGTGCTCACGATGAGCCAGGCGCTCCACGCCGGCTGGCGCCGCGCGCTGCCCTGCGTCTGGGGCGGCACGCTCGCGGTGCTGCTCCAGCTCGCGCTGACGGCGCTGTGCCTCAATTCGCTGCTGCTCATTAGTGAGCATTCACTTACGATGTTGCGCTGGCTGGGCGCGGCCTATCTTGTCTGGCTCGGCTGCAAGCAGTGGCGCAGCCGCTCATTGGCGGGCACGGATGCGCCCGCCGAAACCGATGGTGCGAGTCATCGCGATTTGTTCTGGCGCGGATTCGCGACCTCCGGGCTCAACCCGAAGACCTTGCTGTTCTTCCCGTCGTTTTTCCCGCAGTTCATGAGCGCCGATGGGCCCTGGAGCGCCAACCGTCAGTATTTGCTGCTGGCGGCGACGTTCGCGCTGCTGTTTGCGGGCGGCGTGGCTTCGATGGCGCTGTTTTCGCACCGGCTGCGCCACGTGTTGCAGCGGCCAAGGCGCATGCGCGCCGTGAATCGCCTGATGGGCAGCCTGCTCGTGGGAATGGGCGCGATGATGGCCGGCTTGCGCTGAGCGCGCAGACGGCTGATGGCTCGCGCGGCTGTGCGCGAGCCGGTTGGCGTGACGCCGGTTTGGCGCGCCGCGGCGCTTAAGGCGAGGTAGTCGATGTCGCCGGCGCTACCGCCGGCGTGTCCGCGGCAGCTGACGGCGTTGCCGTAGCGGCTGCCACGCTCTGGGTGCCAGAGGTCGTCGAGGTCGACGCGAGCGTTTGTGCCGTTGCCACGGCCGCAGACGCCGCCGCGGGCGTTGCTGCGTTGTGAGTGGTCACACTCGCCGCGAGCCCCGTAATCTGCGGATTTTCCGCAACCGGGGCCGGCACGCCCATGATCGCCGCTGCAGCCGCAGCGCCGTGGTCGACCGGTGCGGATGCGCCCGGCGCAGAAGCGGCTGGAGCGGGCACCGCCGTGGCAGGTGCAGACGCGGGTGCGGGCGCAGCCGGTGGCGCTGCCACAACCGGCGCGGCCGGCAGCGTGCTGCTATGCAACACCGCCGCACCCGTCGCCGCAGCCGCAGCGGCGGCAGCCGGCGCGGCCGACCCCACCGTGGTCGCGGCAGGCGCGGCGCTGGCCGTGACCGGCTCGATCGGCGGCGGCAACGGCGAAATCTTGATCGCGCCGCCGCCAGGCACCGGCTCGCTGCGTGCCGATGCGTTCAAATACCGCCCCACCAGATCGAAGAAACGCGAATAAAACGGGCCAGACTGGATCGTTTCGCTCGAAATCTTCACCATTTCGTCGCTGTTCGAGCGAATCGGCAGCGAAACCGACCCCAGAATCGAGAGCCCCACGCTCGCCGACGTATCGCTCTTCTTGAGCGCGTAGCCGTTCTGCACGGCGTTCACGTACACCATGCTCGTATTGCTCGCGTCGCCAGGCGTGCAGACGACGTGCACCTCCACGACGATGTGCTGATCCATCGTCGGCTGGAAGTTCTTCGTGGCGTCGACGGTGTCGTTGCGTGTCATCGTCGTCATGTAGCCCTGGCTCAGCAGCGCGCGGCGCGACGACTCGCAGGCGTCAGTGCTCGCGTAGTTGAAGCTGCGCGAGAACTGGCTGGGCGCCGTGCTCAGCAGCTGATCTTCCTGGAACTTGGGCTTGGGCGAGGAGCACGCGCCGAGCGCAACAGCCAGCGTCACCGTGGTGACGGCGAGGGCGGCGCTGCGAAGCGGGACGGGTAAACGAGGGACGGCTTTCAAAAAACGGGACATGTTCGGGGCAAACAGGGCAGCAATGCGGCATTGCATCGGACGGCATGCATTGTAGTTCGGTTCCGCTGCGCACGACCGAACGCTCGTTTTTTCGAGGCATTTCGAAAGCCCCTCGAAGGCGTCTCGAAGCTTACATCTCACATGGCGAAAAAAAACGGGCTTCCGCCCAACGCGAAAGCCCGTATCAACCCGGCGCCCGGTCCAGCGAGCGGAGAAGAGAACCCGCTGGCGTGCGCCGCAGCCGGGTACCACCGGCTGTTCCTGTGCGCAATGCGCTAAATCGTGGGGGCCACACTTGCCGCCGCGCCCGCAACGCGGCGTCAGTGTGGGCTCACTTCATCGGTTCACTTCGTCGACTTACTTCGTGCCGACCGTCGTGAGCGGCTGCCACTTGCCGTTCACGACCTTGTAGACCGTCACGCCGCCGTATTTCAGGTCGCCGTACTGGTCGTAGGCCAGCTCGTTCGTGGTCACGCCCTTCATGTTCGTCGCCTTGAGCGAGGCGAGGTAGATGTGCGGATCGGTCGAATTCGCCTTCTTCATGGCGGCAAACACAGCGCGCGTGCCGTCATACGCATACGGCGAATACAGCTCGACCGGCTTGTTGAAGCGCTTGGTGTAGCGCTCGACATAGCTCTTGCCGCCCGGCATCTGATCAAGCGGGCTGCCGCCCGACGAAGCGAGCGCGCCTTCGGCCGCCGGACCGGCGATCTTGATGAGCTCGTCCGAGTGCATCATGTCGGGGCCGATCAGCGTGGCCTTGATCGCGAGCGACTTCATCTGCTTGAGCATCGGCGCGGCCTGGGTGTCGGCGCCGCCGTAGAAGATCGCGTCGGCGTCGGCCGACTTGATGTGCGTGAGGATCGAGCGGAAGTCCACGGCCTTGTCGTTCGTGAACTCCTGCGCGACCACCGTGCCGCCCGCTGCCTTCACGGCCTTCGCGAACTCCTCGGCCACACCTTGACCGTACGCCGTACGGTCGTCGATCACGGCGAAGCGCTTGAACTTCAGGTCCTTCACGACGTACTCGCCGAGCACGCTGCCTTGCTGCGCGTCGGACGTGACGAGGCGGAACGTGGTGGGCAGGCCCTGGCGCGTATAGGTGGGCGCGGTGGCCGTGGCAATTTCGGGAATGCCGGCCTTCGCGTAGATCGGCGAGGCGGGAATGCTGGTGCCCGAGTTGAAGTGGCCGATCACGGCCGAAACGCCGTCGTCCACGAGCTTTTGCGCGACGGTCGTGCCGGTGCGCGGGTCGGCCTGGTCGTCGTAGGCGTCGAGCACGAAGCGTACCGGCTTCCCGCCGATGGTCGGATTCGTGGCGTTCTCGTCGTCGATCGCCATCTGCACGCCGCTGCGGAAGTCCGCGCCGTAGTGAGCCTGGCCGCCCGTGAGCGGGGCGGCGAAGCCGATCTTGACGTCAGTGGCCTGGGCGAGCGCGCCGGCGCTCCACAGGGCCGCGACGGCGGCAAGCACAACGGGCGCGCGCAGGCGCAGATGGGGTTTGCTTGGGTTCATCCTGGTTCTCTCCTCAGCGGTCTACGTTTTTCATGGGCGCAGCCGGGCCCGCACCGCGTTCGGAGCGCGCGGCGTGCCTTTTTGCGCAGGGGTGAAGCAAAAGGAACCGGCCGCCAGATGGCGGTTTGCCGGACGAAACCGTTGCGCACGCAACAGCCCCGGGACGGCCCGGTGGATACGCTAAAATTGCTTGGTTTTCAGGTGCTTACAGAAACCTATACAGTCTCCAGACAAGGACACGGCACAGAGGGAACGGCTGGCGGATCCGTATCACCAGCATAAATATCCAGAAGCGATCAGATTGTATCCAATTCTGGCAGGCAAAAATATTGACGACAACACTTTTTCGTCGGACGGCGTTCGTCCGCCCGGCGCCCACGAGCCCATGACGACAGTGCAGGCCAAGGAAGACCAGCGATCGCTGCCTCAAACGATCCGCGACCAGCTGCGCGACGAGATCCTGCGCGGCGTACTGCCGCCCGGTGCGCAGTTGCGCCAGGAGAGCCTGGCGGAGCGCTTCGGCGCGAGCCGCATTCCCGTGCGCGAGGCGCTGCGCCAGCTCGAGGCCGAAGGGCTCGTGAGCTATCAGCTCAATCGCGGCGCGGTGGTGATCGCCATGTCCACGCAGGAGATCTGCGAGCTGCTGGACATTCGCGCGGCGCTGGAGACCTACGCGGCGAAGCTCGCGGTGCCGAACATGGTGGCCGGCGACATCGACGTGATGAAGCGCATTCTCGCGGCGTACGACGCCGCTTCGTCACCCGCGGAGTGGGCCGAATGCAACCGCCAGTTCCATCTGGCGCTGTGCGCGCCCGCGAATAACGCGCGTCTGCGCAAGATGATCGAGGAGTACTGCCTGAGTACGACGAATCGATATCCGCATCTGCGCATGTCGCTCGATACGGAGAAGAACGAGGTGCAAAGCGATCACTACGCGATCGTCGATGCCTGCAAGCGGCGCGACGTGGATGAAGTGGTGGCGCTGATCGAGCGGCATATTCTCGATACCAGGCGCGAAGTGATGGCTGCGGCGCGGCTGGCTGGTCTGGATAGCTAAGCGTTTCTTTTCGCTGCGCAGAATGGAAAAACGGCGAGCGCCCCGCAAGGGACGCTCGCCGTTTCGTTTGAAGCAGACTCGAGTGTGAAGCGCTTCGCTTATACCGCCATTTCGGGCGGCGCCTGGCGGAAGCACCGCGTGATCCAGCCGAGGTACACGAGGCCGAGCACGAACCAGATCACGCCGAGCACGATGGCGGTCTTTTCGAGGCTGCACAGCAGCCAGATGTCGGTCACGGCGCCGATCAACGGGAACACCACACCGCCGAGGAACCCAAAGCCACGCGTGCCCGCCGCGCCGCTGAAGTACTGGCGGATCACGCACAGGTTCACCGAAGTGAACGCGAGGAACGCACCGAAGTTGATGAACGAGGTGGACGTGGCCACGTCGAGCTTCAGCGCGATCAAACCGACGATACCGGCAATCGCGATGTTGATCGCAGGCGTGCGAAAGCGCGGGTGAATGTAGCCGAAAATCGACTTCGGCAGCACCTCATCGCGGCCCATCGCGTAGAGCAGACGCCCCACGCTGGCTTGCGCGGAGATGCCCGAGGCGAACTGCGCGAGGATCAGGCCTGCGAGGAAAATCGTCACGAAGATATCGCCGCCCACCTTGCGAGCGATTTCGAATGCGGCCGAATCCGGGTCCTTGAACACGGCGCCCGGATGCGCGAGCTGCAGCGTGTACGCAGCGATCACGAAGATCGCGCCGCCCACCAGCGCGATCAGCACGATGGCGCGCGGGATGGTCTTTTCCGGTTCGATGGTTTCCTCGGTGAGCGTGGAAACGGCGTCGAAGCCGAGGTACGAATACGCGGCGATCGCAGCGCCCGCCATCGTGGCCGAGAGAGGCACGTGCGGCTGGAAGAACGGCTGCGCCGTGATGAGGCCGCCCGGGCCCGCGGCCGCGGAGGCGTAGTGCAAACACAGGACTACGAACATTGCCGCGATGCCGAGCTGCACGATCATCAGCACGATGTTGAAGCGCGCGGCGAGTTCGATGCCGATGACGTTCAGCACACTCGTGAGCACGATGAACGCGACGATCCAGATCCACGTGGGCACGCTCGGGAACGCCGCGCCAAGATACGCCGCGCCGATCAGCCAGATCACCATCGGCAGGAAGAAGTAATCGAGCAGTGTGGCCCAGCCGATCATGAAGCCCAGGTGCGAATTGAAGCTCTTGCGCGTGTACGTGTAGGCCGAACCCGCCACTGGGAAAAGGCGCGCGAGCTTGCCGTAGCTGAGCGCCGTGAAGACGATTGCGATTAGCGCGATGAGGTACGCGAGGGCGGCGGTATCCTGGCTCGCGCCGGCGAGCACGCCGTAGGTGCCGTAGACGATCAGCGGCGCCATATAGGCGAGGCCGAACAGGAGCACGGACGGCAGGCCGAGCGTGCGCTTCAGGTGAGGTTCTTGAGTGCCGCGTTCATGCGACGGCGAGGCAGGCTTCATGATGCAGTTGTCTCCTGGGTGCTGCGGTTCTGGCAGGCATGGGCGAGCCAGGCGAGCCGCGCATGGCGGCTTGCCGGATCGCTGATTGCCGGGCTTGTTACCTGGTCTTGCTGCTGTGCGCCTTTAACGCGTGCGCGGGCGGATATTGAGCGAGCGATGGCCTTGCGCGTCGTTCTCGTCCGCGAGATTGAGCGCAATGCGTGCGTCGTGCAGATAGCTGTAATGTTCGCGGCTTTGCGCGAGCAGCGCGCGATCCACCTTCGCGTGCAGCACGGCGTCTTCGGTTTTCAACTCGCAGAGCACGTCGCCGAACGGGCTCACGAGCGCCGTTTCGCCGGGGAACGTGAGGTTGTCGTCGCCGTCGCCGGTGCGGTTCACGAGCGCGGCGAACATCTGGTTCTCCATCGCTCGCGCGACGATCGCGCGGCGATGCACGGGGCCGAATGGATCCATATTGCCGTTCGTGACGACGAGCATTTCCGCGCCGAGCGAGGCCACGGCGCGCGCCGTTTCGGGAAACTCGATGTCGTAGCAGATCAGGAGACCAACGGTCGTGCCCTTGAATTCGCACACCTCGAAGCGATCGCCAGGCGTGAACACGCCCACGTCCGTGGCCCACAGATGGGTCTTGCGGTAACGCAGCGCAATGTCGCCGCGTTCGTCGATCAGCACGGTCGTGTTGTAGAAGCGGTCGCCGTCGCGCTCGGCGAGGCCGACCGCCACGCCGATATTCGCGGCGCGCGCGGCGTCACGCACTTTGCTCAAGGACGGACCGTCGAGCGATTCGGCCACGTCGCGCACGTTCTCGCGGGTGGGAAAACCCGTGAGCGTGGCTTCGGGAAAGACGATGAGATCGCTGCCTTCGCGGCGCTTGGCCGTTGCGTCGAGTACGCGGGCGAGGTTGGGAGCGACTGCGCCGTCCACGATCGGGATCTGCGCGAGTTCGAGTTGCATGCCTGTCTCCTTCCTTATGTATTACGTAAAGCACCGCGTGGGCGTCTGGAGCGGCTATTATCTCCACGTTATTTTTGTCGAGAAATTACCCTGCAGGGGTACCCTGATCGGAGGACCCATGGAGCCCCTCATGGAACTGGACTGGCAAGACCGTGCGTTCCATCACCATATCGCGACGCTGATCGATGCCCTCGACGGCCCCGACTTCTGGACCCGCATGACGCGTGTGATCGAGCGCTTCGTCGCGTTCGACAACTGGGTTGCGCTCGTCTTCCGGCGCGATCGCGCGCCGCTCGTATGCGCCGAGTCGCCCATGCCCGACGGCACCGTGGATCTCTTGTTCCGCGCGTATCTGGAGGGGATGTACCTGCTCGATCCGTTCTATCTGAACGCCAGCGAAAAGCCGCGCGCAGGGCTCGTCACGCTCGCCGAGGTCGCGCCCGATAATTTCAGCATGACGGACTACTACCAGCGCTACTTCAAGAGCAACATCATCGGCGATGAAGTGCAGTTCAACGTGCCGCTCGACGAAGCGCGCACGCTGATTTTCTCGCTAGGCGCAAAGCACCATTACACGGAGCGCGATATTGCGTTGTTCGCGATGTTCGCGCCGTGGGTGGTCGCGCTCATGAAGCAGCGGCTCGCGTATGAGACGTTTGCCGAGGGTGTTGCCGAGGCGGTCGCGTCCGACTCGGCTGAAGCCGACAGCGCGGCGCAGCAGGGGCAGTTGAGCGAGGCGGGCTTTGCGAGCCGCATCGAGGCGGTCACGCAGCAAAGCGGACGTGTGCCGCTCACTGCGCGCGAGATCGAAGTGGTGCGTTTGAGCCTGAGCGGCTTTTCCACGCGCGCAATTGCGGAGCGGCTCGAAATTTCGTTCGAGACCGTGCGTGCGCACAAGAAGCATATTTACGCCAAGCTCGGCGTGAGTTCGCAGTCGGAGTTGTTTGCGCTTTTCTACGAGCCGCTCGGGCGCGTGGGCGTATGAGCGCCGCGCGCCTTTGACGGCGCGCGTCAGAACTCGACGAGCGCGAAGTCTTCCTTGCCCACGTCGCAGAGCGGGCAGCGCCAGTCGTCGGGCACGTCGGCCCAGCGGGTGCCGGGAGCGAGGCCGTCGTCAGGGGCGCCAGCCGCTTCGTCGTATACCCAGCCGCAAATCACGCAGACCCATTGCTTGAGGCCGTCGTCGGCGCTGGCCGCAGCCGTCGAGGCGTTTGCGGATGCCTCAGGTGCGGTGCCTTCGGGCGGGGTGTCGAGCGCGACGACGAGCGGCGCTGCGGTGCTCTCGCGTTCAGCGAGCTTGCTTTGCAGCGTGGCGAGCAGCGCGGCGGCTTCGTCGGCGGTGAGGTCGATCCAGTACGGGTCGCCTGCGCCGTCATTCAGGCGTTCAGGAGAGAACTGGATTTCGAGGGCGACGCCTTTCTTGTACATAAGCAAAAACGGTTGGCTTGATGCCCCGGACGCGCTGCGCTCACAGGAAGTAGCGGAACAGCAGCGAGGCCGCGATGCCGACAGCGCCGATCAGCGCGAGCATTTGCAGGAGCGAGATAGACTTGCTGGACTTGGCGTTCGAAGCGGCGGGACGGGTGGTGGTGTTCATAGGGTGAATTTGCGGCGGCGTGGGTTGCGATCTCGATTGCGCCCCGAAAAGTTGCCGTGATCGACACGACGACGGCAGAGCGCGGCGGGGGAGTTTCGCACGATTTCGCATCGGCGGGGGCATTTGCGGGGCGACTGTGCGCACGCGCCGCAGATTTTGCCCCGCGGCAACCTGCGCCGCACAGCGGCACCAATTATCGCCGCTAACGCGGGCCGGATTCCTGAGCGCGCGGAGATGGTTTATTTCGCATGCGTTGAGAGAAGCGGCTCACAACTGCAGCCAGCGCCGTTCGATATACGAAAACAGCCAGCTGACCGGCACCGCGCAGGCCATGCCGATGGCGACCTGCGCCACGCGAAAGAGCGCGACGTCCCATACCGGCCCGTTCATGGGCACGAGCAGCACGATGGTAGTGGTGATCGCACCCAACCGCGCGGCGGTGCTCACGCTCAGGCACCAGCAGCCGATGATTACCACGCTCACGGCTACGAGGTAGGCCGCGAGATTTTCCGGGCCGAACGCCGCCGTCGCGAGCCCCACCGCGCCGCCCGCAATCGCGCCGATGAACTGGTCGCGCGACTGCGCGAGCGTATCGGCGTAATCGTGCTGGGTGACGGCAATCGCCGTGATCGCGGCCCAGAACGCCTGTTCGGTGTGGAGCGCGCGGCCGATGCTGTATGCAAGGCCTGCCGCGCACACGGCGCGCATCGCCATGAGTGTGCCTTGCGCGGCGCGGCTCTTGAGTGGCAGGCGCTTGAGCGCGCCCAGCGCCGATTGCTGGAGCGAAGTGAGATACGCGTAGAGGTTGTCTTGTGGGTCGTGCATCGAGCGTAATCGGTCGTAAGGAGAACGTGAGGCCGGGCGGGCGCGCTGCCAAGCATATCAAGCCGTGTTTGCAATATGCGGATCGTCGGGCAGGCAATGCGTGCGCAACGACTTCGCCGCGTGGCGCAGGTCACGTTCTACGGCTCGCCGCGCGCCTTGCGCGTCGCGGCGTTTGAGCCGCCGCATGAGGCCTTCGTGCGCATCGTTGAGCGTGCGCGCAAAGTCGGCATCGTCGAACAGCAGGTTCGAGATCGGGCCCACCTGGAGCCACACCGTTTCGATCAGATCCACGAGCAGCGGCGAGCCGCTCGCGCGATAGAGGACGAGGTGGAAGTCTTCGTTGGCGTCGAGATAGCGTGCTCGCTTGTTCTGCGCGAGCGCCTCGGCCATCTGCGCGCAGATGGCGTCGAGCTGCGCGATTTCGCCGGCGGCGAGGCGCGTGGCGGCGAGAAACGCCGCTTCGCCTTCGAGCATCACGCGCACGTTGAGCACGTCGTCGAACTGCGCGCGCGTGAGCTGCGGCACCACTACGCCGCGGTTGGGCAGGTTCACGAGTGCAGACTCGCCTGCGAGGCGCACGAGCGCCGCGCGCACCGGCATCTCGCCTACGCCCAGTTGTTCCGCGAGCGCGTGGATGCGCAGACGCTCGCCCGGCACGAAGCGCCCGAGGCTCAGCCAGCGGCGCAGCGTGGCGTAAGTCTCGTCCTGCAGCGATTGATGCGAGCGTGTCTTCATCGTTCGCCTGGTTCACTCAGTTCATTCACGCAGGCATCGAAGGCGGCGAGCAGGCTGTCGACGGCGGTTTCGGTCGTTTCCGGGCACACGATGCGCGCGTTCCCAGTTCACGCCTTGACGCGTTTGCATGCGTGTCTCCTTGAGATTTGATCAAATCTTCGCATGGCGAAATGCTGAAGTAAATTTGATCAAATTTTCAGGGACACAAAAAAGGCGCGATGCCAACCGGCATCGCGCCTTCTCTACAGTCAAAAAACCGTGCCTTACTTCCTGTCGATCGAGATCGCTCCCGGACCCGTTACCGCGAGTGCGAGCAGGCCGCCGGCGATGCTGATGTTTTTGTAGAAGTTGATCATGTTCGCCATTTGATCGGCGCCGGTCATGGTCCAGAAGTGATGGCCGATAAAGGCTGTCGCAACGGTATAGATCGCGAGCAGCACGGCGAGCGGCCGCGTGTAGAAGCCCACGAGCAGCAGAATGCCGACCGCGAACTCCATGATCACGGCGATGGCTGCCGACAGCATCGGCACGGGCGCGCCCACGTGCGCCATGTAGTCGACCGTGCCCGAAAAGCCGGTGATCTTGGACCAGCCGAACAGGATGAACAGGGAAGTCAGCAGAATGCGTGAGACCAGCAGCACGACGTCGTTGCCCGGCCCGAACAGGTTATATCGCATGGTTTTCTCCGAATAAGTTTTAAGCAGTTCACTACGTATCAGTTCGCGCTTTGCCGGGCGGCGGCCCGCTTTCAGTGAGCGGACCGCCGCGCGCCGGTCTGCGCCAGCATAACCTCAGGCGCAACGCCGGAGTTAAGACCAGAGCTCCGACACTTCGATATTACGCAGATCGAACACGAGGACCTCGGCATCGTGTCCGTCGCTGAAGCTCAACTCGCGCTCGGAGCGGATGCGCGCGCCGTCGCCCTCGCCCAGTTCCACGCCGTTCAGCTTCACGCTGCCGCGCGCCACGTGAACGTAAGCGTAGCGGTCGGCGTCCACTTCGACCTTCGCCGTTTCCGCGCCGTCGAGGCGGCCGGCATACACGCGTGCGTCCTGGCGCAGCTGCAGCGAGTCTTCGGCACCGTCCGGCGAGAGGATCAGGCGGAACTTGCCGCGCTTTTCCTCATCGGCGATGTTCTTCTGCTGGTAGCGCGGCTGCGCGCCCTTCACGTTCGGTGCAATCCAGATCTGCAGGAAGTGCACCCCTTCGTCGGCCGAGTGGTTGAACTCGCTGTGCGCGACACCGGTGCCGGCGCTCATCAACTGCACGTCGCCGGGGACGATCACCGAGCCCGTACCCATCGAGTCCTTGTGCTCCAGCGCGCCTTCCAGCACGTACGAGAAGATTTCCATGTCGCGGTGCGGGTGCTTGCCGAAGCCGCGCGCCGGGGCCACGCGGTCGTCGTTGATCACGAGCAGGTCCGAGAAGCCCACTTGCTTCGGATCGTAGTAGTTGGCAAACGAAAACGTGTGACGCGAGCTGAGCC
Organism: Paraburkholderia guartelaensis; assembly: GCF_004353905.1. Taxonomy (GTDB): domain Bacteria; phylum Pseudomonadota; class Gammaproteobacteria; order Burkholderiales; family Burkholderiaceae; genus Paraburkholderia; species Paraburkholderia guartelaensis. The sequence goes on along the minus strand of NZ_SMOD01000022.1, from coordinate 35,149 downwards.
AGCCATGTTCACCGCGGCCGCGTTGGTCTGCCTTGCGAAGTTCGATCATTTTCGTCTCTCCGTGTGAATCGTTTCGATTCGGTTGATTGGTTGCGATGGAAAGAAGTTTAGGTCAATCAAATCGACTTGAATCGCCGTAAAATACGACTCACTGTCACATTGAAGTGGACAATCAGAATGCAACTCGACGACATGCGGATCTTCGTGAACACCGTGGATGCAGGCAACTTCACGGCGGCGGCCCATCGGCTGCGGCTTTCCAAGCAGTTCGTGAGCCGGCGCGTGGCGGCGCTGGAGGCCGATCTGGGCGCGCGCCTGCTCGTGCGCAACACGCGCAAGCTGGCGGTCACGGACCTCGGCCAGGACTTCTACGAGCGAGCCAAGCGCATCCTCGCGGACGTCTCGGAGGCCGAGCAGGCCATGTCGGACCGGCGCAGCGAGCCGCGCGGCCTGCTGAAAGTGAGCGCGCCGATGTCGTTCGGCATGGCGCACCTTTCTCCGCTCGTCGCCGAATTTCTGCGCGAACATCCGGACGTGCGCTTCGACATGGACCTGAGCGACCGCACGGTCGACGTAATCGGCGAGGGTTTCGACATGGCGCTACGAATCGGCCGGCTGGCGGATTCCACGCTGGTCGCGCAAAAGCTCGTCGACGTGCGCATGATCGCCTGCTGCAGCCCCGGCTACCGGCGCCGGAGGCGCGCGCCGCAAACGCCCGCCGATCTCGCGCAGCACGCCTGCCTGCCGTACGGGCAGCAGGGCCGCGCGCCGTGGGAATTCATCGTCGATGGCGTGCGCACGCCTTTCGACGTGCACGGGCCGCTGCGGGCGAACAATGGCGAAGTGATCCGCGACGCGGCCATTGCCGGGCTCGGCATCTGCTATCTACCGGACTTCATCGTGGCGGGATCGGTTGATGCGGGCCTGCTGGTGGAGGTGCTGGAACCGTTCATGCCGCCGCCCAACGCGCTCCATGCGCTGTACCCGCAGCATCGTGAAGCTTCCGTGACGATCCGCGCATTCACGCAATACCTGCGCGAGCGGCTCGCGGCGCGTGCGGCAACCGCGCGTGGCGGGGCGCTTTGACGCAGCAAGCCTGCGGCCCTTGCAGAAGGGCCGTTGTGCCTGCATCTAACGCATGAAGCTTCGTGAACGCATCATGACAGCGCGGTCGTGTGAGGCGCATTGTCGCAGTTTCGTTGTATGCTCACCGCCCCGAGGGTTGCTCGGGCCGCGCGATGCCGGCGCGGAACCCCATGCTGGCGGGCTTTGACGGACGCTATGGGGTCCGATAGGCAGGGTTAATACCCGCGATCAAAGCAACCAATTTTTCAAACGGACGCGGTTCCCGTAATCTTCGTCCATACCTTTTCCCAACCCAGAGCGAGGAAACAACGCATGTCTCTCATCAACACGCAAGTCAAGCCGTTCAAGGCAACCGCATACCACAACGGTAAGTTCGTTCCGGTCTCTGAGGAAAACCTCAAGGGCAAGTGGTCGGTTGTCGTGTTCTACCCGGCCGACTTCACTTTCGTGTGCCCGACGGAACTCGGCGACCTGGCTGACCAGTACGCAGAATTCCAGAAGCTGGGCGTTGAAGTCTACGGTGTGTCGACCGACACGCATTTCACGCACAAGGCATGGCACGACACGTCGGATACGATCGCCAAGATCCAGTACCCGCTGGTCGGCGACCCGACGGGCGCAATCACGCGCAACTTCGACGTCATGATCGAAGAAGAAGGTCTGGCACTGCGCGGCACGTTCGTGATCAACCCGGAAGGCGAGATCAAGCTGTGCGAAATCCACGACAACGGTATCGGCCGTGACGCCAAGGAACTGCTGCGCAAGGTGCAAGCTGCTCAGTACGTCGCCGCTCACCCGGGCGAAGTTTGCCCCGCCAAGTGGACGCCGGGCGCTGAAACGCTGAAGCCGTCGCTCGACCTCGTCGGCAAGATCTAAGCGTCGCTGTTCAAATGCGATCGCCTTGATCGCATGACGCCAAAGTCTGACTAGCTGTATCCCCGGGCCGCGCCCACGCGGCCGCGGCCCGGGTGCCCTGTTCGCCTCTTGACGCCATAAGCGGAACGGCGAAATTGCCAGGCAATACTTAGAATTCCCCCGCTTCTTCTCTAGCCGGAAAAAAAGCCATGCTCGACGCCAATCTCAAAGATCAACTCAAAAGCTACCTCGAAAAAGTCACGCAGTCGATCGAGATCGTTGCGTACCTGGACGATGGCGAGAAGTCGCAAGAACTGCAGCAACTGCTGCAGGACATCGCATCGCTCTCGAATCGCATCTCCTACGAAGAACGCCGTGGCGCCGCAGCCGGCGACGCGCGTACCCCTTCGTTCGACATCAAGCGCGTGAACTCCGACGTAAAGGTCACGTTCGCGGGCATTCCGATGGGCCACGAATTCACGTCGCTCGTGCTGGCGCTGCTCCAGGTGGGCGGCCACCCGGTCAAGCTCGAGAACGACACCATCGAACAGGTGAAGGCGCTCGACGGCGCGTTCTCGTTCGAAGTCTATATGTCGCTGTCGTGCCAGAACTGCCCGGAAGTCGTGCAGTCGATCAACGCGATGGCTTCGCTCAATCCGAACGTGCAGATCGTCACCATCGACGGCGCGCTGTATCAGGACGAAGTCGAGAAGCGCCAGATCATGGCCGTGCCGACCATCTACCTGAACGGCGAAGTGTTCGGCCAGGGCCGCATGGGCGTGGAAGAAATTCTCGCCAAGCTCGACACCGGCGCATCGTCGCGTGCTGCCGAGAAGCTGAACCAGAAGGATGTATTCGACATGCTCATCGTCGGCGGCGGCCCCGCTGGCGCTGCGGCTGCGATCTACGCGGCGCGCAAGGGCATCAAGACCGGCGTGCTCGCCGAGCGCTTCGGCGGCCAGGTGCTCGACACGATGGCCATCGAGAACTTCGTCTCGGTCACGGAAACGGAAGGGCCGAAGTTCGCCACGGCGCTCGAGCAGCACGTGCGCGCCTACGAGGTCGACATCATGAACCTGCAGCGCGCCGAAGCGCTCGTGCCCACGGGCAACGGCTTCGAAGTGCGCACGCAAAGCGGCGCGACGCTGCGCGCGAAGAGCGTCGTGCTCGCCACGGGTGCGCGCTGGCGTAACGTCGATGTGCCGGGCGAGCAGCAGTACAAGAACAAGGGCGTGGCCTACTGCCCGCACTGCGACGGCCCGCTCTTCAAGGGCAAGCGCGTGGCGGTGATCGGCGGCGGCAACTCGGGTGTGGAAGCGGCGATCGACCTGGCCGGTATCGTGAGCCATGTCACGCTGCTCGAATTCGGCGCGCAACTGCGTGCGGACGAAGTGCTGCAACGCAAGCTGCGCAGCCTGCCGAACGTCACGGTGCACGTGAACGCGCAAACCACGGAGATTTCCGGCGACGGCCAGAAGGTTACGGGTCTCGCTTTTCTCGAACGCACGTCGGGCGAGAAGCGTCATCTCGAACTCGAAGGTGTGTTCGTGCAGATCGGCCTCGTGCCGAACACCGAGTTCCTCAAGGGCACGGTGGCGCTGTCGAAGCACGGCGAGATCGAAGTGGACGCGAAGGGCCAGACGTCGGTGCCGGGCGTGTTTGCCGCAGGCGACGTGACGACCGTGCCGTTCAAGCAGATCGTGATCGCCGTGGGCGAAGGCGCGAAGGCGTCGCTCGGCGCGTTCGATTACCTGATCCGCTCGTCCGTGGAGCAGGAAGAAGACGCGAAGGCGGCGCCTGTGGCCGCCTGAGCAAAGGTTTAGAGTAGTCTCTCTTTACGCCGGCTCATGCCGGCGTTTTTTTATGGTTTTGCGAAATGAGACGGCTCAGTCCTGAACGAGCGGGCTGCCATACGAGAAGTTGGCCGCCGGCTCCGCATGCTTTTGCCGATGGGCCTGGCGCAATGGCTTGAGCACGAAAATGGCGAGCAGGGCGGAGACCGCTGCCATGCCCGAGGCGAGCATGAATACCGCGTGCCAGCTGCCGGTTGCCGCGGTGATCACGCTCGTGAACGGCACGAGCAACGCGGCCGTGCCTTTCGCGGTGTAGAGCAGACCCGCGTTGGTTGCGGCGAACTTCGGTCCGAAGGTGTCGCCGCACGTGGCGGGAAAGAGGCTGTAGATCTCGCCCCACGCGAAGAACACGATGCCAGTCAGCACGACGAACGCCGTCGGGCTGTGGCCGTATTGCGAGAGCAGCACGATGCCGACCGCCTCGATGCCGAACGCGACGAACATCGTGTTCTCGCGGCCAATGCGGTCCGACACCCAGCCGAAGAAGGGCCGCGTGAGCCCGTTGAGCACGCGGTCGATGGTGAGCGCGAACGTGAGCGCGGGCAGCGTGAGACCGAGCAGCGAAACGGGCGAGTCGTGCAGCCCGAAGTCCTTCGCGATGGGGCCGAGCTGCGCGGTCGCCATCAAGCCGCCTGCGGCCATCATCACGAACATGGCGTACATCACCCAGAAGATGGGCGAAGCCACCACCTCGCGCGGGCTCGCGTTATAGACGGCGCTCGCACTTTGCGCGACCTGCTTTGCCGCGTGTCCCATTTGTCCAATGGCGCGTTTCGCTGCCGCGACGCCGTGCGAGGCGGGCGCGCTGAGCGCGAAGCCGAGCACGAGCACGACGATCCCTTGCCCCAGGCCGAACCAGAGGAAGGTGGACTCGTATCCGCTGCTCTTGATCATGTTGGCGATAGGCACGACGGTCGCCGCCGACCCCGCTCCGAAGCCCGCCGCCGTGATGCCGGCCGCGAGCCCACGCCGGTTCGGAAACCACTTGAGCGCGTTGCCGACGCAGGTGCCATAGACGGCTCCCGCACCGAGCCCGCCGATTGCCGCCGCGATATAGAGCACGGGCAGCGACGCCGCGACCGAATTGAGCACCCAGGCAACCGCGCACAACAGCCCGCCGCCCACAACGACCGGACGCGGCCCGTACTTGTCGACGAGCCAGCCTTCCACGGGCACGAGCCAGGTTTCGGTGACGACGAAGATCGTGAACGCGACCTGAATCGCGGCGCGCCCCCAGTGATACTTCTCGTTGATCGGATTGACGAACAGCGTCCAGCCGTACTGCATGTTGGCGATCATCGCCATGCAGATGACGCCGAAAACGAGTTGCGTCCACGGCGACGCGAATCGCGACGCCCCTCCTTGCCGATGCTCCATGTGTGTCTCCGGTTTCTTCGAATGAATGTCTTCTGCGAGGGACGGCCTTTGCCTGAATCGCCGTCATGAATCCTGTCGTTTAGCTGACAGTCGTTTACACAATATGTGATATATCAATGAAGTCAAGCGGAAGACATCTCAGGGCTTTTACTAGCTCCCGGCATTGATGAGTATGGTTTTTGAAAGCTTGAGACCGATGCCGCCGGCGCCAGAAAAAAAGCCCGCCGGCTAGGCCGGGCGGGCTGAGGCATGCGCGAGATAGCGGAAATCGCGACATGTGATGTCGTTATAGATGAAAGCTTTTGGTAATGTAAGGGAAAATTTTTCTAAAACCTTTCATCTTGATTTGGATGAAAGGTTGGCGGGCGTCTTTGTGCGCGAGATGGCGGCCAGGCGAGAAGCTAGGTCGTGCAGCGCCCCGGTGTGCGTGCCAAACTGGCTGCCGGCGGGTCGACACCGTCGATCGAGGAGACGAATCATGCAGCGCGAAACATTCATCCGCAGCCTGGCCGACGAAGGCTTTCCCGAGCCCGTTGTCGTGACGCGCGAAGCCGGCGTCATGGAGGTTCATTCGCATCCGTTCGAAGCGAAGGCGCTGGTCATCGAGGGCGAACTGCACATCCGCGTGGGCGACGAAGAGCGGCACTACAAGGTCGGCGACGTGTTTCATCTCGCCGCCAACCTGCCGCACGCCGAGCGCTACGGGCCGCAGGGCGTGCAGTATCTGGTGGGGAGGAAGTGAGGGGGAGGCGCCTATGCCGCGAGGGGCCGAAGCTCCGAGAGATCGGTGTTTCTTGCGGCTTCCTCCAGATCGTAGTCGCTCTGGAGGTTCATCCAGAACTGCGGTGAGGTGCCGAATACGATCGACAGACGCAGTGCGGTGTCCGCAGTCACGCTGCGTGCGCCATGGACGATTTCGTTGATGCGCCGCGGCGGCACTTTCATGGCTCGCGCCAGCGCGTTCTGGCTCATGTCCATCGGCGTGAGGAATTCCTCCTGCAGCACTTCACCGGGATGGACGTTCCGGAGTTTTTTCATAATCCGCACCTCAGTGGTAGTCGACGAATTCGACGTCATGGGCGTGGCCGCCGTGCCACTTGAAACATATCCGTCACTGATCGTTGATACGGATACTGTGCTGGCCCGCGCGATTCCCTTTCAGAGCCTCAAGTCGATTGGCCGGCGGAATGCGCAAATCGGCGAGATCCAGCGCAGCGTTCAGCATGCGCAACTTACGGCGCGCGATCTGTTGAATTTCCACCGGCAGTCGACGCGACTGCGCACCGGACCAGATGAGTGCCGTTTCCTTGTCGTAGAAGTTTTGGATCGCCATGCCAAAGCATAACGCCGTGCGTCATATGACGCACGGCGTTATAGTCGGCTAAAGCCTGTCCGCCGTCAAGCGAACACGGAAAAGCGACTCGCTCCCTCACCCCCGCGCCGCGATCTCCTTCTTCCACCCCGCGATGATCTTCCCGGCGAGCGCGTTGTAGTCGCCGTCGAAGTGGTGATCGCCGTCCGTCTTCACGACGTCGATGCCGGTATTCACGAGCGCCGGGCACAGCGTGTCTTTTTCGCCCGCGCCGTACACGCATTGCACGATCGAAGGCGGCACCTTCGCGAGTTCGGGGCGCACCTGCAGTGCCTTGTCGCTGGCGGGCATGCCGAGCCAGCCCGTCACGCGGATCTGGAAGTCGGCGTCAGGCGCGAAGCCGAGCAGCGACATGTACGACACCTTCGCGCGCAACGTGTCGGGCAGACGGTTGTAGGCGAACGGCATCACGTCCGCACCGAACGAGTAGCCCACGAGTGCGATGTGCTGCGCATGCCAGCGCGAGCCGTAGGTTTTCAGCACGCGTGCGAGATCGTGGCTCGTTTGCTCGGGCGTCTTTTCGCTCCAGAAATATCGCAGCGCGTCCCAGCCGATCACCGAAATGCCCTGCTTTTGCAGCGCTTCTGCAATCGTCTTGTCGAGATCGCGCCAGCCGCCGTCTCCCGAGATCACCACCGCGAGCATGTCGGTGGGGTGCGCCGCGGGCAGTTCGACGAGCGGCAGGTCCGACACGTCTTCTTCGCTTTCCGTCGCGATGCGCAGGTGATTCGATGCGAGCGCAACGATCTTGTCGACATCGGCAACGCTGGGGGCGAAGGCGCGCGGAGCGCCGGAACTGGCTGCGCGTGCATCTTTCGTCGTCACACCCTGCTCGAAGAAGCCGGGCAGGCCATTGCCGCGCGAGAGCGTGGGGTCGGCCGGGCACGGCGCGAAGCGCGCGTCGAGCTTTGCGGCCGGATCGAGCGACACGGCGCCCGCCATCGTGTTCGCCGGCGCCTGCGAGAGCATGTGCTGTGCGATGAGCGCACCTTGGCCGCTGCCGATGGCGATCGGCGCGTAGTACTCGCTGGAGCCCTGCTGGCGTTCGAGCTGGTGGCTCAGCGCTTCAGCGTCGCTGTAGAGCTTGTGGCAGGTCTCGTTCTTCACGGCGGCGAGGTTCTGCGCATAGCGCTCCGTATCCACACCCACGACGAGCGCGCCATGCTGCGCGAGCGCGTCGGCGCGCGTCTGGTCGGCGGCGCTCCAGTGCTTGTCCGCCGAGAACAGCACGGTGAAGCCGCGCATCGCGCCACTCGGTTTCGTCACCGCGACTTCGCCGTAGCGGCCGCCGGAAACGTGCATCGTCGCGGCGGAAGCGGGCGTTGAGACGGGCATCGAAGCCGCGTTGGCGTGAGCCGCACAAAACGCGAGCGCAGCGGCGCCCGCTGCCGTGCCTGCAATGCGCGGCAGCCTGGGAATACGGAATGTCATGAGCGCCAGCCTCCTGCCAGCAGCGATAGATCAGCGAGGGTGATGAACACGCTGATCGAGCCCGAGGCGGCCAGATAGCGTGGTTCCCAGCGCGGCGCGAACTTGTTCTTGAAGCCGCGCAGCCCCCGGAAGTTATAGAAGCGGCCGCCGAAGCGCCAGATGAAGCCCGCGAGCCGGTGCCAGGACGACGCGAGCGGCGACGGACCCATGCCCGAGAGCGGCGCCATGCCGAGCGAGAGCGACTGGTAGCCGGCGGCCTTCAGATGCAGCGCGAGCTGCGTGAACAGATACTCCATCGCGTAGGGCGAGGCGCCCGGCATATGGCGCATGACGCCCACCGTTGCGTCGGTGTTCAGATCGGTCGTCATGAAGGTGACGAAGGCGAGCGGCTCGCCGTTCTGGCGAATGAGCAACACGGACTGCGCGGCGAGATAGTCGTCGTCGAACGCGGCCACCGAGAAACTCTTTTCGCGCGCTTCGCGGTCCTGCAGCCAGGCGTCGGAGATCGCGCGCAGCACCGGCAGGCTCGCGCCCATCTGCGTGGGCTCGATATGTTCGATCGAAAAGCCGTCGCGTTCGCCGCGCTTGAGCGCGTAGCGCAGATGCGCGCGCTGCGGGCCCTTGAGGTCGAATTCCTGCAGCATCACGCGCGCTTCCTCGCCGAGCTTCATCAGCGTGAGGCCGGCGTCGAGATAGAGCGGCAGCGCATCGGCGCGCACCTGGTAGAACGCCGCGCGGCCGTTGTGCGCGTGCGCGAGCGTGACGAATTCGCGGATCAGCGCGGGCCACTCTTCGCGCGGGCCGACCGGATCGTGCAGCGCCGCCCACGTGCGGCCGCGCTTCGCGTACATCAGGAAAGCCTTGCGCGAGGCGGAGAAGAGGAAGCTCTTGTCGCCCATCAGCGCGAGGCCCGCGTCGCTGCGCTCCTGCGCACGCACGATGCGCGCGGCCTCTTCGAGGTCTTCGCTCGGAGGCATCACGAAGCGGCCGGCGGCGGGGCGCAGCAATTGCCACAGTGCGAGCGCGGCTGCGAACACGCCGGCGCCGAGCGTGGCGCGCAGCGCGCGCGGGGCGCGGCTGTGGAAGGCAAATTGCCACCAGAGGCTCTGCGAGTACTGCACGTCGCGGAACGCGAACAGCAGCACCCACACGGCGAGCGCGATCACGCAGCCGACCGAGGCGAGCCAGGCCGGCGTGAATCGCTCGGTGAACATCGACGAGTGGCGATTGAAGCGCTTGCGCGTGCCGAGGAGCAACACGATCAGCACGCACAGTACGCCCGCTTCGACGAAGGCGAGACCCTTGGCGAGCGAGAGCGCGAGGTTGGCCACGGCGATCACGAGCGCGAGCCACCAGGCGGCGTCCAGGCGCCGCAGCAGACCGCGCGCAACGAACAGGAGCAACACGCCGAAGAGGCTGCCCATCAGCTGCGAGCTTTCGAGCACCCAGAGCGGCACGATGGTTTGCAGCAGCGCGATGCGCTTGGAGAACGCGGGCGTGGCGCCCGAGATCACGAGCATGCTGCCGGTCACGAACGTCACGATGGCGAGGAAGAGCGGCGCGAGCTGCGAGACGCCGTCGGCGCCGCGCCTGGCAAAGCGGGCGCTGAGCGGGGTCTTGAGCGCGCGGCCCTCGAATACGGCGAGCACCGCGGCGGCGAGCGCGAGCGGCGCGCCGAAGTAGATCGCGCGATAAGCGAGCAGGGCGGCAAGCACCTTGGAGGTCGGCACGCTCGGGCCGAGCGCGTAGACCATCGCGGCTTCGAACACGCCGATGCCGCCGGGCGTGTGGCCGATCAGGCCGAGCAGCATGGCGGCGCAATACACAGTGAGGAAGTCGGTGAAACCAAGGAGCGCATGCGGCATGACCGACCAGAGCGCGAGCCCGGCGCCGACCACGTCGAGCGCGGCCAGCAATAGTTGCGCGACGAGGTCGCGCCGCGCCGGCACCGAAAAGCGCAGCCATGCGCGGCCGAACGGCTCGATTTCGCGCGCGCTGGCGGGGCAAACGATGACCATCACCGCGCCGCAACCGAGCACCACGCCGCCGATCAGGCGTAACTCGTCGGGCGAGAGGTGCAGCAGACCGGAGAGCGTGCTTGCGGCGCCCACCATGCCGAGCGCGGTCATGAACACGAGCGCGAGGGCGAGCGTGACGCTCGTGAACACCGTCATGCGGCCGATCTGCGCGGCGGTGACGCCCGCGCCGCCATACACGCGGCAGCGCACGGCGCCGCCCGTGAGCGCGCCGAAGCCGGTGACGTTGCCGAGCGCCGAGCCGGCGATCGCGCCGGCCCACAGCGCGCCGCGCGAGACGCGCGCGCCGAGGTACCGCAGGCCCACGGCGTCGCGGCCGACCAGTGCGACGAAGCTCACGGCCGTGGCGGCGAGCGCGCCGACCCATTGGGCGGGCGTGAGCGTCCAGAGCTGGCGGATCACCGAGTGGTAGTCGACCGTGCGCGAGAGGTGCTGGAACACGACCAGCAGCAGCGCGCAGATACCGAGCGCGAACACCGGCGCGACAAAGCGCTGCAGGTGCAGGGCACCGGCACGGCGGCGCAGCGCCCCGAGGGCGCGCGCCGCGCGCGAAGAATGCGATTGAGACATGGATCGGTCTGGTGGCTCTCTGCGATGTCGCCGTATCGACTGTTACAGCTTCCCCGGCGGTGACATCGTATTTATTCGCGTTTTGCGCTTACGTTCTTTCGAGGCCGGTTCCCGCGCCCCTGGCGCCGCGAACCGGAAAATCGAGCCGAATCGTAATCGTTCGGAAAGGACTAGTTAAGCTCAGCAAACGCATAGGACGACCCACCGGTTGACGCCCCAGTGCAAGAAACCGCTATTGGGTACGGATCAGTTGGGCGCAAATATGCGTCGTAACTAGCGGATTTAATTGGGGAATAATCTTCTGATGAGTAATGTTTGCAAAGCCTAATTAACAGGTGAGTTAAACGGCAAGGTAATCGTTAAGTTATGAGTAATGGGTGGACGCTTATCGCATGCGTGAAACGTGCGGCGATTTAGGCGTTCGCCGTAAGCCTTGCGTGGCGGGCGTTGGAGGCAGCTGCTGCGCACATTGTTTCGCGGCGGGAGAGAATGTTTCGGCAGTTATCCAGGCACTTCCTGAAATCTCTGTCACTAATTCGAGACAGCGTGTTTAATCCTTTTACAATGCTCGGCGGGCGAGTTAGTCTGCTTTGGTCAAGAGTTGTTTTACTGCGCCGGGAGAAAGACGTGAAAAGACTAGCCTTGACTTCCCTTTCGCTTGCCGCGCTCGGGGTTGCTGGCACGGCTCAAGCACAGACCAGCGTGACGCTGTACGGCACCATCGACACCTCGATTACCTACGTCAACCACGCCGACGGCAGCAAGAACCTCTGGGCGCTCGGCAACAGCAGTTACGGCAATCTCTCCGGCTCGCGATGGGGTTTGAAGGGCGCCGAAGATCTCGGCGGCGGCCTCAAGGCGATCTTCCAGTTGGAAAGCGGCTTCAACCCGTCGACAGGCGCGCTCGCGCAAGGCGGCAGGCTGTTCGGCCGACAGGCATACGTGGGCTTGACGGCCGAGCAGTACGGGTCGCTCACGCTCGGGCGGCAGTATGACCCGCTCATCGACCTCGTGCAGGGCATCACGGCCGACAACTATTTCGGCTCCGTGTTCGCAACGCCCGGCGACGTCGATAACTACGACAACAGCTTCCGCGTGAACAACGCCGTCAAGTACACCACGCCCGTATGGAGCGGCCTCCAGGCTGCGGCGATGTACTCGTTCGGCGGCATCGCGGGCTCGACGGGCGCCGAGCAGTCGTACTCGGCGGCGGTCAACTACACCAACGGTCCGCTCGCGCTGGCGGGCGGCTACTTCTACGCGGCGAACAGTCAGGCCGTCAACGGCATTCGCACCGGCGGCTGGACGAGCACTTCGGACGGCACCTTCGACGGCCCGATCAACTCCGGCTACGCCACGGCACACTCGCTCACCATTGCGCGCGCGGCGGCGCAGTATCAGCTCGGCCAGTTCACCTTCGGCCTCGGCTACAGCAATGCGCGCTACTCGCCCGATGCGAGTTCGGTGTTCCGCGAGACGCAAAAGTACAACACCGGCCAGGGCTTCATGAACTATCAGCTGAGCCCCGCGCTGCTGCTCGGCATTGGCTACAGCTACACGCACGCCAATGGCGATACGTCGGCGAATTACAACCAGGTGTCGCTCGGCGCGGATTACAGCCTCTCGAAGCGCACGGACCTTTACATGACGGCGGCCTGGCAGCATGCGAGCGGCGATACCGGCAACGGTACGGGCGGCTCGATGCCGGCCGAGGCTTCGGTCGGCTCGTATGGTTACTCGGGCACGTCGAACCAGACCATCGTGAACCTCGGGCTGCGGCACAAGTTCTGATCGCGAGCCTCTATTTACGACGCCGGATGCGCCAGTTGGGCGGCGCATCCGGCGTTTTGGCGTTTACGACCTTGGCTTCCGCCCAAAGCGCGTCAAGCGCCAGGGCGTCAGGCCTCACGCCTCGCGCGAACGCCGGAGCGTGAGCAGCGCAAGCCAGGCGGCGAGGCGCTCCATACCGCGCCGCACGCCCGCGAACGGCGGCTGCCATGCGCTCGTGATGCTCACGCGTGCCGGCAAGGCGGCCTCAGTGCTGAGCCAGATACGTTCGCCACGCTCGAGCCGAAGCGTCTCGCCCGGTTGCACCCAGTGGTCGTAGGGCGAGCGGGCACGCGTGACCCATACCTGGGTTACCTGAACACGCAGCGTGGCTGATGCATTTACGCGCCAGGTGATCGTGCGCATGGGCGGCACGGCGAAGTGGACCGATTGGACGGGCAACGGATCGTCGCAGCGGTCGGTTGCGTCCGCAACGGCGTGCAGAGTGGGTTGTGAGGCGGGCTGTAAAGCGGGTTGCGAAGGGGTCAGTGAAGCTGCCTGAAAAGCGTCATCCATCGTTTTCTCCAGTTTTTGGAGCCGACGGACGGAGCGCTGTCACCCAGAAAAACAAAAAGCCCCGTCGATGCCGGCGGGGCTTGTGATTTGCGTGACGACAGACTGCTAGTACGCACACCATCCCCGTGGGTTACCCGTATGGGTTTTCCACGGATGATTCATCGTGTTTGCGATGACGAGGTGGGTGGAGGAAGTGTGCATAGGCTGAGTGTGCGGGGTGGGTTGCAGCGCTGTCAACCTGAAATGCTTAAATGGCTTTGCCAGCCGTAGTTTGTGTTGCGCACAAGTCTCGTTCGCACCTTTGCATGACGCGATCGTGCCCTTCGATGGCATATCCCCTTGCGGGCTGCACCGGTTTCTCACTAGGATTGGTTGTTTTTCATAGATATCCGGTTGGCCGTGCCCACGATGTGGGAGCGAACGCCTGATAACCCCCCGAAGCATCGAAGTGTTGTGCGGAAACGACTGCATCTGATATATCACATACAGAATATTGCTTTTTGTCGCGACGCAGCATACCATTGAGTCATTCGATTACTCAATCATGCGGAGCTTCAAATGGATTTCGTTTCTCTCGCACTGTTCGGTGCAGCGGTCGTGGGTCTGGGTGCAGCTGCTACGGTCATGATCGCCAGGTGGCTGCCGCAGTCTGCTATTGAGCAGGCCGCGCAGCATGGCCGATACGCTGGTTTGGGCGAAGCGCCGCGCGCCAGGGCTGTTCGTCGTGCACAATTCGGTCCGCGAATCCGTCCGCAGGTCGGAAAAGAGGTAATCAATGTCGTCAGAACAAACTGAAGTCGTAGCAAGCCGGGAAGCGGCGCCGCTCAAGTTGGCGCTGCAGCCCATCAACGCCACACTGAGCCTGCGCGATCAGGCTTATGCCATGCTGCGCCAGGCCATCGCCGACGCCGACATTTACCAGTCGCGCGAGGAAATCCGGCTCGATGAGCGCGTGCTGAGCGAATCGCTCGGCGTGAGCCGCACGCCGGTGCGCGAGGCCATGACGCTGCTCGAGCAGGAGGGCTTCCTGCGCATGGTGCCGCGCCGCGGCATCTATATCGTGCGCAAGAGCAAGCGCGAGATCGTGGAGATGATCCAGATGTGGGCCGCGCTCGAAAGCATGGCCGCGCGTCTCGCCACGATCCACGCAACCGACGAGGAAATCGCGCGGCTGCGCCACATGTTCGACGACTTCCGCGACAGCACGCCCGCCGAACACATCGCCGAGTACTCGGACGCCAACATCGCGTTCCACCAGGCGATCGTCGAGCTTTCCCGCTCGCAGATCATCCTCGACACCATCAAGAACATCTTCGTGCACGTGCGCGCCATTCGCCGCATGACGATTTCGCAGAGCGACCGGGCTTCGCGCTCGATCGTCGATCATCTGCGCATCATCGAGGCGCTAGAGAAGCGCGATACTGAACTGGCGGAAAAGCTCGTGCGCCAGCATTCGCTCGATCTTGCGGTCTACGTCGAGAAGAACTGCGATTTCCTGGATTGAGGCAGGCGGCAGACGCCGCTGAATCGAGGCAAAAAACGGGAGACCTTTGGGTCTCCCGTTTTGCGTTTACGTCCATTCGCGTCCCTGCGCCCCTTCATCACGCATCGGCTGAACGGCCGCCGGCAGCCGACTTTATGCGCATCAACCCCTGGCATCCCTGACCAAATCGCGATGACGTACGGCCATCCTTCACACGGAATCTGGCATATCAGACGCCGCAAATGCTCGGGGTTTTCCCTCGTGTGCACCGCGTCAACGCCGTCGAAGTTGTGTCAAAACCATACTGGATAAGGCTTTGACGCAATTCTAATGGCATTCCCGATGGGCAATTTCCCTCTTGCTTCGTTCTGATATATCACATACCGTATTGCTCAAGGACGCAGATGTCGCGCGATAGCGCGAAACGCCTCTGCCCACGCAACCCCACCGATTTTAGAAAACTCGCCCGGCCACGATTAGATAAGGAGACATGACATGGGCAAGGCATTGAACGGCGTGCGCATCCTCGATTTCACGCACGTGCAGTCGGGACCCACCTGCACGCAACTGCTCGCCTGGTTCGGCGCGGACGTGATCAAGGTAGAGCGTGTAGGCGCAGGCGACATCACGCGGGAGCAGCTGCGCGACCTGCCGGACGCGGACAGCCTCTACTTCACGATGCTCAACGGCAACAAGCGTTCGCTCACGCTCGACACGAAGAACCCGGAAGGCAAGCGTGTGCTGGAGAGGATCATTCGCGACTGCGACGTGCTGGTCGAAAACTTCGCGCCGGGCGCGCTCGAGCGCATGGGCTTCAGCTGGGAACGTATACAGACGTTGAACCCGCGCATGATCGTCGCCTCGGTGAAGGGCTTCGGTCCCGGCCCCTACGAGGACTGCAAGGTCTATGAGAACGTCGCGCAGTGCGTGGGCGGCGCGGCTTCGACGACGGGCTTCGACGACGGCCCGCCGGTCGTCTCCGGCGCGCAGATCGGTGACAGCGGCACCGGCTTGCATCTCGCGCTCGGCATCGTCACGGCGCTCTATCAGCGCACGCACACGGGGCGCGGCCAGAAGGTGCTCGCGGCCATGCAGGACGGCGTGCTCAACCTGTGCCGCGTGAAGCTGCGCGATCAGCAGCGGCTCGAGCGCACCGGCGTCATGAAGGAGTACCCGCAGTATCCCAACGACGCCTTCGGCGAGGCCGTGCCACGCGCCGGCAATGCGTCGGGCGGCGGCCAGCCGGGCTGGATTCTCAAGTGCAAGGGTTGGGAGACCGATCCGAACGCCTATATCTATTTCATCGCGCAGGCACCCGTGTGGGACCGCATCTGCAAGTTGATCGGGCGCGAGGAGTGGATCGACGATCCGGACTACGCCACGCCGAATGCGCGCCTGCCTCGCCTGAAGGCGATCTTCGACGAGATCGAGCACTGGACCATGCATCGCACGAAGTTCGATGCGATGGCCGTGCTCAACCGCTACGACATTCCGTGCGGCCCGATTCTCTCGATGAAGGAGATCGCCAGCGACGAATCGCTGCGCGCGAGCGGCACGATCGTCGAGGTGGATCACCCGGTGCGCGGCAAGTACCTCACGGTGGGCAACCCGATCAAGCTCTCGGACAGCCCGACCGAAGTCACGCGTTCGCCGATGCTGGGCGAACACACCGACGAAGTGCTCGCCGAATTCGGCTACACGAAGGACGAGATCCACTCGCTGCGCGCTTCTGGCGCCGTTTGAAACCGAGGAGCGAAACATGGAAACGTGGATGCGTTTGATGGCGAGCGACGGCAGCATCGTGTTCGGCCGCGTCGAAAACGGTTACCTGCACGAATACGAAGGGCTCGATCAGCCGGTACCCACTGGCGCGGTACTGTCGCTGCGCGCGCTTACGCCGCTTGCGCCCTGTGCGCCCGGCAAGGTCGTTGCGCTCTGGAACAATTTTCACGCGCTCGCCGCGAAGCTCGAAAAACCGGTGCCCTCGCACCCGCTTTTTCTCATCAAGCCGGCGGCTTCGGTGATTGGCTCTTCAGAATTGATTCGGCGTCCTGCCCACTATGCGGGAAAAATCGTCTTCGAAGGCGAACTCGGCATCGTGATCGGCAAGCGCTGCCGCGATGCAAGCGTCGAAGAAGCCGAGTCGGCGATCTTCGGCTACACGATCGTCAACGACGTCACGGCCGCGGGCCTCATCACCGAGAATCCGCACTTCCCGCAATGGTGCCGCGCCAAAGGTTTCGATACGTTCTGTTGTTTGGGCCCAGCGATCGTTTCCGGGTTCGACTGGCAACGCGCACGCGTCGTCACGAAACTCGATGGCGTGGAGCGGCAGAATTATCCGCTCGATGACATGGTGTTTTCGCCGGCGCAGCAGGTGAGCCTCATTTCGCAGGATCTGACGCTCGAACCGGGCGACGTGATTGCATGCGGCACGTCACTCGGCGTAGGCTCGATCGTTGATGGCGCAACGGTCGAGGTCACCATCGAAGGGATCGGTACGTTGAGCAATGCGCTGGCCGCCGCGTCGGCCCAAATCGAGTCGCTCGCCGCCGTAGAGGGCGCGGCTTGACGGCGTAAAACCAAAGACGCGCGCGGCAGCAATGCCGCGCGAGGAGGAGAGATGCCGGAGCAACTGGCTGGCGACCTGGCGTGGCTGGGCGCGGGCGCGCTATTCGCATGGCTCGGCTGTGCATTTGCACAATTGGCGGCGCTCGCGCCGGTGCGTGCGCGGCGTTTTCGCGCCGCGCCGCGCTGCGCGAGGCGTGCTGATGCGCCGCACAAGCATCGGCTCGCCTTCGCCATTTCGTTCGCATTGCTACTGACCGTGCCGCCCGGCGTGATCGCTGCCGGCTGGATGCATGCGGCCGACGCGACGGTGGCTGTCGAAGCCGGCGTACTGGCCGGTTTGTGCCTTGCGGGCCGGCGTGACCTCACGCGGCGCGCGCGGACGGCGGCGCTGCTGGGGGGCGTGTCGGGCGCGAGTGTCTTGATCGGCGCCTTCGTTGGCTTCCTGTTGCAGCCTGAGCGTGGCGCTGGTGAACGTGTGGCGCTGTTCGTCGCGGCGGCCACCGGTGCACTGCTGATCGGCGGCGCGCTGAGTCTGTTCAGCCGTGGCGCGCAAGCGCGCGGCGCGGTGCGCAGGCGCGTGCCGTTCGGCCGCGGCGACCGCGTGATGCATCTCATCGCGCTGCTGCTAGGCGCGGCGCTCGGCTATGGATTCCTGAGCGCGCGCGCTTCGCCCGATTTCGAACTCTCCGTGCTGGTCGCGGCAAGCGTGCTGTGCGCGGCGCTGGGCGCGCGGCTCATGAGCGGCGCTCGGCGACCGCGGCTCGCACGTACGGGCGCGGTCGAGGCGCCACCGTCACGCGAGCCCTTTAGCGCGACATTCAATGCAAGTTTTGCGGGTGTGCCGGACGAACTGCTGGTCGCGGCCTGCGGCAGCGGCGCGTTCGAGCCCGCCTGGCTAGCCGCGAGCGACACGCCACATGGCGGCGCGGGGCGCGCGGGTCATCACGCATCGCAGGACTTGCCAAGGCGGCGGCGCAGCCGGGGCGGCGCGCTGCGCCAGCGGCAAGGGCCGCACTGACGTCGTATCGACCATCTGCGGGACAGGGGAAAAGAACAGAACGCGCAATACGACGCGAATGATTAGTCATGTCTGATGGTTTTCGGTAAAACCATCAAACCTTACTTATGCAAACTCGCTTCTGACACTTTCGTAATGTTCTCGATGAGTGCGGCGCCTTCCTCCATGAGGAAGCGCTTGAATGCGAGCGCAACAGGCGGCAGGCGCTTGTTTTTCCGGTGCACGACGTACCAGTTGAGCATGACCGGGAAGCCTTCGACGTCGAGCACGGTGAGGTGACCGACCTGCAGTTCGAGGCTGATGGTGTGCGCCGAAAGAAAGGCGATGCCCATGCCCGCGATCACGGCCTGCTTGATCGTCTCGGTGCTCTGGATCTCCATGGCGATCTTGAGGTTCGTGATCTTTCCGGCGAAGCCTTCTTCCATCGAGTTCCATGTGTCAGAACCGCGCTCGCGCACGATGAACGCCTCGTTGGCGAGCGTGCTGAGTTTGATGGCGCGCTTGTTGGCGAGCGGATGCGTGGGCGCCGCAACGATCACGTACGGGTGGGGCGCAAACGGCTCGTTGATGGCGTCGGTCGCGTGAGGCGGACGCACCATCACGGCGAGATCGGTCTGGTTGGTGGCGAGCTGCTGGAGCAGCTGCTCGCGGTTGTGCACGGAGAGATTGAGCGCGACGCCCTTGTAGCGGCGCGTGAACTCGGCCAGCAGGCGCGGAAAGAAGTAGTCGCCCGCGCTAATGACGGCGACGTTGAGCTTGCCGCCCGAGACGCCCTTTAGCTGGCTCATCGCCTCGTCCACTTCGTGGAACTGCTGCATGATCGCGCGGCTGTAGTGCAGCATCTCCGTGCCCGCGGGCGTGAGATAGATCTTCTTGCCGAGCTGCTCGAAGAGCGGCAGGCCTGCGTGATCTTCGAGCTGCCGAACCTGCGTGGAAACAGCCGGCTGGGTGAGATGCAGCTCCTCCGCAGCACGCGAAAAACTGAGGTGGCGCGCCACGGTCTCGAAGACCTTGAGCTGGCGCAGCGTGGCGTTTCGCATCGTCATGGCCGAACCATAAAGGATACTGAATCCACATAATAACAAACTTTAATTGTGAGTAATTCAGCAATCACCCTAGCATAAGTTGAAAGGAGTCCGAATGCCGCGCAAAGCGCCCGAATCTATGTTCGGGTTAACGCTCGGAAATACGATTTCATAAGGGACAACGCGTAGAAAAGCCCTTGTTTCACGATGTTTTCAGGGGTCTGACGTAATGCCAGGGTGAATGAGGATTGACGAATTTTTATTCGGTTTTGGATTCGCCCGGCGAATAAAAAAGACAGCGTAGCGAAGTGAAAAGCTAAAACCATAAGCCTCGATTTATGCAGACCCGTAATCATGCAGGCTGCAATGAATAGATAGCGGAGACAAGCGATATGAATGCAATCGGTCAGAGGAGCGAGAGCGGTCCGTTCTGGACGAACCGCTGGTTTCAACTGGTGGTGGGCATGCTATGCATGGCGCTCGTTGCCAATTTGCAATACGCATGGACGCTGTTCGTCGCACCGATGAATTCGCGCCACCACTGGGGCCAGGCGGAGATTCAACTGGCGTTCTCGATTTTCATTCTGACCGAAACCTGGCTCGTGCCGGTGGAAGGCTGGCTCGTCGACAAGTTCGGCCCGCGTCCGGTCGTGGCGGGCGGCGCGGTTTGCGCAGGCCTTGCCTGGGTGATCAACTCCTACGTCACGACGCTGCCGATGCTCTACGTTTCGGCCGTGATCGCGGGCATCGGCGCGGGCGGCGTGTACGGCACCTGCGTGGGTAACGCGCTCAAGTGGTTCCCGGACCGCCGCGGCCTCGCCGCTGGCCTCACGGCCGCGGGCTTCGGCGCCGGCGCCGCCGTGACGGTGATTCCGATTGCGAACATGATCACGCGCTCCGGCTACGAGCACACGTTCTTCTTCTTCGGCGTGCTCCAGGGCGTGTCGATTCTCGTGCTCTCGTTCCTGCTCGTGAAGCCCGTAACGCGCCCCGTCGCCGTGGCAGGCCGCCGTCTCGTCTCGCGCGTCGACTACACGCCGGGCCAGATGGTCAAGCAGCCGGTATTCTGGGTGATCTACATCTGCTTCGTCGCGGTGGCCGCCGGCGGCCTGATGGCAACGGCGCAGATCGGCCCGATCGCCAAGGACTGGGGCCTCGCCCGCATTCCGATGACCGTATTCGGCATGACGCTGCCGCTCCTCACGCTCACGCTCTCGATCGACAACATCTGCAACGGCTTTACGCGTCCGCTGTGCGGCTTCATCTCCGACAAGATCGGCCGTGAGAACGCGATGTTCCTGATCTTCGTGGGTGAAGGGCTCGCGCTGCTCGGCATGATGCAGTTCGGCACGAACCCGTATGCGTTCATGACCTTCGCCGCGCTCATCTTCCTGTTCTGGGGCGAAATCTTCTCGATTTTCCCGGCCATCTGCGCCGACACGTTCGGCAGCAAGTACGCCGCATCCAACGCCGGCACGCTGTACACCGCCAAGGGCACGGCGGCGCTGCTCGTGCCGGTGGCCTCGGTGCTGTCGGCCACGGGCGGCTGGAGCGCGGTGTTCATCGCGGCTGCGGTTATCACGATCGCGGCGGGCGTGAGCGCCAAGTTCTTCCTCGCGCCGATGCGCAAGCGTCTGATCGAGCAGAGCAGCGAAGCCAGCAACGAAGCGGGCAATGAGCCTAACGTCACGCTGGCCACCAATACGGGCGCAGGGATGTCGCACTGGTCCAACCAAAGCGGCGAATGAGGCGCGCGGGCCCGCCATGTCGATGAACGTATCGCTCCAGCAGCTCAAGGTGTTCGTCGCGGTGGCGCGGGCGCGCAGCTTCACGCGCGCCGCACGCGAGTTCGGGCTCACGCAGTCGGCGGTGAGCCGCTGCGTGCGCGAACTGGAAGAAGCGATCGAACTCAAGCTCTTCGACCGCACCACGCGCCAGGTCGAGCTCACGCTCGCAGGCAGCGGCTTCGAGCGGCGCATCGGCCGCTTGCTCGACGAGATCGAGATGGCGCTCAACGAGGGCCGCGACGCGCATCAGGCGCATAGCGGCGTGGTGCTCGTGGCGAGCAACCCGGTGCTCTCGTCGACGTGGGTGCCCGCCGCGCTCGCGCGCTGCGCAGCCGCTTTTCCCTCGCTCACGCTGCAGCTGCAGGACTTGCCGCAGGCGGCCGTGCTGCAGGCGGTCGAGCAGGGCGAGGCCGACTTCGGCGTGATCGCAGAAAGCGTGCCGTTCGCGAGCGGCAATCTCGATGTGCAGCCGCTCTCGGCCACGCCGCTTTGCGCGCTGTTGCCCGCTCACCATCCGCTTGCGCTACAGGGGGCGCTGCGATGGGACGATCTCGCGCGCGAACCGCTCGTCACGCTCAATCGTGACGCGGGCTGCCGCGGCGCGGTGATGCGTGCGCTGGACGGTCTGCGGCCTGAGGGGAGGCCGCTGCAGGAGTTCGCGCACGTGGCGGGCGTGGCGCGCATGGCGCAGCTCGGCATGGGCATCGGCGTGTTGCCGGTGTGCGTGGACGGCGCGCGTGGGGGCCATGCGCATCGCGCGGGAGACGTTGCGCTCGCAACGTGTCACTGGCCCGCGCCCGCGGGGCCGCTCGTCACGCGCTTGCTGCATCCCGTCGTCAACGTGACGACGATGCTCGTGCGGCGTCGGCATCGTTCGCTGCGGCCTTGTGCTCAGGCGGCGTGGTCGCAGTTCATGCCGGACGGGACAGTCGCGGACGGGGCGGTCGCGGAGGATTCGGACGCGGAGGCTTCATCGCCGGATAGCGAAACACTGCCGCAAACGGCCATCGACGGCTCGCCGATGCGCGGCTCGAACGGCACGCCGATGCGCGTCGCGTTGCGCGGCGCCGATACGCCGCCGCCGCTCCAGGTGACCCGCACCCACGCCCGCATCGAGTAGCGCGCGTTACTTCTTCTGCAAAACAAAACGGATCGCTCGAAGCGATCCGTTTTGTTTTTCCAGCACCAGAACCAGCGCGGAAAAAAGGCGGCGCACACGCCGCCTCGTCGCGATGACTGACGTTACGCCGGCTGCATCGCCATCCGCTCACGCTGCTTGACCAGTGCGAGGACGGTGTCGATGGCCGGCGTCGGCTCGCCCACCAGC
This sequence comes from Paraburkholderia guartelaensis, assembly GCF_004353905.1. Taxonomy (GTDB): domain Bacteria; phylum Pseudomonadota; class Gammaproteobacteria; order Burkholderiales; family Burkholderiaceae; genus Paraburkholderia; species Paraburkholderia guartelaensis. Next base: position 13,015 of record NZ_SMOD01000022.1, on the reverse strand, counting down.
CTGCCCATTTCCTGCACGACGGTGATCAGCGGATCGATTTCCATCGGCCGGCCGGTCTCGAGGTCGACGAGCATCGAGGTCTTGTGCGCGCCCACCGCGCCCGCGCCGTCGATGCGACGCTCCACGTCCACGCGGAAGTTCACGCCGAACTGCTCGGCAATGCGCTTGCCCTCGAGCATCATCGTGCGCGCCACGGCGCGCGTGGCGGGGTCGCTGGTGATGACGTCGAGCGTGGCGTGCGTCAGTGCGCTGATCGGGTTGAAGCAGAGATTGCCCCACAGCTTGAGCCAGATTTCGTCGCGGATGTTCTCGCGGATCGGCGCATCGAACCCGGCGGCCTGCATGGCTTCATGAAGCTGGACGATGCGCGGCGTGCGCTCGCCCGAAGGCTCGCCAATCGGAAACTTCTTGCCGTACACGTGGCGGATCACGCCAGGCGCGTCGATTTCGGCGGCCGGATAGAGCACGCAGCCAATCGCGCGCTCGGGCGTGAGACGGTTCCATTGCGCGCCGTCCGGGTCGATGCTTTCGAGCCGCGTGCCCGCGAACTTGCCGCCATGCTGGTAGAAGTACCAGTAGGGAATGCCGTTGGTGCCCGTGACGATGGCCGTGTGCTTGCCGAGGAGCGGCTGCATCGCGTCGATCACGCCCGCCACCGAATGCGCCTTGAGCGTAATGATGACGACGTCCTGCACGCCCAGTTCGCGCGGATCGGACGTGCAGCGCACCTTCGCCACGTACTCCTCACCGTCCATCAGCAGGCGTGCGCCGTTCTCGCGCATGGCGGCCAGATGCGGGCCGCGAGCAACGAAGCTCACGTCGGCGCCTGCGCGCGCGAGTTGCACGCCCATCATGCCTCCAATGGCGCCCGCTCCAAAGATGCAGATCTTCATGTTGAAACCCCAATGACGTTGAAAACCGCTTGTCCGCAGGGCCTTTCGTGAGCGTTGGGGAAAAGCTGCCCGCTCGCCGCGACCCGGACGATGGTTTGAGCATAGGGGGCACTGTCGATTAACGACAGTTAAAGTTTCTCGCGAAAATCATCAAGAGAAGCTTATGGATGAAGTGGGTGTGACGAGGCTCTTCAGGCGCGCCGCACGAGCAGGAAACTCACGCCAATCAGGCCGAGAAATGCGCCGCAGGTGCGATTGAACCAGCGGCGCACGGTGGTGCGCGTGAGCCAGCGGCCAAGGTACATGCCGGCGAGCGAGTACAGCGCGATGGCCACGCATTCGAGCACGAGAAAGCTCGCGCCGAGCACGCCGAACTGCGGCGCGATGGGCTTGGCGACATCGACGAATTGCGGCAGGAAGGCCGTGAAAACGAGAATCGCCTTGGGGTTGCCCGCCGCCACGAGGCACTCGCGCCACGCGAGACGCGCGAGCGAGGCGTCGCCATCCATGCTTTCGCCGATGGGGTTGGCGTCGCTGCGCCAGAGCTGCACGGCGAGCCACACGAGGTAAGCGGCGCCCGCAAGCTTGATGACGAAGAAGACTGCCTCCGAAGCGCGCAGCACCACGGCAAGACCCGTGGCCGCGAGCGCGATCATCGCGGCGAACGAAACGAGCCGGCCCGTGCCGCCAAGGAACGCGCGCAGGAAACCGTGCCGCGCGGCCACGTTGATGGAGAGAAGATTATTCGGCCCCGGCGCCATGTTCAGCGCGAAGCAGGCGGGCAGAAAGAAGAGCCAGGCGGTGAGGGACATGATGACGCTCGAAAAACGTTAGCGCCGTGCGCGGCGCGCCGTGAATCGCGTCATTCTAGCGCGCTTCGCGCGATCCGCCTGGCCGCTCAATGGAAAACCGGCAGCATGAGAAAGAGCTTGATGGTGATGGCGTTGGCAATGTCGATGAAGAACGCGGCCACCATCGGCACCACGAGAAACGCCAGATGGGAATGGCCAAAGCGCGCCGTGACCGCCTGCATGTTCGCAATCGCCGTGGGTGTTGCGCCCAGGCCGAAGCCGCAGTGGCCCGCCGAAAGCACGACGGCGTCGTAGTTCGCGCCCATCACGCGGAACGTCACGAAGATCGCGTAGACCACCATGAGCAGCGTTTGCGCGACGAGGATCGTGAACACAGGCAGCGCGAGCGCGGCGAGGTCCCACAGGCGCAGCGTCATGAGCGCCATGGCGAGAAAGAGCGCGAGGCTCACGTTGCCGATCAGCGCGACGGCATGCTCGGCCACGGGCCGCCCGATGAGCGCGAGCCCATTGGCGAGCAGCACGGCCACGAACAGCACGCACACGAAGGTCGGCAATTCGAACGCGGTGCCCGCGATCAGCCCGGAGAGCGCGTCGCCCGCGGCGAGGCTGATGGCGATGAGCGTGAGCGTGTTGATGAACGCGCCCGGTGTGGTGGGCTGCTCGGATTTCGGCTCCTCGAATGCATACGGGTCGGGCGTTGCCGCGTCGCTGGCGCCGGGCGCGGCGTCGCCAGTCTGCGCGCCGATGCGTTTCATGAGGTGCTGCGCGACGGGCCCGCCGAGAATGCCGCCCATGATCAGCCCGAAGGTGGCGCACGCAATGGCCGCTTCGGTGGCGGACTGCAGCCCGTGACGCTCGGTGAACACCGCGCCCCATGCGGCGCCCGTGCCATGCCCGCCCGCGAGCGAGACCGAGCCGCCCAGCAGCCCGAACAGCGGATCGACGCCGAACGCCATGGCGAGCGCGATGCCCAACACGTTTTGCAGCACGAGAAGGGCGACCACGACGGCAAGAAAGCGCACGAGTACCGGGCCGCCGTGCTTCAGGTTGGCGAGGTTCGCGTTGAGGCCGATGGTGGCGAAGAACGCCTGCATGAGCGGCGCCTGCAACGAGGTGTCGAAGACCACGTCCGTGTGCGCGAAGCTGTGGAGTCCGAACACGATCAGCGCGGCTACGATGCCGCCCGCCACCGGCTCCGGGATGGTCCACTTGCGCAAGACCGGCACGGCGGCGATGAGCCACTGGCCGACCAGCAGCACGAGCGAGGCGACGACGAGCGTTGCGTAGACTTTGACATTCATGGCGTATGTCCGGCGGGGTGGCGAAGGTGCAAGGCAGGCGTCGCGTCTTTCGCGCACGGTACACCAGCCGCTTGCGGGCTGCGCGCATGGTGCGCAGCCAGGCGCCGGTTTCGGCCACGTGGCTTGCACGAAACGGGGCCCCACGTTTAAATAGGCAGGCATTCACGGGCCGAAGGCCGCCGCGCATGCAGGACGAATATCCCCGCATTTCCCCGATCGCCACGCTGGCGCGAGACCGTACAAGAACCGGAGAAGGTCATGAATGGGAGCACCGTTGCTGATCGCGAGGCGGCCGGGCGTGCCGCGCGCGAACGCTCGAAACGTTCGAGCCACAAGGAAACCGGCACCATCAAGCGCGATCCGCTCGCATTGCTGCGCTTGAGCAGCGAAGGCCGCGTGCCGAACCTCGTGCAGCTGCGCTATGGTCGCATGATCGTCTCGCCCTTCACGTTCTTTCGCGGCAGCGCGATCCTCCAGGCGCACGATCTTGCGGGCGTGCCCAACACCGGCATGACGATGGAGATTTGCGGCGATGCGCATCTGCTGAACTTCGGCGCCTTCGCCACGCCCGAGCGCCAGCTCGTGTTCGATCTCAACGACTTCGACGAGGTCGCGCCTGGCCCGTGGGAGTGGGACGTGAAACGCCTCGTGGCGAGCTTCGTCGTGGCGGCGCGGCACATGCGCTACTCGCGCGGCGTCGCGGAGGAACTGGTGATGACGGCCGTGACCAGCTATCGCGACCGCCTGCGCCAGTACGCGGAGTACGGCGCGCTCGATCTCTGGTACGACAAAATCACCTTCGATCGCATGGTCGAAACCGCGCTCACGCCCGAAGGCCGTCGCCTGATCCGGCGCGGCATGGAGAAGGCCGCGAATCGCACGCACGAGAACCTGCTCGAAAAGCTCGCGGAGCGCGATGGCGACCACTGGACGATTCACGACGCTCCGCCCGCGCTCTTTCACGTGCACGGCGTCAACACGCTGTTCGAACCCGAAGACGACTGGTTCACGCTTGGCGACTGGCGCACGTTGATCGAACCCATGTACGAGGATTACGCGAAGACACTTTCACCCGACCGGCGCGAACTGCTCGATCACTTCGCGATTCAGGACCTGGTGTTCAAGGTGGTGGGCGTGGGCAGCGTGGGCACGCGCTGCCTCGTGATGCTGCTCGTCGATCATCACGAGAAGCCGCTTTTCCTGCAGGTGAAAGAGGCGCGTCGCTCGGTCGTTTCGCAGTACTTCAAGTCGCCTTCGATCAAGCACGAAGGCGCGCGCGTCGTGCGCGGCCAGCGGCTATTGCAGGCGGCGAGCGATATTTTCCTTGGCTGGACCACGGGGCCCAACGGGCGTCATTTCTACGTGCGCCAGTTGCGCGACATGAAGCTCTCAGTCGATCTCCAGTTGCTCGACAGCACGCTGCTCTGCGGCTATGCGCGTTTGTGCGGCTGGGCGCTCGCGCGCGCCCACGCGAAGTCGGGCAGCGCCGCCATTGAAATCTCTTCGTACATTGGCCGCAGCGACCAGTTCGCGGAGGCGCTCACGGCCTACGCATTCAGCTATGCCGACCAGGTGGAGCGCGATTACGACGTGTTCCTCAAGGCCGCGCGCAGCGGCGCGATCGTCGCGCGCAGCGACGACGACATGGCCGCCGATTTCCGCGTATGAGCAAAGCCTGAGTCGAACTTGCAGGCGAAGCGCGCAGCCGAACGCGCTATCCTTGCGCTTTTCTTTCATCGCGCCGCGCATGAGCCTAGTACGCATGCACGGCACGCGCCCCATGCGTCTACGTCATATCGAAGTCTTTCACGCGATCATGCGCACCGGCTCGCTCTCCAAGGCGGCCGAGCTGCTGTGCGTTTCGCAGCCCGCGGTCAGCAAGGTGCTCGCGCATGCGGAGCGCAGTGCGGGCCTCAAGCTCTTCAGCCGCGCGCACGGCCGCCTGCAGCCCACGCGCGAGGCCGAATTGCTGTTCGCCGAAACGCAGAAGCTGCAATCGAACCTCGACAGCATTCGCGATCTCGCGCGCAATCTCGCGCTGCGCCCGCAAGGGCTGTTGCGCATCGGCTGTTTGCCGAGCCTCGGCATGAGCTTGATACCGGCTGCCGTGCAGACGTTTCGCGCGGGCTATCCCGATGTGTCGCTCAAGATTCAGACGCGCCACACCGCCGAGCTGCTCAACGCGCTGCTCACGCGCGAACTCGATCTGGGCGTTGCGCTCAATCCGCCCGCGCGGCCCGGCATTGCCGCGGTCGAACTGGCGCGCACGGCCGTGGTCTGCGTCGCGCCGCCCGACGACCCCACGCCGGAACATGCGCCGCTCGCGTTGCGCGATCTGGTCGATGGCGAATGGATCAGCATCGGCAACGTCGATCCGCTTGGCGAGGCGATCGGCAATCTGCTCGAAGCCGAAGGCGTGGATGACCGGCTCGCGGCCGTCGAGGCGCAGACGTGGCACGTGGCGCGCGCACTCGCGGCGCGTGGCATAGGCCGCGTGCTGCTCGACGAACTCAGCGCGCGCGGGGCGGGCGAGCCGGTGGCGATCCGGCGCGTCGAACCGGCGCTCACGGTCGGTGTGTTCGCCATGTGGCGCGAAGGCGGCATGGACTCGCAGGCAGGCCACGCGTTCGTGGAGGTGCTGCGCGGCTGCCTCGCCGACACGTGCACGGCGTGAGCGCCCGGACACGGAAGCCAAGGTCGCATGATGCGAGCCGAGACGGGCCGCCGGTACAATCGCGCGCAGGAGCGGAGCGCCGCTGAGCGTGCGCTTCATGCGAACGAACGAGAGATCCAGGGGAGACACGGTTGAAGCGCGAGTCAAAGCCGGTGGGTATCGCCAGAATGCTGCGCGGCCATATGCGCTACGTTGCGCTCGTGTGCGTCTGCATGTCTGCAGGCGCGGTGCATGCCGATGAACTGGAAAGCCCCACACTGCGCAAGATTCGCGACACCGGGACGATCGTCATCGGCGTGCGCGAAGCCACCGTGCCGTTTTCCTATATGGCCGGCGGCGAGCACGCAACGGGCTACTCTTACGAGATCACCCAGCGCATCGTGGATAACGTGCGCGAAACGCTCAAGCTTCCCGAACTGCGCGTGCGCGAACTCGTCGTCACGCCGCAGAACCGCATCACGCTCGTGCAGAACGGCACGATCGATCTCGAATGCAGCACCACGACGCATACGCGTGAGCGCGAGAACGACGTGGCGTTCTCCGACAGCATCTTCGAGTACGGCGTGCGCATGCTCGTGAAGCGCGGCTCGCCGGTCAAGGACTTCGGCGATCTCGCGGGCCGCACGGTGGTCACGACCGCAGGCACGTCGGAAGAGCGCCTGCTGCGCCGCTGGAACATGGAGCGTGCGATGAACATGCACATCATCGTCGCGAAGACTCACGGCGACTCCGTCGAAGCCGTGCGCTCGGGGCGCGCCGTTGCCTTCGTGATGGACGAGCCGCTGCTGCACGCCGCGCTCGCGACCGGCTACATGGCGAGCGAAACGCCGGGTGCGCCCGTCGCGCAAAGCGCGCGTAACCTGAACGACGCGCACGCTTTTGCGATCGTCGGCAGCCCGGCCAGGTCGGAAGTGTATGGCTGCATGTTCCGGCGCGGCGACACCGCCTTCAAGCGCATTGCCGACGACACCATCGCGAAGATGGAGCGCTCGGACGAGGGGCTCGCGCTCTACCGGCGCTGGTTCGAGTCGCCCATTCCGCCTGCGGGCGTGAATCTCGACTATCCGATGTCGGAGCCGATGAAGGCGCTTTTCGCGAATCCCAACGACCAGCCGCTCGATTGAAGGCTCAACCGAAAGAAAGAGGCAACGATGAGTGATACCGAACAACGCAAGATCGCACTGGTGACGGGCGCGGGCAGCGGCATTGGCCGCGCGTGCGCGCGCAGGCTGCTGGCCAACGGCTTCGCCGTCGTGCTGGCGGGGCGGCGGGCTGCGCCGCTCGAAGCGCTCGCCAACGAGGCTCGCGCGCGCGGCGAAGAGGCGCTGGCGGCGCCTTGCGACGTGACCGACGCGGCGGCCGTCGAGGCGCTCTTCGAGACGATCCGCACGCGCTATGGCCGGCTCGACCTGCTCTTCAACAACGCGGGCCGCAACGCGCCGGCCGTGGACATCGACGAGCTTTCCGTGGACGACTGGCGCGCCGTGGTCGATACGAACCTCACCGGCGTGTTCCTGTGCACGCGCGCGGCGTTCGGGCTCATGAAGCGGCAGACGCCGCGAGGCGGGCGCATCATCAACAACGGCTCGATTTCGGCGCACGCGCCGCGCCCGTTCAGCGCCGCCTACACGGCCACCAAGCACGCCATCACGGGCCTGACGAAAACCGTGTCGCTCGATGGCCGGCGCTACGACATTGCGTGCGGGCAGATCGACATCGGCAACGCGGCGACCGAGATGGCCGAGCGCATGGCGCGCGGCGTGCCGCAGGCGAACGGCGAGATTGCCGTCGAGCCGCTGATGGATGTGGAACTCGTGGCCGACGCGCTGCTGCACATGGCACAACTGCCGCTCGAAGCGAACGTGCAGTTTATGACGATCATGGCGACGAAGATGCCGTTCGTAGGTCGCGGCTAAGCCCATAGGCCGGGCGGGCGCTGCCGCACGCTCGGCCGCCGCGTCCCGTATACTGGCCGCTGAACCACTACGACGCCCGAGCGCCCATGTCTTTGCCCCCGCGTCCGGACGATGATCCGCGTCCTCAGCCGCCCGTATGCCCCGATAACGACGACTGCTGCCATAGCGGCTGCGACCCGTGCATCTTCGATCTGTACGACGAGGAGTACGGCCGGTACCGCGCCGCGCTGGCCGCGTGGGAGGCGCGTGAAGCCGAACGGCAGGCGCAGGCGAAAGCCGCGCGCAAGCAAGCCGCAAAACCGGCTTCGCCATCGGCCGCGCCGTCGGGCGGCAAGCCCTCGCGCTGACCTGCATTGCTGCCTGCCGCCATGACCGAATCCATCCTCGTTCCCAACGTTCCCGCCTTCGACGCCGCCGCCCTCGACGCGCTGCAGGCGTTCGTCGAGCGCCATTCGCGCCTGTTCGTCCTGACCGGCGCGGGCATCAGCACGGATTCGGGCATTCCGGGCTACCGCGATGAGAACGGCGCCTGGAAGCGCTCGCCCCCCATCACGCTGCAGGAATTCCTCGGTTCAGAGAGCATGCGGCGCCGCTACTGGGCGCGCAGCCTGATCGGCTGGCCCACGGTGGGTCTCGCACAGCCCAATGGCGCGCACCGCGCGCTCGCGCGCCTCGGTGCGGCGGGCTACGCGCCCACGCTCGTCACGCAGAACGTGGACGGGCTGCATCAGCGCGCGGGCAGCCGCGACGTGATCGAACTGCACGGCAGCATCGCGCACGTGCATTGCCTCGACTGCGGCGCGCAGTATTCGCGCGCCTCGATCCAGCCGGAACTCGAAGCGCGCAACCCGGCCATTGCGGGTGCGAGCGCGGAACCCGCCGCCGATGGCGACGCCCATCTCGACTTCGACGGCGCCAATGCCTTCCACGTGCCCGCGTGCGCCGCGTGCGGCGGCATGCTCAAGCCCTCGGTGGTGTTCTTCGGCGAGAACGTGCCGCGCGAGCGCGTGGCAAGCGCGTCGAACGCGCTCGACGAGGCCGACGCCGTCCTCGTGGTCGGCTCCTCGCTCATGGTGTACTCGGGCTACCGCTTCTGCGTCTGGGCCCAGCAGCGCGGCAAACCCGTGGCCGCGATCAACATGGGCAAGACGCGCGCCGACCCGCTCCTCGCCCTCAAACTCGAAGCCCCCTGCGCCGCCGTGCTCGACGCGCTGGGCGCGCGCCTCGTCCCCTGACACTCCACGACCCCACGGAACCGACGACATGCTGACCACGCTAGCCGACCTCGAAGCGCACTACGGCACGCCGCACGAACGCGCGTTGCGCAAGGAAATCGATCACGTCAATGCGGATTACCGGCGCTTCATCGAAAGCTCGCCGTTCGTCGTGCTCGCCACGGGCGGTCCGGAAGGCCTCGACTGCTCGCCGCGCGGCGATGCACCCGGCTTCGTGCGCATTCTCGACGAGCACACGCTCGCGCTGCCCGACCGTCCCGGCAACAATCGCGTGGACAGTCTGCGCAACGTAGTGGCCTCGTCGCAGGTGGGGCTGCTGTTCATGGTGCCGGGCGTGGGCGAGATGCTGCGCGTGAACGGGCGTGGCCGTGTGAGCACCGATCCCGCGCTCGTCGCGAGCTTCGCCGTGGATGACAAGCCGCCGCGATCGGTGCTCGTGATCGACGTGGAAAGCGTGTACTTCCATTGCTCCAAGGCCATCGTGCGCTCGAAGCTGTGGGACCCGTCGCGCCACGTCGAACGCTCGCACCTGCCGAGCGCGGGCGAGATGCTGCGCCGCGTGAACGAGGAGCAATATGGCGAGACGTTCGACGCCGAGACTTACGAAGCCGGTCTCGTCGAGCGCATCAAGAACTCGCTGTACTGATTGAAGGCTGAATGAACGCCAACTGAATGCCGGGAGACCGCAAGACGATGAACGAACCGCAAGCCGCCCAACGCCTGTCCGCGCCAGCCGCCGAGCGCAACGCCGCGCCGATCCTGGCGGTGTTGCGCGGCGCGCTGCCCGCGCGGGGCACGGTGCTCGAAATCGCGAGCGGCACTGGCCAGCATGCCGTCCACTTCGCGGCCGCGTTTCCCGACCTCGTGTGGCAGCCGAGCGACCAGGATGCGCGCGCCCGCGCTTCGATCGACGCCTGGCGCGAGCACTCGGGTCTCGCCAACCTGCACGCGCCGCTCGATCTCGACGTGCGCCGCGAGCCCTGGCCGATCGACGCGGTGGACGCCATCGTCTGCATCAACATGATTCACATCGCGCCGTGGGAAGCGGCGGAGGCGCTCATGAAAGGCGCGGGCGCGCGCATTGCTACGGGTGGAGCGCTCGTGCTCTACGGGCCGTACCGGCGCGAAGGCGCGCATACGGCGCCGAGCAACGAGGCCTTCGACGCCGACTTGCGCGCGCGCGACCCGTCGTGGGGCGTGCGCAACATGGAGGAAGTGGAGGCGCTGGCGCAGGCACAAGGCTTCGCGTGCGAAGCGCGCGTGCCGATGCCCGCGAACAACTTCAGCCTCGTGTTCCGAAAACAGTAAGCCAGGTCGGCAAACGTCCGGCGCACATGCGCGCGTTCGCGCAGCACCGCTACGTTTCCCTTATGCTTGCACGGTTGGCGCCCCGTTGCGGCGCCGTCAATGAATGAAGTGGAGAATCAACATGAGCAAACAGCCAATCGGCGTTGTGGGTCTGGCCGTGATGGGTAGCAATCTGGCGCTCAACATCGAAAGCCGCGGCCACGCGGTCTCGGTGTTCAACCGCAGCCGCGCCAGAACCGACGAGCTGATCGCTGAGTATCCGGATCGCAAGCTCGTGCCGGCGTACACGCTCGAAGAGTTCGTGGATTCGCTGGAAAAGCCGCGCCGCATTCTGATGATGGTGAAGGCCGGCGCGCCGACCGACGACACCATCGCCGCGCTCAAGCCGCTGCTGGAGAAGGGCGACATCCTGATCGACGGCGGCAACACGCACTTCACCGATACCATCCGCCGCAACCAGGAACTCGCGAAGTCGGGCCTGCACTTCATCGGCACGGGCGTGTCGGGCGGCGAGGAAGGCGCGCTCAAGGGCCCGTCGATCATGCCGGGCGGCCAGCGCGATGCTTACGATCTGGTTGCACCGATCCTCACTGAAATCGCCGCGAAGGCGCCGACGGACGGCGAGCCGTGCGTGGCCTACATGGGCCCGGACGGCGCGGGCCATTTCGTGAAGATGGTGCACAACGGCATCGAATACGGCGACATGCAGCTGATCGCCGAAAGCTACGCAGTGCTCAAGCAGGTGCTCGGCCTCTCGAACGAAGAACTGGGCAAGGTCTACACCGAATGGAACGAAGGCGAGCTCGACAGCTACCTGATCGAGATCACCTCGAAGATCTTCGGCAAGAAGGACGAGGAAACGGGCAAGGATCTCGTCGACGTCATCCTCGACCGCGCCGCACAAAAGGGCACCGGCAAGTGGACGAGCCAAAATGCGCTGGATATCGGCGCGCCGCTGCCGCTCATCACCGAAGCGGTGTTCGCGCGCGTGCTCTCGTCGCTCAAGACGCAGCGCGTGGCAGCGAGCAAGGTGCTTTCGGGCCCGGACGCGAAGCCGTTCTCGGGCGACCGCAAGGCGTTCATCGAGTCGGTGCGCCGCGCGCTGTACTTCTCGAAGGTGATTTCGTACGCGCAAGGCTTCTCGCAACTGCGCATGGCTTCCGACGAGTACAAGTGGGACCTGCAATACGGCACGATCGCCAAGATCTTCCGCGCGGGCTGCATCATCCGCGCGCGCTTCCTGCAAAAGATCACGGACGCCTACGCGAAGGACCCGCAGCTCGACAACCTGCTGCTCGATCCCTATTTCCGTGACATCGCGGCCAACTATCAGTCGGCGCTGCGCGACGTGGTGATCCAGGCGGTAAGCGCGGGCGTGCCGGTGCCGGCGTTCTCGTCGGCCATCGCTTACTTCGACGGCTACCGCTCGGAGCGCGTGCCCGCCAACCTCGTGCAGGCGCAGCGCGACTTCTTCGGCGCGCACACGTTCGAGCGCAACGACAAGCCGGGCAGTTTCCACGCCGACTGGTCGTAAGGTCGCAAGACAGAAGGCCGCATTGTCGTTGCGGTCTTTGTTGGAATCGTAAGGTGAGTCCGCAGGACTCACCTTTTTTTATTACCGAAATCGCAACGGTGTTTTGACGAATTAGGGTTTTCCCTAGCGTGATCGGACGCCTACACTGTAATCAATCGCTGACGAACACGGTGTTCCGAAGCGGAAATAAAACAGATGGAGGTCCGATCATGAACAAGCTTATCCCCGCAGTTGTCGTTGCCGCCGCTCTTGCCATCCCGGCAATCTCGTTCGCCCAGTCGAGCGAACAGGGCCTGACCCGCGCTCAAGTGCGCGCTGAACTGGTTCAACTCGAGCACGCTGGCTACAACCCGTCGGCTGACCATGTGAACTACCCGCAAAACCTGCAGGCCGCGCAAGCGCGCGTGACCCAGGAAAAGCTCGCCGCCGGCGACACCAGCGGTTACGGCGCACCGGCAGTGGGTACGTCGCAGTCGGGTGCAGCGGTGCAACCGGCGCAAGTCGCACCGAACCAGCGCATTTACTTCGGCCACTAAGTCCTGACCGAACGGAGCCGCTTCGGGCGGTTCCGGCAAGCTACCCCCTGTAGTGAGTTGTCGCTGTACGCAGTCAGTTGTTGCAGCAGAAGTGAGCAGTGAGTCGCAGTAGAAGTTGCAGTTGCTGCAGTTGCAATACGCAGTGAGTGGTTGCGGTAGAAGTTGCAGTGGTAGTACGCAGAGAAATTGCAGTGGAAGTTGTAGTTGGTGCAGTTGCAAAACGCAGTGAGTGGTTGCAGTAGAAGTTGCAGTTCGCAGTACGCAGTAGGTGAGTTGTTGCAGTCAGGAAGTTGCAGTACGCAGAGAGCAGAAGGTAGTTGAAGTTGGCTGGCGCAGTGAGAGGTGCAGCCGTGCAGTAGCAGTACGCAGAACGCAGTAGGCAGTACGTTGTTGCAATAGGCAGTCCAGCGCGGGCCGGTTCTCCACCGGCCCGTACTTTTTTGTGGCGCGTTTTGTCCATATTCAAGGACGCCATATCGAACATTGACGGGTCCGAACGTCACTCCTAGGGCCTGTCATAAATTTTGTGTGTAAGGCATAACATGTAGCTCAAGGAGCATGTATGCCACGCAAACCCAAGACGTCCCCCGAGGCCCTGACGGCGTTGCCGTCCATTCCGAAGGAACTGATCGACCAGTTCGTGAAGGGGCCGATGACGGCCGAAGCGGTGCATGCCGCCTCAGCGGCGTTCAAGAAGGCGCTGATCGAGCGGGCGCTGGGCGCCGAACTTGGACACCATCTGGGCTATCCGGCCGGCGCCGTGCGGCCCGAGAACGCGACCAACCAGCGCAACGGCAAGAGCGGCA